>CAZOBK010000015.1:8370-55073 GCA_964578115.1 uncultured Roseicyclus sp.
GGTTGTCGTGAGGGTCATGGCAGCGTCCTTTCCTGTTGGCTGGTTCGTTTTTTCAGTCGTGGGCTTTCAGTCGCGGGGCGGAGCGTAGTCCGCAGGGTCGAGCGTGTCTGGGCGTCCATCGAGCGACAGGGTCGCGACGCGCGGTGAAGTGCGCGACAGGACCCTGCCCTCGCGGATCACGGCAAGGCGCGTGGCACGCAGGCGGATCGCCTCGATCGGGTCGCTTGCCTGCAGGACGACCATCGTCGCGGGTCCGCCCACGCGCAGGCTCGGGTCGGGCAGACCCATGGCCGCGGCACCGCCCAGCGTGACGCTGTCGAAGGCCCAGACCATCGCCTCCCGCGAAGTCATGGGCACGGCATGGATGCCCATATGGGCGACCTCCAGCATGTCGCCCGAGCCCAGCGAATACCAAGGATCCATGGTGCAATCCTGCCCGAAGGCCACGTTGACGCCGGCTGCCCGTAGTTCCGGCACACGGGTCAGGCCGCGGCGTTTCGGATAGGTGTCGGACCGGCCCTGCAGCGTGATGTTGATCAGCGGATTGGGCACCACATGCATGGCGGATTCAGCGATCAGCGGGATCAGCTTCGACGCGTAGTAATTGTCGTAGGAATGCATCGCGGTCACATGGCTTGCCACCACTTGGCCTTGCAGGCCCAGCCGCGTGGTCTCGGCCGCCAGCGTCTCGACATGTCGTGACATGGGGTCGTCCGACTCGTCGCAATGGAGATCGACGGGGAGGCCCCGCTCGGCGGCGATCCGGCAGAGACTTTTCACCGAGGCCGCACCCTCCTCCATCGTGCGTTCGAAATGCGGGATACCGCCCACGACGTCCACGCCCATGTCGAGCGCGCGGACCAGGTTCTCTTCCGCGCCGGCCGTCCGATAAAGCCCGTCCTGCGGGAAGGCCACGAGTTGCAGGTCAATGTAAGGCGCGACGCGCTTCTTCACCTCCAGCAGCGCCTCGACCCCGACAAGCGGCGCCGTCGACACATCCACATGGCTGCGGATCGACAGAAGCCCCTGCGCCACGGCCAGGTCGCAGTAGTGCAGCGCACGCTCGATCACGGCCTCCGGCGTCAGGAGCGGCTTGAGCTCCCCCCAGAGCGCGATGCCCTCCAGAAGCGTGCCCGACACGTTCATCCGCGGCTGGCCGAGGCTGAGCGTCGCGTCCATGTGGAAATGCGGGTCGACGAAGGGCGGTGCCACGAGGCGGCCCGTGGCGTCGATCACCTCGGCGGCCTCAGCGTGGAGCCCCGGCGCGATCTCCACGATACGCCCGTCCCTTACGGCGATGTCCACCGGCCCCCGCCCATCGGGCAGGAACGCCGCGCGCAGCAGCAGGTCGAGCATTCATGATCCCCCGTCGTCTTTGACCAAATGGTTAAAGAAGTTCTGCGCGCGCGCAACGCTTCTTGATCATTTTCGCCGACCGATGCAGCAATTGCCGGATTTTTGGGCAGGTCTACCAGCCAAATCGGCATATTCGGTGGTCTCAGCGAAAAGGCAGGTCGCGCGACCGGATGGCATTTCGGCTTTGCCCAAGCCGCGGGCTGTGCCAATGACCCGGACCATGACGCCGACCCGAGCCCCTTTTCCATGGCGCAGCCTGATGCGCCCACCGAACTGGCCGCTGGCGCTCGTGCTCCTGCTGGGGCGCGGCATCGCGCTTTTCCCGCTTGGCGCGATGCCGTATCTCGCGCGCCCGCTTGCCGGGGCGCTGTGGCTCTGGCCGAGACTGCGCCGGACGACGCGCGGCAACATCGACCGCTGCTTGCCGAGCCTGTCGGACGCGGAGCGCGCGCGTCTGGCCCGCGCCTCGACGCGGCATCTGGCGACATCGCTCCTGGTGGCGCTGAAAACTTGGTTCTCCTACCGCAAGGACGCGCCGGCATTTCGGGCAAGCTTCGAGGGGCTGGAGCATTTCGAGGCCGCGCGCGATACGGGGCGCGGCATCATCTTGCTGAATTGCCACTACAATTCGACCGAGCTCAACGGCGCCTTCACCGACCAGCTGCCGCGCGGCGACCGGTGCTTCACCGGGCTTTACCGCGCCCCCAGCCACGCGGCGGCCGACGAGGTGCTGCAATGGGCGCGCACCGCCTTCACCGACCGCGTCCTGCCCGCCAAGGACATCCGCGCCATAGCGCGCGGTCTGAAGGCGGGCGACATCACCTGGTTCGCGACCGACCTCGAATTCGGCGGGCGCGGCTTCGTCTGGGCGGAGTTCTTCGGTGTCCCGGCGGCCACCAGCAATTCGCTGGCGCGCATCGCGGGCATGTCGAACGCCATCGTCCTGCCGGTGCGCCTGCGCCGGAACAGGCTGGAAATCTTTCCGCCGCTGGACGGTTTTCCCAGCGGCGACGCCGAGGCCGACGCCACGGCGATGAACCGCGCCATCGAGGGGCTGATCGCGGACGATCCCGCACCCTATTGGTGGGCGCTCGACCGGTTCAGGAAGCGGCCGCCGGCCTGAACCTCAGGCCCAGCGCGTGAGCAGACGGGGGAAATCCACCGTCGCGCCCAGCCGCGCGGCCAGCAGGTAGAGCCCGCCGATCTTGCGCTGCAGGAACAGGGTTTCGGCGGGCGGGATATGCCACAAGTCCCGCTCGCTGCCGATCTCCATGCCCCGTCGCCGCATCCGGTCGGGCAGATCGTCAGTGGCGAAATCGAGCGGGCCGTCAAGCGCGGCAAAGCCCATCTCGGCCATGTCGAGGATCGCCGTGCGGTGCCGCTCGGCCAGACCCGGACGGACGAAGCCCAGCCCCTCAAGCGCCGCAAGTACGCCGTCGCGGTCGCGTGCGAGGCCCGCGCGCATCAGCTCCAGATGCCCATGCGCCAGCCCCTCTCCGATCTCGCGCGTCGCGCCGAAATCCAGCAGCACGATCTGCCCCGTTTCGGGCCGCCAACGGTAGTTGGCGAAATTCGGATCGGTCTGCATCAGGCCAAAATCGAACAGCTCCCGCAGGCAAAGCTCGATCAGAGACGACGCGGCGCGGTCGCGGGTGTCGGCGGGCGCGTCGGCCAGCGTCTCGATGGGGGCGGAGGGCTCATAGCTCATCGCGAGCGCGCCGCCAGCCGACAGATCAGGGCGGTAGCACGGCACCACGAAGCGGTCGTCCTTCTCCAAAAGTGCAGCGAAACGCGCCATGCAGGCGCCCTCGCGGGCGTAGTCCGCCTCTTCATGGAGTTGCAGGCGCGCCTCGGCCATGAGCGGGCCGAGGTCGAGTTCCGCCGGCACCATGCCGCTCCAGCGGATCAGCGCTGCGGCGTTGTCGAGATCGCTGTCGATGGCCTCGCGCACACCGGGATACTGGATCTTGATGGCGAGCGCCGTGCCGTCTGCGGCGGTGGCGCGATGCACCTGACCGATGGACGCCGCCGCCAGGGGTTGCGCGTCAAAGCCCTTGAAGAGACGTCGGAAATCGGCTCCGTAATTGGTCTCCAGCACGGTCTTGAGCTGTTTGGGCGGCATGGTATGCGCCTCGGCGCGCAACCGCGCGAGGATGTTCGACAGCTCGCGCGGCAGCAGGTCGCCCGTTTCCATCGACATCAGCTGACCCAGTTTCATTGCCGCGCCGCGCATCTCCGACAGCCGGTCGGTGATACGCTCCACGCTGCCGGGACTGAGGATGAGCCGGTCAAGGCGCGGACGCTCTCCGCGTGCCAACGCGCGCCCCGCCCCTATCGCGAGGTCACCCGCAAGACCGGTGGCGAGGCCACCCATGTGGCCCAGCCGTGCCAGCCGGGTCGAAGGCACGCTGCGCACGCGCGGGGAAAAGGGGATGTCGGTCATGGCGTGCCGTTTCATGCGAAGGGAGGTGGGACTGCACTCCAAGACTAGACCGCCGGCGCGCCACGGCCAGCATTCAGCGCCTGCGCGGGTCGTCCATGCGCTTTTCCCGGTTCAGGGTTTCGGCCTGCCGCCCGTGGATCGCGAATGTCGCGCGCCCCGCCTTCTTGGCGCGATAGAGCGCCGCATCGGCATCGGCCACCATGAGGTCGGCGCTTGGCCGTATGCCATAGACGGTCGTCGCCACGACACCGATGGAGGCAGATACGCGGCAAACGCTGCCCTCGAAGGGGATGGGCCGTTCGATCCGTCGGATGAGCCGTTCGGCCAGCGCCGAAATCGCCTCGGGCGACGTGGTATCGCGCAGAATGGCCAGAAACTCGTCCCCGCCAACGCGCGCGGCCATGTCCATGCCACGAAGATCTCTGCGCAGAATGTCCGCGACTTCGGCCAGAACGTGATCGCCGGCGGCGTGCCCCCTCGTGTCGTTGACCTGCTTGAAGAAATCGAGATCGAGATGGAGCAGCGCGAACTCCGCACCGGGATCCTCCAGCAGGCGGCGCAGCTCGATGTCCATCGCGCGTCGGTTGGCCAGCGCCGTCAACGGATCGGTCAGTGCCTGATGCTCAGCCGCTTCGCGCGCGGCGGACAGGCGATCGGTCAGCTGGCGGGACAGCCGCGCGATGACGGCGTTCGCCTCCTGCAGATACAGGAGTTCGACCGTCTGGTCACAGGGGGAGAAATCCGATCCGTTCAGGTCGAAACGGGTCACGCCGCGTTCGAAGCTCAGCCCCAGCGACATGTCGATCAACGCGCCGCCATCGGGCATCCGGACCAGCACACCGCGCAACGGCAGGTCCTCGGCGCCATGCAAGGCAAGGGTCAGCCGTTGACCGTCGGCCGCGAGCAGCCGGTCGAACTCTTCCAGACCGCAGGGGCGGCGCAGGTCGAACACCCGGTCGGCCGGCTGACCGGCGAGTGGCCCGCGCCCCGCCATCTTTTCGAGGGTGGGCCCGGCGTGGCGGATCGTCCTGTCGGGCGCGAGCAGCACGTGCATCGGCAATAGCCGGTCGAGTGCCGCCACGCCGACGGAATCCGTGGTGCAACGGGAGCCATCCGGCCTGTTCATTGCGCCACCTGCCCCAGCGAGAACGCCTTCCCCTCGTTGAAATCGGTGTCGAATATGCGGACGCGCAACCGTTCCCGGCCGCCCTCGATCCCGGCCAGTTCCAGGAACGCGAGCGCGCCGTAATCGTCGGCCATGGCGCGCAGGGCGCCCAGCAGGAGCGGCGCGATGCCCGGCACCGGCCAGCGCGCGGAGATGGTGAAGAGGCCGCAGCCCTCGGCGTGAAGCGTGATCTCCGGCATCTCGAGTTCGGGCATCGCCAGCCGCGCGCGATCGGGCAACTCCTCCAGCGAGACGAGGAATTCCATGAAGGTTCCACCCCCGAAGCGGAGCAACCGGCGCAGGGGTTCGAGCTGCGGATCGGTGACGAGATAGGTGCCAATATCTTCCAGAAGCGCGTTGGGGTGTTTGCCGAGCACATCCACGGCGGCGCCGAAACAGGTGAGCGTCACCGCGTGATCATAACGATGCATCGCCTCGAACCCATCCTCGGGCAGACGCGCGACGCTGCGCACCTCTGCCCAGACGTCCGGCCCGTAATTGGCAACGATGAAGCCCTGCAGGGCGCGGTTTACCATGCCGTGCATCGGGCCTCCGTCCGAAATGAGGCGCGGCACGCACCCCGGCCAGAGCCGGCAGACTAGAAGCGACCCGTAAAGAAAGGCTTTCCGGCCGCGCGGCCTGCCTCAGAAGTCGGTGGGCGCGCCGCCCTCTGCCTTGCGCCTGTCTACGAAAGCGGTGAGTTCCTCACGGATCGCCGGGTCCATCGGGGGTGGCTCGAACTCCGCGAGGATGCGCTTGTAGAGACCGTTGGCGCGCTCGACGGTCCAGACGCCGCCCTCGGCGCGCCAGGCCTCGAAATTGCGCCAGTCCGACAGGAACGGCTGGTAGAATGCCGTCTGGTAGCGCTCCTGCGTATGGGCGCAGCCGAAGAAATGCCCGCCCGCGCCGACCTCCGCGATGGCCTCGATGCCCAGGTCGGCATCCGTCGTCGCGGTCAGCTGCGGCTCGAAATAGCGCTGAACCTGCTGGATCAGCTCGCAATCCATGACGAATTTCTCGGGGCTGGCGATCAGGCCGCCCTCCAGCCATCCGGCGGCGTGATAGATGATGTTGGCCCCAGACTGCACGCCCGACCAGAGCGAATTGGCCGTCTCCCACATCGCCTGCCCGTCGGGCACGTTGGCCGCGCAGACGCCCGAGGCGCGCATCGGTAGGCCGTAGAACCGCGCCATCTGTCCGGTCATCTGCGTGGCGCGCATGTATTCCGGCGTGCCGAAGGCGGGCGCACCGGATTTCATGTCCACGTTCGAGGTGAAGGTGCCGATGGCCACCGGGCAACCGGGCGCGATCCATTGCAACAGCGCGATGGCGGACAGCCCCTCGGCGAGGCTGAGGGCCACGGCACCGGCCAGCGTCACAGGCGCCATGGCACCCGCCAGCGTGAAGGGCGTGACGACCACGGGCTGGCCCCGCCGCGCAAGCCGCATGGCCCCGTCCAGCATCGGCCAGTCATGTTTCAGCGGGCTGACCGAGTTGATGTTGGTGTACATCCGCGGGCTCGCGTCGAATTCCTCGTGCGAAAGCCCGCCCGCGATGCGCACCATCTCCATCACGTCCTCGACCCGCTCGGTCCCGAGGCTGTAGGCGTGGGCCACCTTGTCGGTGAGCGTCAGCTTCTCGAAGAGGCAGTCGAGGTGCCGCACCGAAGGGTGGATGTCGATCGGCTCCACCGGGTAGCCGCCGGCGAAATGCATGCAGTTGAAATACTGCGTCAGCTTGATGAACTCGCGGTAGGTCTCGAAATCGCCCGGCCGCTTGCCGCGGTCGAGGTCCCATGCGTTGGGCGGCGAGGAGACGTTGCCGAACAGCATGTGCCGCCCGCCCACCGGGATCGCCCGGTCGGGATTGCGCGGGGTCAGGGTGAATTGTACGGGCGCGCGCGCGACCATTTCCTCGACAAAGGCCGGGTCGAAGCGGACGGTCAGACCCTCGACTGTGCAGCCTGCGGCCTTCAGATGGGCCACTGCATCCTCGTTGAGGAACTCGATCCCGATCTCGGACAGTATGCGCATGGCGCCGCGGTGGATGGCGGCAATGCCTGCTTCGTCGAGAGGCTCGGTCGGCCGGTCCGGATTGACCGGGATCCGCCATGGCGTCTGTGAGATCGCGGCGCCACCGGCTCGGTCGGCATGGCCGCGTCGGCCTCCGGCCCGGCGGCCCGCTGCCTTCCGGCCTATGGGCGCTTCGTCGTTCATGGTGATCTCCCCGTGGCGGTCCGATCCTGCGGGATCACTAGACCACAGGCCCCGGCCCGGCTTGTGGCCATTCCACGACACGAGGTGTCGTTTTCCTTCACCCGGCCCGAGGCCGCAACCGCGCGGCCCCCACGCCGGGGAGCCATGCCTGCAAGTGGCCGATATCCGCGAGCACCACATCGGCATGGGGTGTCAGATCCTCGCGCGTGGCCAGCCCGGTCAGGACGCCCGCCGTACGCATGCCGGCCGCGCGACCGGCCGTCAGATCGTGCAGGCTGTCGCCAACCATGAGCACCGCCTCCGGCGGCAGACCGAGGTGACGCGCGAAGGCCAGACACATGCCCGGCGCGGGTTTGGCCCCGTAGCCCGCGTCGCAACCCGCGACGAAGTCGAAAAACGTCGTGATGCCGGCCGCGTAGAGATGCGAACGCGCCTCGCCTTCGCTGGCGTTCGTCGCGACCCCCAGCGCATAACCACCTGCGCGGAGACCCTCCAGCAGAGGATGGAGCGGGACAGCCGGCACCATGGCGACAGTGCCCGCCGAGGCCTCGAGGCGCGCGATGATATCGTCCAGGCTCATCGCGGGCAGATGCGGCACAAGAAGGGGCGCGACCTCGGCCAGCGTGCCCGCGATCACCGGGCTGTCTGGCGCGAAGCGGCGCGCGGCCATGTCGAAGCGCAACGAGGCGGCGAGCGCCGCGGCCAAGGGGTGGTTCCCCTCGGCCATTTCAGCGATCATGCCATGCATCCATCCCGCCCAGGACGCTTCGAAATCGAACAGCGTTCCGTCCTTGTCGAAGAGGATGGCCTCCACCGTCATGATTCGTATCTCCTGCAATGATGTGTGTTAATGCGTGACAAGACGCATTGACGCGCATATAGCCCTTCGCACAATGGATGGCATCAGGTCAAAATTCGGGCTGCACTCCAGCTTGAGCTTTCAAATCACCCGCACGGCACGCATCGTCGAGCGCAGGGTGGAAAGCGGTCTTCGAGAGTACGGGCTGACGCGTGTCGGCTGGTGCATCCTTCTGGCCGTCGAGGAGGAGGGGCTCAAGAACCCGTCCGAGATCGCGCAGTTCGTGGGAATCGATCGCACCGCGACGTCACGCGCCCTTCGGCAACTGGAAGACGACGGTCTGATCGCGCGCGAGATGGGCCGCGAGGACCGGCGCACGACCACGGTGACGCTGACCGAGGAGGGCCAGGCCCGCCTCGTCGCGGCGCGTCCGGTCTGCCTCGAGAACATGGATCATTTCAATGCGAAGCTGAGCGCGGGCGAAGCCCTTGAACTCAAGCGACTGCTTTCGATCCTGAATTCCGGCGAACACGACTGAATACAAGCACCTGTGCTGCCCTGCGCGGTCACGTCCAGTTGGGCAGGCCGCCACCGGGCAGGGCCTGCCGCATCTCGATTAGCCGCTCGGGCGCCATCTCCAGCGTCTCGGCGCAGGCGATCACCCAGGCGTCATCCATCAGCACGAAATCGAGAACGCTGGCCAAAAAATCCGGCTCGGCGGCGCGGGTGCGCACATCCTCGGGGCTTGTGCCGGTTGAACCGAGGAACACGTCCAGCAGATCCTCCCGCCCTGCCAGCCAGGCGAGCGCGCGCATCGCGCCGATCTCGGCCAATTCCTGCTGCATGCCAAACGCCTCCCTGCGTGTTAAAGAGTTTGTTAACCATTCGGGGCCACAACGTGAGTCACCAAACATACAGGCAACACTTGATGAGGACAGCATGACGGGGCGAATCCTGATCGTCGACGACGTAGCCACGAATCGCATCGTCATGAAGGTCAAACTCGTTGATGCCTGCTACACGGTCGAGCAGGCCGACAGCGGGGCGGCCGCGCTTCGGGCGGTCCATGACCACCGGCCCGACCTGATCATCCTCGACGTGCTGATGCCCGACATGTCCGGGCTGGAGGTCTGCCGCCGTATCAAGGGCGATCCCGAAACGGCGGACATCCCGGTCCTGCTGGTGACCGCACTCAGCGACAGGGCCTCGAAGATGGCGGGGCTCGAGGCGGGCGCCGACGATTTCCTGACCAAACCCGTGGACGAGGTGACGCTGCTGGCCCGTGTCCGGTCGCTCATCCGCGCACGCGACACCGTGCGCGAGTTGCGCGAGCGCGGCGAATACGGCGCGGGCCACGGCTTTGCCGAGGCCATGGCAGGTTTCGAGGCCAGGTCCCGCCCGGGCCGCATCTGGCTGGTGGCGCCCGGAAACAAAGGGGCCGTGGTCTGGAAGACGGCGCTAGACGACAAGGTCGGTGGCGAGGTTCGGGTCGTGCCGCGCGAGACCGCGCTGACCGAGCTGACCGTGGACGCCAGCGGAAGCGCGGATGTCTTCGTGATCTCCGCCGACCTGACGGACCGCAACGACGGTCTGCGGCTGCTGTCGGATCTGCGGTCGCGCCCGGCGACACGCCATGCCGCCACGCTCATGGTCCTGCCGGAGGGCGATACGGAACGCGCGGCAGTTGCGCTCGATCTCGGGGCCTCCGACATCCTTTATGCGCCCGTCGACACGCAAGAGCTCGCCATCCGCATCCGCGCGCAGCTTGGTCGCAAGCGGCAGGCCGACAAGCTGCGCGCCAGCCTGCGCGCCGGGCTGGAACTTGCGGTGACGGACAGTCTCACCGGCTTACACAACCGCCGCTACGGACTTTTCCGGCTGGAACAGATGATGGCTCGGCCGGGCAAGGGCCTCGTCGTGATGATGCTGGACCTCGATCATTTCAAGGAGATCAACGACCGCCACGGCCACGCCGCCGGCGACGAGGTCCTTCGCAGGATCAGCCGCCGCCTGCGCGACGGACTGCGCTCGGGCGACCTGGTGGCCCGTCTGGGTGGCGAAGAGTTTCTCGTCGCCTTCGCAGATGCCGATCACGCGACCGCCATGGACTGTGCCGAGAAGTTGCGCCGATCCATCGCGGCCCCCCCTTTCGCGGTGGGTGACAGCGGCGCATCGATCACCGTGACGATGTCGGTAGGCGTGGCCTTTGCTGACCCAGCGAGTATGGAAACGGCTGAACATGTCATCGCGCGGGCCGACAGCGCGCTCTACAACTCCAAATCGCTCGGGCGCGACCGGGTGACGGTCGCCGAGGGCGCGTCCTCCGCGGCCTAGGCTCAGGACCCGCCGCGATCACCGCGCGCCAGGCGCCTGAGCGTGCGGCCCATGCGCTCGGCCACCTCGGCTCGTTCGCCCGGTGACATCCCTTCCAGCGTGTCCAGAAGCGCCCCGTGACCCTGCGCCTGAAGCGCGATCGCCGCATCCCGCGATCCTCCGAGCGCGCGGGATGCCGCCTCACGGTCGAACGGATCGCTCAGCAGCGCGCGACGCACCGCCATGAGGCTGCGGCCGATCTCGGCCCGGTTGCGCCGCAAGTCCGCCATGTCGGCCTCGATGCGGTCCCGCACCTCGTCCCGCGCCTCGCGTGGCAGGGCCAACGCGAAGGGACCGAGGCCGAGGGTGCGGATCGCGGGCGCCTCGCCCGGGGCGGGCCGGCCGAGGATCGCTCCGCCGACGAGTCCGGCCACAAGGAGGTTCAGCGCCAGCGACACCGCCAGCGCGATCTTGATGCCGCGCCCGCTCCGGCGCGGCGGCGTATCCGGGGTTTCAGACATCGCCGTTCTCCAGTGCCAGTGCCGTGAGGTCGGGGCTCAGCCCCCCACCCGAGAGCGTCCAGAGCTGTCCGCCGCTCAGCACGTCGATCATGTCGGGCGACCAGAAGCCCACGGCCAGCCCGACGAGACCGGCCGCAGTGACGCCGCCGAACCCGCCCCAGCCGCCGAGCGCGGTGATCCAGGCAGGCGGCCGGCGCAGGACACCGGCCCGGTTCGTCGGCTGTCGTGTCCGGGCCACGTCGCGCTGGACGGCATCCGCGTCCGCCAGAACCCGCGCGACCAGATCCGCGCCGGGCTCCGCCCGGTGCGCCGCCGCAAACAGCGCGTCGAGGGGATCCTCCGGCTTCTCATGCCTGTCATTCGCCATAGCCCAGGGCCTCCTTCTGCCCGTCAAGCGCCTGTTTCAAAGCGCGTTTTCCCCGTGCTGTCAGGCTCTCGACCGCCTCGACACCAATATCGAGTATCTCGGCGATCTCGGGGTTCGACATGCTTTCGATATGCCGCAGCACCACCGCCTGCCGCTGCCGCTCGGGCAGGGTGGCAAGCGCCGCGTCCAGCGCGGCCATGCGGTCGGCGTCAGTCAGCCGCGCCTCCGCGCCCGGCGCGCCATCGGGGATGTCGGGGTCGAGCCCCGTCGCGCGGCGCGCCTTGCGCAACCGGTCGACAGCGAGATTTGCCACGACCTTGTGCAGCCATGTCGCCGGCTGCGCCGGCCCGTCCGGACGCCAGTCGAGCGCCGCGCGCCAAAGCCGCATCATCGCTTCCTGTGCCACGTCCTCTGCCTCCGCCGCATCTCCCAGAACCCGCGCCGCGTGCCGCAGCGCCCGGGGCAGAAGCCGCGCGGTGAGCAAGCGCGCGGCCTGCCCGTCGCCCCGCGCAAACAGCACCATCAGGCCCGCGTCGTCGAGCGCCGCAAGCTCGTCCGCGCCATCGGCATGCATCGGTTCCATGATCCTCCATAGCCCCCGGAATGCCTCCGCGCAAAGGGCGGCCCGAACCCAGCTTCGAACCCCGACCCGGGCCCCGGCCCGCCCCCCGCATCGCCCGGGCCCGCTCAGCCGCGATGACGCGGGCCACCGTGGCCGCCATGCCGCCCGCGGAACGCCCCGACGGCCTCATCGAACTCCGCCTGCGTGACTGCACCGTCACCATCGGCATCGAAGCGCTCGAACATCGCCTCGGGTCCCGGACCGCGCCGGCCGGACCGAGCCTCGGCCATTTCCTCGAGGCTCACCGCATCGTCTCCGTCGGCGTCCACTCGCTCGATCATCCGGTCGATACCGCGCTCCATGCGCCCGGCCGCCGCCGCGAGCAATTCGTCACGGTCGAGCATGCCATCGCCATTGGCATCGGCCTCGGCGAACCTGACAGCGCGCGCGCCTTCCATTTCCTCCAGCGTCACCGCGCCGTCGCCATCGAGGTCGAAGGTCTCGAAGGCCATCTGCGGACCTCGGGGGGACCCGTCCTGCGCCATGGCGGGCAGAACGAGGGCTGCGGGGATCAGGGCGCCCAGAAGGGCTGCTTTCCACATCGACATGCGTTTCTCCTTTGCTTGCCTGTCTGATCCTGTTCACGGGCGGGCCGGGCGTTTCCGTCGAAAAAAACGCGCGCCACCCGCGAAAACGCGGATCGGGATGGACGCGGCGCCCGGTCCGCACCATGTTGCGGGCATGACCAACGTTGATCCCTCCCACATGACCGACACACACGACACGGAACATCTGGAGCTTCGGCCCGAATTCCGCCCCGGCCCGCCCGAACGCCCCGCATGGCCTGCGATCGCCAAGGGACTGCGCCAGCGCTGCCCCTCCTGCGGCGAGGGCTCGCTCTATTCGGGCTATCTCAAGCTGGTGGACGCCTGCCCCTCCTGCGGAGAGGACCTTCACCACGCCCGCGCCGATGACGGGCCCGCCTACCTCTCGATCCTATTGACGGCCAAGGTCATGGGCACACTGATGCTGGTCGTGTTCGAGAGATGGCAACCGCCGCCGCTGGTGCTGGCCGGGACCTTTTCGGTTGGCGTCGTCGCCATGGCCCTTTACCTCTTGCCGAGGTTCAAGGGGCTGATCGTGGGGGTGCAATGGGCCAAACGGATGCACGGGTTCTGACCGACAAGACCGCCCTCCGCGACGCGGCCACCATCATCGTGCTGCGCGAGGATGGCGGGACGCGCCGCGTCCTGATGGGGCAGCGCGGCAAATCGGCGGCGTTCATGCCATCGAAATTCGTCTTTCCCGGCGGCGCGGTCGACGCCGTGGACGCCACGATCCCGCTGGCCTCACCCAGTTCCGAAGATTGCGCGAGCCGTCTGGCCGCCGAAACCGACACCCCGGCCGAGGCCGTGATCGCCGCGGCCACGCGGGAGTTGTGGGAGGAAACCGGCCTGTTGCTTGGTGCGATTGATCCGCGTGCGACAGCGCTCGACGCGCCGCGGGGTTGGCGCGGATACCTCGGCACCGGCCATCTGCCCGATGGCGGCGCGCTGCGCTTCATCTTTCGCGCCGTCACGCCACCCGGCCGGCCGCGCCGCTTCGACGCGCGCTTCCTGCTGGCCCGCGCCGAGGACCTGCGCAACGATCCCGACGATTTCTCGCGCGCCGAGGATGAGTTGAGCCATCTGCAATGGGTTCCCCTCGAAGACGCACGCCGCTTCGACATGCCGTTCATCACCGAGGTCGTGCTGGCCGAACTGACCGCGATCCTGGAGGGCCGCGCCCACCCCGGCGTGCCGTTTTTCGACAATTCGACCGAGATCAGCCGGTTCCGACGGCTCTAGACGCATGCCGCGCAAAGGTGCGAACGGGTTTTGCGCACTCCGGGCGTGCGCGATCGCGGCCTAGACGGAGCCAAGGATGATCAGCAGGAGCGATCCGACGATCAGGGCGATGCCTCCGATCTCCTTGGGCGAGGAGCGTTCGCGCAACCAGAACACGGAGAAGAGGAAGGTGAAGACCAGTTCCACCTGCCCCAGCGCCTTCACATAGGCCGCTGTCTGAAGCGCGAAGGCGGTGAACCAGCCCAGTGAGCCCAGCATCGAGGTCAGCCCGGTGGGCACAGCGATCCGCCATGCTGCGATGACGCGGCCGATCTGGCCCGGTTGGCGCAGCGCCAGCCATATCCCGAGCGTCACCGTCTGCACCACCGTCGCCGCCAGCAGCGCCACCCCGGCGCGCAGCAGCGCATCGCCCTCCGGCAGCGAAAGCGTCGCACCACGGTAGCAGACCGCCGAAACGCCGAAGAGCAGCCCCGACGCCAGACCGTAGCCCGAGGCCACGTTGAACACCCTGTCTTTCCACGGCAACACGCGGTCCGTCGGCGGCGGGTCGGACAACAGCACCACGCCCACGAACCCAACGGCGATGGCCGCCACGACCGGGAGGGAAACACCCTCGCCCAGAACGACGAGGCCGACCAGCGCTGTCAGGATCACCTCGCTTTTCTTCAGCGTGATCCCCACCGCGAAGTTCCGCCGCGCGAACAGCGCCACGACGAAGGCCGTGGCCAGCATCTGCGCCAGTGCGCCCACCGATATGTAGCCCCAGAAGGCGGCCGGCGTGACGGGCAGGCCCTGCCCGGTGAGCCCGCTGTAGACCGCAAGCGCCACCGCGACGAAGGGCATGGCGAAGGCGAAGCGCGCCCATGTGGCGCCCATGGTCGACAGCGTCGTGACCTTCAGATGCCGTTGCAGCAGAAACCGCAGGTTCTGCATGAAGGCGGCGAACAGAGTGGCGAGGATCCAGATCGGCATGGCGCCGCTACATCGCCCGGGGCGTCGACCTGCGCAAGGCTGATGGTCTCAGGGGTCGGGATAAAGCGGATGCGGCACCGGGTCCTTCGCGCGCGTCAGGTGACGGCGGAAGATCTCGGCATAGCTTGAATACCGGTAGCCGTTGTTGCGGCGCAGGTATTTGTCTCGATTGTTGAAGTAGATACGCGGCAGGCGATACCACGGCAGCCTGGGGTGCATGTGATGAACCACATGCAGGTTGTTGTTCAGAAACAGGAAGGCGAGCGGACCACGATCCTCGATGATGACGGTGCGGGCCGAGCTGCGCTCATGGGCCTGGTGTTCGAGAAAGGTGCGTATCTTGAGGACCGACAGGCCGAGATAGACCGACAGCGCATAGGCCCAGAGCGGCATGGGCGACAGGATCACGGCGGTCAGAACCACGACGACCGCCGGGACATGCCACAGCCAACCGTTGCGCACGGCCCGGTCGCCCGCGCGGATCGACCGCCAATCCGTCGCCATGAAGGCGATCTGCCCCACCAGCGGGCCGATGGCCATCCGCCCCAGGAGCGTGTTGTTGAAGGCGAAACCTCGCCGCACCCAACGCGGCAGCGTCTGCCAGACCGCCGGGTCGAGGTAGTTCGACTCCGGGTCGTCGTAGGGGTCGGTCAGCCGCGCGTCCATATGGTGCGCGAGGTGGGTGTCGCGGAAGCGCAGGTAGGGGATGACGAGGTTGAGCGAACCGAAGACCAGCACCTCCCCGAGGCGGCGTTCATTGAACGGGTGACCGTGGGTCACTTCGTGCTGCAACGAGGAATGGAGCGTGATGGCCAGGGTGCAAAGGACAATCGCCGCTGCCAGCGAGTGCCCCGGGAGCAGGAAGAGCGCCGCGAGCCACGCCGCGTAGGAGGCAATAATCAGCAATAGCGTCGGCCATTCGACCCGCATCCGGTTTCGTTCCCCGTGGGTTGTCCGATGGAGCAGGCAAGCGCCTGTAACCTTTCGGACTTTCGCGCCGCGTCCCCCGCGGCACTTTCATGGCTATCGGAACTTGCGTTTTGCGGGCAGTAGGGGTTTTCTAATCAGTGAAATCAACTTGGGTGATTTTTTTCAACAATGCCGGACATTCTCGACAAGCGAACCCGTGCAAGCGTCTTCCGCGACCGGCTGATGGCCGCCATGGCGGATGCGGGAACGAGCCGTGCCGCGCTGGCCCGGGCGGTGGGGATCGACAGGTCGACCATCACCCAGATGCTCGCGACCGAGGATGTGCGCATGCCCGGCGGCCACGTGGTGGCGAATATTGCGACGTCGCTGGGGGTGTCGAGCGACTGGCTTCTGGGCCTTTCGGACCGGCCCGAGCGGGTGAGCGCGCTGATCGACACCTCCCTGTCGATTTCCGAGGCGGGCCGGGCGACGGGCGCGGACGACCAGATCTTCGCCTGGCACGAGGAGGCGGCAGGCTACAAGATCCGCCATGTCCCGGCGACGATGCCCGACGTACTCAAGACCGACGCACTGATAGAATGGGAATACGCGCCCGCCAAGGTGAAGACGCCAGGTCAGGCCATCGCGGCGGCCCATGCACGGCTGGAATGGATGCGCGGCACGACAAGCGACTACGAAATCGCCATCTCACTCCATGAGTTCGAAAGTTTCGTTTCCGGAACAAGCTATTACGAGGGGCTGGACCCCGGGGTCCGGCGCGAACAGCTGCACTGGTTCGCCGAGGTCTACGACCAGCTCTTTCCCAGCCTGCGTCTGTTTCTGTTCGACGCGCGGCACGTGTTTTCCGCGCCTCTCACGGTCTTCGGGCCGCGTCTGGCCGTCATCTATGTGGGCCGCCACTACATCGCCTTCCGCGACCGGGAACGCGTGCGGGCCAACAGCCGCCATTTCGACTGGCTGGTGCGAGAGGCAACGGTGTCCGACAGAGCTTTCGGCGACCATGTGCGCGCAGCGTTGCGGCGGGTTTAACTTTCGCCCGTAACACTCTTGAAATGATCGACAATCCTTCGAGCTAATGCCTCGGCGAAACGCTTGTGGTCCTCCGGCGTCCAGTGCACGCCGTCCACCGGTGACACGGTCACATGCCCACCCGCGTCGAAGAACCCACAACGCTGCCGCGCGGCGGCCTCCTTCATTAGCGGGGCGAGATTTTCCTGTTTTACTTCAGCCCCTTCAAAGATGGTCTTCAGAACGCCCGCCCCGCGAACCGGCGCCGGAGCGATCACCATGACATCGAGGCCCGGCACGATGCCCCGCGCCTCCAGCACCAGCCGCTCGACACTTCGCGCGATTTCGGCCGCCGTGACGGAGAAGCGGGGCTTGAGGTCGTTCGTGCCGAGCATGAGCAACATCAGGTCTACGGGCACATGGCTTGGCAGGATCGCCGGCAGCACGTCCAGACCGGAGCGTTTGCCACCTTCCACGGAATCGTCATGAACGGTTGTCCGCCCGGGCAAACCCTCTGAAATGACGTCAAAATCGGCTCCGAGCCGCTCCGCCAGCACATCGGGCCAGGGCGTACCCTTCGGATAGCGCGCGAACTGGCCCAGCGCGGTTAACGGCACGGTCCCGTGCGTGTTGCTGTCGCCGTAGCAAAGAATGGTCGGCATCCTACCCTCCCTCGGTGGCCCGTTCCAACAGGCCCATTCCGAGACCGATACCGCTGGCACCTGTGGAAACCGCACCGATCCAGCGTATCATATTTTCAACACCAACCACCGCAAAACAGAACCATGTGTCGTCAATCCTGAAAGAAACGCGACTTATCCACAGCTCATCCACAGAATTGCAAGATAGCTCAATATGTCATGGGCATCGCGCGGTGCGTTGCGTCAATTTCCTCCAGCACTGCCGCGTCCAGCGTCACGTCGAGGCCTTCGACGATATGGGCCAGCTGCTCCGACGTGGTGGCGCCGAAGATCGTCGAAACCGGGAAGGGCCGCTGCACCGTGAAGGCAAGCGCCATATGGACGGGGTCCAGACCGTGGCGCCGCGCGATGTCGAGATAGGCGTCGACCGCGGCGAAGGCGCGTTCGGTCGCGCGCCCGCCAAGCTCGTGGTTGGCCTCCCGCCGGCTGCCTTTCGGCACGGCGCCGCCCTGGTACTTCCCGGTCAGAAGGCCGGCGGCCAGCGGGGAATAGGCCAGAAGCGTGACCTGCTCGTTCACCGCCAGTTCCGCGAGATCGGTGTCGTAGTGCCGGCAGAGCAGCGAATACTCGTTCTGGATCGACTGCACCCGCGGCAACCCTTTCTCCTCGGCGATGCGAATCCACTGAGCCGTGCCCCAGGCGCTTTCGTTCGACAGCGCGAAATGTCCGATCTTTCCGGCCTTCTGCGCGGCATCCGCCGCCTCCAGAACCTCGGCCATGTTTGCCAGCGTCTTGGTCTTGTCCTGACCCGAAGGGTCGTAGCCCCAGTTCTGGCGGAAGTGGTAGCTGCCCCGGTTCGGCCAGTGCAGCTGGTAGATCTCGACATGATCCGTCTGCAGCCGCCCGAGCGAGGTATCGAGCGCCTGCGTGAAGGTCTCGGCCGTGATGTCCTCGCCGACACGCACGAAGGACCCGTTCTTGCCGGTGATCTTGGTGGCGAGCGTATAATCGCCCCGCCGCCCCGGGTTCTTCGCGTTCCAGGTGCCGAGGATTTGCTCGGTCACGCCCACGGTCTCGGCACGGACAGGGTTCACCGGATACATCTCGGCGGTGTCGACGATGTCGATGCCCGCATCGAGCGCCATGTCCATCTGGCGATGGGCGTCTTCCTCGGGGGTCTGGTTGCCCCAGGTCATCGTGCCCAGGCAGTAGTCGGTGATGGTCACGTCGGTGGAGCCGAGCGGAATGCGGCGCATTGGTCTGTCCCTGATGGTTGTTCTGTCGGACGGGACCTTAGGCGCAGGCTGGCGGAGGGCAAGCCGATACTGCCCACCGACACCGCCCCTTGAGAACAAAAGTGGAACATTATAATCTTCTCCCATGGATCTGACCCGCCTCACCCGCACGTCCCACCGCCAGGAGCGGCCGGCCATCCCGCTTCTGGGCCGCTTCCGGCTGGCGGGGGCGCGGGCCCATGAGATCTGCGGCCCCGCGCGGCGGCGGCTGGCGCTGTGGCTGGCGCGGGGCACGCAAGGCACGATCCTTTGGATCCGGCCCGGCTGGCATCCCGACCGGTTGCACATGAGCGGGGTGCGCGAAGAGATCGACCCCGGCCGCCTGATCTTCGTCGATCCCACGCGCCCCGAGGACATCCTTTGGTCCATGGAAGAGGCGCTGCGCGCGGGCATCGTGCCGCTCGTGGTGGCGGACCTGCCCGAACCGCCGGGGCTGACACCGGTGCGGCGGCTGCATCTTGCGGCGGAAGCGGGGGCGGAGACGGGGGCGGAGACCGGCGCGCGCGTGCCACTGGGCCTCCTGCTCACGCCGGGGGACGGGGGCGCGGCGGGGGTCGAGACCCGCTGGCGGCTCGACCCGGCCCATGAGACGCCCCAGACCCCGGGCTGGCGCCTGTCGCGGCTCCGCGCGCGGGAAGCGCCGCCGGGGGAGTGGCACATCCGGCGTGGGCCGGACGGCACGCCCGGGATCGTCCCCCTCGCTCAACCGCAACCCGCCTGACCCCGGAGGCACCGGAAAACGCAAGTTTCCGTCCGTTTTCCTGAAAGAAAACGCCCCCCGACCGCAAACCGGCGCAAAACGACCCGGGTCCGGCGCAAAAGCGCTTGCCGCACGGCGCAAAGCACTTCAGGTCTGGCGCGGTACGTCTCCCGCACCGGTCCAATGCGCCTCATCATATCCTTCGCGGCCCTGTTTCTCTCGGTCATCCTGCTGCAACTCTCGTCCGGGGGCGTCGGACCGCTCGACGTGCTCTCGGGCACCGAGCTCGGCTTCACCACGGGACAGATCGGCCTACTGGGCTCGGCGCATTTCCTCGGCTTTTTCGTGGGCTGCTGGTGGGCGCCGCGACTGATGGGCAGCGTCGGCCATTCCCGCGCCTTCGCGGCCTTCACCGCCATGGGCGCGATCGGACTGCTGGCGCACATGATGGTGATCGACCCCTATGCCTGGGCCCTGATGCGGGTGGCCTCGGGCCTGTGCATCGCAGGGTGCTACACGGTCATCGAGGCGTGGCTGCAGGCCAAGGTCACCAACGAGACAAGGGGCCGCGCCCTGGGCACCTACCGCATGGTCGACACCGCCGGGTCGCTGGCCGCGCAACTGCTGATCGGGGTGCTCGCGCCTGCCTCCTACGTTTCCTACAACCTGCTCGCGCTCCTGTGCTGCGCGGCGCTTCTGCCGCTGACCCTTACGCGCCTCCGCCAGCCCGAGACGCCCGCCGCACCACGGCTGAGGCCCGCGCTCGCCTGGTCGCTGTCGCCGCTGGCGGTGGCGGGCGTGGTGGTGGCCGGCGTCTCGAGCGCATCGTTCCGCATGGTGGGCCCGCTCTACGGCACGCAGGTGGGTCTCGCCCCCGACCAGATCGGCCTTTTCCTCGCGGCCTTCGTGCTGGGCGGCGCACTGGCCCAATGGCCCGCCGGCTGGCTGGCGGATCGCTACGACCGGCGCAGCGTCATGATCTGGCTGTCCGTCGCCTCGATCGCGGCCTGCGCGGTCACGGTGGCGCTGGCGGGGTTCGGAACCGCGGCTGTCTTCAGCGCGGCCCTGGCCTTCGGGGCCACGACCTTCCCGATCTACTCGGTGGCCGCGGCCCATGCCCATGACTGGGCCACGGACGACCAGCGGGTGGAGCTTTCGGCGGCACTCATGTTCTTTTTCGCGCTTGGCGCCATCATGGCGCCGCTGACCACCTCGGGCCTGATCGCGGCCTACGGGCCCCGCGCGCTTTTCTGGTTCATCGCAGCGGCGCATCTGGGCCTGCTGGTCTTCGGCATCATCCGCATGCGCCTGCGCGCGCCGTCCGAGACGCGCGCGCCCTATGTCTGGATTCCCAGAACCTCCTTCCAGGTCGGGCGCATCTTCCGCCGCAACGGGCGCGAGGACTGAGCGCAGCCCCTCTGGCCACCACCCGCACACAGCGCTAAACCGGACCCAAGGCGCAGGCAAGGACCCCGAATACATGGCCCAGACCAAGGCACGCATCCTGATCACTTCGGCGATCCCCTACATCAACGGGATCAAGCATCTGGGCAACCTGGTGGGCAGCCAGCTGCCCGCCGATCTGCATGCCCGCTACATGCGCGCGCGCGGCAACGAGGTGTTGTTTCTGTGCGCCACGGACGAGCATGGCACCCCGGCGGAACTTGCCGCCGCCAAGGCCGGCAAGCCGGTCGAGGACTACTGCGCCGAGATGTGGGCGGTGCAGGACGCGCTCGGGCATGGCTTTCGCCTCAGTTTCGATCATTTCGGACGGTCCTCGAGCCCGCAGAACCACAAGCTGACACAGCATTTCGCGGGCAAGCTGGCCGAGAACGGGCTGATCGTGGAAGTCTCGGAAAAGCAGGTTTATTCCAAGGCCGACGGCCGCTTTCTGCCGGATCGCTATATCGAGGGCACCTGCCCGAACTGCGGGTACGACAAGGCACGCGGCGACCAGTGCGAGAACTGCACCAAGCAGCTCGACCCGACCGACCTGATCGAGCCGCGTTCGGCGATCTCGGGCTCCACCGACCTCGAGGTGCGGGAGACCAAGCATCTCTACCTGCGGCAGTCGGCGATGCGCGACCAGCTGCGCGAGTGGATTGACTCAAAGACCGACTGGCCGGTGCTGACCACCTCCATCGCGAAGAAATGGCTGGATGACGGCGACGGCCTGCAGGACCGGGGCATCACCCGTGATCTCGACTGGGGCATCCCGGTCAGGAAGGGCGATCAGGACTGGCCCGGCATGGAGGGCAAAGTCTTCTACGTCTGGTTCGACGCGCCCATCGAATATATCGCCTGCGCGGCGGAATGGGTGGACTCGGGCAAAGGAGCGGATTGGGAACGCTGGTGGCGCACCGACAAGGGGGCCGATGACGTGCGCTACGTGCAGTTCATGGGCAAGGACAACGTGCCGTTCCACACGCTCAGCTTCCCCGCCACGATCCTGGGCAGCGGTGAGCCGTGGAAGCTCGTCGATTACATCAAGTCGTTCAACTACCTGAACTACGACGGCGGGCAGTTCTCGACCAGCCAGGGGCGCGGCGTGTTCATGGATCAGGCGCTGGAGATCCTGCCGCCCGACTTCTGGCGCTGGTGGCTTCTGTCGCACGCGCCCGAAACCTCGGACAGCGAGTTCACTTGGGAGGCGTTCCAGCAGGACGTGAACAAGGACCTCGCCGACGTGCTCGGCAATTTCGTCAGCCGGATCACCAAGTTCTGCCGCTCCAAGTTCGGGGAGGCCGTGCCGGAAGGTGGCGAATACGGGCCGCAGGAAACGGCGCTCATCGCGGATCTGGAGGCACGCCTGCGCCGTTACGAGGCGCATATGGACGCCATCGAGATCCGCAAAGCCGCGGCCGAGCTGCGCGCGATCTGGGTGGCGGGCAACGAGTACCTGCAATCCGCCGCGCCCTGGACCGCGTTCAAGGAGGACCCGGCGCGCGCCGCCGCCATCACCCGCTTCGCGCTGAACCTCATCCCGTTCTACGCCGCGTTGTCGGCGCCCTTCATCCCCGACGCCGCCTCCGCGATGACGGACGCGATGGGGGTGGAGCTTGCCTGGCCCGAAAACGCCGAGACCGCGCTTGCCGCTCTGCCGCCCGGACACGCCTTCACCGTGCCGGATGTTCTCTTCGCCAAGATCGCCGACGAGGACCGCGAGGGATGGGCGGCGCGCTTCGCCGGTGTGCGGACCTGAGATGGCGCAAGCGGCGGTCAGCGTCCGGACCGAGGGCGGGATCGCCATCGTCACCTTGTCCAACCCTCCGGTCAATGCACTGAACCACGCGATCCGCGAGGGGCTGGCCCAGGCCATCGCGCGGATCGAGGCCGACCCCATGATCCGTGGTGCGGTGCTGGGCGGAGCGGGCGGCAGTTTCATCGCAGGCGCCGACATCCGCGAATTCGGCCAGCCGCCGCAGGACCCGTCCCTGCCCGATGTCGTGCGCATGCTGGACGCGGCGACGAAGCCGTGGGTTGCGGCGATCGAGGGCGTGGCGTTGGGCGGCGGTCTCGAGGTTGCGTTGGGATGTTCGCACCGGATCGCGGCACCGGGCGCGAAGCTGGGCCTGCCCGAGGTGAACCTCGGGATCATCCCCGGCGCGGGGGGCACGGTGTTGCTGCCCCGGCTGGTCGCGGCGGACAAGGCGCTGGCGATGATCGCGGGCGGCAAGCCGGTCTCGGCCCGCGACGCGGCGGATATGGGTCTGGTCGATCAACTCGCCTCCGGTGACCTCCACGAGGCGGCCCGTGCGCTGGCGCTGGAGGCCGCCGAGGCCGGTATCCCGGCGCCGCTGATGAAGAGGCCGGCCTGTACGCCCGCGGACGCGGAGGGATTTGAAGCGCAGAAGGCGAGGATACGCAAAAAGGCACGGGGCCAGATCTCCCCCGTCGCTGCGATCGAGGCGGTGGAGCGCAGCCTCGCCCTCAATGCCGAGGCCGCCTTTCGCGCCGAACGGGAAGCCTTCATCGCCCTCCGCGACAGCGCGCAATCCGCCGCGTTGCGTCATGTCTTCTTCGCCGACCGGTCGGTGTCGCGCCTCGACGAAGCCGAGGGCGCATCTCCCCGACGCCTTGACAGAATCGGTGTGCTCGGCGGGGGCACCATGGGCGCGGGCATCGCCGCCGCCTGCCTTCTGGCCGGGCTTGGCGTGACAATCGTCGAACGCGACGACAAGCGGGCAGCGCTTGCCCGTGGACGGGTCCTCGGCATCCTCGACGACAGCGCCGGGCGCGGGTTGCTGAGCCCCGACGCACGGCAGGCCGCCGAGGCCGTGCTGATCGTCGTAATGGATTTCGGCCCACTCTCGGACTGCGATCTTATCGTCGAGGCGGTGTTCGAGGACATGGACGTCAAGAAGGCGGTCTTCGCCGAACTCGACGCCGTCGCCCGCCCGGATGCGATCTTCGCCTCCAACACCTCCTATCTTGATATCGACGAGATCGCCGCGGGCACGACCGACCCTTCCCGTGTGATCGGTCTCCACTTCTTCTCGCCGGCGCACGTGATGAAGCTTCTCGAACTGATCGTGACGCGCGAGGCGGCGTCGGACGTGCTGGCCACCGGGCTCGCGCTCGGCAAGCGGCTGCGCAAGATCACGGTGCCGGCGCGCGTCTGCGACGGGTTCATCGGCAACCGCATCATGGCGCGCTACCGGCGCGAGGCCGATTGCATGCTGGAGGACGGCGCCCTGCCCGAGCGCATCGACGCGGCCATGCGGGATTTCGGCTTTCCCATGGGCGTTTTCCAGATGGCCGACCTCGCCGGGCTCGATATCGGCTGGGCCATGCGCAAGCGGCAGGCGGCCACGCGCGATCCGTCCGAGCGCTATATCGAGATCGCCGACCGCATCTGCGAGATCGGCCGGCTGGGGCGCAAGACCGGGCGCGGCTGGTACGACTACACGCAGGACCAGGCGGGGGCCCCAGACCCATGGGTGACCGCCCTGATCGAGGCGGAATCCGCCCGCAAGGGGATCACGCGGCAGAGCCTCGACGCGGGGCAGATCATGCACCGCATCCTGACGGTCATGCAGGAGGAAGGTGCCGCGCTTCTGGCCGAGGGCATCGCCGCCTCGCCCGAGGCGATCGACGTGGCAATGATCAACGGCTTCGGCTTCCCCCGCTGGCGCGGCGGGCCGATGTTCATGATGGACAGCGAGCCGTGATCGACCGGCCCGAACCCGTCGACTGGACCGACGCCTTCGACAATTCCTCCTACGTTCCCGGCAGCGATGCGCTGGCCGGCCTGTGGTCGGAGATGGCCGCGGCATGGCGCGCGGCGATGGAGGCGCAGGGCAAGGCGCGGCTCGACTTGGAATACGGCAGCGGGCCACGAGAACGCTTCGACCTCTTCCTGCCCGAGACGGAGGCACGCGGCCTCGTGGTCTTCGTGCATGGCGGCTACTGGCAGTGGATGGACAAATCCGCCTTTTCCCATCTCGCCGCCGGTCCGAGGCGGCGCGGCTGGGCCGTGGCCATGCCGAGGTACCCGCAGGCGCCGGATGTCCGCATCTCCGCGATCACCAAGTCGGTCGCCTTTGCGATCTGCGCCGCGGCGGAGGAGGTGCCCGGACCGATCCTTATAGCCGGGCATTCGGCCGGCGGGCATCTGGTGGCGCGCATGGCCGGTGAAGACAGCCCCCTGCCCGCGCCGGTCGCGGCCCGGATCGAGCGGGTGGTGTCCATCAGCGGCATCCATGACCTGCGGCCCCTGATGCATTCGGCGATGAACGAGGCACTCAAGCTCGACGCTGCCGAGGCGGAGGCTGAGAGCCCAGCGTTGCTCATGCCGCGCACAGGGCTTTCGATCCACGCCGTGGTGGGCGCGGCCGAACGGCCCGAACTCATGCGCCAGACCCGGCTTCTGGCCGAGGCATGGGGCCGCGCGGGCGGTGACGTTTCGGACGCCTATTTCGCGGGGGAAAACCACTTTTCCATTGTCGAGGCACTGGCCGACCCCGAAAGCGGTCTGGTGGAGCGCCTGCTGGGTTAGGCGCGCAGAACCGCGCCCGGGTTCATGATGCCCAACGGGTCCAGCGCCGCCTTGATCGCCCGCATCGCCGCCAGTTTCGCCGGATCGCCGTAACGTTCGAGGTCGTCGACCTTCAGCCGCCCGATCCCGTGCTCTGCGGAAATCGAGCCGCCCATCTCATGCACAAGGTCATGGATCGCCCGCTTGATCATGGGACGCTCGGCCTCGTGATCGGCACGCGACCGGCCGGGCCGGGGGAAGACGTTGTAATGCAGATTGCCGTCGCCCAGATGGCCGAAGCAGTTGATTCGGTAGGCCCCGATCCGCGCCAGTCGACCGGGCGCCTTGGCGATGAAGGTCGGGACCGCGGCCACCGGAACCGAGATGTCATGGGACGAGATCGCCCCGATCCGTCGATTGGCCAGCGGAATGGTCTCGCGCAGGGTCCAGAACTCCGCCCGCTGCGCCTCGGATTGCGCGATCAGGCCGTCCGTGACGAAACCCGCATGCAGCGCGCTTTCGAAGAGTGCCTCTAGCGCGGCATCCGGGCTATCGCCCTCCCCGAGACCCAGATCGATAAGGCACGTCCAGTCCGGGGGCTCGGCGAAGGGGTGGCGCACCTCCGGCCCCACCTCGCGCAGGAAATCGAGACCCATGCGATGCATGATCTCGAACGCCGAGAGCCCCGCGCCCACGCGGGCCTGCGCCAGCCCCAGAAGACCCAGCGCCGCGTCGGGATCGGGCACGACCATCAGCGCGGCACCGGTGGCGGCCGGTTTGGGGAAAAGCCGCAGCGTCGCGGCGGTGATGACACCCAGCGTGCCCTCCGCCCCGATCAGCAGGTGGCGCAGGTCATAGCCCATGTTGTTCTTGCGAAGCCCCGAGAGCGTGCGCATCACGCTGCCGTCGGGCAGGACCGCCTCGATCCCGAGGCAGAGATCGCGCGCATTGCCGTAGCGCAGCACGTTCACCCCGCCCGCGTTCGTCGCCAGAAGCCCGCCCAGCCGTGCGGAGCCCTGCGAGGCGAGCATGAGCGGGAAGATCAGCCCCTCCTCCTCCGCCGCGCCGTGGATGTCTGCAAGGATCGCGCCGGCCTCGACCGTCATGGTGCCGGCCAACGCATCGAGCGCGCGGATGGCCCGCATACGCTCCAGCGACAAGATCACAGGGGCCAGTCCTTCGCCCGAGAGCTGCCCGCCCACAAGCCCGGTGCCGCCGCCGAACGGGATCACGGGGGTGCGTGTCGCGGCACAAGCCCGGATGACGGAGGCCACGCCCTCGGTATCCGAAGGCGCGACCACGGCCGCGGCGCGGCCATGCCAGCGGCCACGGGGTTCCTCGAGGTATTGCGGCTCGGGCGGGCGCAGGGCGGCCTCGGGCAGTCCGGCGGCGAGTAGCGCGTTCAGAATGTCAGTCATGGGTGATATGATAGGCGCCGTTTTCCGCGAGGAAAACGAAAAGGAAATCTCGAGATTTCCGGCACGGAAAAGCCGGCTTGTCCGGCCTGCCCGCAGCGCCTGCGTGCCCTAACCCACATCCGTGCGCCCGCGCCGGTCGGATCGCAGATTGGCGTAGAGCACATGATTGCGCCAGCGTCCGTTGATCTGCAGATAGCTCTGCGCCACGCCTTCATACTTGAACCCACTCTTCTCAAGCACCCCGCGCGAAGCGGCGTTCTCGGGCAGGCAGGCCGCCTCGATCCGGCTGAGATCGAGGCTGCGGAAGGCGTAATGCACCACCGCCTCGATGGTCTCGCGCATGTAGCCGTGCCGTGCGTGGCTCTCGCCGATCCAGTAGCCAAGCGTGCCGGCCTGCGCCGGGCCACGCCGGATATTGTCGAGCGTGATGGCTCCCAGCAGAACCTCGCCCTCGCGCAGGTGGATGAACAGCGGCACGGCCGACCCCTGCGAGATGGCCCGATGCGCCCAGTAGACGCGGTTGGTGAAGGCCTTGCGACTGAGGTGATCGCTGGCCCATGCCGGCTCCCACGGGGCGAGGAAATCCCGGCTTGCGCTGCGCAGGGCGGACCAGGAGCGAAAATCGGCATGCCGTGGCAGGCGCAGCGTAAGCCGGTCGGTGTCGATCCGGAGGTGCCGCTTTCGGCTGAGCATCAGGCGGCCAGACGCTCCCTCACGCGGACGAGGTCCGGCGCGCCGGCCACGGGACCGTAAAGCGCCATGGCAGCCTGACCCGAGGCGACAAGACCGCCGGCATGGGCGCGCAGGCCCTGCAGGTTGACCGCGTCGATGCGGGCGATGGTCTCCTCCAGCGGCGGCACCCGGTCCCAGATCGCCACAAGGCGGGCGTTCCGCTCGGCCCGGGCCGAGGGGCTCTCGAGCCCCATCAGCAACCCCGCCTTCATCTGGGCGCGCGCGCGCTCAAGCTCGGCCGCACTCATGTCTTCGGCGGAGCGGCGCAGCTCTTCAAGCGTCAGTTCCACGAGGCCGCCGATCTGCTCGCCCGACGTTCCCGCGTAGATCGTCAACATGCCGGTGTCGTCAAAGGCACCGACCTGCGCGAAGATCGTGTAACACAGGCCGCGCCGTTCCCGGATTTCCTGGAACAGCCGCGAGGACATGCCGCCACCCAGTGCCGTTGCATAAATCTGCGCCGTATGGATATCGTCGGACCGATAGCCCGGTGCCTCGAGCGCGAGGGTGAAATGGGCCTGTTCGAGGTCCTTGATCACGCGTCTCTCGCCGCCCGCGAAACTGCCCGGCTCGGCCTCGGCCGGGGGACTGGCCTTTAGGTGGCCGAAGGCGGCCTCGGCCAGACGCAGGATCTCGGCCGGATCGACGCCGCCGGCCGCCGACAGGATCAACTCGCCCGGTCCGTAATGCTCGGCCACGAACCTGTCGAAATCGCCGCGTGCGAAGCCGCGCACGCGCTCGGCGGGGCCAAGGATGGTCCGGCCCAGCGGCTGCTCGGGAAACGCCTCTTCCTGCAGCCAGTCGAAGATGATGTCGTCGGGCGTGTCGGCAGCCTGTCCGATCTCCTGCAGGATGACGCCGCGTTCGACCTCGATCTCGGTCGGGTCGAAGGCGGGGTTGAGCACGATATCGGCGATCAGGTCCACGGCCAGCGGCACGTCCTCCTTCAGGACGCGGGCGTAATAGGCCGTGACCTCGCGCGAGGTATAGGCGTTGATATAGCCGCCCACATCCTCGATTTCCTCGGCGATCTGCAAGGCACTCCGCCGCGCTGTGCCCTTGAAGGCCATATGCTCGAGGAAATGGGCGATGCCGTTCTGTTCGGCGCGCTCGTGGCGGCCGCCGGCACTGACCCAGAGGCCGATCGCGGCCGATTGCAGCCCCGGCATCGGTTCGACCACGATCCGCAGGCCGTTCGACAGGGTATGAAGCTCGACACTCACGCGAAGACATCCTCTTCGATCAGGGCCTCGATCGCGGCGAGGTCGTTGTCGACGCGCGTCACGCGCTCGGGCCGGTCCATCAGGTCGGCCATGCGCGGCGGCAGCGCGGGGCGAATACCCGTGGCCGCCTCGACCGCATCGGGGAACTTAGCGGGATGCGCGGTGGCAAGCGTCACCAGCGGCGTCGTCCCGGTGAAGGCCTGCGCCACCTGCACGCCGACGGCGGAGTGGGGGCACAGAAGCTCCCCCATCTCGGAACGGGCCCGCGCGATCATCGCGCCGGTCTCGTCCTCCGAGGCGCGGCCCGAGGCGAAATCGGCACGCAGGGATTCCAGCGCGCCCTGGCTGATATGGAAGCCGCCCGCCTTCAGCTCGTCCATCAATTGCGCGACCGCACGACCGTCCCGGCCATAGGCGTCAAACAGCGCACGCTCGAAATTGGAGGAGACCTGGATGTCCATCGACGGGCTGATCGTGGGCGTCACGCCGTCCGGCACGTAATCGCCCGAGCTGAGCGCGCGATGCAGGATGTCGTTCTGGTTGGTGGCGACGATCAGCTTGTCGATCTGCAGGCCCATGCGCTTGGCGATGTGACCCGCGAAGATGTCGCCGAAATTGCCGGTGGGCACGCAGAAGCTGACCGGGCGATGCGGCGCGCCGAGGCTGACGGCGGCGGTAAAGTAATAGACGACCTGCGCCAGAACCCGCGCCCAGTTGATCGAGTTCACGCCGGCCAGCCGCACCCGGTCGCGAAAGGCGAAATCATTGAACATGTCCTTCACGCGGGCCTGGCAATCGTCGAAATTGCCGGAAAGCGCGAGGGCATGGGCATTGTCCTCGGTCACGGTGGTCATCTGCCGGCGCTGCACCTCGGAGACCCGACCGTGGGGGAAGAGGATGAAGACCGAGACGGCGTCGAGGCCGCGAAAGGCCTCCATCGCCGCCGACCCGGTGTCGCCGCTGGTGGCACCCACGATGGTCACGCGTTCGCCACGGCGCGCGAGCGACGCCTCGAACATCTGTCCGATCAGCTGCATGGCGAAATCCTTGAACGCCAGCGTCGGCCCGTGGAACAGCTCCAGCAGGAAGTGGTTCGGCTGCAGCTGCTTCAGCGGCGCGCGCGCGTCATGGCCGAAGCCGGCATAGGCCCGCGCGATCAGCTCGGCGAATTCGTCATCGGTGAAGGCGTCGCCGATGAAGGGCCGCATCACGCGGAACGCCACCTCTTCGTAAGGTAGCCCCGCAAGCGCCGCGATGTCGCCCGCGCTCATCCGCGGCACCTCGGCCGGAACGTAGAGACCGCCGTCGCGCGCAAGGCCCGTCAGCATCGCCTCTTCGAATGTCAGTTCGGGGGCCTGGCCCCGGGTGGAGACGTAGCGCATGGCGCCTCTCTCAGTCACGGTTTCCGCCTGATACGCCACAGAAGAAAGAGTGTCATCCCCATCCAGAGCGCGGCCAGCGAAAACCATGTGACCGCGTAGTTCAGGTGATCGTTCGGTATTCCGCCGGTGTCGGCCGGAAGGGGTGTCACGGGCGCGTCCGAAACCGACATGTCGCTGGCGATCAGGAGGATGGGCAGCGCGCCGAGGCGGTCGGCCAGCGCGTCGACGTCGCGGGCGTACCAGATGTTGCGCGCCACGTCCGGCACAGGCGTGAACCCGTCCACCTCGTCGGGCCAGTGCAGATTGCCCGTGACCACCACCTCGCCCGAGTGCTCGGGCGGCGTGCCCTCCGTCGGCATGACGCCGCGATCGACCATGATCCGACGGTCGCCTGTCTCGAAGGGCGAGATCACGCGGTATTGCGCGCCCTGCCCCCGCTGGCTGACCAGAACGCGCACGTAATCGTCTCCGAGGACACCTTCGGCCACGACCGGCATGTAGCGATGCGCAACGGGATCCGGCACCTCGGGCAGCGTCTCGGGCGCCGCGGCGATGCGCGCCTCGATGTCGGCCAGAATACCTTCTTTCCAGGCGAGGCGCTGCACCTGCCAGATGCCCAGCGACATCAGGATCGCCACACCGCCAAGCCCGAAGATCAGCGGCCAGATAATGCGTCGGACCATGTCACCTCCAAGAAGAAGGCCCACCTCGCGGCGGGCCTTTCGTTTCGCGTCGGCGGGGCCCCTGTCCGGCCCCTTCATCTTTCCGGAAATACCGCCGGGGGGAGCGCGGAACGCGCGGGGGGCAGAGCCCCCGGCTCCGGTCAGGAGATCACCACCGCCTGACCCCATATATAGACCGCTGCGAAGAGGAACAGCCAGACCACGTCGACGAAGTGCCAGTACCAGGCCGCAGCCTCGAACCCGATATGTTTCTCGGGGGTGAAATGGCCCTTCAGCACCCGCAGCCAGCAGATGAAGAGGAAGATGGTTCCGATGATCACGTGCAGACCGTGGAATCCGGTGGCAAGGAAGAAGGTCGAGAAGAACTTGTCGCCGCCGAAAGTCCAGTCGTAATGGGCGATCAGCTCCCAATACTCGAAGGCCTGCAGACCGGTGAAGATGAGGCCCAGCACGACGCCGAGGATCAGGCCGTTGGCCACATCCTTGCGCGGGCCGCCATGGACGAGCGCATGGTGGGACCAGGTCACGGCGCAGCCAGAAAGAAGCAGCACCAGGGTGTTGATCAGCGGCAGATGAAAGGGATCGACCGCGTAGATCTCGGGCGGCACGTAGGTCGAGGCCTCGTAGGTGTTCATCGGGTAGATGGCGTGCTTGAAGAACGCCCAGAACCACGCCGCGAAGAACATGACCTCGGACATGATGAACATGATGAACCCGTATTTCAGGCCCAGCCGCACCACCGGGGTGTGGTCGCCCTGCTGGCTTTCGGACACCACGTCGGCCCACCAGCCGTACATGACGTAGAGTACCGCGGCAAAGCCGATGAGGAACAGCCACGGCCCGGAGCCGTGCATCCAGTTCACCGCCCCGAAGAGCATGGCGAAGGCGCCGCCGGCCGCCATGAATGGCCAGATCGAGGGCGGCAGGATGTGATAGTCGTGTTTGGCGTGGGCCATGGGTGCGGTCCTCCCGGTGGGTCGTCAGTTCGCCGCCGCAGGCTCGGTCACCTCGAGCGCGGCGTAATCTTCGGGCATGTCCGTGACGTGGAACGTGTAGGACAGGGTGATGGCGGGGATGCCGACCGTCTCGGGATCATCCACGATCTCGGGGTCGACGAAGAAGGTCACGGGCATCAGCACGGTCTCGCCGGGCTGGAGGACCTGAAGCTCGAAGCAGAAACAGGCGATCTTGACGAAATACGGGCCCGTCTCGAAAGGGGCCACGTTGAAGCTTGCCGTGCCGGCGATGGGGCGGTCGGTCGGGTTGTGCGCCTCGTAGAAGGCAAGCCCGGTCTCACCGATGCGCACGTCCATATGCGGCTCCACGGCGCGGAACTCCCACGGCATGTCGCGTGCGCGGCTCGCGTCGAAGCGCACGCGGATGGTCTGATCCAACACGGTCTCGCTTTCCGCGCTGGCGACCTGCGTCGTGCCGCCGAAGCCCGTGACCCGGCAGAACCAGTCGTAGAGCGGCACCGCAGCCCAAGCGAGCGCCCCCATGAAAACGATGACGCCGATGAGCCGCGTGACGACCTTCTGGTTCTGGTTCAGGGTCACTGCCCATCCTCCGAACCGTTTGAAACGGGTGGCGTGATCGACACGCGGGGCTGGTGGTCATAGGCCTCCATCGAGGCGCCTTCGCGGATCTTGGCGACGGTCAGGCCGAAGACGATCGCGGCGAAGGCCACAAGGCTCAGCGCGACACCGAGGTTCCGGCCGAAACGGCGCGTGTGCAACTCGTGGGTTTGCGTGATCGGCATGGTCTCAGACCCCCATGACGCCCGTCAGGCGCAATGCAGCATCGGCAAGAAGCGCGCCGAAATGAAGGAAAAGATAGCTCAGCGAGAAACGGAAGAGACGCTTTTCGGCGGCGAAACCGTCGGCCTCGGCGGTCGCCTCGTCGCGGCGCCACACCGCGAAGGCGCGGATGAGGAAGATCGCGTTCAGTACCACGGCGGCGGCCAGATAGACCGGACCCGCGACCGGCGTCAGCCCGAGGCCCAGCGCCACGGGTGCAAGGAGAAGCGAGTAAATCCAGATCTGGCGCCGCGTCTCGGTCCGTCCATGGGTCACCGTCAGCATCGGCACCTTGGCCTCGTGGTAGTCCGCCTTCATGAACAGCGCGAGCGCCCAGAAATGCGGCGGCGTCCACATGAAGATGAGGCCGAACATCAGGAGGGCCTCGACCGACACGCTTCCGGTAACGGCAGCCCAGCCGATCACGGGCGGGAACGCCCCGGCCGCGCCGCCGATGACGATGTTCTGCGGCGTCAGGCGCTTCAGCCACATGGTGTAGATTACGGCGTAGAAGAAAATGGTAAAGGCCAGCAGCCCCGCCGCGACCCAGTTCGTTGCCAGTCCCAGCATGGCCACCGACATCACCGACAACGCGATACCGATCGACAGCGCCTCACCGGCATCGACCCGGCCCGAGGGCACGGGGCGGCCGCGCGTGCGCTTCATGATCCGGTCGATATCGGCATCGTACCACATGTTGAGCGCACCAGATGCGCCTGCGCCCAGCGCGATGAAGAGGATCGCGGCGAGGCCGATCATCGGCGACACCCCTCCCGGCGCCACAAGAAGGCCCACGAGCGCCGTGAACACGACCAGCGACATCACGCGCGGCTTGAGAAGCTGCACGTAGTCGCCGAATTGCGCTTCCGGCGTGCCAGTCGTTGCGTTAGTCGTTGCGTCGGTCATCTGTTTGCTCTGTATATCGTAGGGTGCGCGTCGTCCCGCCACAACAGTGACGGCGCGGCGACGCGCGCCTTACGCATTATTCCACGGCCGCGAATTCGAGGATCGCGGGCGCGCGCATGCCGCCGGTCGAGGCGAATTCCTGCGCCTCACCGGCCAGCCACGCCTCGTATTCCTCGGGTGTCACGGCGAAGACGGTGATGGGCATATAGGCATGCGCCGAGCCGCACAGCTCCGAACACTGGCCGAAATAGACACCCTCCTGCCCCGGCTCGACCTCGAACCACAGTTCGGCCAGGCGGCCCGGAACGCCGTCCTGCTTCACGCCGAAGGCCGGCACCGTCCAGGAGTGGATCACGTCCGCGGCGGTGACCTGAACCACGACGGTCTGCCCGGTGGGAACGACCATCGCGGCATCGGTCGCCAGAAGGAACTCGTCGCGGGTGTAACCGTATTCGGCCAGCTGATCCTCGGCCAGCATGGCCGAAAGGAACTCGATCCCCTCCTCGGGGTATTCGTAACCCCAGTACCACTGATAGCCGGTCGTCTTGATGACGACATCGGCCTCGGGGATGGTCTGCTGGCGGAACAGCACCGGAAGCGAGAACGCTCCGATCACCACGAGGATCAGGAGAGGGACCACGGTCCATGTGATCTCGATCCTCGTATTGTGGGTGAAGGTCGCGGGTGTCGGGTTCGCCCTGGCGTTGTGCCGGGCGATCGACCAAAGAAGCAGGGCGGTCACGAACAGGACGATCGCCGTCATGATGACCAGCAGGAACGTGTCGAGCGCACGCACGTCCTGAGCCAGCGAGGTGACGCCGGGCTGGAAGCCCATGCCACCGGGCACCGGCGCGCCGATGACGTCCAGTCCTTCGCGCAGGCTTTCCGTCTGCGCATGCGCCGCGCCTGCCAGAAGGCTCGCGCCAAACGCGGCCCAGAGGCCGCCGATCTTCTTACGAAGTGCCATTCCTACCTGTCCTGTTGTCTCGCGGTCGTCTCCCGCCCCGGGCAGCCCGGGTCCGTCGTTCGGCCGACCGTTGCGTTCCAAGCTCCACGGACCATATAGCTGTTGGCAGGGTTAGACATTGGTCAAAAATGTCTCACCCCGGACGAAATTGACCTGGATCATTTTTCCCACCCCAGCCCGCCGGAGCCATCATGTCAGAGCCCTTTCGCCCCTTCGACACCCATATCGACGAAGCCGCCGCGCTGCGCCTGCTGCGTGCGGCCACCGACGGGGCCGAGGATGGCGAGCTGTTTCTCGAACGGCGCCGGTCCGAGGCGCTGGTCTTCGACGACGGGCGGGTGAAGAACGCCAGTTACGATGCGGCCGAGGGCTTCGGACTGCGCGCCGTGAAGGGCGATGTGGCGGGTTATGCCCATTCCACCGAGATCTCGGAGGCGGCACTGACCCGCGCCGCCGAAACCGCGCGTCTGGCCGTGGGCGACGGCGGCGGCACGCTGGCGGCAGGTCCCGCCGGCACGAATGTCCGGCTCTATACCGACGCCGACCCGATGGCCGATGCCGGTTTCGCCGTGAAGCTCGACACGCTGCGCGAAATCGACGCCTTCGCCCGCGCGCTCGACCCGCGCGTCGTGCAGGTCAGCGCAAGCCTCGCCGCCAGCCACCAGGAGGTGGCGATCCTGCGGCCCGACGGCACGCAGGTCACCGACATCCGCCCCATGGTGCGCCTGAACGTCAGCGTCATCGTCGAGGAGAACGGCCGCCGCGAATCGGGCAATGCCGGCGGCGGCGGACGGATCGGGATGGCCGGCCTTCTGGGGCGCGACCACTGGGAAAGCGTTTCCCGCGAGGCGCTCAGGATCGCCGCGGTCAACCTGGCCTCCGAGCCTGCCCCTGCGGGCGTGATGGATGTGGTCCTGGGTCCGGGCTGGCCGGGCATCCTGCTGCACGAGGCGGTGGGTCACGGGCTCGAGGGCGATTTCAACCGCAAGAAGCAGTCGGCCTTCGCCGGGCTCATGGGGAGCCGCGTGGCCGCCCCCGGCGTCACCGTGCTCGACGACGGGACGATCCCCGACCGGCGCGGATCGATCACCGTGGATGACGAAGGCACGCCCGCGGGCAAGACCGTGCTGATCGAGGACGGCATCCTCGTGGGCTACATGCAGGACCGGCAATCGGCGCGGTTGATGGGCGTGGCCCCCACCGGCAACGGCCGGCGCGAGAGCTACGCCCATGCGCCGATGACGCGGATGACCAACACCTACATGCTGGGGGGCGAGGCGGAGCCCGCCGATATCCTCGCCGAGCTCAAGGACGGCATCTACGCCGTGGGCTTCGGCGGCGGGCAGGTCGACATCACCAACGGCAAGTTCGTGTTCTCCTGCACCGAGGCCTACCGCGTGAAGAACGGCAAGGTCGGCGCGCCGGTCAAGGGCGCGACCCTGATCGGCGACGGCGCCACGGCGCTGCAGAACGTCCGCGCGATCGGCAACGACATGGCGCTCGACCCCGGCATGGGGAACTGCGGCAAGAACGGCCAGTGGGTGCCCGTGGGCGTGGGCCAGCCGACGCTGATGATCGGCGGGCTGACCGTTGGCGGCTCGGCCTCCGGCTGAGGGCCATGCCGAGGCCGGGGGGCGGGCCGGCGGTCTGCGCCGTCTGGCCGGCGGCGTCGCGCGGCGCGGTGCGGCGGCACTGGGCGGCGGCGCAGCGGCCTTCGTCTTTTCCGAACTGGTGTTCCTCAACGAGGGTCCGGTCGCCCGGCTGACGGCCGGTGGCACAGAGGCGATCACGGTCCTCGTCGAGTTCGTCCTGATCTACGCGGGGTTCGCCTATGTGACGCTTGTCGCGCTCTGGTCCTGCGGCGTCCGGGACTGGCGCAGTCTCGTGTTTGCGGGCGCGCTCATGGGCTGGCTGATCGAGGGCGCCGTGATCCCGCAGGTCTACGAGGCGCCGCCGCTCTCCTTCTTCTGGCCGAGCCTGGGCTGGCACATGACGATCACCTTCGGCGTTGCATGGGTCGCCCTGCCATTGGTGATGCGGAACACGGGATGGGGCACGCAGTTGGCGCTCTACACCGGCGCCGGGATCGCCTGGCCCGGCTGGGGACGCCTGTTCTTCGCGGAGGACGCGGCGATGACGCTGCCGGGTCCGGCGGGTTTCGCCGGGCTGGCGGCCGTCGCGGGGCTCGTCCTGATCGCGGGGCGATGGCTGGCGGACCGGCGTTGGGCAAGGTTCAGCCCGGGATGGGCGGATCGGGTCTTCGCCGCGCTGCTGAGCGTGCCGCCCGCCGTCGCGACGGGTCTTGCGGCGGGGCCTGTCGCGCTGACGTTTTTCGCCCTCGTCGCCGTGACGCTCTGGGCCATGGCGCGCCACGGAGCGGGTGCGCCGGGCGCGGCGAGCCCTCCGCCGCCGCGCCCCATGGCCTATCTGCGGCTCGCGGCGTTCCCGCTTTCGGCCGCGCTGACGCTGCCACTGATCCCGGCACCGCCCGCAGGCTGGAGCTTCGTGGTCATCCTTCCCATGACGCTGCTCGCCACGCTGACATGGCTTGCCGCCATCCTCGGCGCCATTGGTTACCGGCCACGCGCGGCCCGGTAACACCCTGTTAACCACTGGAGCCCTACGGTCGCGCGCATGGCTCTCTGGACCGACACCGGATTCGCGGAACCTCCGCTCGACTACACACCGCCCCCCGCGCCCGACGCGCGCGAAAGGCTTTTGCGCCTGCGCCTTGTGCGGTCCCGGCGCGTGGGACCGGCGACCTACCTGCGTCTGATGGCAGAGCATGGGCACGCGGAGGCCGCGCTGGCAGCACTCCCGGGCATCGCGAAGGATGCGGGCGTCACGGATTACACCCCCTGCCCCGAACCGGTGGCCAAGGCCGAGTTCAGCGCCGCGAAACGGCTGGGTGCGACGCTCCTGTGCCTCGGCGATGCTACCTATCCCGAGGCGCTCGCGCGCATCCCGGACGCACCGCCGGTCCTCTGGGCGCTGGGGGACCTGTCGCTCCTGCGCCGGCCTTCGCTGGCCGTGGTGGGCACGCGGAACGCCTCCGCCTTGGGCGCGCGCATGACGCGGCGCCTTGCGCGCGAGCTCGGCGAGGCGGGATATGTGGTCGTCTCGGGCCTTGCGCGGGGGATCGACGCGCTCGCCCATGAGGCGGCGCTGGAGACCGGAACCGTGGCCGTGCAGGCGGGCGGGCTGGACGTGCTCTACCCGGCCGAGAACGCAGAGCTTGCGACACGCATCGGCAAGGCGGGCCTCAGGCTCAGCGAAATGCCCTTCGGGCTGCAGCCGCAAGGTCGACATTTCCCACGGCGCAACCGGATCGTGTCCGGCCTCTCGCGGGCGGTGATCGTGGTGGAGGCGGCCGCGCGGTCCGGATCGCTGATCACCGCGCGCGCGGCGCTCGACCAGGGCCGCGAGGTGATGGCGGTGCCGGGCCATCCGCTGGACAGCCGCGCCTCGGGCGGCAACATCCTGCTCCGGGACGGCGCGACGCTGGTGCGTGGCGCGCAGGACGTGATCGAGGCGCTGGGCGCACCGGCGGAACCGCGCCGCGCCGCGCCGGCCCTGCCCGAACGACCGGCCAGCATGCCGCGCCCACCGCTCCCGGAGGGGGGCGTGGAGGCGCTCGTGCTCGAGCGGTTGAGCGTCACGCCGCTGGACGAGGATCAGCTGATCCGCGACACCGGCCAGACCCCGCGGAAGATCGCGCAGGCGCTCGCCATTCTGGAAATGGCCGGCCGGATCACACGTAGCCCCGGTGGCCGCGTAGCGCTGACCGGGGCCGCATAAGGCGGCATAAAACACCCGTTTTCCGGCCCCGAGGTCGTCAGGCCTCTGCCCGCCCGGACGCTTCCGGGGGGCGGGGAACCGGCGCAGCGGACCGTGCGGATACCGCATTGACAACCTACCCCGAGGCCCCACATGTTCCGCCGCCACAGCCATCCCCGCTGCCAAAGGTTATTGCCTCATGCCCGTTGTCGTCGTCGAATCTCCCGCCAAGGCCAAGACGATCAACAAATATCTGGGGTCCGATTACACGGTTCTGGCGTCCTACGGGCATGTGCGCGACCTGCCGTCCAAGGACGGCTCGGTCGACCCCGAGCATGGGTTCGACATGACGTGGGAGATCGCGTCGGACAGCAAGAAACACGTCAAGGCCATCGCCGACGCGCTCAAGGACGACCCCGACCTGATCCTCGCAACCGACCCCGACCGCGAGGGCGAGGCGATCAGCTGGCACCTCAAGGAGGCGCTGGAAAAGCGCCGGGCGATCAAGAAGGACGCGACCGTCCGCCGCGTGACCTTCAACGCGATCACCAAGGACGCCGTGACCCAAGCCATGGCCGAGCCGCGCGACGTCGACATGGAACTGGTCGAGGCCTATCTCGCCCGTCGCGCGCTGGATTACCTCGTGGGTTTCACGCTTTCGCCCGTCCTGTGGCGCAAGCTGCCCGGCGCGAAATCCGCAGGCCGGGTGCAGTCCGTGGCCCTCCGAATCATCGTCGACCGCGAGATGGAGATCGAGGCCTTCCGCGCCCGCGAATACTGGTCGGTGCGCGCGGTGCTGGAAACGCCCCGGGGCCAGAGCTTCGAGGCGCGGCTGGTGGCCATGGGCGGCAAGAAACTCGACCGCTTCGACCTCGCCACCGAGGCGGAGGCCGGGCTTGCGGTCAAGGCGGTGTCTTCCCGCGCGCTGGCCGTCACGGGGGTGGAGGCCAAGCCCGCCACGCGCAACCCTGCGCCGCCCTTCATGACCTCGACCCTCCAGCAGGAGGCGAGCCGCAAGTTCGGCATGGGCGCCAAGCAGACGATGAGCGCGGCCCAGCGCCTCTACGAGGCAGGGCACATCACCTACATGCGGACCGACGGCATCGACATGGCGCCCGAGGCGGTGCATGCCGCCCGCGACGTCATCGCGGCGCGCTACGGCAAGGACTACGTCCCGAGTACCCCGCGGATGTACAAGAACAAGGCCAAGAACGCGCAGGAGGCACATGAATGCATCCGGCCCACGGACATGTCCAAGGCGCCGGGTGAGCTGAAGCTGTCCGAGGACGACCAGCGCAAGCTCTACGAGCTGGTCTGGAAACGCACCATTGCCAGCCAGATGGAAGCCGCCCGGATGGAACGCACGACCGTCACCGTCGCCAGCCGCGACGGCGAGGTGGAGTTGCGCGCGACCGGTCAGGTGATCCTGTTCGACGGGTTCCTCAAGGTCTACGAGGAAGGGCGCGACGACGTCGCCTCCGGCACGGGCGACGACGAGGACAGCAGGCGCCTGCCGCAGGTGGCTTCGGGCGATGCGCTCACGCTTGCGGGTGACGCGCTCAAGCCCGATCACGCGAAGCTGATCGAGGGCGGCGGCGCGGGCATCCTGTCGGACAATGGCGGCGTTCTGGGCCAGCAGCATTTCACCCAGCCGCCCCCGCGTTACACCGAGGCCACGCTGGTCAAGCGCATGGAGGAGCTGGGCATCGGGCGGCCATCCACATACGCCTCGATCATCGACACGATCCAGGCCCGAGGCTATGTCCGGAAGGACAAGGGCCGGCTCTTCCCCGAGGACAAGGGGCGGCTGGTGACGGCCTTCCTCGTCAACTACTTCCGCCGCTATCTCGAATACGACTACACCGCCAATCTCGAGGCCGAGCTCGACGACGTGTCGGCCGGCGAAAAGCACTACAAGGACGTGCTCGAACGGTTCTGGAAGGATTTCTCGGCCGCTGTGTCAGAGACCTCGGAGCTGCGCATCACCGACGTGCTGGAGAAGATCAACGAGGTGCTGGAGCCGCACCTGTTTCCGCCCACGGAGGACGGGGGCGATCCCCGACTTTGCCCCAATTGCGGCAAGGGCCGGCTTTCGATGCGCACCGCGCGCTCGGGCGGGGCGTTCATCGGCTGCTCCAACTATCCCGAATGCCGCTACACCCGCCCCTTCGGTCCCCCGGGGATGGAAGGCGACGGCGCGGCGGACGGGCTGGGACCGGACGGCAAGATGCTGGGCGTCGACCCGGACACGAGCCAGCCCGTCTGGTTGAAGACCGGCCGCTTCGGGCCGTATGTCCAGCTTGGCGATGTGACCGAAGACGTCCCGAAACCGCCGCGCGCCTCCCTGCCCAAGGGCTGGGAGGTCGCGGAGATGGACCTCGAGAAGGCGCTGATGCTCCTGAGCCTGCCGCGCAAGGTCGGCGATCACCCCGAGGACGGCGAACCGGTGGAGGCAGGCATCGGGCGTTACGGCCCCTTCGTGAAGCATGGCCGCATTTACGCCAACCTGCCCGAGGTCGACGAGGTGTTCACCGTCGGCATGAACCGCGCCGTGGAACTGATCGCGGCCAAGGCGGCGGGACGCGCCGGTCGCGGTGCCGCGGCGGCGCCGCTGAAGGAATTGGGCGAGCATCCCGGCGAAGGCGGTCCGGTCAACGTCATGAGCGGGCGCTACGGGCCCTACGTCAAATGGGGAAAAGTGAACGCGACACTGCCCAAAGATCTTGACCCGCAGGACATCACTCTGGAGCGCGCGGTCGAGCTGATCGCGGAAAAGCAGGCCAAGGGCGGCAAGGGCAAGCGCTCCGGCGGAGCCACGAAGAAGCGCAAGGCGAGCTAGGGGCAGCGGCCCGGATTCCCGCGACCGGCCAAGAGCTTGCCCGTCGCGCGCGCGGCCCACGGCTGCGTGCGGTCGGTGTATAGCAGCGCGGAGAGGCCATGCGCCACCCAAACACGGCCAGAGGCACACCGGTCCCGGGATCCTGTTCCGGTTGGTCGCGAATCCTGTGGCCGATACGCCATCCACACACAATATCGGCCATGATCCGGCCTATCGCAGGGCCAAGGCCGGTTTCGGGCACGATCCCGCCCGCGCCCCGTCCCGATCGGCGGAGAATCGCCCGTGTCGCCCCCCGGACCCGTGTCTTTTCGGCCACCCTCACGCGGTCTGCCGGAATCCCGCCATACGACGGCGCCGCCGACTCGGGTATCAGCTCTATCACCGAGTGCGAACCTGGGGGTTGGCCCATGTTGAGTAACAAGACCCGAGCGCCATCCGCGCTCTTCGATGATATGAAGACATCCGAATTCAGCACTTCCCGTTCCCGTGTAACGGGCATGGATGGATCGCGAGGACCCGAGCGGGTCTTTTCCGCTTTCGACGCGTTTCTCGACCGCATGCCGGCCTGGATCTTCCATGCGCTCGGCGGGGTCACGGCGCTGATTTCGCTGTGGTTCGCCCTGGCCTTCTTGGGCGGTTTGCCCCGTGGCATCGTGGAATGGATCACGCTCGCGATGCTCGGCGGCTTCGCCTATGCGATCGGGTTCATGATCCCGCTTGTGCTGGCCTATCTCATCGAGACCCGGAGCCGTCTTCTGATGGCGACACTCGTTGTGGGAAGTGGCGCCGCTTTCGGGGTGATGACCCTTCCGCTTCCGCTCTGACGAGGGCTGAGGGACGCGCGGGCCCTTGATCTTCGCGCGCGAGAGGACGACATCGGATGGACCCAGGCCAATCTGTGCCCATTCTGTCGCGAGACCCGATCACCATGCCCGATACGCAAGCGGATGTTGCAGCACCGCTGTCCAAGCGCCCCGAAACCCTCGATTTTCTCCTGACGCGCCGGTCCCGACCACCCAAGACGCTCGGTCTGCCTGTGCCCGACAGGGCGGAGCTGTCCACCCTGCTCCGGGCCGCCGCGCGGGTTCCCGATCATGGCAAGCTGGAGCCCTGGCGCTTCGTCGTGCTCGAGCGGGGGGCCTGTCAGCGGCTCGCCGACCTCACCGCCGAGATCGGTCGCGCGGACGGTCGCGACCCGGACGCGCTGGCAAAGGAGGTGACGAGCTTCGCCGACGCCAACCTTGTCGTCGCGGTCATCCTCTCGCCCAAGGCGTCGGAGAAGATCCCGGTCTGGGAACAGGAGATGTCGGCGGGCGCGGCCTGTCTTTCGCTGGTCAACGCCTGCCTTGCCGCGGGCTGGGGCGCGGGCTGGCTGACCGGGTGGCGCGCCCGTCACCCCGGGTTCTGCGCGCGCGGGCTGAACCTCGGGCCATCCGAATCCGTGGCTGGGTTCGTCCATATCGGGACCGAGACGCGCACGCCGCCTGAACGGCCACGGCCCGACATGGACGCGATCACCACCTGGATGGCCGAATGATCCTGAACGATTTTCTCAAGGCGCTGGGGCAGATCACCGACGGACGCTTTCTCGGGGTTCTGGCAATCGGTCTGGGCCTGACACTGGCGCTACTGGTCGGGTTCTACGTGGTCTTCGTCACAGTGATCGGCTGGGTCGTGCCCGAAAGCTTCTCACTGCCCTGGATCGGCGAGATCACATGGGTCGACACGGCACTAACATGGGCGAGCGTGCCGCTGATGCTGGTCTTGTCGAGCATTCTGATGGTGCCCGTGGCCTCCGCCTTCATCTCGATGTTCCTGGAGACCATCGCGGCGGCCGTTGAACGCAAGCACTACCCCAACCTGCCGCCCGCGCGTGCCATCGGCATCTTCGAGGGGCTGGTGGACGCGCTGAAATTCCTCGGTGTGCTGCTTGCCGTGAACCTTGCCGCGCTGGTGCTGTACCTGATCTTCACGCCGCTTGCGCCGATCCTGTTCTGGGTGGTGAACGGCATCCTGCTGGGCCGGGAATACGCGCAACTCGTGGCGCTGCGCCGTTCCGATGTCGCGGGCGCGGCCGCGTTTCGCCGCCGTCACCGACCGACGATTTTCGCCGCCGGCGTGCTGATGGCCGTGCCCCTGACGATCCCGGTGGTGAACCTGCTGGTACCGGTCCTCGGCGCCGCCACCTTCACGCATCTTTACCACCGTCTCACTCGGGCGGAGGGGAGCCCATCCCGAAGCGCGTGAAGAGGTCGATATCCTCGATGGTGATTGAACCGCTGATGATGATCGCCGCGATCACGGCCCAGATCCCGAAGGCGATGCCCGAGGTGACAAGGAACCGCTTGCCGAGCTGCGGGTTCTCGGGTGCGGAACCATGAGTACCCTTCACGCGCTTGCCCGCCTCGTCCTGGCTGACGACATTGGTCTGAAGCACGATCAGGAGCGTCATGAACCAGATGATCGCGTAGAGAACGAGGCCGGTGACGACACCCATCAGACCTGCTCCAGCTCGACCAGGGTTCCGGTGAAATCCTTGGGATGCAGGAACAGGACCGGCTTTCCATGGGCGCCGATCCTGGGCTCGCCCGTGCCCAGCACGCGCGCGCCCGATGCCTGAAGCTTATCGCGCGCGGCGAGAATGTCCTCGACCTCGTAGCAGATGTGATGAATGCCGCCCGAGGGGTTCTTTTCGAGGAACCCGGCGATGGGAGATCCCTCGCCCAGCGGGTGCAGCAGTTCGACCTTTGTGTTCGGAAGCTCGATGAAGATGACCGTCACGCCGTGTTCGGGCTCATCCTGCGGCGCGCCGACCTTGGCGCCCAGCGTGTCGCGATACTGCGCTGCGGCTGCCTTGAGGTCGGGAACGGCGATGGCCACATGGTTCAGACGTCCGATCATTGCGGTCTCCTCTCAAGCGACGCGGCGGCCCACACATAGCGCCGGAAAACGCCACTACGCCAAGCGACCAAGGGCCGCGCCTTAACCAACGGTCAACCACGGGCATGTTGAATCGCTTTTGCCGAAAGGGATTCGGCCGGACATCTGGTGGAGGGGTCATGGAAGACGAATTCGATGGACTGGCGTTGCAGCCGCGTCCGACCACGGCGCGGCCGTTGCAGGGCATGACCGTGCTGGTGGTCGAGGACAGCCGCTATTCGTCGGAGGCGCTGCGCCTGATGTGCCTGCGCTCCGGGGCGCGGATCCGGCGTGCCGATTGCGTGGCCTCGGCCAAGCGGCACCTGAACGTCTACCGGCCCTCGGCGGCGATCATCGATCTGGGCCTGCCGGACGGCTCGGGGCTCGACCTGATCCGGACGATGCATGCCGCCCGGGCGCGCGTCCCGATCCTGATCGGCACCTCCGGCGCGGAGCGTGAGGCCGCGGCCGCCGCCTGCGCCGAGGCGGGCGCGAATGGTTTTCTGCCCAAGCCGGTGACGTCGCTGGCGGCGTTTCAGACCGCGATTCTCCAACATCTGCCCGACGCCTTGCGCCCGAACGGGCCCCGCGACGCCTCCACCGAAAGGGTCGCGCCCGACCCCGTGGCCCTGCGCGAGGATCTGTCCCACGCGCTCGACCTGCTGACGCTCGACAGCCCACCGGTGGGATACCTGCGCCGCTTCCTGATCGGGCTTGCCAGGGCCGCACAAGACAAGACATTGGAATGCTCGGCACAGGCGATGGACGGTATCGCGCGGCCGCGCGATACCGTCGCGCTGCGCTCGCTGATCAGCGAGCGAATTCAGTCACTTCCAGTACCGATCTGAACGGACGCCTCGGCCACAAGGATGAGCCGCGTCAGGTCGCGCAGCGATGTCTTCTGACGGCCGACCGCGTGGAAATTCGCGGGGTCGAGCCAGGTTTGGAAGGCGCGCTCAAGCTCAGGCCATTCCGCGTCGATCGCCGCGAACCAGGCTGTATCGCGGTTGCGCCCCTTCACCACGGTCGCCTGCCGGAACACGCCCTCGTAGGACAGGCCGAGGCGCGCGGCGGCGCGAAGCGACGGGGCATTCAGGGCATCGCATTTCCACTCGTAACGGCGGTAGCCCGCCTCGAAAGCCCATCTCATCATCAGATACATGGCTTCGGTCGCAGCCACGCTGCGCTGAAGTCTAGGCGAGAAGGCGAGAAAGCCAACCTCGATGGAGCCCGCCTCGGGCGCGATCCTGAGGAAGCTTCCGAACCCCGCCGCGCTCTCCCCCACCGGCGTAAAGGAGAAGAAAAACGGGTCCTCGGACGTCTCCGCCTCCGCAATCCAACGGACAAGCTCTGCCTCCGTGGCGAAGGGGCCGACCGGCATGTAGTCCCACATCGCATCCGCGCCCCGGAAGGCCGCGAAAAGCGCGGGCGCGTCTGCTGCGGATAACGGCGCGACGGTCACCGTCCGGCCCTGCAGCGTCATGCGGCCGGGCCGTGGCGGAGGCCTGAAACCGGGAACCGGCCGCCCGAGGTGACGGGGTTCATCCACAGGCGTGGTTACACTTTTCGGACAATGAGCAGATCCCCGAGGATCTATCGGGCCGATGGCTATTGGAATCTCGACAATTCCGCACAGACCTCAGTCCTGCGGGATCACCCGAAGACCAAGCTCCATCAATTGCTCCGCAGGCGGCTCGGACGGCGCGTTCATCATCAGGTCCTCGGCCCTCTGGTTCATCGGGAAAAGGATGACCTCCCGGATGTTCGCAGTGTCGGCCAGAAGCATGACGATCCGGTCGATACCCGCCGCGCATCCGCCATGGGGCGGCGCACCGTAGCGGAAGGCATTGACCATGCCGCCGAAGCGCTTGCGCACTTCATCCTCGCCATAACCCGCCAGTTCGAAGGCCTTGAACATGATCTCGAGCTTGTGGTTCCGGATCGCGCCCGACACGATCTCGTAACCGTTGCAGGCAAGGTCGTACTGGTAGCCCAGCACGTCGAGCGGGTCGCCATCCAGCGCCGCACGCCCGCCCTGCGGCATGGAAAACGGATTGTGGGAGAAGTCGATGCTGCCCGTTTCGTCGTCCTTCTCGTACATCGGGAAGTCCACGATCCACGCGAAGGCGAAGCGGCTCTCGTCGATGAGTTCCAACTCGCGCCCGATCTCGTCGCGCGCGCGGCCCGCGACGCCTTCGAACTCGTCCGGCTTGCCCGCCATGAAGAACACCGCGTCGCCCTTGTGCAGGTGCAGCTGACGGCGGATCGCCTCGGTCCGCTCCGGCCCGATGTTCTTGGCAAGCGGCCCCGCGCCTTCCAGCGCGCCGCCCTCGCTTTCCCGCCAGAAGATGTAGCCCATCCCCGGCAGGCCCTGCGCCTGCGCCCAGGAATTCATCCGGTCGCAGAACTTGCGCGACCCGCCGCCGGGCGCAGGGATGGCGCGCACCTCGGTGCCCTCGTGTTCGAGGATCTTGGCGAAAATCGCGAAGCCCGAGCCTTCGAAATGCTCGGAGACCACCTGCATTTTCACTGGGTTGCGCAGATCGGGCTTGTCGGTGCCGTACCAGAGTGCTGCGTCGCGGTAGGAGATGCGCGGCCAGACCTCGTCCACGATGCGGCCCTTGCCGAACTCGTGAAAGATACCCTTGAGCACCGGTTCGATCGTCTGGAACACGTCCTCCTGCTCGACGAAGGACATCTCCATGTCGAGCTGGTAGAAATCGGTGGGCGAGCGGTCGGCGCGCGGGTCCTCGTCGCGGAAACACGGCGCGATCTGGAAATACCGGTCGAAGCCCGAGACCATAAGGAGCTGCTTGAACTGCTGCGGCGCCTGGGGAAGCGCATAGAACTTGCCCGGGTGCAGGCGCGAGGGCACGAGGAAGTCGCGCGCGCCTTCGGGGCTGGACGCGGTGATCACCGGCGTCTGGTATTCGCGGAAGCCCGTGTCCC
>CAZOBK010000016.1:0-54400 GCA_964578115.1 uncultured Roseicyclus sp.
TGTCCACCTGAGGGATCGACGCCTGTTCCAGATGCGCGGGGTAGGGGATCGGCACTTCCTCGGAACAAACGCGGGACACGGGGCCATCGAGCGACCAGAACCCGCCCTCCATGATCCGCGCCACGATCTCGGCCGAGAGAGAGCCCGTGCGCCAGCCCTCATCCACGATCACCGCGCGGCGGGTCTTGCCGAGCGAGGCGAGGATCGTGGCGTCATCCAGTGGACGCAGCGTGCGCAGGTCGATCACCTCGGCCTCGATGCCGTCCTTCGCCAGTTCCTCGGCCGCCTCCAGCGTCTTGAAGAGCGAGCCGCCATAGGTGATGAGGCTCAGGTCCTTGCCCTCCCGCCGGATCGCGGCCTTGGTGATGTCCACTGGTCCCGCATTCTCGTCGATCTGCCCGCTCATGTTGTAAAGCATGACGTTCTCGAAGATCAGCACCGGGTCGGGGTCCTGAAGGGCCGTCCAGAGCATCCCCCGCGCATCCTCCAGCGTTGCGGGTGCCAGCACCTTGAGGCCGGGGATATGCGCGTACCAGCCCTCGAGGCTGTGGGAATGCTGCGCGGCCAGCTGCTTGCCGGCGCCGGTGGCCATGCGGATCACCATGGGCACGCCGAACTGTCCGCCCGACATGTGCCGGATCGTGGCGGCCGTGTTCATGATCTGGTCGAGCGCGAGCAGGCTGAAATTGACCGTCATCAGCTCCACGATGGGCCGCAGCCCCGCCGCCGCAGCACCGATACCCGCGCCGGTGAATCCCGACTCGCTGAGCGGCGTGTCGCGGATGCGGTCCTCGCCGAACTGGTCCATCAGACCCTTCGACACCGCGTAGCATCCGCCATAGGCGCCGACATCCTCGCCCATGAGAAAAACGCGGTCGTCCCGCTCCATCGCGTCGCAGATCGCCTGTTTGACCGCCTCGCGATAGGTCGTCTCCACTATCTTGCCGCTGGGTGCGTGGGGCTCTGGCGGCTCGGGTTGCGGGCCCCGAACGTGATGCGTGAGGGTTTCGACCGGCTCCCACGCGCCCGCTTCGGCGGTGTCCACGGCCTCCGCGATCTCGGCGGCGACGCGGGTCTCGATCTCGTCCACGTCGGACTGGTGGATCAGGCCGTTGTCCAGAAGCCATCCCTGGAAGCGGACGATGGGGCCCTTGCCGCGCCACTCCGCCACCTCGTCCTTTTCGCGGTAGAGTTGTGCGTCGAACATGGAATGCGCGCGGAACCGGTAGGTGGCGCATTCGAGGAAATGCGGCCGCCCGGTTTCGCGGATGCGGGCGATGGCGCGACGCGCGGCGGCCTCCACGGCGACCACGTCCATGCCGTCGACGCGTTCGGCCTCGATGCCGTAGGCGGCGGCTTTCTCGAAGATTTCGGTCTGCGATTCCGTCCGTGCGATGGCCGATCCCATGGCGTAGAGGTTATTCTCGCAGACAAACAGTACCGGCAGGTCCCACAGCTCGGCGAGGTTCATCGTCTCGTGGAATTCGCCCTCGGCCACGGCGCCCTCGCCGAAGAAACAGGCGGTGACATTAGCCTCGCCCCGCATCCGGTCGGCCAGCGCGAGGCCCCCCGCCAGCGGCAGGCCGCCGCCCACGATGGCGTTGCCGCCGTAGAAATTCGTCGCGGCGTCGAAAATGTGCATCGACCCGCCGCGCCCGCCGGAACAGCCATTGGCCTTGCCGTACATCTCGGCCATGACCGACGCCATCGGCACGCCGCGCGCCAGCGCATGGCCATGCTCCCGATAGGTGGCGACGATCCGGTCCGTGTCCTTCAGGACCGGGATGACGCCCGCCGCGATCGCCTCCTCCCCGTCATAGAGATGCAGGAAGCCGCGGATCTTCTGCCGGGTGTAAAGCTCGGCGCATTTGTCCTCGAAGCGGCGAATGCGGATCATGTGAGCCAGAAGGTCGAGCACGTGGGCCCGGTCGAGGCGGGGTTTGTCGATAACACTCATGTCTCGTCGGTCTCCAGCGTGGAAATGTCACCTTCGGGCAGGCCCAGTTCGCGCGCCTTGAGCAGGCGGCGCATGATCTTGCCCGATCGGGTCTTGGGCAGCGTCTTGCGGAACACGACCTCGCGGGGGGCGACGGCGGGGCCGAGCCTCTTGCGGGCATGGCCGCGGATGTCGCGTTCCAGCCCTTCGGAGGCTGTGACGCCGGGGTTCAGCGTGACATAGGCCTTCACGATCTCGCCCGCGGTCTCGTCCGGCACGCCGATCACGCCGGCCTCGGCCACCGCGTCGTGTTCGATCAGCGCGCTTTCGACCTCGAAAGGGCCGATCAGATGGCCCGACGTCTTGATCAGGTCGTCGGCGCGGCCCACGAACCAGAAATACCCGTCGGCGTCGCGCATCGCGAGGTCGCCCGACAGGTACCAGCCATCGACGAAACACTTGTCGTAGCGCGCCTGTTCGTTGAGGTATGCGCGCATCATCGACGGCCAGCCGGGGCGCAGGGCAAGCTCCCCGATCTCGCCCGGGGACAGTTCGCGCAGGGTGCCGTCCTCGCGCTCGACGATCCCGGCCTCGATACCCGGCAGCGGCTGGCCCATGGACCCCGGCTTGACCTGCATGCCCGGACGGTTGGCGATCATGATGCCGCCGGTCTCGGTCTGCCACCAGTTGTCGTGGAAGGGCTGGCCAAAGACCTGCTCGCTCCAGACCACGGCCTCGGGGTTCAGCGGCTCGCCCACGCTGGCCAGGAATGCCAGCGACGAGAAGTCGTAGGGCGCGGCGGCCTCGGCGCCTTCGCGCATCATCATGCGGATCGCGGTGGGGGCGGAATACCAGACCTCGACCCTTTCGTCCTGAACGGTGGAATACCAGCGGTCGAGGTCGAATTCCGCCTCGTCGATCAGCATCGTGACACGGTTCACCAAGGGCGCGATGATCCCGTAGGAGGTGCCGGTGACCCAGCCCGGATCAGCGGTGCACCAGTATTTCACGCCCGGCCCCAGCCCCAGCGCCTTGCGCCCCGAATAGGCGTGGTAGAGAACGGCGTTGTGGACATGGACCGCGCCCTTGGGCTTGCCAGTGGTGCCGGAGGTGAAGTGGATGAGCGCGGGATCATCGGGTGCGGTGGCCACGGTCTCGAACGCGGGCGAAGCGGCGGCCATGGCGGGACCGAGCGCGACGCAGCCCTCTGGCGCCGCGTCGCCGATGATCAGGATCAGCTTCAGTGTCGGGATCTCGCCCGCCCAAGGCGCGATCTTGCGGCGATAGATGCTTTCCGTGGTGACCAGCACATTGGCGCTGCCGATTTCCATGCGCGTGCGCACCGGTTCCGGCCCGAAGGCGGAGAAAAGCGGCGTGAAGATCATCCCGGCCTTCAGCGTGCCGAGGGCCGCAGCGTAAAGCTCGGGCACACGGCCGGCCATTGCGAAGACACTGTCGCCGGGCTGCAGTCCGTGGTCCTTCAGCACATTGGCGAAGCGGCCGGCCTCCGCCGTGAGGTCGGCATAGGTCAGGTCGCGCCGTTCGCCGGATTTGCCCAGCCATCGGATCGCCAGATCGCCGCCATGGCCCGCGGTCACGTGCCGGTCCAGCGCTTCATGGGCGATGTTGACGCCGCCCTTCCAGCCGTCGATCAGGCGCCTTGCCTCGACCCAGGCCTCGCCCGATCCCTCCTGATGCTCCGCCCGCGCGCCGGACTGCCTTGCGGCAGCGGCACCGGACAGCGTCGTCTCGCCATCCTGTGTCATCGTCCATCCTCCCGCCGTCACTGTGCGGGTCAGTGGCGGGCGGGAAAATGACTCAGGTCAAACTACTTGCATTGACAATGAAAGGCCGGGGAAGATACCGGGGCCGGTGTTCCGGTCCGTCGGGCGCAGGGCCGCCCTGGCCCCGCGCCATTGGACTATGCGTCGTCCGCCTCCGCCGCCGCGACGTTCTGCTTCACGTCAAGGAAGCTGTCGGGCGTGACCGAAATGGAATGGATGCCGGCCTTGACCAGAAGCCGCGCGAATTCCGGATCGTTCGATGGCGCCTGACCGCAAAGCCCGATCTTGGAACCAGTGGCCCGCGCCTTGGCGATGGCCTGTTCGATCATCCACAGAACCGCCGGGTCCCGCTCCTGGAACAGGTCCGACAACTCCCCGCTGTCGCGGTCGATGCCAAGTGTCAGCTGCGTCAGGTCGTTCGAGCCGATGGAGAAGCCGTCGAAGCGCTCGGCGAATTCCTCGGCCCGGATCACGTTCGACGGTATCTCCGTCATGACATAGAGTTGCAGGCCGTTCTTGCCGCGCTCCAGCCCGTGCTCGGCCATCACTGCGATCACGCGGTCGGCTTCCTCGGGTGAGCGGCAGAAGGGCACCATGATGGTGATGTTGTCGAAACCCATCTCCTCGCGCAGATATTTCAGCGCCTTGCATTCCAGCGCGAAGGCGTCGCGGTAGAAGTCGGAGTAATACCGCGCCGCACCGCGCAGGCCGATCATCGGGTTTTCCTCGTCCGGCTCGTACCGCTGGCCGCCCAGAAGCTCTGCATATTCGTTCGACTTGAAGTCCGACAGCCGCACGATGACCGGGTTCGGGTACCAGACCGCCGCGATCCGACCGAGGCCGCGCGCGAGCGTATCCACGAAATAGTCCGACTTGTTGTCGAAGCCCCGCGTGAGCTTGGCGATGGCCTCTTTCGTTTCGTCCTCGGGCAGGTCGTCGAAGTTCAGCAGCGCCAAGGGATGCGCCCGGATGACATTGGAGACGAGGAATTCCATCCGCGCCAGCCCCACGCCGTCGGCGGGCAGGCGCCACCAGCGCGTGGTCGATCCCGGATCGGCCACGTTCAGCATCACCTTGGTTCTGGTCTCGGGGATGTCGTCGAGGCTCACATCCTCGGTCGTGATCTCGCCGATGCCCTCGTAGATGATGCCCCGGCTGTCGGTGCAGTCCACCGTCAGGTCCTGCCCGTCATGCAGGTCGTGCGTCGCGGTACCGGTGCCCACGATGGCCGGCAGGCCCAGTTCGCGGCTGACGATGGCGGCATGGGACGTGCGGCCGCCATGGTCCGTGACGATGGCCGCCGCACGTTTCATGATCGGCACCCAGTCCGGGTCCGTGATCGAGGTCACGAGGATCGAGCCGTCCACGAACTTGTCCATATCGGCGGGCGATTGGATCAGGCAGGCGCGTCCGGTCGCGGCAGCACCGCCGACCGGCAGACCATTGAGAACCTCGGGACCCGCGGGCGTGACGGTGTAGGATTGCAGGACATGGCTGCTCTTGCGGGACTGCACCGTCTCGGGCCGGGCCTGCACGATGAAGAGCTCCCCGGTGATGCCGTCCTTGGCCCATTCCATATCCATCGGCAGGCCGTAATGGTCCTCGATGGTCTTGGCCATCCGCGCCAGGTCCAGCACCTCGGCATCGGTAAGGGTGAACTGTCCGCGCTCCTTCTTCGAGGTCGGCACGTTGCGCGTCATCGCCTCGCCGGGCGCGCCGTAGATCATCTTGATCTCCTTCGCGCCGAGATCGCGCGCCACGATGGGCGAGAGATCCGGATTGTCGAGGAACGGCTTGAAGACCTGGAACTCGTCGGGATCGACCGCGCCCTGCACGACATTCTCGCCAAGGCCCCACGCCCCGGTGATCAGCACGAACTTGTCAAAGCCCGTCTCGGTGTCGATCGAGAACATCACGCCCGAGGACGACATGTCGGAACGCACCATCTGCTGCACCCCGATCGACAGTGCCACGTCGAGGTGGTCGAAGCCATTGAGGTTGCGGTAGGTGATCGCCCGGTCGGTGAACAGCGAGGCATAGCAGCGCCGACAGGCGGCCATCAGCGCCTTGGCGCCCACGACGTTCAGGAACGTCTCCTGCTGGCCGGCGAAACTGGCGTCGGGCAGATCCTCGGCCGTGGCCGAGGAGCGGACGGCGACCGACAGCTCCTCCTGACCCGCACGGGCGGACATCTGGGCATAGGCCTGCCTGATATCGGCGGCGATGTGCTCGGGAAACTCACCGGCCTCGAAAGCCTTGCGGATCGCTGTGCCGGCCTCTCGCAGGGTGATGCGATGCTCGTCGAGCGCCTCCATCTTCTCGCGGATGACCGCGCCGAGGTCGTTGGCCTCCACGAAGGCGCGGTAGGCGTCCGAGGTGGTGGCGAAACCGCCGGGCACCTTTATCCCCTTGGCCGCGAGTGTCGAGATCATCTCGCCCAGCGAGGAGTTCTTGCCCCCCACCTTGGCCACGTCCTCGCGCCGCAGGTCTTCGAGCCAGATGAGGCTGTCGCTGGTCATGATCTTCCCCTGTTCGGTCATCGGTCGGTCTCCCGGCACAAAAAAGCCAATGCATCTGCAACGACCCTGAAGCGCTCCGGGGGCGCGCACCTTGACACGGGTCAAATGGGTGGAGAGGAAAACCGGCGCCATATGATTGATTTTTTCAATTGAATTCCCGCGCGATCATCGCAAGATCGCGGCATGATCTCGAAACTCGAAATGTTCCTCGCCGTGGCGAAGGAAGAGCACTTTGGCCGGGCTGCCGAAAGCCTCGGCATCACCCAGCCGACGCTCTCGACGGGCATCCGCCAGCTGGAGGACAGCCTCGGCGTGAAGTTGATCTTCCGCGGCCATCGCTACGGCGGGCTGACGCCGGAGGGGCAGCGCGCGCTGGTCTGGGCGCGCAGCCTCGTGTCGGACGCCCGCACCTTCCGCGAGGAAATGCGCGCCGCCCGCCACGGTCTTTCGGGGCATATCCGCATTGCGGTGATCCCCACCGCACTGACCTGGGCCGCGACTCTTTCGGCGCGGTTCGCCGAGGCGCATCCCAACGTGCGCTTCTCGATCCTGTCGCGGACCTCGGCCGAGATCCTCGCGATGATGGAGAACCTCGATATCGACGCGGGCCTGTCCTATCTGGACAACGAACCGCTGGGCCGGGTCGTGACCGTGCCGATCTACCGCGAACGCTACGTGCTGGTCTGCCGTGCCGACAGCGATCTCGCGGGACACGAGCGTGTGGCATGGGGCGCGCTGGAGGGGCGGCGGCTCTGCCTGCTGACGCCGGACATGCAGAACCGGCGCATCATCAACCAGAACTTCATGGCCGCTGGCGTCACGCCGGATGCGCAGGTCGAAAGCAACTCCACCCTCGTGCTGGCCGCCCATGTGCGGGAGGGCGACTGGCTGACGATCCTGCCCTCCGACATGGCCGAGATTCTGGCCACCGCACCGGATCTGTGCGTGCGCCCGATGGCCGATCAGACAGCGGAGCACACCGTGGGCCTGATCGCGCCGCATCGCGAGCCGCATACGCCGGTGCTCGAGGCGCTGCTCGCGCAGGCCGGAAAACTCGCCAAAACGGCCAAATCGGTCGCTTGAGACGTGCGAAACGTCGCCCGTGTTTCATTCAGTTTTTCAATCAACTGACGGAACAGCGATATTGAATGGCGATGAAGTTTCTTGCAGGGTCCGGGGCAGACGACGACCGGAGCAAGCAGATGCCTGCCAGCCAGACCCTGCCGCCAGACACGCATGCAGACCCCGACCTCGGTGAGGTCGAAGCGATCCTCGCGCTCCATTCGGGGCGCGAGGGTCCGCTTTTGCCGATGTTGCACGATCTGCAGGAGGCGTTCGGCCATGTGCCCGCCGTCGCGCATGCGCCCATCTGCGCCGCGCTCAACATCACCCGGGCGGAGCTTCACGGCGTCATCAGTTTCTATCACGATTTCCGCAACGCGCCCACCGGGCGCCACGTGGTCAAGATCTGCCGCTCCGAGGCCTGTCAGGCCGTGGGTGCCGAGGCGCTGTCCGACCGCGTGCTGGGCATGCTGGGCGTCGGCTGGGGTGAGACCACGCCGGACGGCCGCGTGACGGTCGAGCCGGTCTACTGCCTCGGGCTCTGCGCCTGCGGGCCCGCGGCGATGATCGACGGCGCCGTGCGCGGCCGCGTCCGTGCCGAGGCGCTGGTGGCGGAGGTCGCGCCATGAAAATCTACGTCCCCCGCGATGCCGCCGCCAAGGCGCTTGGCGCCGAGGATGTCGTGCGCGCGATCATGGCCGAGGCCGGGGCACGGGGCCTTTCGGTCGAGATCGTCCGCACCGGCACGCGCGGCATGATCTGGCTGGAGCCGCTGGTCGAGGTGGAGCAGGGCGGTGTACGCCACGGCTACGGCCCTTTCGCGCCCACGGATGCCGCGGCGCTCTTCGATGGAACGCTCGAGGGTCTCGGCCCGGTCGAGGAGATCCCGTTCTTTGCCCGCCAGGACCGCCTGACTTTCGCCCGCGTGGGGCGGATCGATCCGCTGGACCTTGCCGATTACGAGGCCCATGGCGGGCTTGTGGGCCTTCGCCGCGCGCTCGGCATGGACGCCGCCGCCGTGGTCGAGGAGGTGAAAGACAGCGGTCTGCGCGGCCGCGGCGGCGCAGGCTTTCCCACCGGCATCAAGTGGGAGACGGTGCGCACGGCGCCCAGCCCCCGCAAATACATCGTCTGCAACGCCGACGAGGGCGACAGCGGCACCTTCGCCGACCGTATGCTGATGGAGGGCGATCCCTTCACGCTGATCGAGGGGATGGCCATCGCGGGCATCGCCGTCGGGGCGGAGCAGGGCTATGTCTACCTGCGCTCGGAATACCCCGATGCCATCGAGGTGATGCAGCGCGCCGTCGAGATCGCACGCGACGCCGGTGTGCTGGGTGATGTTCTGGGTTCGGGCCGCACCTTCGACATGGAGGTTCGCGTGGGTGCGGGGGCCTATGTCTGCGGCGAGGAGACCTCGCTTCTGAACTCGCTCGAGGGCAAGCGCGGCGTCGTGCGGGCGAAACCGCCGCTGCCCGCGCTCGAGGGGTTCCTTGGCCGCCCGACCGTGGTCAACAACGTGATTTCGCTCGCCACCGTGCCGGTGATCTTCGAGAAGGGCGCCGCCCATTACGCGGCGTTCGGGCAAGGCCGGTCGCGCGGGACCATGCCGTTCCAGATTGCGGGCAACGTGAAACATGGCGGGCTTTTCGAAACGGCCTTCGGCATGTCGCTGGGGCAGCTGGTCGAGGACGTCTGCGGCGGAACCGCGAGCGGACGCCCCGTGAAGGCGGTGCAGGTGGGCGGGCCGCTGGGCGCCTATTTCGGGACCGCGAAATTCGACACCGCGCTGGGGTACGAGGAATTCGACGGGGCGGGCGGGCTGATCGGTCATGCCGGCGTCGTGATCTTCGACGACACCGCGGACATGCTGGGATTGGCGCGCTTCGCGATGGAGTTCTGCGCCATCGAGAGCTGTGGAAAATGCACGCCCTGCCGTATCGGCGCGGTGCGTGGCGTCGAGACGCTCGACCGGATCCGCGCGGGCGACGGCGCGGCAACGGAACTTCTGATCGATCTGTGCGACACGATGAAGGACGGATCGCTCTGCGCGCTGGGCGGCTTTACCCCTTATCCTGTGATGAGCGCGCTGCGCCAGTTTCCCGAGGAATTCGCGCCTGCGCGGGAGGCGGCGGAATGAACCGTTTTTCGTTAGAAAAACGGACGGAAAACGTGCGTTTTCCGGCGCCGTCGGCGCTTGCGTATTTTTGGAAAGATGAAGATGAGATGACAACCGGGGGGCCCCGATCATGAGGGATTTCGTCATTCCCACCGATGACCGCGACATGGGCACGCCCGCCAAGGTCGGCGCGCCCGTCACGCTCAGCATCGACGGCATCGACGTGACCGTGCCCGAGGGCACCTCGGTGATGCGCGCGGCCGCCGAGGCCGGAATCCAGGTGCCCAAGCTTTGCGCCACCGACAGCGTGGAGGCCTTCGGCTCCTGCCGCCTTTGCGTCGTCGAGATCGAGGGGCGGCGCGGCACGCCGGCCTCCTGCACGACGCCGGTGGCCGAGGGGATGGTCGTTCATACCCAGGCCGAGAAGGTGAAGAAGGTCCGCAAGGGCGTCATGGAGCTTTATATCTCCGACCACCCGCTCGACTGCCTGACCTGTGCCGCCAACGGCGATTGCGAGTTGCAGGACATGGCCGGTGTCGTGGGCCTGCGCGATGTGCGCTACGAGGCGCCGCCCGAGACCGGGCTCGCCAACCATTTCCGGGCGCGCGATACCTCGGGTCAGGCGAACCCGGAATGGATCGCGAAGGACGACAGCAACCCCTATTTCACCTACGACCCGTCGAAATGCATCGTCTGCAGCCGTTGCGTGCGCGCTTGCGAGGAGGTGCAGGGCACCTTCGCGCTGACGATCGAGGGCCGTGGGTTCGACAGCCGGGTGAGCGCGGGTGGGCCGGGCGACGATTTCCTGTCCTCCGATTGCGTCAGCTGCGGCGCCTGCGTGCAGGCCTGCCCGACCGCGACGTTGCAGGAGAAGTCGGTGATCGAGCTCGGCACGCCCACGCGCTCGGTCGTGACCACCTGTGCCTATTGCGGCGTGGGCTGTTCCTTCAAGGCCGAGCTCAATGGCGACGAGTTGGTGCGCATGGTGCCCTACAAGCACGGCAAGGCGAACCGGGGCCATTCCTGCGTGAAGGGCCGCTTCGCCTGGGGCTACGCCAACCACGCCGAGCGCATCCTGAACCCGATGATCCGCGACACCATCGACGAACCGTGGCGCGAGGTCACCTGGGAGGAGGCGATGGATTTCGCCGCAGGCCGCCTCAAGCGCATCCAGGACCGCCACGGGCGCAAGTCGGTCGGTGTCATCACCTCGAGCCGTTGCACCAACGAAGAGACCTACCTCGTCCAGAAGCTGACGCGCGCCGTGTTCCGAAACAACAACACCGACACCTGCGCGCGGGTCTGCCATTCACCGACGGGCTATGGCCTCGGTCAGACCTTCGGCACCTCGGCGGGCACGCAGGATTTCGACAGCGTGATGGAGGCCGACGTGGTCGTGGTGATCGGCGCCAACCCGACCGATGGCCACCCCGTCTTCGCCTCCCGCCTCAAGAAACGCCTGCGGGCGGGCGCGAAGCTGATCGTGATCGACCCGCGCCGGATCGACCTGGTGAAATCGGCGCATGTGGCGGCGGCCCATCACCTGACGTTGCGGCCCGGAACGAACGTGGCCGTCGTCACGGCGCTCGCCCATGTGATCGTGACCGAGAAGCTTTATGACGAGGCCTTCCTCCGCGAGCGCTGCGACTGGGACGAGTTCGAGGAATACGCCGAATTCGTCTCGGACGTGCGCCACTCCCCCGAGATGACCGAGATGCAGACCGGCGTTTCCGCGGAAGAGCTCCGCGCGGCGGCGCGGCTTTACGCGACCGGTGGCAATGGCGCGATCTACTACGGGCTTGGCGTGACGGAGCACAGCCAGGGCTCCACCACCGTCATGGGCATCGCCAACCTCGCCATGCTGACCGGCAATATCGGACGCGACGGGGTGGGGGTGAACCCGCTCCGCGGGCAGAACAACGTGCAGGGCTCCTGCGACATGGGGAGCTTTCCCCATGAGCTGCCGGGCTATCGCCACGTCAAGAACGCCGATGTGCGCGCGATCTTCGAGAACGCCTGGGGCGTGGAAATCGACCCCGAGCCGGGGCTGCGCATTCCCAACATGCTCGATGCCGCTGTGGGCGGGCAGTTCAAGGGACTCTACTGCCAGGGCGAGGATATCCTGCAGTCCGATCCCGACACGAAACACGTGGCGGCCGGCCTCGCGGCGATGGAGTGCGTGATCGTCCACGACCTCTTCCTGAACGAGACCGCGAATTACGCGCATGTGTTCCTGCCGGGCTCCACCTTTCTCGAAAAGGACGGGACCTTCACCAATGCCGAGCGGCGGATCAACCGCGTGCGCAAGGTCATGGCGCCGAAAAACGGCTATGCCGACTGGGAGATCACCCAGATGCTCGCCCGCGCCATGGGGGCCGATTGGCATTACACGCATCCCGCGCAGATCATGGAGGAGATCGCCGCCACCACGCCCTCCTTCGCCGGTGTGACTTACGATCTTCTGGAAGAAGTCGGCTCCGTCCAGTGGCCCTGCAACGACGCGACGCCCGAGGGCTCGCCCATCATGCATGTGGACGGGTTCGTGCGTGGCAAGGGCCGTCTGATGATCACCGAATACGTGGCCACGGACGAGCGCACCGGCCCGCGCTTTCCGCTGCTGCTGACCACCGGGCGCATCCTCAGCCAGTACAACGTGGGCGCGCAGACGCGGCGCACCGAGAACACCGTGTGGCATCAGGAGGACGTGCTCGAGGTCCATCCCCATGACGCGGAGGTGCGCGGCATCAAGGAGGGCGATTGGGTCAGGCTCGCCTCGCGTTCGGGCGAGACCGCGCTGCGCGCGACGCTGACGGACCGGGTGAGCCCGGGCGTGGTCTACACCACGTTCCACCATCCCGGCACGCAGGCCAATGTCATCACCACGGATTACTCGGACTGGGCGACGAACTGCCCGGAATACAAGGTGACGGCGGTGCAGGTTTCGCTCTCGAACGGGCCCACGGACTGGCAGAAGGACTACGCCGCGCAGGCGGAACGCGCGCGGCGGGTGCTTCCGGCGGCGGAATGACCGGGCGGGCGGATATCGCGCGGGTGGCCACCGGCGCCCGGGGGCTGGCCCATCTGGGCGCCGAACGGCGGGAGATCACGCGCGCGCTTCCCGAGGAGACGCCGGTCGCCATCACCGTGAACGGCTCCACGCAAGCCGTCATGATGGCCAGTCCGGCCGATATCGAGGATTTCGCGGTGGGTTTCGCGTTGAGCGAGGGGATCGTGGAACGCCTCGCCGAGATCGAGAGCGTCGAGGCGCTCGAGATCGAGGGAGGGATCGAGGCGCGGCTCTGGGTTTCGGACACGCTGGCGGAGGCGCTTGGCGATCGTCGGCGCGCGATGCTGGGCCCCGTGGGCTGCGGGCTCTGCGGGATCGACAGCCTTGCGCAAGCGATGCGTCCCTTGCCCGAGGTGCCGGAGGGCGCACGCTTCGACGTGGCCGAGATCGCCGGGGCGGGCGACGGCTTGCGCGCCCATCAGCCGATGCATGACCTGACGCGCGCAGTCCACGCGGCGGGTTTCCTTCAACCGGGGCAGGGGATCACCCACGCGCGGGAGGATGTTGGCCGGCACAACGCGCTCGACAAGTTGATCGGGGCGCTGGCACGCGATGCTGTCGCCGCGACCGGTGGCGCCTTCGTCATGACCAGCCGTGTTTCCGTGGACATCGTCCAGAAGGCAGCGATGGCGGGCGTGGGAACCATCGTCTCGGTCTCCGCGCCCACCGCGCATGCGCTGCGGCTGGCCGAGCAGGCGGGCATCACGCTGGCCGCCTTCGCGCGCGGCGCGCAGGTCGAGGTTTTCTGTCACCCCCACAGGATCATGGAGAGCGAAAGCGATGTCGCCTGAGAAACTCGTGCGCATGGCCAACCAGATCGCCACGTTCTTCGCCAGCCAGCCGGGAACGGATCAGGCCGAGCGCGTGGCGGCGCATCTCAAGGATTTCTGGGGCCCGGAGATGCGGACGGAGCTGAAGAGCCATGTCGCGGCCGGTCACGATGACGATGTCGACGAGCTCGTTGTCCGGGCGCTGCCGCTGATCTGAAAAGCAGGACACTTCTAAAGGTCTTGTTCAGCATTCTCAAAACGCGCTGCGGTCCATGATCGTCACCCCGTCAGCGACGGTGTCGCTGGGATGGGTCACTATCCGCACGCCGTCCTCCAGCCCGTCGAGGATCTGCGCCCGTCGCGCGGCGCGCTCGCCCAGCGTGACGGTGCGCTCGCGCGCCACGCCGTCCTCGGCCACGAAGACCGCCCAATCCTCGCCCCGCCGGAACAGCGCGCCCAGGGGTACCTGAAGCGCGTCGTCGCTTTCCCATTCCACGATGCGCAGGAAGACCGCGAAACCGTGGCCGAGCCCCGGCCTTTCCCCGGGCGGGGTCTCGATCTCGAAGATCGCATCGACGCGCTGTTCCTCGATGCCCAGCGCAGAAACCCGCGTGATCGCCGCCGGTTCGATCCGGGTCAGCACGGCCTGAAGCGGATCGGGCCCGCCCCAGCGCTCGACGATGGCGCGCGTGCCCGGACCGATGCGTACGGCGTCCGAGGACAAAAGATCGGCCACGATCTCGAGGTCTGCCGGATCGCCCACGGTCACCAGCGGCGCGCCGGCCTGCACCGGGTGCTCGGAGATGGTCGCGATGGACAGAACGACCCCGTCGCTGGGCGCGCGAAGCTCGACGCAGCAATCCTCGGTCTGCGCCGCGCCGCCGTCCGGCTGCACAAGCGTGGCTTCGGCGCGCTCGAGCGCGCCCTCGGACATCGCCACGCGCGACTGTGCGGCGGCCACGGCGGCCTCGGCCACCGCTAGGCTCTGGGATGCGGTCTCCATCTGCGTGACGGTGGTGACGCCACGATCCATCAGCGTCCGGGTGCGGTCGAACTGGAGGCGGGCGAAGGTCTCTTCTTCCTCGGCCCGGCGCAGTTCGGAGCGCGCCACGTCGAGGGCGGCGCGCGCCTCGGCCACGCTGGCCCGGGCCTGCGCCCGGCTGCGCGCGTCCAGCAGCGATGGGCTGAGCGGCTCTACCCGCGCCACGACGGTCTCTCCCGCGACCACCGGGTCGCCGATGGAAACGGGCGCGCGGCGCGCGGTGCCGGCGATGGGGCTGGCAACCTCGTAGATCTCGCGGATCCGCGTCTGACCGTCGGCGTCTATGGTGACACGCAGGGGACCGCGCTCCACCGTGACAAGGTCCACCGGCACCGGATCGTCACGGAAGCCGACATAGGCAAGCCCCCCGATCAGCGCGACGCCGGCCAGCGCCAGACCCACGGTCCGTGTGTTCCAAACCATCGAACTCACTCCCTCGTTTTCATGACGGCGACCAGATCCATCCGGTCGATCCGGCGCCGCACCAGCAGGACCGAGACAAGGCTCGTGGCCAGGACGATGAGGCTCGCGCGTGCGAAGATCCCGGGCTCCAGCACCAGCGGGATCGCGTAGAGATCCGACGAAAAGCTGTTCGACAGGGCGGTGGCGATCCACGCGCCCATCACCCAGCCCATCGGCTGAGCGAGAATCGCAAGCAGCATCGTCTCGCCCAGCAGCACCGAGGACACCTCGGCCCGGCTGAAGCCGAGGATGCGCAGGCTCGCCAGTTCGCGCGCCCGTTCGCTCAGCTGGATGCGCGCGCCGTTATAGGCCACGCCGATCGTGATCAGGATGGCGATCGCGGCATAGATCCCGTTCACCACCACGATGTTCTGGCTGATCGTGTCCTCGAAGGCGCGCCGGTTCTCCGTCATCATGATCAGACCCGACAGCGCCGGCGTGTCCTGCAGGGCCGCGTGCAGGTCGGGCAGCCCATCGGGGTCGATCAGGACATTGACCACCGACATCTGCGGCACGCGCCGGAACTGCCGGTCGAGAAAGTCGATATCGGCATAGGCGCCGAGGCCGAGATACTGTTCCACGAGGCCGGTGACGGTCAGCGCGTGGGTCTCGCGCCTTCCGGTCATGAACTCCACCTCCACCGTGTCGCCCACGCCAAGCTCCAGATCCCCGGCAAGGCGCTCGGACAGCAGGATACCGCCGGGCGGGGCCGTGATGGCCGACCCGTCGGCGCCGATCACGCGGCTGAGCGTGGCGTCGGGCGGCCGCGCCTCGAGCGAGACGCGTTTCTCGCGCGGGCCGTTGCGCAGAATTGCGGCGTGGAACTGCTGCGGTTCCACCTGGATAACGCCGGGCAGGCGCGCGATCTCGGGCAACGCATCGCGCGGCATGTCCTGGGAAAAGAGGATCATCGCATCGCCCCGGTAGGACTGGTTGAAGGCGAGGTCGATGATGTGGTTGAGCGAGCCGTTCATGAAGCCCGCCGCGATGATCGACGAGGTCGCGGCCCCCAGCCCCGCCGCCGTCAGGACACTGCGGACGGGCCAGCGGATCAGGCTGCGCAGCACCATGATCGTGGTCTGTCGCAGCCGCAGTGCCGCCATCAGCCGGTCGATCGCGGTGCGACGGAACATGGGCGGGGCGGGCGGCTGCATCGCGACGGCCGGCGCAAGACGCGCGGCCATCAGCGCGGCCCGCGCCGCGCCCAGCATCGTCGTCAGGAGCGCCGCGAGCCCCGAGACCGCGTAGACCCAGGTCGGCACGCGGAAGATCAGGTAGGGGAAATCGAAGAACCGCGCGTATTGCCACGCCATCGTGCGCGCAAGGATCGTGCCCATTCCGCATCCGATCGCCACGCCGAGGACCGCGATCATCGCGGCGAGCAGCAGGTAGTGCAGGCAGACCTCGACATCGGAATATCCCAGCGCCTTCAGCAGCCCGATCTCGGATCGGTCGAGCGCCACGATCCGGCTCATGACCATGCCCACGAGGAAGGCCGAGATGGCGAAGAAGATCGGCGGCACGACCGTCGCCATGCCCTGCAACTGCTCGATCTCTGCGCTCACGAAACTGTCCGACACCTGCGAGGACCGGTCATAGGCGCCGAGCCCGCCATAGGGGTCGAGCAGCGTATCGAGCGCGTCCATCACGTTTTCGGGCACCGCGTCGGCGCTGATCGCGAGCGACAGGTGATTGAACGCGCCCTCCATGTCGAAGGCGGCGGCGACGCTGGCCTCGGTCATCCACAGGATGCCATAGCCCTCGTTGTCGGGCATCAGCGCGCCGGGACCGATCGTGTAGATGAACTCGGGGCTCATCGCCGTGCCGGTGATCGTCAGCGCGCGGCGCTGACCGTTGATATTGGCGTGGAACACGTCGCCGACGACGAAGCCGTTGGCCTCGGCGAAGGCGGTCGTGACCATCACGTCATCGTCGCCAGCGGGATAGGTCCCGGTCCGGAGCACCGGCACGTTCAGAAGCGGGTCGTTGCTGGCGGGCCAGGACAGGATCTGGCCCATGGCCACCTCGACCCGGTCCGGCAGGTCGAGGATGGCCGAGCCCTGCACGCGCGGCTCGGCGGCATAGACGCCCGGGATCTCCAGGATATCGGGCAGAAGCGTCAGCGGCGCGCGGCTTGTGTCGGTGAAGATATCCGCGAACCTGTTACGCTCGTAATAGGCGTCGCGCGTGTCGGTCAGCGCGGCGTTCATCCCGAAGGCGGTCAGCAGGATCGCGACGCCGCAGGCCAGCACCACGGCGATGGCCAGGCCCTGAACCCAGAGCCTGCCGAAATCGCGCATGAGTTTCTTGTCGAGCGCCTGCATCAGGGATCACCACGAGATTTCATGCGGGGCGACGCGGGTCTCGTTGACCTCGACGCCCTCGATGCCGCCATCGGCGAAGAAGATAACACGATGCGCCATAGCCCGGATGCCCGCGTTATGGGTGATCACGACGGTGGAGGTGCCGAGCGTGTCGTTGATCTCCTTCAGCACCTCGAGAACCTGCACGCCGGTCTTGCTGTCAAGCGCCCCCGTGGGCTCGTCGCACAGCAATACCTCGGGACGTTTCGCGATGGCCCGCGCGATGGCGACGCGCTGCTGCTCGCCCCCCGACAGCTCGGCCGGAAAATGGTCCACGCGGTGGCTCAGCCCGACCATCTCCAGCGCCTCCTCCGGGGGCATCGGGTCGGCTGCCACGTCGGTCACCAGCTGCACGTTCTCGCGCGCGCTCAGAGACGGCACGAGGTTGTAGAACTGGAAGACGAAGCCCACATGGTCGCGCCGGTAGCGTGTCAGCGCCCGGTCGCCCAGGTCGGTGAGTTCCAGGTCGCGAAACCACACGCGCCCGGCGCTGGCATGGTCGAGCCCGCCGAGTATGTTCAGAAGCGTCGATTTGCCCGAACCCGACGCGCCAAGCAGCACCGCAAGCTCGCCGCCGTAAAGCTCAAGGTCCACGCCCGACAGCGCATGGACCTGCACCCCGCCGGTGTCGTAGGTCTTGCGCAGGTCCTCGGTGCGGAACACGAACTGAACCATTGCGTTCTCCTCCGGATGCCGATGTCGCAGATTCCGCACGGGCGCGGATTGATCTGGCTCAACAGCATCGCACGCCGGGCGGCGCAATGGGGCCGTTCTCCGCGGGAAAACGTTCGGGAAATCGTGCGATTTCCGCGCCCTTGAGACCCGTCGCGAAATCCTGTTTGCTCGACCCCGTGCGGTCGGCCGGGGAGGCACGGCCCGCGCCCCACGAAAGGCCCCGTTCCAATGTCCAGAGACACCCGCGCCAATCGCCGCTATCGCAGCCAGGAATGGTTCGACAATCCCAATAACCCGGGCATGACCGCGCTCTATCTCGAGCGCTACCAGAACCAGAGCTTTACCCAAGGGGAACTGCAGGCCGAGCGCTCGATCATCGGCATCGCGCAGACGGGCTCGGACCTGGTGCCGTGCAACAAGATCCATGTCTTCCTGATGGACCGCATCAAGGCGGGCATTCGCGACGCGGGTGGCATCCCGATGGAGTTTCCTGTCCACCCGATCCAGGAGACGGGCAAGCGGCCCACCGCGGCGCTCGACCGGAACCTGCAATACCTGAGCCTCGTCGAGGTGCTGCACGGCTACCCCATCGACGGCGTCGTGCTGACGACGGGCTGCGACAAGACCACGCCCGCGATGTTGATGGGGGCGGCGACGGTCGATCTGCCGGCGCTGGCGCTCAACGGCGGGCCGATGCTCGACGGCTGGTACAAGGGCAGGCGCGCGGGCTCGGGCACCACGATCTGGGAGGGGCGGCGCATGCTCGCCCGGGGCGAGATCGGCTACGAGGAGTTCATGGAGCTTGCCTGCGCCTCCTCGCCGTCGCTGGGCCATTGCAACACGATGGGCACGGCCTCGACCATGAACGCGCTGGCCGAAGCGCTGGGAATGGCGCTGCCGGGGGCGGCCGCGATCCCGGCGCCGTTCCGCGAGCGCATGGAGATGGCGTATCTCACGGGTCGGCGTATCGTGGGCATGGTGGAGGAGGACCTGAAACCCTCCGACATCCTCACCCGCGCGGCCTTCCTGAACGCGATCAAGGTCAATACGGCGATCGGCGGCTCCACCAACGCGCCGCCGCACCTGCAGGCGATCGCGCGGCATGTGGGCGTGGCGCTCGACGTCACCGACTGGCAGACCCATGGCCACGACCTGCCGCTTCTGGTGAACCTGCAGCCGGCGGGCGAATACCTTGGCGAAAGCTTTTTCCGCGCGGGCGGGGTGCCGGCCGTGATGGGAGAACTTCTGGCGGCGGGGCAGCTCGACGGCGCGGCACTGACGGCGACGGGGCAGCCGATGCAGGAGGCCATCGGCGGCGCGCGCAGCAAGGACAGGGATGTGATCCGGCCCTTCGACGACCCGTTGCGCGCAGAGGCGGGGTTTCTCGTGCTGTCCGGAAATCTCTTCGACAGCGCGCTGATGAAGACCTCCGTCATCTCGGCGGAGTTTCGCACGCGGTTCCTCAAGGACGACATCTGCGAGGGGCGTGCCGTGGTCTTCGAAGGACCCGAGGATTACCACGCGCGTGTCAACGACCCGGCGCTCGGGATCGACGAGAGAAGCTTCCTCTTCATCCGCAACGTGGGCTGCGTGGGCTATCCGGGCTCGGCCGAGGTGGTGAACATGCAGCCGCCCGATGACCTGATCCGCGCGGGCGTGACCCATCTGCCGACCGTGGGCGACGGGCGCCAGTCGGGCACGTCGGAAAGCCCCTCGATCCTGAACGCCTCGCCCGAGGCTGTCGTGGGCGGAGGGCTCGCATTCCTGCGGACCGGCGATCCCGTGCGGCTCGACCTGAAGGCAGCGCGTCTCGATGCGCTGGTCGACGACGCGGAGTGGGCGGCGCGGCGCAAGGACTGGACATCGCCGGAGCTGGACCACCAGACACCGTGGCAAGAGATCTACCGGACGCATGTGGGCCAGCTGGCCGATGGCGGGTGTCTGGAGCTTGCCACGGCCTATCAGCGTATCGCGAAGGTCCTACCGCGGGACAATCACTGAACGGGGAAGCGCCGGGGCGGGGCCGCAAGCCCCGCCCCGGCGCTGGCGCCTCCGGCGGGAGTTTTTCGCCAGGATGAAGGGGCGGGACGGTTCCCGGCTTTCATCCTGGCTGAAAACTCTCGGGGGAGTGCAGAGGGGGCAGACAGCCCCCTTTGCCCTGCGCACGGCCTGTCATGGGGCGCGGAGGCCTTGGCGGCTCAGAGCTGCGTCAGCGCGGCTTCCAGATCTCCGTAGCCGGTGAATCGCCGCTCGAAGGCGAGGCCGAGGAAGTCGGCGCAGGCGCGGGCCTTTTCGGTCAGCTCGGGGTCGTCGGTCTGGGCCTGGTAGACCAGTGTCTCGTAATTGCCGAAATACATGTCGCGCAGATCGGGGTGGCGGTCGAGGCCGAGGGGTTTCGTCACGAAGGCGTCGAACTGCCGGACGAGGAAGTCGGTAAGGTAGAAGGCCGTCATCTCGTCGCGCGCGGCGAAGGCGGCGTTGCCTTCGAAGAAGCTGTAGCAATGGGGGCCTTCCAGCATCTCGACCCTTAGTGCCGCGCAGCGCGCCTGCAAGAGGCCCCCCGTTCCGCAATCGGCATAGAGCACGAACACCCGGTCATAGGCGTCGCGTGCCTCGGACACGGCGCGTTCCACGGCGTCGGGGATCTTTTCGGGGTGGTTGTGCAGGATCGCGGGTAGGCATTGCAGGTCCATGTGCGACCAGCCGTTCATGTCCTTCAGCGCAAGCACCTCGCGCGCCAGCGCCCCGCAGGCAATCAGCAGGATGCGCCCCTGGCCTGCCGCTTGCAGGCCTTCGGTCACAAGTCCCTGGTCGTCGATCCGGTCCATACATCCGCCTCCTGACACATGCCCAATATGGCCGCGACCTGCCGTCCTGCACAGGCCCGGTTGCGTCATTGTCGCCGTCGTCTTCCGCCCAGAACCGACAGGGCCAGCCCAGCGAGGACCACCAGCGCCGCGATGGCCTCGCCCGTCGTCACCGTCTCGCCCAGAACGATGGCAGCGACGCTCAGGCCCACCACGGGGATCAGGAGCGCGAAGGGCGTGATCGTCGCCGCCGGGTGCCGCGACAGGAGCGCGCCCCAGATCGAGAAGCCCAGCACCGTCGAGATGAAGGCGACATAGGCCACCGCGAGCCAGCCCTGCAACGAGAGCGCGCCGACGGTCTCCCACGGGGCGGCGCCTTCGCTGGCCAGCGAGAGCGCCAGCATCGGCAGGGGCGGCACGAGGCTTGCCCAGATGAAGAGCGCGGTCATGTTCACGCCGCCAAGCTTGCGCAGCACGAGGTTGCCGCAGGCCCAGGAGAGCGCGCCCGTCAGCACCAGCACAAGGCCGAGGGCCGTGACGTTGCCGCCACCCGCCACACCGAAAAGCGCAAGGCCCGCGCAGGCCAGCGCGATGCCCATCCCCTGCAGGAGCCGCACGCGTTCGCCGTAGACGAGGGCGGCCAGAACGATGGTGATCGGCGCCTGGCTTTGCAGGATGAGCGAGGCGAGGCCCGCCGTCACATCGGCCTCCATCGCGCTGAAGAGAAACGCGAATTGGCCGGTGTTGATGAAGGCGCCGATGGCAAGGATCGGCAGCCATCCGGCGGGGCGTGGAAAGAAGACGATGAGAGGGATCAGGATCGTGAAGCGAAGGCCGACGAAGAGAAACGGGGGAAGCTCTTCCAGCCCGATCTTCATCGCGCTGAAATTCGACCCCCAGGCCAGTACGACCAGGAGCACGAGCGCCAGATCGCGGCCGCCGATCAGCTGAGCCTCGCGACGTGCTGCCGGCCCGATTGGGTCAGAATCCAGGCGTCGCGCCCCTCGATGGCCACCGCCGAAACCGGGCCGTCCCAGCCCGCGCCGGTGTCGATGGCCAGACGGTTGCCGTGATGCTCCACTGTCGTGACCGGCGTGTGGCCATGGACGACCAGCGCCCCGTGCTCGCGCGTATCGAAAAGGAACGCGTCGCGGATCCACATCAGGTCGGCGGGGGTCTGATCCTCAAGAGGCACGCCCGGCTGGATGCCCGCATGCACGAAGAGGCATTCGCCCGCGCGATGGTGAAGGGGGAGCGCATCGAGGAACGCGCGGTGTTCTTCCGGCACCGCGCCCTGCGCCTTGTCGTGCAGCACGCGGGCCGATGCGGTCGCGGGCAGGCCGTAGGAGGCGAGCGTCGCGCGCCCGCCGATATTGGGGTGCAGATAGCGGCTTTCGGACCACCGGCCGGGGCGAGTCCTGAGGAATTCCAGCAACATGGAATCGTGGTTGCCCCTGAGGACCACGATTGCAGGGTCCTGAAGCGCGAGATCCCGCAGATAACCCACAACGGCCGCGCTGTCGGGGCCACGATCCACCAGATCGCCCACATGCACCAACGCTGCGTCGCGCGTCCCTTCGCGGGCACGGTCGGCCTCCACCAGCTCATGCGCGCCTTGCAGCTTGTCGAGATGTCCGTGAATGTCGCCGATGGCATAGATCGTCATGGCCACACCAAGGCGCGGAGCCGGGGGGGCGTCAATCCCCGAATTCGGCGTGTCTAGCGGGTGTCCGGGCCGAGATGCCGGTCGATCAGCGCGTCACAGATGTCGAGGACCGTGCGCCGCGCCGTTTCGCGATCGACCTCGGCGATATCGAACAGCGCGATCATCGCCTCCGTCCCGGTCGCGGCGGACAGCGACAGCACGAGTTGTGTCCGGGTCTCGGCAGGGATGGTGGCCTCATGGCTGTCGAGAGCGCGGCCGAACATCTGGACGCGCCGCGCGCCTCGGCGGGTTCGGGGCCGGGGATCGGCCAACCACGCGTCGAGGTTGCGGGCGAGAAACTGCCGGAATCCGGCTTCGTGAACGACCGACAGGTCAAAGATATAGGCGGAGATGGCGCGCAGTTTCTGGCGTACCGTCTGGGCATCCGCGACGATCGCTTCGTAGGGCAGGACCGCCACGGCGAGACCGGCCTCGGCCACCAGTTCGGCGGGATCGGAGAAATAGCGGTAGGCCGTGGCCTTGGATATGCCGGCGCGCGTGGCGGCGCTCGTGACCGTGGGGGCGCTTCCCTCGGCGAGGATTTCGCGCGCCGCAGCGAGCAGGGCCTCGCGTGTGCGGGCCTTCTGGGCGGTGCGTTCGTTCGGTTTCCGATCTTTCATGAGACAACAGTCTTGTTAAGAGGCGAGGGTTGTTTTATGAGACTTGTGTCTCATACCCGCTTCTCGCAATCAAGGACAGGAGGATTCCCGATGGCTGAGCGGCCCCGCACCTATAACGTGCTCAATATCCTGATGAAGTTTCATGCCTTCCCGTCGGAGGTCATGGACAAATACTGTCTCGTCGAAGCGCTTGTCCCGGTGGGCGCCGGTGCCCCGCCCAACCACCACGCAGGCGAGACGGAGGCGTTTTACGTCCTCGACGGCCAGATCGGGTTCCATGTCGACGGCCGGGACTTCGTGGCGGGCGCTGGCGATTACGTCGCCATCCCGGACGGCGCAATCCATGCTTTCCGGGCGATTGGGGAGACGCCGGCGCGGGTCCTGATCTTCAACGCGCCTGGCGCAATGCACGACGCGTTCTTCAGCGGAATCGGAGAGGCTCTGCCGGAAGGCACAATGGATCTTCCCGAGCCCAAGGCGCCCGATCTTGCCGCCGTCATGGCCAGGGCGCGGGAAACAGGCATGCACATCCTTGCGCCGGCAGGGGCGTGATCCGAAACGAAAAGGGCCACCTCGCGAGTGGCCCTTTGCGGTTTACGCCGGTGCCGCGCCTCAGGCCTGCGCGGCCATCTGGTTGTGCTTGCGCAGGACGAATTCCTTAGCCGTTTCCACCGCGACGGCGGCATCCCGGCAATAGGCGTCGGCGCCGATGGCCTTGCCGAATTCCTCGTTCAGGGGCGCGCCGCCCACCAGAACGATGTAGTCATCGCGAATGCCCTTTTCCTTCAGCGTGTCGATGACGACCTTCATGTACGGCATCGTCGTGGTCAGCAGCGCCGACATGCCGAGGATGTCGGGCCCTTCGGCCTCGAGCGCCTCGAGATAGGCATCAACGGCGTTGTTGATGCCAAGATCGACCACCTCGAAGCCCGCGCCCTCCATCATCATGGAGACGAGGTTCTTGCCGATGTCGTGGATATCGCCCTTCACGGTGCCGATCACCATCTTGCCGATGCGCGGCGCGCCGGTCTCGACCAGAAGCGGCTTGAGAATCGCCATGCCGCCCTTCATCGCGTTGGCGGCCATCAGCACCTCGGGCACAAAGAGAATGCCGTCGCGGAAATCGTTGCCGACGATGGTCATGCCGCCGACAAGCGCCTTGGTGAGGATGTCGTAGGGCGTCCAGCCGCGTTCGAGCAGGATGTTGACCCCTTCCTCGATCTCTTCCTTCATACCGTCATAGAGGTCGTCGAACATCTGGCTGACCAGTTCTTCGTCGTCGAGCTCCGAGAGGACGATGTCGTCTTCTTCCTCGGACATGGGCGCGTCTCCTTCTGATGCGGCTTTCGCCGTTTCTGAATTCCTAGTCTCATTGAGCCTGCCGGCATGCCATTTTTGCGACATCGAACCCTCGTCACGCGACCAAAGCTTGCCGATGTTCTCAATTCGTTCTATCTTCAGGCATGTCGATCTCTCACCGGGCATGCACCAAGGCTCCAAGGGCGCGGGCGGCGCTTTCGAACAGGGCAGGGCGGTTCGAACGTCACGACCGCGTGGCGGAGACCGATGGATGGGATCCCTCGGAGGATCTGCCGCCGCTGCGCACCGAGGTGACGGAGGAACGCCCCCGTTCGGCGATCACGCGCAACCGCTCGCCCGATATCGGCTTCGACCGGTCGATCAACCCCTATCGCGGCTGCGAGCATGGCTGCATCTACTGTTTCGCGCGCCCCAGCCACGCGTGGCTGGGGCTGTCGCCGGGGCTCGATTTCGAAACGCAACTGATCGCGCGCCCCGGCATCGCCGAGGTGCTGGAGGCGGAGCTGCGCAAACCCCGCTACCAGCCCGCCACCATCGCAATCGGCACCAACACCGACCCCTATCAGCCGATCGAGGCGGAGCGGCGCATCATGCGCGACGTGCTGGAGGTTCTGCAGGCCTTTCGCCATCCCGTCGCGGTGACGACGAAGGGCACGCTGGTGGAACGCGACGCCGATATCCTGGGCGAAATGGGGCAGGCGGGGCTGGCGCGGGTGGGCCTTTCGGTCACGACACTCGACGCAGCGCTGGCGCGGCGGATGGAACCGCGCTGTCCGTCGCCCGCGCGCCGTCTGCGCGCCATCGAACGGTTGAGCCGGACGGGCTGTCCGGTGCGGGTCATGGTCTCGCCGATCGTGCCGGGCCTCACCGACCATGAGCTTGAGGGCATCCTGACCGCCGCGCGCGACGCCGGCGCGGTGGCGGCGAGCATGATCCCCCTGCGCCTGCCGCTGGAGGTCTCCGAGCTCTGGCAGGCGTGGCTGGCGGAACATTACCCGGAGCGGCAGGGCCGCGTCATGACCAAGGTCCGCGACATGCATGGCGGGCGCGACTACGACCCCCAGTGGGGCAAGCGCATGACCGGCGAGGGGCTGTGGGCCGACCTTATGCAAAAGCGATTCAGCCGCGCTGTCAGGGCCTTTGGGCTCGATGTTCATCTGCCAGAACTGCGTACGGATCTCTTCGCGCCGCCGCCGCGCGCGGGCGATCAACTGTCGCTGTTCTGACGGTCCGTTCCGGTCTAGGGTCACCCGCAGATCGCAAGAACGGAGGCCGGCATGAACTGGGATGTGCGTTACGCCCGAGAGGGTTACCTGTTCGGAAAGGAGCCAGCCGCGTTCCTGTCGCGTGAGGCGGCGCGTATTCCCCAGGGAGCCCGCGTTCTCAGCGTCGCCGATGGCGAGGGCCGCAATTCCGTCTATCTCGCAACCCTCGGCCATGACGTGCGCGCCTTCGACCTCAGCCACAACGCGGTGGCCAAGGCCCGCAGTCTTGCCGCCGAGGCGGGCGTCGAGGTGGCGTTCAACCTCTCCGGCATCGAGGAGTGGGACTGGACGCAGCCTGTCGACGTCATCGTCGCGATCTTCATCCAGTTTCAGGGCCCCGAGGCGCGCGCCGCGACATTCGCGCGTTTCCGCGAAGGCCTTGCGCCCGGCGGTCTCCTGCTGCTTCACGGCTATGCGCCGAGGCAGGTCGAATACGGCACCGGCGGCCCGCCCCATGCCGAGAACATGTACACCCTGCCCATGCTGCGGGACGCCTTCGGGGGCTGGGAGGTGCTGCATGAGGCCGATTACGACGCCCTGATCGAAGAGGGGAGCGGGCATTCCGGCCAGTCGGGCCTGATCGATTTCGTGGCGCGCAAGCCTGCCGGCTGAGGCCGTGCGGGCGGGCCGGGCCATCAGGTCCGGGCGCGCCGCCGTCCGCGACGTTCGCGCGTCGGGGCGCCGCCCTCCTCGGTGCCGTCAGAGCCGGAGGAAAACCCGCCCAGTTCAGCTGCGATAACCTCGAGCGTGGGGGCGTCGCCGCGCGGCGTTTGCTCCAGCGCGGCGCGCATGTGGCGCAGGTGCTCGGGCTGGGTGCCGCAGCAGCCGCCGATGATCCGCGCGCCCGCGTCGCGCGCCAGGACGGCATAGCGCGCCATCAATTCGGGCGTGCCGTCGTAATGGATGTGCCCGTCCACGTATTTCGGGATACCCGCGTTGCCCTTGGCGATGATGGGCCGTTCCGAGCCCGCCGCACGGAAGCCCAGGACGGTGCGCAAGAGGTCCGAGGCGCCCACGCCGCAATTGGCGCCATAGGCGATGGGCGGCGGGTCGAGCTTTTCGACCAGCGCCGACATATCGGCCGAGGTGAAGCCCATCATCGTCCGGCCCGCGGTGTCGAAGCTCATGGTGCCGCACCAGGGCATGCCGGCCAGCCGCGCGGCCTCGGCGGCGGCCTTGTATTCCTCATGCGCCGAGATCGTCTCGACCCAGAGCACATCGGCGCCGCCCGCTTTCAGCCCCTCCGCCTGTTCGTGGAACATCTCCACAGCGATTTCGTGGGTCAGCGCGCCCATGGGCGCCATGATCTCACCCGTGGGGCCCATGGAGCCCGCCACGACAACCGTGCGCGTCTGCGCGTCGGCAACCTCGCGCCCGATCTCGGCGGCGAGGCGATTGAGCTCGAACACCCTGTCCTGCGCATCGTGCAGCTTCAGCCGCGCGGCGGTGCCGCCGAAGGAATTGGTCAGGAACAGGTCCGAACCTGCATCGACCGCGCCGCGATAAAGCGTGGCGATGCGGTCGGGATGGTCCACGTTCCACAGCTCTGGCGCGTCGCCCGACTGCAGCCCCATGTTGAACAGCGTCGTGCCGGTCGCCCCGTCGGCGAGGATCCAGTCACGCTGCGCAAGCAGTGTGGAGAGTTTGTCTGACATGGGCGCGGGCTCCGGAGTTCGATCTGCGGGCGGCATGCCACGGGCCGCGACTTGACGCAAATGCAAGTTACTCATGTTTTTCATGAGTCATATATGCAAACGCGTCCCGATACCTATCGGGACGCGTCAGCGTTTCGGCGCGGGATGCGGTGGGGGCCTCAGGTCTCGTCCATCAGCTGGCCCTTGGCCACGGCCAGAAGCTCGTCGTATTTCTTGCGCACCTCGGCTTCGGCCACGCGCCCGTCGAGATCGCCCAGGACCTTGCGCATGACGTCCTCGTGGCCGGCCTCCTCGAAATCGGCCTTCACGACCGCCTTGGCATATTCGGCCGCGTCCTCGGCGGACTTGCCGAGAATGTCGGCGACCCAGAGGCCCATGAGCTTGTTGCGCCGCGCCTCGGCCCGGAACTGCATGTCCTGGTCATGGGCGAACTTGTTCTCAAAGGCGTTTTCGCGATCGTCGAAGGTGGTCATCGGGGTCTCCGCTGTCGAATATCTGCCGGTCGGGGGCGAGTTTAGGCCCGCGCGCAGGGGCGCCGCAAGGCGCGATCGACGGCGCGCCTTGCGACACAGCGCGCTTTGGCCTATAGCCGCTCGCACCCCAACCGCAGCGCAATCGCGCGCGGAGGTCCCTGTTTCCGGAGCACGCATGGCACGCCGCAAGAAGGTCTACGAGGGCAAGGCCAAGATCCTGTATGAAGGCCCCGAACCCGGCACGTTGGTGCAGTATTTCAAGGATGACGCGACCGCGTTCAACGCCGAGAAGCGCGCCACGATCGAAGGCAAGGGCGTGCTCAACAACCGGTTGAGCGAATTCTTCATGACCGGCCTGAACCACGTTGGCGTGCCGACCCATTTCATCCGCCGCATCAACATGCGCGAGCAGCTGATCCGCGCGGTCGAGATCATCCCCCTGGAGGTTGTCGTGCGCAACGTGGCGGCGGGCTCCATCTCCAAGCGGCTCGGCATCGAGGAGGGCACGGCCCTGCCGCGGCCGATCGTGGAGTTCTACTTCAAGAACGACGATCTGGGCGATCCGCTGGTGTCCGAGGAGCACATCCTGGCCTTTGGCTGGGCCACGCAGCAGGATCTCGACGACATGGTCAGCCTGGCGCTCAGGGTGAACGATTTCCTCTCGGGGCTGTTTCTGGGCGTCGGCATCCGGCTGGTTGATTTCAAGATCGAGATCGGACGGATCTGGGACGGCGATTTCATGCGCCTGATCGTGGCCGACGAGATCAGCCCCGATTCGTGCCGGCTGTGGGACATGGAAACGGGCAAGAAGCTCGACAAGGACGTGTTCCGCCGCGACCTCGGCGATCTGGCCGATGCCTATACCGAGGTCGCACGACGTCTCGGCGTGATGCCGCAGGGCCCGACGGGGGTGACCAAGCCCACGCTGATCAACTAGATCAGGTGGCGGGTGTGCGTATTTTCGGAAAGATGAAGGGTGGGTCGCCCTGGAGACGAACATGAAAGCAACCGTGACCGTGATGCTGAAACAGGGCGTGCTGGACCCGCAGGGCGCGGCCGTGAAATCGGCGCTGGGCGCGCTGGGTTTCGACGGGGTCGAGGATGTGCGCCAGGGTAAGGTGATCGAGCTCGACCTCGCGCCCGGCACGACCGAAGCGCAGGTGACCGAGATGTGCGAGAAGCTGCTCGCCAACACGGTGATCGAGAGCTACCGGGTGGAGATCGGCTGATGCGGGCCGCCCGGCTGACGGGCTGGCGCGCGGCCCTCGAGATCGGCACCGTGCCCGAGCCCGATTGTCCCAAGGACGGCGTGGTGCTCGAGGTGCTGGCCTGTGGCGTCTGCCGCTCGGACTGGCATGTCTGGACCGGCGCCGATCCGGTGGCGCTGCCGCATGTGCCGGGCCACGAATATTGCGGCATTGTCGTCGAGGCCGGCCCCGAGGTTCGCGGCTGGCGCCTGGGCGACCGGGTGATCGCGCCCTTCATCCTGGCCTGCGGGGGCTGCGGCGATTGCCGGGCGGGGAACCAGACCATCTGTGCCGCGCAGGTCCTTCCGGGGTTCACCTGCGACGGGGCGTTCGCCGAGCGCGTGGCCGTGGCCCATGCGGACGCCAATCTGACGCGCCTGCCCGAGGGCATGGACCCGGCCCTTGCGGCGGCTCTGGGATGCCGCGTGACGACGGCGTGGCATGCGCTGACCGGGCGTGCGGCCCTGAAGCCCGGGGAATGGCTGGGCATCTGGGGTGGCGGCGGCGTGGGCGTGGCGGCGCTGATGCTGGGCCGGGCGATGGGCGCACGCGTGGCGCTGGCCGATGTGGTGGCCGAAAAGCTCGACCAGGCGCGCGTGCTGGGCGCGGATGCGGTGATCGACGCCTCGGACCCGCACGCGGCGGAGGCCATGCGGGAGGCCACGGGCGGTGGCGTGGATGTTGCGATCGAGGCGCTGGGTCTGCCCGTGACGACCGCCAACGCACTCAGGTCGCTGAGGAAACTCGGCCGCATGGTGCAGGTGGGCATGCCTGCCGGCGACCACGTCAAGATGACGCTGCCATGGGACGCGGTCTATGGCGGGCAGCTTGCCGTTTATGGCACGCGGGGCATGCCCGCCCATCGCTACCCGTCGCTGCTCGATTTCCTTGCGGCCACACGCCTCGACCTGTCGCCGATGATCGCGCGGCGCGTGGGGCTGTCGGATGCCTTGGTCGAGCTTGCCCGTTTCGACGCGCCGGCCCCGCCCGGCATAGCCGTCATCACCGATTTCGCTGCCTGAGCGCCAAGAGAATCCCGGAGGACCCGACCCCATGAAAGCCGCCGTACTCGTTTTTCCCGGCTCCAACTGCGACCGCGACCTCGCCGTGGCCTTCCGCGCGGCAGGGTTCGAGACCGAGATGGTCTGGCACAAGGAGACCGAACTGCCCCACGGACTCGACATCGTGGGCGTGCCGGGCGGATTTTCCTATGGCGATTACCTGCGCTGCGGCGCCATCGCCGCGCAATCGCCGATCATGCGGGCCGTGGCCGGCTTCGCGGGCCGGGGTGGCCATGTTCTGGGTATCTGCAACGGTTTCCAGGTTCTGTGCGAGACGCGCCTTCTGCCCGGCGCGCTGATGCGCAACGCGGGGCTCAAGTTCGTCTGCCGCATGCAGGGGCTGCGCGTGGCCACCACCGACAGCGTCTTCACCAGTGGCTACAAGCCGGGGCAGGAGGTGGTCTTTCCCATCGCCCATCATGATGGCAACTACCAGATCGATGTCGAGGGTCTCGCCCGGCTGGAGGGCGAGGACCGGATCGCCTTCACCTATATCGGCAACCCGAACGGGGCGACGGCCGATATCGCGGGCATTCTGTCGGAAAATCGCCGCGTTCTCGGCCTGATGCCGCATCCCGAACGCGTCGTGGATTCCGCTCAGGGCGGCAATGACGGCGCGGCCCTCTTTGCGTCGCTGGCCGGGGCGCTGGTTGCAGTGTGACCGGGCCGGCCCCGCGAGACTTGAGCGGAGGGGGGCGGAGGCATAGTCTCCGGACATGAGCGCGAGCGATCTGACACGAGAACCCCCGGGCTCCCTGGCGGGCCGGCCGAACGGGCGGGCGGAGCCCGCGCGGCGGCGCACATGGGTGCTGCGCATCATGCTGGTGCTGTTTCTCGGCATCGCCGTGCTGGTGATCTGGATTTCCAACATATGGCTCACGGATCGCTTTACCGAAAGCACGCGCAACCGGTCCGAGCTGCGTCTCGCGCTTTACTCCGGCTCGGTCATGTCGGAGCTTCAGCGCCATTCCGTGGTGCCGCTTCTGCTGTCGCGCGATCCGGTCCTGATCCGCTCGCTCGAGCAGAACGATTTTTCGACGACCTCGCAGCGGCTGATCTCCTATGTCGAGGAGATCGGCGCGGCCTCGCTGATCCTGCTGAACCGCGAGGGGCGCGTGGTGGCGGCCACTGACCGCCAGCGGATATCGGAGCTGCGCTCCTCCGACCCGTTTTTCGTTGAGGCCTTGCGGTCCTCGGACACCGTCTTCACCACCAACGAGCCCGAGACGGGCCGCTTCGATTTCACCTTTTCGCGGCGCATCGAGATCGAGAACGACCTGCTCGGCGTGATCCTCGTGGAGGTCGATCTCGGCCGTATTGTCGATCGCTGGCGCGGCACGACGGAGGCGGTGTTCCTGACCAACGCCGATGGCGAGATCATCCTGTCGACCGAACCGCGCTGGCGCGGTCGGACCGAGGAGGAGGCCCTGGAACTCGAGCCCGCGCCCTCGGCCATCGAGCGCGCGATCGAGGCCACCGGCAACTGGGCCTTCGGGGACCAGGGCGCGCTGTTCTTCGGGGCCGAGACGATCCGGCTGGAGGCGCGCATCCCGTTCCGCGGCTGGCGTATCGTCAGCCACACCGCCTATGCCTCGGTGCGGGAGCGGGTGAACGGGGTGCTGGCGCTCCAGATCATGGGATTCGCGCTGCTGCTGGCGGGGGGATTTTATGTCCTGAGTCGGCGCGCCCGGATCCAGTCGGCGATGTTCCAACGGGAATCGGCAGAGCTTCGCCGCCTCAACGCCCGCCTGCAGCGGGAAATCGCCGAGCGTCAGAAGGCTGAAAAGAACCTCCAGCAGGCCGAGCAGAGCCTCGCGCAGAGCCAGAAACTCGCAGCCCTCGGCGAGATGTCTGCCGCCGTGAGCCACGAGCTGAACCAGCCGCTCGCTGCGATGAAGACCTACCTCGCCGGGGCGCGGCTTTTGCTCGACCGGCGCCGTTTCGCCGAGGCCGGGTCCTCGTTTCAGCGGATCGACGACCTGATCGAGCGGATGGGGGCGATCACGCGGCAGCTGAAATCCTACGCCCGGAAGGGTGGTGACGCCTTCGAACCTGTGGATTTGCGGGACGCTTTGAAGGGCGCGACCACGATCATGGAGCCTCAGCTGCGGTCCATGCGGGTCGAGATCACGCAGAACCTGCCGCGTCGTCCGGTCATGGTTCTGGCCGACCGGCTGCGGCTGGAACAGGTGATCATCAATCTCCTGAGAAACGCGCTCGACGCGATGAAGGAAAACGAGCGGCGCGAGATCGACCTGTTGATCGCGGAAGGTGACGAGGCGGTCCTGTCGGTGCGCGACAACGGGACGGGCATCGAGGATCTCGAGACGCTGTTCGAGCCGTTCTACACCACCAAGAAGCCCGGCGAGGGCGTGGGGCTGGGGCTTGCCATTTCGTCGGGGATCGTGTCCGACCTCGGGGGGCGTTTGACCGCGCGCAACCCGGACACGGGCGGCGCGGTCTTCGAGATCCGGCTGCCGCTCATGGCGGACCGGGCCGACCTGACCGGCGACGATCTTTCCGGAGGCGGGCAGGCGGCGGAGTAACGGTGACGAAAGGGATGCCGCGATGAAGATTGCGATCGTGGACGACGAACAGGACATGCGCCAGTCGATCAGCCAGTGGCTGGCGCTCTCGGGCTTCGAGACCGAGACCTACCCCTCGGCCGAGGAGGCGCTGAAGGGGGTCGGCGCCGATTTTCCCGGTGTCGTGATCACCGACGTGAAGATGCCGGGGATGGACGGCGTCACGTTTCTCAAGCGGCTGATGGCGCAGGACAGCGGGCTGCCCGTCATCATGATCACGGGTCATGGCGACGTGCCGATGGCGGTCGACGCGATGCGTATCGGCGCCTTCGACTTCCTCGAAAAGCCGTTCAACCCCGACAAGATGACGGAACTGGCCAAGAAGGCGAGCCAGCAACGGCGCATGACGCTCGACAACCGGGCGCTGCGGCGCGAGCTGTCGGATGGCAAGGCGGTGATGAAGAAGCTCATCGGCTCCTCGCCCGAGATGGAGCGGCTGCGCGAGGATATCCTCGATCTGGGGCAGGCCGACAGCCACGTGCTGATCGACGGTGAGACGGGGACGGGCAAGACGCTGGTCGCGCACGCGCTCCATGCTGTGGGGCCGCGCGCCACGAAGAAGTTCATCACCGTGTCCTGTTCCGCCTGGGCCGAGCAGCAGCTGGCCGAAAAACTCTTCGGCCCCGATCCGGGCGACGCGCTGCCCTTGGTCGAGGAGGCGCGCGGCGGCACGCTGTGCCTCGAGGATATCGAGGCGCTGCCGAACGCGATCCAGGCCCGCCTGCTGACCTTCATCAACGAGCAGGAGACGCCGCCCCAGACGCGCATCATCGCGATCTGCAACGAACACACCGCCGGCAAGACGCTGGAGGACAGCCTGCGCCCCGACCTGTTCTTCCGGCTCTCGGCGATGACCATCATCTGCCCGCCGCTGCGCGCCCGCGGCGAGGATATCCTGACGCTGTTCAACCGGATGTCCGAGACCTTCGCCGAGGAGTACGGCTGCGACGCGCCGCAGGTCACCGCGCAGGAGGCCGCGCAGCTTCTGCAGGCGCCATGGCCGGGCAACGTGCGGCAGCTCGTCAACATCGCCGAACGCGCGGTGCTTCAGAACCGGCGCGGCTCGGGTTCCATCACCTCGCTTCTGATGGCCGACAACGAGGCGACGGGGCCCACGATCTCGACCGAGGGCAAGCCGCTCAAGGAATACGTTGAAGCCTTCGAGAGGATGCTCATCGACAACACGATGCGCCGCCACAAGGGGTCGATCTCGGCGGTGATGGACGAGCTTTGCCTGCCGCGCCGGACCTTGAACGAGAAGATGGCGAAATACGGGTTGAGCCGGGGTGACTACCTCTGAATCCGGCGCCGTTATCGTCGCGGAAAACGGCTGAAAAACTCGGGGGCTTCCAGTCGGAAGACAGGCCGCCTCCGCCTCTTTTGACCGCCGTGGCACGGGGCGCGGTGCGAATTGCCATTGCCAATTCGTTCCCGTGCCCCTTAATGTGACGTAACCGGCGTTCCAGCCGGTTCGATCAGTTTCTCTGCACCCCGACGGATCGCCGCGCCAGTATCGCCGCGACAGGGGACGCAGGTCACTCGGATGTCGGGACGCGAAACGCGTCCGATCCACCCTGAACCGTCCCCTTGGGGGCAAGTTGGGCCACCGATGCTTGGTCATCCGGGGCCGGAGACAGACACGATGCTTGGGCCATGGGCAGTCGAGGCGAGATGTGACGGGGCACCGCCCCGCGCAGACCTTGCCCCGTGCCGGCCGTCACGCAGCGTGCTTTCAAACGATCGCAACCGCTCGACCCGACCCATGCCTGACCGGCGGGGATCGGTGGCTCAGAGCGGTTCGCGGGCAAGGACATCATGGCAAAGAAGATGCTTATCGATGCCACGCATCCCGAGGAGACCCGGGTTGTCGTGGTTGACGGAACCAAGGTCGAGGAGTTCGATTTCGAGTCGCTGAGCAAGCGGCAACTGGCGGGAAACATCTATCTGGCAAAGGTGACGCGGGTCGAACCCTCGTTGCAGGCCGCCTTCATAGACTACGGCGGCAACCGCCACGGCTTTCTCGCCTTCTCCGAAATCCATCCCGACTACTACCAGATCCCCGTCGCCGACCGCGAGGCGCTGCTCGCCGAGGAACGCGAATACGCCGAAGCGATGGCCGCCGAAGCCGACGAGGAGGCCAAGCCAAAGCGTCGCCGCACGCGCCGGCGCAAGCCCAATGGCACGAAGGCCGAGGCCACAGATGCCGATGCAGTGAGCCGCGGTACGCCGGCGGGCATGGATGTGGTCGATCTGGATGCGCCGCAGGACGAGGCCGGGTCGGACGGCACCGCACAGGACGAGGCTCGGACTGACGCGGATGAGGCGGAGGCCACCGACACGCGGGCGGGCGACACCGCCGACACCGATGCGCCTGACGCCCGTGAAGGGATGGCGCGGAACGACGACGACAGCTCCGACGACGACAGCTCCGACGAGGACGCGGGTGACGAGGACGCCGGCGACGAGGACGCGGGCGACGACGGCGATGACGGCGCACCCGGGGCCGAGACCGTGGCCGATGACGACACCGAGGAAGACATCCGCCCGGCGCGCAAGCCGCGTCCGCGCAAGTACAAGATCCAGGAGGTCGTGAAGGTCCGCCAGATCATGCTGGTGCAGGTGGTCAAGGAGGAACGCGGCAACAAGGGTGCGGCGCTCACCACTTACCTCAGCCTCGCGGGCCGGTACTGCGTGCTGATGCCCAACACCGCGCGCGGCGGCGGGATCAGCCGCAAGATCACCAACGCCGCCGACCGCAAGAAGCTCAAGGAGATCGCGCAGTCGCTCGACGTGCCGCAGGGCGCGGGGCTCATTATCCGCACCGCCGGCAGCCAGCGCACCAAGACCGAGATCAAGCGCGACTACGAATACCTCCAACGGCAATGGGAGCAGGTGCGCGAACTGACGCTGAAATCGGTCGCGCCCGCGCTGATCTACCAGGAAGGCGACCTGATCCACCGCACGATCCGCGACCTTTACAATCGCGATATCGACGAGGTTCTGGTCGAGGGCGAGGCGGGTTACCGCCGGGCCAAGGACTTCATGAAGATGATCATGCCGTCCCACGCCAAGAACGTGAAACACTACGCCGACCCGATGCCGATCTTCGCCAGGTACAAGGTCGAAGGCTATCTGGCCGACATGTTCAACCCGGTGGTGCAGCTCAGATCGGGCGGCTACATCGTGATCGGCGTGACCGAGGCGCTGGTGGCCATCGACGTGAACTCCGGCCGGGCCACCAAGGAAGGCTCGATCGAGGAGACGGCGACCAAGACCAACCTCGAAGCCGCCGAAGAGGTCGCCCGCCAGCTGCGCCTGCGCGACCTTGCGGGCCTGATCGTCATCGACTTCATCGACATGGACGAGCGGCGCAACAACGTCGCCGTCGAAAAGCGCCTGAAGGACAAGCTCAAGACCGACCGTGCGCGCATCCAGGTGGGCCGCATATCGACCTTCGGGCTGATGGAAATGAGCCGCCAGCGCCTGCGTCCGGGCATGCTTGAGGCCACGACGCAGCCCTGTTCCCATTGCCACGGCACCGGGCTTCTGCGGTCGGACGACAGCCTCGGCCTTTCGATCCTGCGCCAACTGGAAGAGGAAGGCACCCGTGGCCGCGCAAGGGAGGTCCTGCTGACCGCGCCGGTGGGGATCGTGAATTTCCTGATCAACAACAAGCGGGACTATATCGAAGCGATCGAGGCGCGCACGGGTCTGTCGATCCGTATCGAGGCCGACGCGCATTTGGTCTCGCCCGATTTCAAGATCGAACGCTTCAAGACCGCGACGCGGCGGGTCGTGGCGGCGGCGCCCGTGTCCTCGATGAATGTCTCCCTGATGGATGATATCGAGGAGGAGACGCCGGTCGAAGAGGCAGAGGTCGCCGAAACGCCCGAGATGCCCGAAGAGGATGACCAGCCCCGGAAGAAGCGGCGCCGCAGGCGGGGCGGACGCGGACGGCGCAAGGCCGGCGAGGGCGAGGACGCGCAGGACGGCTCGGACCAGGACAACGGGTCCGAGGAAGACGACACCGACGAGGCCGCGACGGCCGATGCGGATGCGTCTGGCGAAGACGGTGGCGATGACGGGGGCGATGGCGAGGATCAACCTCGCAAGAAGCGCCGTGGCCGGCGCGGTGGTCGCGGGCGCAAGCCCACGCGCGCCGAGGGCGACGAGGCGGAAGTGTCCGACGACGCAGTGAGCGACGTGGCCGCTGAGCCATCGGAGGCCGAGGCCCCGGCGGAGGCTGCCTCCGACGAAGCGCCCGCTGCGGTCGAGGAAGCGGCGCCCGAGGCGGAACCCGCCGGGATGGTGGCCGTCGCAGAGCCAGCGCCCGAACCTGAGCCAGCGCCGGAACCGGAACCGGAGCCAGAGCCAGCGACGGAACCGGAGCCTGAGCCAGAGCCCGAGACGGCAACACAGGAGCCCGAGCCCGAGCCCGAGCGCGAGCGGGAGCCCGTGACGGCCGAGGCCGAAGGCGACGACTCCAAGCCCAAGAAACGCGGCTGGTGGTCGATCGGCTGACGCAACGAAGAAGGGCGCCGCGGGATTACTTCTTCCCGGGCGCCCTTTTCAATTCCGATGCCGTTTGTGCTCAGTTCGTGTCGGTGCGCACCGTGTCCACGATCTCGAGCATCGCGTCGAGCGGGACGTAGCCGCGCACCAGCTGATCGCCGAAGACGAAGGTGGGCGTGCCCGAGATCTGCAACCGCTGGGCCAGATCGCGGTTGTAGGAGATCGTCTGCGACACCAGCGGATCACCCATGGCGTCCATGATCGGCCCCGGGTCGAGGCCCAGGTCGTTCGCGGTGGCCATCAGCGAGGCCTCGGTCACGTCTCCGCGCATCACCATCAGAGCGTCGTTCATCTGCGCATAGGCGTCGTCCCCGTTGACGATCCGCGTGGCGATCGCGAATTGCGAGGCCAGCACGGATTGTTCGCCGAGGATCGGGAATTCCTTGACGACGTAGCGGATGTTGCCGTCGAGTTCGATGAGGTCTGCCACCTCTGGATGCGCGCGGCGGCAGAAGCTGCAGCGGTAGTCCATGAACTCGACCAGCACCACGTCGCCCTCGGGATTTCCGCCGACCCAGTCGAAGGCCGAGTTGAAGAGCGCGTCGTCATTGGCGGCGATGCCCATCTGGTCCCGCTCCGACTCGGCGGCGGCCTGGCGCTGTTCGAGAACCCCGATCGCCTCCATCAGGACCTCGGGATTGTCGAGCAGGTAGGCCCGGACCTCGGCGCGGAAGGCGTCGCGCTCGGCATCATCGAGATCGGTAAGGTCCGCCATGGCGGGTGTTGCGGCCATCAGGCCGGCAAGGGCCAGCGCGGGCGCCAGTGGGGCGAGGAATTTCATGCGCTCATCTCCGTCGTTGGGCGGCTTCGGCCACGCGTAGCACATCCTGCGCGCGAATCCAGCCGGGTGATCCTTGCGGCAGCAGACCAACCGCGCGGGTGGCAAGTGTCGCTGCATCCTCCATCCGGCCCATCACCGCGTAGCGTTCCGCCGTCACCGTCGCGGCCATGCCCGGCTGACCCGCGCGGGCATGGGCGAGCGCAAGGTCGCGAAGCATGCGCGGGTCGAACGGGTCGCGGGCCTGCGCGCGGGTCAGGACGTCAAGCGCGCGGGCATTGCTCGCGGCGCTGTCCGGGGCCAGCAGCGCCCGGCCATATCCCGCAAGGATCAGCGGCTCGCGCGGGGCAAGCTCAACCGCGCGGCCATAGGCGGCGATGGCCGCGTCGAAGCGGCGGCTTTCGAACAGGATCTGCCCCTGAAGCTCCTGGTAGAACGGATCGCCGGGCCGCATCTGCAGCAGGCGCCCGACCTCGGCCAGCGCGCGGTCGACATCGGGCGTGCGGTGATGGGCTATGGCCCGGCTCAGCGTCGCGATCTCGCCTGTGTCGTTGCGGTCCACGCGGCGCAGCGTCCAGGACGGATTGCGCAGAAAGGCCGACAGCTTGGCATTGAGCCGGGCATACCAGTAGGCGCTGGCGGCCGAGGGCTCGGGTCCGGCACCCTGCACCGCGAGAAAGGCCTGAACCGTCCGGTAGCGGTCGCGCGTCAGCGGATGGGACCGGACGTAGGGGTCCTGCCGGCCGACCGACAGCGCCTCCTGCCCGCGGAAAAGGTCGAGGACCTCCAGCATCGCCTCCGGGTCGATGCCCGCCGACACCATGTAGCGCAGCGCCGACTGGTCTGCGCTCGCCTCCTCGGCGCGGGTATGGGCCAGCAGGCTGCGCTGCGCCGAACTCATGCCGCCAGCGGCAAGGCCAATCGCTGCGCCGCCTTCGCCGGAGGCCGCGCCCGCGGCCAGCGCCAGCAACAGCCCCATGCGCGCCGCCGTCTGCGCCGAGGCCGCCGCCGCGGGGCGGGCGGTCAGGTGCCCGTTGGCGATATGCGCGGCCTCATGGGCCAGCACCGCCTGCAGCTGGTCGGGGTTGTCGAGCCGCAACAGCAAGCCCGAATGGACGAAGATGTGCCGCGCGTCGGCCACGAAAGCGTTCATCGAGCCATCATTGATGATGATCACGCGCGTGCTTTGCGGCAGGCCGGCCACGCGGAAGACGGGGGCTGCAAGCTCCTGCAAGGCGCGCTCGATCTCGGCGTCCCGGATGATGGTTTGCGCCATGGCAACCGCTGGCGCGACGGCCAGCAGGACCGCGAGCGCGATCGCGCGCCCGATCATCGGTATCCGGCCCGGCATTGACGATCCTCTTCCCGGCTGGTTTGACAAAACCCTGCCCCTCGCGCTTTGGCGCAGACTACGGAGTGAAGCATGCGGCATTCAACCCGATCCGAGGTCGATCCCTTTATCGTGATGGATGTGATGGAGGCAGCCCGCGCCGCCGAGGAGGCGGGCCGCGACATCGTACACATGGAGGTGGGCCAGCCCGGCAGCGGTGCGCCGGAGGCCGCCCGCGCGCGCCTGCGTCAGGAGATGGAACGCGGGCCGCTGGGCTACACCGTGGCGCTCGGCCGGCCGGATCTGCGCGCCGAGATCGCGGCGCTTTACGGCGAGTGGTACGACCTCGACCTCGACCCTGCGCGCATCGTGCTGACGTCGGGCGCCTCGGGCGGCTTCCTGCTGGCCTTCACGGCGCTCTTCGACGCGGGCGAGAAGGTGGCATTGGGAGAGCCTTGCTACCCGTCCTACCGCCAGATCCTGACGGCGCTGAGCCTTCGGCCCGTGGGGCTGGTGACCGAGGCCGAGACACGGTTTCAGCCAGTGGCGGAGCAGTTGACCGACGACCTGGCCGGGCTGATCGTGGCAAGCCCCGCGAACCCCACCGGCACGATGTTGGGTAAAGCCGAATTGCAAGATCTGTCAGATGCTTGCGAGGCGAAGTGCGTCTCGCTCATCTCCGACGAGATCTACCATGGCCTGCAATACGAGGGCCGCGCGGTGAGCGCGCTGGAGGTCACGGACGAGGTCTACGTGATCAACTCCTTCTCCAAGTATTTCTCCATGACCGGATGGCGGCTCGGCTGGATGGTGGTACCGCCCGATCATGTCCGCAGCGTCGAACGTCTGGCGCAGAACATGTTCATCTGTCCCGCCCATGCGAGCCAGGTCGCGGCGCTTGGCGCGCTTAGTCCGGAGGGGCGCGCGGAACTTGATGAACATCGCGTCACATACGCCCGGAATCGCGAGATCTTGCTCGCTGGCCTCAAGAAAGCAGGCCTGACGAACACGGCGCCTGCGGACGGGGCTTTCTATGTCTACGCCGACGTGGGCAACCTGACCGACGACAGCCGCGCGCTGGCTGGGCGCATCCTTGACGAGGCGGGTGTCGCCGTCACGCCGGGTCTCGACTTCGACAAGGCGCGTGGCCATCGGACGCTGCGGTTTTCCTACGCGCGCGGCACGGCAGAAATCGAGGAAGGCGTGGCGCGCCTGACGCGGTTTTTCGCGCGCGGCTGAGTCCGCGCATCCCGCGCTTGGGCGACGCCGCGCTGTCTGCTAGGGCTTCGTCAACGAAACCGATCCGGGATGAGCCCGTGCGCCGAGCAGCCCATCTTCTGACCGCCGCCTGTGCGGCGCTGTTTTTCGTCGTCTCGGCTGGGGCGTCCGCCGCGCAGTCCTTCGGCGCGCTCGCCCGCGTCGTTGCGGCCGAAACCGCAGCGGAGGCGCGGGGCGGCGTGGTCAACCTGCGCCTCGGGCTCAGCCAGCCGGTGCCGTTCCGCGTCTATGCGCTCGACGCGCCGTGGCGGGTGGTGGTGGATTTCCGCGAAGTCCTCTGGGACGGGGTTCCCTGGGCGCTCGCGGATCTGCCCGGCGTGACCGCGATCGACGTGGGCGCGGCCTTCGAGCCGGGTTGGTCGCGCATGGTTCTGACGCTCGACGCACCGATGCTGCCCGGCGTGGCCGCAATGGAGACCGACACGGCTTCGGGGCAGGCCACTGTGCGCCTGTCGCTGGAACCGGCCACGGCCGATGCCTTCGCCCGCGCGGCCCGGCTGCCTGATGGCGTTGCCTCGGGCCTTGCCCCGCGGTCGGCCGAAACCGCCGCGGGGCCGGGCACGCGGCCCGTCATCGTGCTCGACCCGGGCCATGGCGGTGTCGATCCGGGCGCGGTGCGCGGAGAGCATACCGAGGCCGATCTGGTCCTGACCTTCGCGCGTGAACTGGCCGAGGCGCTGCGGCGCACGGGCCGCGTCGAGGTGGTGCTGACACGGGAGGCTGACGTCTTCGTGCCCCTGCCGACGCGCGTTACCATCGCCCGCGCGGCGGCGGCCGACGCGCTGATCTCGATCCATGCCGACGCGCTGGCCGAGGGGCGGGCGCAGGGCGCGACGCTCTACACCCTGTCCGAGACTGCGTCGGACGCGGCCAGCGCGGCACTCGCCGAACAGCATGACCGCGCCGACATGTTGCAGGGGGTCGACCTTTCGTCCTCGGACGACGTGGTGGCCGATGTCCTGATGGATCTCGCGCGCTTGGAAACCGCGCCACGGGCCGATGCGCTGGCCGACGGGCTGGTGGCGGCCATCGAAGAGGACGGCCTGCGCCTTCACCGTCGCCCGCGCGGGGAGGCGGGGTTCACCGTGCTCAGGGCGGCCGACATCCCTTCGGTCCTGCTGGAGATCGGCTTCATGTCGGACCGGGGCGACCTGGAAAACATCCTCGACCCTGACTGGCGGGCGGCGATGCAGACGGCGCTGGTGGCGGGTCTTCTGCGATGGACCGAGGACGACGCGATGCGTGCCGCGCTCCTGCGGCAGTAGCCTCACCGCATGGTGCGATGCCGCGCCAACCAGACCGAATGGCCCGTCAGTTCGGCGTCCTCGGGCCGGAACCAGACCAATTCGAATCCGTTTTTCGCCAACAGCGCCCGGTACTCCCCGGGATCGAGGGAGGCGTGGTAGACCGCCGACCCGCCCACGCGGCCCCACGCCTCGCTCGCGGCGGGGCCGGTCGTGAAGAGAAGCGTCGCCCCGGGCGCGGCATGGGACGCGAAGACAGGAAACATCGCACGCTGATCGGCGGGACAGAGATGGAAGAAGGAATTGAACGCCACGATCACGTCGAAGCGCCGCCCCAGAGACAGGCCGCGCATGTCGACGCGGATCGCCTCGGCACCCGGAACGCGGGCGCGGAACTCCGCGATCATCGCCGCCGCGCCATCTACGCCGGTCACGCTGTCGCCGCGTTGAACGAACCACGCCGCAATCGGCTCCCCCGAGCCGCAGCCGAGATCAAGCACGTCGAGGCGCGGCGCACGGCCGTCCACGGCGGACTCGAGGGCAGGCTTTTCCCAAAGCGTGCGGTTGCGGTCGCGGGCCCAAGAGGCCGACTCTCGCTCGTAGGCCGGGATTATCGCCTCGGGGCCGGGGCGTTCGGGGGCTTCGGTGTCCATGCCCCAGCCTGCACCGTTCACGTTTGCGCGAAAAGCCGCCTCGTGACGATCACGCCATGTTTTGACCCATTGTGCCCGTCGGCGTATAAGGCCACAGACCCGGCAGAAGACCGGGATGGGGCGGAGGCGCGCATGCGCATGGCAGGTGGCCTGACGGCAGCATAGGGTATTTCGGTATGATCCGTTTCGTTCTTGGGATTTTCGGCGCCACGTTCAGCGCCATCACGCTGGGCTTCGTCTTCCTGGCGCTCGGGCTGGGGGGACTGTTGTTCCTCTACAGCCACGATCTGCCCGACCACGAGACGCTGTCGAACTACGCGCCGCCCACGATCAGCCGGATTTATTCGCGCGAGGGCGTCGTGGTCGACGAGTTCGCCGCCGAGCGCCGCCTTTTTGTCGCGACCGAGGAAATCCCGGACATGGTCGCCGATGCTTTCGTGTCGGCCGAGGACCGCAATTTCTGGGAACATCAGGGCTATGACCCGCGCGCCATCGCCGCCGCCTTCGTGGAGGCGGTGCAGACCCGCGGCCAGTCCGTGCGGGGCGCCTCGACGATCACCCAGCAGGTGATGAAGAACTTCCTGCTCGACGGCAGCCGCACCATCGAACGCAAGGTACGCGAGATCATCCTCGCCGCCCGGATCGAGGGCACGTTGTCGAAGGAACACATTCTCGAGCTCTATCTCAACGAGATCTTTCTCGGCCAGAACTCCTACGGGGTCGCGGCCGCCGCGCAGACCTATTTCAACGCTCCGCTGGAGGATCTGACGCTGGAACAGGCGGCCTACCTGGCGGCCCTGCCGCAGGCGCCGTCGAACTTCCATCCGGTCCGGGACTACGATCGCGCGATCAGCCGCCGCAACTACGTGCTGCGCGAGATGTACGAGAACGGTTACATCGGCGAGGCCGAGTGGGCACGCGCGACGGCGGCGCCGCTGGAAACCGTGCAGGGCGGGCATATCGAGCCCTACCGCGCCACCGTTCCGCCCCGGAACTATTTCACCGACGAGATCCGCCGCCAGTTGTCCGCGCAATACGGCGAGGACGATTTCTTCACTGGCGGCTATGCCGTACGCGCCTCGATGGACGAGGATCTCCAGCGGGTGGCCGAACGGGCGCTTCGCCGGGCGCTGGAGAATTTCGACCGCGACCGGGGACGCTGGCGCGGGCCGGCAGACCGGATCGACCCCGCGCTTCTGGAGGGCGGCGAGGAGGCGTGGCGCGAGGCGCTGGCCGGTGCCGAGATCCCGCGCGACATCGATGGCTGGCACGCGGCCGTTGTGCTCGAGGTCGGCGAGAGTTCCGCGCGCATCGGGATCGAGGATGTCGCCGAGGACGAGGACGGCCATTTCATCGCGGCCGAGGATGTCACATGGGCCCGGCCCGTGGACGAGGACGGCAACGCGGGGCCGCAGGCGCGTGTCGCCGGCGATCTCCTGGCCGTGGGCGACGTGGTCCATGTGCGCGCCATGACCCGCGACAGCGACGGCACCTTCATGCGCTGGACCCTGCGTCAGGTGCCCGAGGTGCAGGGCGGCTTCATGGCGATGGATGTGAACACGGGCCGCGTTCTGGCGATGCAGGGCGGATTTTCCTACCAGCAGTCCAGTTTCAACCGTGCCACCCAGGCCACGCGGCAGCCGGGGTCGGCCTTCAAGCCGCTGGTCTATGCCGCGGCGCTCGATTCAGGATACGGGCCCAACACGATCGTCATCGACGCTCCCATCGAGGTGGAAACGCCCGAGGGCATGTGGCGGCCCAGCAACGCGTCGAACCAGTTCTACGGTCCCGCGCCGCTGAGAACCGGCATCGAACGGTCGCGGAACCTGATGACCGTGCGCCTTGCACAGGACGTGGGCATGGAGACCGTGTCCCGCTATGCCGAGCGCTTCGGCGTCTATGACGACATGCAACCCTTCCTCGCCAATTCGCTGGGCAGCCAGGAGACGACGCTGTTCCGCATGGTCGCGGCCTACGCGATGTTCGCCAATGGCGGCGAGCGGGTGGAGCCGACGCTGGTCGACCGCATCCAGGACCGCTACGGGCGCACCGTCTACCGCCATGACCAGCGGCTCTGCCCCGATTGCGAGCTTGCGTCGCTCGATCCCGGGCTAGGGCCGCGTATCGTGTCGAACCGTGAACGCGTGATCGACCCGGTCACGGCATACCAGCTCACCTCGATGATGCAGGGCGTGGTGCAGCGCGGCACGGCGGCCGGAACCGTAGGTGGCGCGCTGATCCCCGCGGCGCTGGCGGGCAAGACCGGCACGACGAACGACGCCCGCGATGTCTGGTTCGTCGGCTTTTCCTCGACCATCGTGGCGGGCTGCTACATCGGCTACGACCAGCCCCGCAGCCTCGGCAGCCGCGCCTCGGGCGGTGGGATGTGCGGGCCGGTCTTTGCCGAGTTCATGCGCGCGGCGGTTCAGGAATATGGCGGCGCGCCCTTCACGGTGCCCCCGGGCGGCGTGTTCTATCCGATCGACCGCTATTCGGGCCAGCGCCTGCCACCGGGCAGCGCGGGCGAGCACGTGGTCTATGAGCTGTTCCGCCAGGGCGAGGCCCCGTTCGAGGGGCTGTTGTCGGTGATCGACGGTGGCTGGGGCATGGGGTCGGACCTGCCCATGTTCGGGCGCGGCGAGGGCGGGGACGCGAATGCTGCCGCCATACAGCCCGGGGCCGCGACGACGGAGCGGGAGGACACTACAGTTACCACCTCGGGCGGGGGCACGGCGCGGGTGCCCACGGGCACCGGCTTCGGCACGCTCAGCGCGGGCGGACTGTACTGATCGCATCCCTCGGGCGCGGTCGCGCCACCTTGAGGGCCCCGGCAGTATTGTCTATCTCATGCGAACCGCGACCGAAAAGGCAGTACCATGCGCGCCGAAACCCAGGGCCATATCGAGAAAATCCGCAAGTCGCTGGACCTTCTGGGCCAGCGGATGGGCCTTGAGACGGTGCAGCACCGGCTGGAGGAATTCAACGCGCGCGTGGAGGACCCGGAGCTGTGGAACGACCCGGAGCGCGCTCAGAAACTGATGCGCGACCGCCAGTTGCTGGTCGATCAGATCGGCACCTATGACGCGATCAAGTCTGGGCTAGAGGAGAATTCCGAACTGATCGAACTGGGCGAGGCGGAAGGCGACACCGAGGTCGTGGCCGAGGCCGAGGCGGCGCTGGCCGATCTGGTGCAGATGGCCGCTGCCAAGGAGCTCGAGGCGCTGCTCGACGGCGAGGCCGACGCCAACGACACCTTCCTCGAGATCAACGCGGGCGCGGGCGGCACCGAGAGCTGCGACTGGGCGGGGATGCTGGCGCGGATGTACACCCGCTGGGCCGAGAAACGCGGCTACGAGGTGGAACTGCAATCGGTGAGCTACGGCGAAGAGGCGGGGATCAAGTCGGCCGTCTACAAGATCTCGGGGCACAACGCCTATGGCTGGCTCAAATCGGAATCGGGCGTGCACCGTCTTGTTCGGATCAGCCCCTACGACAGCGCCGCGCGCCGGCACACGTCGTTTTCGTCCGTCTGGGTCTATCCGGTGGTGGACGACAATATCGAGATCGAGGTGAACCCTTCCGAGATCCGGATCGACACCTACCGGTCGAGCGGCGCGGGCGGCCAGCACGTGAACACGACCGATTCTGCCGTGCGGATCACCCACCTGCCAACTGGCATCGTGGTGACGAGTTCCGAGAAATCGCAGCACCAGAACCGCGACATCGCCATGAAGGCGCTGAAATCGCGGCTCTACCAGATGGAGCTGGAGCGGCGCACGGCCTCCATCCAGGAGGCGCATGAGGCCAAGGGCGAGGCCGGGTGGGGCAACCAGATCCGGTCCTACGTGCTGCAGCCCTACCAGATGGTGAAGGACCTCAGGACGAATTACGAGACATCCGATACGGGCGGCGTTCTCGACGGCGATCTCGACGGTCTGATGGCGGCGACGCTGGCGATGAATGCGAGCGGCAAGACGCGGGCGGAGGCCCAGGCCGAAGGCTAGGAGCGGGCGCGCGGCCTCGGGCCCCCGTACCGGGAGCCACTCGAACGCGCGCGGTGCCTCCGGCGGGAGTTTGTTGCCAGGATGAAGGGGGGAGGGGCGGTGGAGATTCACGGACTTGGAGCGCAGGATCTGGCCGGGCGCATGGCGCGGCGGGAGATCTCGCCGGTCGACGTGATGCGCGCGACGCTGGACCGGATCGCGGCGCTGAACCCCGGGCTGACTGCGATCGTTTCGCTTCGGGACCGCGAGGCGCTGATGGGCGAGGCGCGGCTGGCGGAGGCGGCACTGATGGGGGAGGGGCCGCAGGGCTGGCTCCATGGCGTGCCGGTGGCGGTCAAGGATCTTGTCGACGTGAAGGGCCTGCCGACAAGTTGCGGGGCGCCGTTCCTTGCGGGGCAGGTGGCCCGGGCCGACGCCGGGATCGTGACGCGGATGCGGGCCGAGGGTGCCATCGTCGTCGGCAAGACCAATGTGCCGATGTTCGGGCTTGGCGGACACTCGACCAACAGGGTCTTCGGTGTGACCAGGAATCCTTACGACCGGACACGCACGTCCGGCGGTTCCTCGGGCGGTGCGGGGGCTGCGCTGGCAACGGGGCTGCTTTCGGTGGCCGACGGCTCGGACATGATGGGCTCGCTCAGGAACCCCGCCGCGTGGAACGGCGTCTACGGGTTTCGCCCGACCGTGGGCCTGATCCCGCGCGGCGGGGTGCCGGGCACGCCCTCCTACGGGGTCTCGACGCTGGGACCGATGGCCCGCGAGATCGGGGATCTGGCGGCACTCCTGCGGACCATGTCTGGCGGTGCCTTCGCCGGTATCGGCACGGCGCCCGCGCGTCCGCGCATCGGCTGGTTGGGCGACTGGGGCGGGGCCTATCCGATGGAGCCCGGCATCCTCGCGCTGACCGAGGCGGCGCTGACGCGCATGGAGGAGGCTGGCTGGGCGGTGGAGCCGGTGGCGCCGCCCGTCCCGCGGGAGTTGATCTGGGACGCGTGGACCGACCTGCGCGCCTTCGCCGTGGCGCAGGATCTTGTGACCCATTGGCGCGCGCCCGAGGCACGGTCGCAACTGAACCCGCAGGCGATCTACGAGATCGAGCGCGGTCTTGCGCTGACCGGCGAGGCAGTGGCCCGCGCGCTGGACTTACGGGAGACGTGGCTCGCCGCGCTCGATACGCTTTTCGCCACTTATGACGCGCTGGTCCTGCCTGCCGCGCAGCTCTGGCCCTTCCCGGCGGAGTGGGACTGGCCGCGCGAGATCGCGGGCGTGGCGATGGATACCTATCACCGCTGGATGGAGGTGGTGGTGCCGGCCAGCCTTGCCGGTCTGCCGGCGCTGGGGATGCCCGCGGGGCTGGGCAAGACCGGTCTGCCGGGCGGGCTGCAACTGATCGGGCCGCATGGATCGGATGCGAGCCTCCTGGCGCTGGCCCGGACCTACGAGGAGGTGATCGGCCCGCGTCCCATACTTGGCTGACGCGCTTTCGCTTTACCAGCGCCCCACGCCTCCGCTACCTTTGCGGCGGGAGGACACGCGACCATGATTGACACGCCATGAGCGATACGGTGGAGCAGCATCTGGCGCCGTCGAAAGTGCCGGTCGTCAACACGATGACACTGGACGACATTCGTTACGCGCTGCGCGAGGGGCTGCGGGATTTCAGGCGCAGGCCGATGATGGGGCTGTTCTTCGCCAATGTGGCGGTGATGGGCGGCTGGCTGATCTATACCATGCTGTTCCTGTGGCACATGGAATGGCTGGCCATACCGCTCACCTTCGGCTTCCCGCTGATCGGCCCGTTCCTTGTGGTGGGGCTCTACGAGGTCTCGCGCCGGCTCGAGGCGGGGCAGACCGAGTGGCGGCGCAACGACATCTTCGGTGTGATCTGGCGCCAGCGCGCGCGGCAACTGCCGCTGATGTCCTGGGTGGTCATCGTCTACTATCTCTTTTGGTCGTTCTTCGCGCATATGCTGTTCGCGCTGTTTCTGGGCCCCTCCGTCCTGATGAATGTCACCTCCTCCTACGCCTACCTGCTGGAGCCGGAGGGGCTGAGAATGCTGCTGGTGGGTAGCGCGTTCGGTGCGGTCTTCGCCTTCGTTCTGTTCATGCTCACCGCGGTGTCGCTGCCGCTCCTGCTCGACAAGGAGCTGGACTTCGTGACCGCGATGCTTACCTCGATTGCGGTGGTACGGAAGAACCCGGTCGTGATGCTGAGCTGGGCCGCGGTGATCGCGGGGACGACCTTCCTCGGAATGCTGCCCTATCTTCTGGGTCTGTTCGTGGTGCTGCCTGTGCTTGGTCACGCCACGTGGCATATCTACCGACGCGCGCTGACCTCGGTCGATTAGGCTCGCGACGCTGCAGCCGCGGGGCGAGGCGCGTCGCCTGTTTTACATGGGCGGGCAGGGTGATGGCGCTGGCGTCAAGGACGTGCAGGCCCGGGGCGCGGATCGTGGCGATCGAAAGGTGACGCCTTCCCCTCGACGACCAAAGCCGGGCACTTGGCCCGGCTTCGGTATCGGTGTGATGGCTGCAGGCCTGCCTCGGCGCGGGCCAAGGGCTGCGGTGTCGTCAGTCCTCGGCCGGCTTCGCGGCCGGTGCCGCGGCAACCGGGCGCGCCATGCCCGACGCGGCGCCGCTGCGGCCGGCCTGACCGCCGGAGAAGGTAGCCCGCGAGCTGCCCTGTTCGCCACCTGAAAGCGGGTCCTCGGCGCGCTGCACCGAACCCTCGAAATGGGCGCCGCTTTCGATGGCGATGGTCTTGTGGATGATGTCGCCCTCGACCCGTGCGGTCGATGTCAGGCGCACCTTGAGGCCACGAACGCGGCCCGTGACCTTGCCGGTCACGACGACGTCGTCGGCGACGATCTCACCCTCGATATTGGCGCTTTCGCCGACCGTCAGCAGATGCGCGCGGATGTCGCCCTGCACCGTGCCCTCCACCTGAACGTCGCCGGTCGTGCGAAGATTGCCCACGATGGTCAGGTCCGAACTGAGGATCGAGGGGTTGGGCTTCGTCTTGCCGGGCTGGGGGGAAGGCTTGTTCATGCTGTCTCCGGAAGTGGTCGTTTCGGACGATGCCGTGCCCGTGGTCCCGGCTGCGTCGCCATCGGCGCCGCCCTGCTTGGGCCCGGGTTCGTTGATCTTCGATTTAGAAAACATCGCGTCCTGCCGTGATGAAGGTCATGGGGTTTACCGGGTCTCCGCTGCGGCGCACCTCGTAGTGAAGATGCGTGCCCGTGGACCGTCCAGTATTGCCCATATCACCGATGCGGTCGCCGCGCGAGACCCTTTCACCCTCGTTGACCCTGAGGCGCGAAAGATGGGCGTAGCGCGTGGTGATGCCGAAGGCGTGACGGATCTCGATCATCAGGCCGTAACCGCTTTGCCGACCGGCAAAAATCACCGTTCCGTCGCCGCCGGCATGGATCGGCGTGCCGCGCGGTCCGGCGAAATCGGTACCGGCGTGAAGCCGCCGCCCGCCATTGATCGGGTCGGTACGATAGCCGAAGCCCGAGGTCATCCGCACGTTGGAACGCACCGGGATCGTGAATGGCAACTGCTCGGCCGCGATGCGGTGCATGTTGAGCTCGTCGAGCGCGGCCAGAACCTCGTTGGCCCTGAGCGACATGGCGTCGGGCGCCTCGCCGCGCGTGGACATGGTGATCGGCATCAACGGCCCGCCCTGGCCGGAATAGGTGGCGCGCACCTGGCCGATGATCTGGTCGGTGGCGAGGCCCGCCGCGCGGAACATCTCGTCCAGCGGTTCCATCGACATGGCGACCGCGTCCTCGATCTGGCGGAATACGCGTTCCTGCCGTTCCGAGGCCAGCGCAGCGGCGAAGTTCAGCGCCTCGACCTCGGCCCGGGCCTCGGCCATGCGGGTCACGGTCTCGTCGCGCTGATGGGCGGTCTCCTGCAGCGCCTCGGTCAGGAAGCCCAGCGTGCGTGACAGTTCCCGCTCGCGGGCGGCGGCGGTCTGTACCGTGCCGGTGTCGGCCTGAAGCTCCACCTGGATCGAGGCAAGCTCCATCAATGCCGTGTCCCGCTCGCGCCGCGTGTCGCGCAGGCTCAGCTGGACGACATCGACCGCGGTCTCGAGCTCGCGGCGCCGTTCCTCGCTGTCGAGAAGGCGGGTCTGCATTTCCGAGACCTGATCCATGGCCAGCGCGAAGCGTTGCTGCGAGCGCCGCACTTCGGCCGCGCGGCGGTCATTCAGACGCTCGAGTTCGTTCAGCCGCTCCTGCACACGCAATTCCTCGCGCTGCGCCTGTTCGCGCACGTTGCCGGCCGAGATCGTGTCGATCAGGAAGATCGAGGTGACGATAATGGTCCAGCCGACGAACAGGCCCATGCCCGCGATCAGGGCGGCCTGCGTTGCGGGACGAAGGCGGATGAACCGCGTTCCCTCGTCGGATTTCAGGAATAGCCGCTGCTCCGGCAGGTGCCGTTCAAGCATCGTATGGATGCGGGTCGTGATCCGAGAATTCACCGTCAGTGCCTCGTTTCCCCAGTTATTGTTTTTATGCGCCTCTGCCCTGTCCGCCGCTCCACCCCTTGTCGCGGGAGGATGTCGACGAGACCCAGTTGCGCCGTCAAGCCCATCCCGGGGATAGGACAGCTTGACCTGTGTCTCAACACAGTACCCTGTCCGGGGCATTACGACAGCCTAAAGTCCCGGATTTGAGCGGATTTTCGCCGATCGGCATGGGGCACTGGGAGTGTTTCCGCCCATCTTCGGGCCGTGCATGTCGGCGGAGGCTTCAGTCGCGCTTGGCGGCTGCCTCGGCCAGCGGCCAGTAGAAGTCCGGCGGAATCCCGGCTTCGGCCCGCTTTTCCTCGTTGAAGGGCGGTTTCAGCGCGCCGTGGAAGTGGCGCTGAACAAGATCATGGAACGCCACCTTCGGATCGCGGTCCTCACGTCCGCAAAGGAAGTGGAACCATTTCGAGCCATAGGCGACGTGGTGCACCTCCTCGGCATAAATCACCTCCATCGCGGCGACGGCCATCTGCGCCGCCTTGCCATCCTCGGGCTCGGAGTGGGCCTTGCGAAAGACGTCGATCATCGCCGGCGTTACGTCGAGGCCGCGCGCCTCGAGCACCATGGGAACGACCGCCAGCCGGGCCATCAGGTCGTCCGCCGTATCCTCGGCCGCGCGCCACATGCCGGCATGGGCGGGCAGGCTGCCATACGGGCAATCCATCGCGTCAAGAACATCCGCGACAAGATTGAAATGCTTGGATTCCTCGTCAGCCGCCCGGACCCAGTCATCGAAGAATCCGATGGGCATGGGCACATGGGCAAACCGCGCGATGATGTCCCAGTGCAGATCGACCGCGTTCAGCTCGATATGGGCAACCGCGTGCAAAATGGCGCGCCGCCCGCGCGCGCTGCCCGGACGGCGGCGCGGCACGTCGCGCGGGTCGAGCAGCTCCGGACGGTCCGGCCGCGCGGGACGGTCGGGCGGCGAGGCCAGCCCGATGGCCGGGGTCACGCCGGACCTGCGCGCGGCCTGCCAATCTGCGGCATGGCGGCGCGACAGGGCGGTCTTTTCACGCGGGTCGGCCGTACGCAGAACGGCATCGGCCATATCGGCCAGCGGGGTCACGGCGCCTTTCCGTCAAGGTGAGCGACGGTTGCCAACTTGCCGGATTTGCCGGAAAATCCATGCGGAAAAGCGGGGTTTTCCTGCATCCTCAAAGCGCGCGCGCCGCCTCGAGCACGGTCTCGGCATGGCCTGGCACCTTCACCTTGGGCCAGGCCTGCGCGATCCTGCCCTCGCCGTCGATCAGGAAGGTGGACCGCTCGATCCCCATATAGGTCTTTCCATACATGCTTTTCTCCTTCCACACGCCGTAGCGCTCGCAGACATCCGAGTCTTCGTCGGACACGAGGATCACGCCCAGATCGTGCTTGGCGATGAATTTGTCGTGCTTGGCCACGCTGTCCTTGGAGACGCCGATGACCACCGCGCCGGCGGCTTCGAACTCGGAGGCCAGTTCGGTGAAGGCGATGGCCTCCTTGGTGCAGCCCGACGTGTCGTCCTTGGGGTAGAAGTACAGAACGACGGTCTTGGGCCGAAGGTCCGACATGGTGACGTCGCCGCCGCCGTCGCGGGGCAGGGTGAAATCGGGGGCCATATCGCCGATATCGGGCATGGGCGCATCTCCTTGCGAGGCTGTTTGTTCCGGGCGGTGCGGCAGGTGACCGCCGGAATTGCAAGCTAGACGGTTTGCGGGGAGAATAAAGGGCAGAGAGATCGAGGCAGAACACCAGAGCAGGACCACGCGGCAAATGCAGCAAATGCCCGACGACAACACCGGGGCCGGGGAGCCGTCCGGCGCGCACCCGCACGCCGGTTCTGGCGGCGTAGCGGGTCGTGTGCGCGGGGGTGGACGCGGGGGGATGTTCTGGCTGGGCTGGGGGCTCGGCGGGCTGAGCCTTCTGCTCGTGGCGGTGACGGTGGGCCTCTGGCTGCGGCTCAATGTCGGCCCGATGACGTTGCCCGATGCGCTACGCGACCGGATCGAGGCGCGCCTCGACGCGGGGATGACGCAGGGCCGGCTCGAGATCGGGGAAATGGCGATCGATCTGCCCGAGGGCGGCCGCGCGCCGGTGATGGAGTTTCGCGACGTTCGCCTGTCCGATCCTGACGGGGCGCCGCGCGCGGCATTTCCCGCCCTTCGCGTCCAGCTCGATGCGGGGCCGATCCTTTCGGGGCAGGTCCGGCCGAAGCGGGTGGAGATCGCCGGCGCGGGCCTGCGCCTGTCGCGCGACGGGACCGGTCGGTTCGACCTCGACCTGTCGGGAGCCTCGGGGCCGGCCCGCGTCACCGTGCCCGAGACGATGGCGCGGCTCGACACGATGTTCGCGGCCCCGGTCTTCGACGCTTTGCAGGAGGTGACGGCGACGGGCCTGCAGCTGTCCATGGCGGATGCCATGACCGGCCAGACCATGCGCATCGAGGACGCCACCGCGCGCCTGACCCGGCGCGAGGGGCAGCTGACCCTGACCGTGGGCGGTGCACTGGACGGCAGCCGCGACAGCCGCGTCGATATCGCCATCCTGCGCCGCGCGGCGGAGGCCGAGACCGAGATCGCCGGCGTCTTTCGTGACCTCGCCGCCCGCGATCTCGCCACGGTCAGCCCCGCGCTGGCGTGGCTCGACCTGATGCGGGCACCGATCTCGGGGCGGCTTGCCCTCAGGCTCGGCGATGACGGGACGGTGGGCGACCTCGAGGCCCGGCTCGATATCGGCGAGGGGCGCGTTCTGCTGGGACAGGACAGCGCGCCGCTGGGGTTCAACCGCATCGGCGCCGAGATGGTCTACGATCCCGACACGCGCCGCCTGAGTTTCTCGGCGCTCAGGCTCGACGCGCCCGAGCTGCGCTTCGCCGCCGAGGGCCATGCCGATGTCGCCGAGGGCGGCACCGCCTTCGTCACCCAGTTCCGCCTGTCGGGGATCGAGGCACATCCTGAAGGCATGTTCGAGACGCCGCGCGCCATCGAGGGCGCTGCGGTCGATCTGCGCCTGACGCTTGCGCCGACGCTCAGGATCGAGCTGGCGCAGGCGACGGTTTATGATGGCGATCTCAGGGCGCGTGCCGAGGGGATGGTCGAGGCGCGCGATGGCGGGCTTGCCGTGGCGCTGGATCTGTCGGTGCCCGAGCTGGATGTGGCGACGGCACTCGCCTACTGGCCGGAGACCGTGATCGCCGGTACCCGCCGCTGGCTGGCCGGGCAGGTGGAGGCGGCCACGTTCTCTGGCGTGGATTTCGCATGGCGCAGCGGTCCCGGCACCGCGCCGAGCCGCGCGCTGCAGATGTCGCTCGACGATCTGGTGATGCGGCCGCTTCGCGCCGGGCCGCCGATCCGCGACGGCGGGGGCGTGCTGGAACTTGACGGCAACCGCCTCGTGCTGCGCCTCGATTCCGGGACGATCACGGGCGCGGGCGCGGGCGCGGGCGGTGGCCCGGTGGATGTTGCCGGTTCGACGATGATCGT
>CAZOBK010000017.1:0-52200 GCA_964578115.1 uncultured Roseicyclus sp.
TGGCTCTGTTCCTGGGGCTGGAGAAGTTCATGACCCGTGGCCTGACGGCGGGGTCTGTGAAAGGATGACTGACGTGTTCGATACCATTGACGCGGCGCCTCTGGACCGGGAGGCCGAGCGCATCCTGCGGCTGAACGACCGGGGCGGATATACCGTGCCGACCGAGGGGCTTTATCCCTACCAGTGGAACTGGGACAGCGCCTTTGCGGGGCTGGGTTTCGCGGCCTTCGATATCGACCGCGCGTGGGCCGAGATCGAGACGCTGTTCTCGGGCCAGTGGGACAACGGGATGGTGCCGCATATCCTGTTTCACCGCGTCGACGCGGGCTATTTCCCGGGGCCGGATGTCTGGGGCACCGAGGATGCGCTGGGGCGCGGCGCGTGCCCGGTTCCGTCTTCGGGCATCAGCCAGCCGCCGGTGGTGGCGTCGCTCGCTTGGCGCATCTACCTCGCCGATCCCGTGGCGGGGCATGACCGGCTGGCGGCGCTGTTTCCGAAGCTTCTGGCCTATCACCGCTGGATCATGGCGGCGCGCGCCGAAAGCGGGGCGGTTGCGATCACCCATCCGTGGGAGGCGGGCCGCGACAACGCGCCGGACTGGGACGAGGCCATGGCCGGGATCGATCCGGTGGGCGTCGCGCCCTACACGCGGCGGGACACGGGCCATGTGGACCCGCGGATGCGGCCCACGCAGGCCGATTACGACCGCTACATCTGGCTGGTGCAATTCGCCCGAGAGAGGCGCTGGGACGAAACGGCCATTGCGGCCGAAAGCCCGTTCCGCGTGGCCGATCCGACGATGACCTTCACCGCGCTGCGCTCCACCCGCGATCTGCGGCTGGCGGCGGCGCTGCTGGGGGCCGGGACGGATGAGATCGACGGCTGGATCGCGCGGCTTGAGGACGGCGCGTCGATGCTGTGGAACCCCGAAACCGGCGCCTATGACGCGAGGAACCTGCGGACGGGGAATTTCGCGGGGTCGGTGTCGAACGCGTCCTTCCTGAGCTGGTGGGCGGGGCTGGAGGACAGGCGCCCGCTGGAGACGCTCCACAGGGTGATGGCGGCCGCGCGCTACGTCCTGCCCAGCCATGATCTCGCGGCGGCGTCCTTCGATCACCTGCGCTACTGGCGGGGGCCGGTCTGGGCGATCATGAACTACATGGCGGCCAACGGCATGGCCGAGCAGGGGCTGACGGCGGAGGCTGCGCGCATCCGCGCCGATACCGTGCGGCTGATCGTCGAGAACGGGTTCGCGGAATATTTCAGCCCCTCGGACGGCACGCCCGCGGGGGGCGCCACATTCACCTGGACGGCGGCGGTGTGGCTTGCCTGGGCCAGCCCGAGCCGGGGAGAAGGATAGATGGGGGCGATCGAACTCAGGGCCGTCGAGAAATGGTTCGGCGAGGTGCAGGTCATCAAGGGCGTCGACCTGCAGATCGCGGATGGGGAGTTCGTGATCTTCGTGGGGCCATCGGGCTGTGGGAAATCCACGCTTCTGCGGATGATCGCGGGGCTGGAGGAGACCTCGCGCGGGCAGGTCGTCATCGACGGGAGGGACGCCACGGCCGAGCCGCCGTCGAAGCGCGGGCTTGCCATGGTGTTCCAGTCCTACGCGCTTTACCCGCACATGTCGGTGGCCGAGAACATGGGGTTCTCGCTCAAGACTGCCGGCGCGCCGAAGGCCGAGCAGGAGGCCAAGGTGGCCGAGGCCGCGCGGGTCCTGCGGCTGGAACCCTATCTTGAGCGTCGTCCCAAGGACCTCAGCGGCGGCCAGCGCCAGCGTGTGGCGATCGGACGGTCCATCGTGCGCGACCCGACGGCCTTCCTGTTCGACGAGCCGCTGTCGAACCTCGATGCCGCGCTGCGGGTGGAGATGCGCTACGAAATCGCCAAGCTGCACCAGCATCTGACCTCGACGATGATTTACGTGACGCATGACCAGGTCGAGGCGATGACGCTCGCCGACCGGATCGTGGTGCTGGATTTCGGCACCATCGCGCAGGTGGGAACCCCGCGGGAGCTCTACGAGAAACCCGCGAATCTCTTCGTGGCGGAGTTCATCGGCAGCCCGAAGATGAACATCCTGCCGTGTTCCGTGTCGGGCGGGGAGTACCACCTCGAGGCTGGGCGCGGCGGCCCCGCGCCGGGCTGCGACGGCGCGGTCAGGCTGGGCATCCGGCCCGAGGCGATCGAGCTTTGCCCACAGGGCGAGGGCGATATCGACGGGGTGGTGGACCTCGTGGAATATCTCGGCGCCGATATCTTCCTGATCGTCGATTGCGGGGCGGTGGGCAAGGTGACCGTGCGGGTCGATGGCGACAGCGCCGTTCGCATGGGCGAGCATCTGGGCCTGCGCTTCGTTGCGAAACGGCTGCATTTCTTCGACGAGGGGGGCCTTGCGCTGATGTGAGCCGGACGCCCTGACACGGCCCGAGGGCTGTCGTTCCGCCTTTTCTTGCATTCGTATGCAGACTGCGCTAGCCGGGATGGGACAGCCCCCTTTCGCGGGGCGTGGCCAGACGCGGGAGGCGATGATGGCGGAGTATCTCAAGCGCGGAAAACCGGCCGATGAACGGGCCGAGGACGATGCCAGGGTCCGGGCGACGGTCGAAGGCATCCTCGGTGATATCGAGGCCCGTGGCGACGCGGCGGTGCGGGATCTGTCGGAGAAGTTCGACGGCTACAAGCCGCAGGCCTTCCGGCTGACCGACAGCGAGATCGCGGCGGCGATGCAGAAGGTCTCCACCCGGGAGATGGCCGATATCCGCTTTGCCCAGGACCAGATCCGGCGCTTCGCCGAGGTGCAGAAATCCTCGATGACCGACGTCGAGGTCGAGACGCTGCCGGGCGTGGTGCTTGGCCACAAGAATATCCCCGTGAATTCCGTCGGTTGCTACGTGCCGGGCGGCAAGTTCCCGATGGTGGCCTCGGCGCATATGTCGGTGATCACCGCGAAGGTCGCGGGCGTGCAGCGCATCGTCGCCTCCGCCCCGCCGGTGAACGGCGCGCCGCACCCGGCCATCGTGGCAGCGATGAAGGAGGGCGGCGCCGACGAGATCCTCGTCCTTGGCGGTGTGCAGGCGGTGGGCGCCATGGCGCTGGGCACCGAGAGCATCGCGCCGGTGGACATGCTGGTGGGTCCGGGCAACGCCTTCGTCGCCGAGGCCAAGCGGCAGCTTTTTGGGCGGGTCGGGATCGACCTTTTCGCGGGGCCGACCGAGACGATGGTGATCGCCGACGACACCATCGACGCGGAGATGGTGGCCACCGACCTGCTGGGGCAGGCGGAACACGGCTACAACTCCCCCGCCGGCCTGATCACCAATTCGCGCAAGCTTGCCGAGGCGACGCTGGCGGAGATCGACAGGCTTCTGGCGATCCTGCCGACGGCGGAGACGGCCTCGGTCAGCTGGCGGGATTACGGCGACGTGATCCTTTGCGCTGATCACGACGAGATGCTGCGTGTCTCCGAGGAGATGGCCTATGAGCATGTGCAGGTCATGACCGACCGCGACGAGTGGTTCCTCGAAAACATGACGAATTACGGCGCGCTGTTCCTCGGGCCGCGCACGAACGTGGCCAACGGGGACAAGGTGATCGGCACGAACCACACGCTGCCCACGAAGCGCGCGGGCCGGTATACCGGCGGGCTCTGGGTGGGTAAGTTCCTGAAAACGCATTCCTATCAGCGGGTTCTGACCGATGAGGCGGCGGTCCTGGTGGGCGAGTACGGCTCCCGGCTCTGCATGCTGGAGGGCTTTGTCGGCCATGCCGAGCAGTGCAACGTCCGCGTCCGCCGCTACGGTGGCGTGAACGTCCCTTACGGTGAAGGCGCGCCCTATCGCGACGCGGCCGAGTAGGCCCGGGGCCGGGCGGGCCCACCCGCCCGCCCTTTCTTGGGGGCTCCGCCCCCTTGCCCCCCGGAGTTTTCCTGCCAGGATGAAGGAGTTGCCATGGATCTGCCGAGGACACCGTCATTCCGCCTGGATCAGCGTCGCGCTCTGGTCACCGGCGGCTCGCGCGGGATCGGGCTCGGCGCGGCGATGGCGCTGGCGGAAGCCGGGGCCCATGTGATCGTCGCCGCGCGCGGTGCGAGGGAATTGGAGGCGGCCGTGGTCGCGATGCTGGCGGCGGGTCTCTCGGTCGAGGCAGCGGTTCTCGACGTCACCGACCGGAAGGCGGTCGCGGCGCTGCTGGATCGGGTGGGGCCTCTCGACGTTCTCGTCAATTCGGCCGGCATGGCGCGGCACGGGCCCGCGCTGGACACCGTCGAGGCGGATTACGACGCGGTCATGGAGGTCAACGTGAAAGCGGCCTTCACCCTCGCGCAGGAGGTGGCGCGGCGGATGACCGGTCCGGGTGCGATCATCCAGATTTCCAGCCAGATGGGCCATGTGGGGGGCATCGATCGCGCCGTCTATTGCGCCAGCAAGCACGCCGTCGAAGGCATGACCAAGGCCATGGCCATCGAATGGGGAGCACGCGGCATCCGGGTAAACACGATCTGCCCCACCTTCATCCGCACGCCGCTGACCGAAAGCACATTCGCCGACCCGGAGAAACGCGCCTGGATCGAGGGCAAGATCAAGCTCGGCCGGGTGGGGCGGATCGAGGACATCATGGGGGCGGTGGTTTTCCTCGCCTCGGACGCATCGGCGCTGGTCACGGGAACGGCACTGATGGTGGATGGCGGCTGGACGGCGGGCTGATGGCGAAGGTCACGGCCACCGATGTCGCGCGGCGCGCCGGGGTCAGTCAGAGCGCGGTGAGCCGGGTCTTCACGCCGGGCGCGAGCGTGTCGGAGGCCATGGCCCAGCGCGTGCGCGAGGTCGCCGAGGAGTTGGGATACCGGCCCAACGTGCTGGCGCGGTCGCTGATCACCGGGCGCACGCGGATCGTGGGGCTGGTGGTCGGTTACCTCGAAAATCCCTTCTATCCCGAGGTGTTGGAGGCGCTATCCGCCTCGCTCGAGGCGCTGGGCTACCACATCCTCGTGTTTCATGCCGGCCATGGCGAGGGCGAGGAGGACGTCGAGCGCGTGGTGGGCGAATTGATGGATTACCAGGTGGACGGGCTGGTCACGGCCTCGGTGCACCTGTCTGACCGGCTGGTGGCGCGGTGCCGGGCCGCGGGGCTGCCGGTGGTGCTATTCAACCGGGGCCTGCCGGGTTCGGGCCTGTCGAGCGTGACCTCCGCCAACCGCGCGGGGGGCGCGGCGGTGGCGGAGTTCCTTGTCGCCGGCGGTCATAGGCGCATCACGCATATCGGCGGGTTGCAGACGGCCTCGACCGGGCGCGACCGGTGGGAGGGGTTCCGGGACGCCCTGCGCGGGGCCGGGCAGGAGGTTCACGCCATGGCGCAGGGCGACTTCGACCGGGCGCACGCCATCGCGGCGGCACGCGCCATGATGGAGGCCCCGGTGCCGCCGGATGCGATCTTCGTGGCGAACGACCACATGGCGCTGGGCGTGCTGGACGAGCTGCGCCACGGGATGGGTATGGACGTTCCGGGCGAGGTTTCGATCGTGGGATATGACGATGTGCCGGCGGCGGCGTGGCAGGCATTCGGCCTGACCACGATCCGCCAGCCCGTCGACCGAATGGTCGCTGCCGCAATCGACATGCTGGTGGGCGAGATCGAGCAGGGAGCGCCCTCGGGACGGGTGGAGGAAGTGCCGGCGGAGCTTGTCGTGCGCACATCCGCGCGCCTGCCCCGAGATGTTTGGAATTGACGGTTAAGTGAAATTAAATTGCAGAATTTCTGAAATAAGGCTGTGAATAGATCGGTTTTCTGTAAGATCAGGTGTCACTCGCAGGTCGCTCGATCTCGGCCACGGGTGCGCCTTTTGCAGGATTGAAGAACGGTGTCTCCTTCCAGCGGCCCGAGAGGCGCGCGGCCACAGTGCGGCGCAGGAACCGGCCCACCACGCGCCCGCCATGCACATGCCGGGACTTGCCGTCGGCGCCTTCCACGAAGCCTTCGGCGATGGTCGGCCCGAGCGGTTCGGCCGTCTCAAGCCGGTCGGTCAGCGCGCAGGCAAAGGGCAGCCTTGGCGTGGCCATGATGTTGAAGAGCTGTGTGTCACAGAAGCAGGGATACCAGCGCAGTATGCCCTTGCCGGTAAGGCACATGTGAACGGCGCCCTCGTCGATCTTCACCTTGTTGGGGGCCTCGCCATAGACCCACACCCTCGTCGCGGGTGCCGGGAATGCCGAAATGGGCGTTGGCGCGGCGGCAGTCGCCGCAATGGCAGTGCACATGGTGGGTGCAGACAAGACGGTCTATCGATAAGCCGCCCGCCGATCTTGCCACACCGGCAGGAAAAGCGGACGGTGGGTCGTCGCGGTCTCAGCTTGCCGCGACCCCCTTGACGGGTGCCTTGGGCACATCGCAATTGGCGTCGATGAAGTCCAGGACCAGTGGGCGGATCTTGTCGCGCCAGCTACGGCCGGCGAAGATGCCGTAATGGCCCGCGTTGGGCTCAAGGTAATTTGCCTTTTTCGAATCGGGCAGGCCCGTGCACAGATCGAGCGCGGCAACGCATTGCCCGGGGGCGGAGATATCGTCTTTCCCGCCCTCGACCGTCTTCACGGCGACGGTGGTGATCTTGCCGATATCGACCGGCTTGCCGTCCACGGTGAAGCGATTCTGCGCGATCTCGAGCCCCTTGAAGATGCGCTCGACGGTCGAAAGGTAGAACTCCGCCGTCATGTCCATCACGGCGAGATATTCATCGTAGAACTTGTTGTGCTTGTCGTGGTCCGAGGCCTCGCCCTTGGCCACGCGCAGCACCTGTTCGCTGAAGGCCTTGGCGTGTTTTTCGGCGTTCATGGCCATGAAGGACGACAGCTGCTGCAGGCCCGGATAGACCATGCGGCCCGCGCCTTCGTATTTGAAGCCGACACGTTGCAGCACATAGCGTTCGAGCTGACCCATGGTGACGCGACGGCCGAAGTCGGTGACATCCGTCGCGGCCGCGTCCGGGTCGATGGGCCCGCCGATCAGAGTGAGCGAGCGCGGTTGCGCCGCAGGCTCCTCCTCGGCGAGATAGGCGGTGGCGGCCAGCGCAAGAGGCGCGGGCTGACAGACGGCGATCACATGGGTGTCCGGGCCCATCTCACGCATGAAATCAACGAGGTAGAGGGTGTAGTCCTCGATGTCGAACTTGCCTGCGCTGACCGGGATGTCGCGCGCGTTGTGCCAGTCCGTGATGTAGACGTCGCAATCGGGCAGCAGGCTCAGCACCGTGGAGCGCAGGAGCGTCGCGTAATGCCCGGACATCGGCGCCACCAGCAGGACCTTGCGGCCCGTGGGCGCGCGGCCCTGCACGTTGAAGCGGATGAGGTCGCCGAAGGGGCGGGGCACGACCGTCTCGATGGAAACCGTGTGATCGCGCCCGTCATCGGCGGGGATGGAATAGATGCCCCAGTCGGGCTTGGCCACCATGCGCGCGAAGGTGCGTTCCGTGACCTCGCCCCATGCGGCGGTCAGCTGGATCATCGGATTGGCGAAGAGCCCAAGTTGCGGGTAGGAGCAAATGGCGCGTGCCGAGGACCCCATCCACTGATTGGTGATACGAAGGGATTCGAAAAGATCGTAGGTGAGAAGGTAGCGCATGCTCGTCTCCATCCTCGGACAAGGAGCGCGTGTTATAAGCCGCGCCGCCGGTCCGGTTCAATTGGTCGCTTTGCCCCCTCACCCCGGCAAAGTTAGGGTGGGGATGAACCAAAATCGGGACGAAATCAAGGTGACAGACAGTGACGACGCCATCGAAGCCGGGGAGCGCGACATGGGCGAGAACCTCGATCGGCTGAACCAGAACCTCGCACGGGTCGAGGAATTGTCGAAACGTCTGGTGGCCGCACTTGCCCAGCGGCACGCAGGCGACGTCGGTCTGGAGGGGCCGGGGCAGGACCTCTATCTCAAGGCCGGGATGGCCTATTGGAAAGAGGCGATGACCAACCCGGCCCGCCTGATGGAGCACCAGGTGCAGTACTGGGGCGAGACGCTCACGCATTTCCTCGAGATGCAGCAGAACATCAGCCACGGGCAGTTCACGGCGCCTGAAGACGCCCCCGAACTCGTGGGCGACAAGCGATTTTCTAACCCACTGTGGCGCACGCATCCCTACTTCAATTTCGTCAAGCACCAGTATCTTCTGGGCGCCAAGGCGATCGAGGAGGCCGTGAGCGAGTTGAAGGATCTCGACGAGACCGACAAGGCGCGGGTGGAGTTCTTCGCCAACCAGATGATCGACCTGTTTTCGCCCACCAACTACCTCGCCACCAATCCCGATGCGCTGGAACGCGCGGTGGAGACCGAGGGCGAAAGCCTCGTGCAGGGGCTGGAGAACATGGTGCGCGACATCGAGAGCCACCACGGTGAGCTTCTTCCGACGCTCGCCGACCCGAAGGCCTTCGAGGTGGGCGGAAACATCGCGACCACCGAAGGCTCGGTGGTGTTCCGCAACAGGATGATGGAGGTGATTCAGTACGCGCCCACCACCGAAACCGTGCACCGCACGCCGATGGTGATCTTCCCGCCCTGGATCAACAAGTTCTACATCATGGATCTCAAGCCGCAGAACAGCCTGATCCGCTGGGTCGTGGACCAGGGCTACACGCTTTTCGTCGTGAGCTGGAAGAACCCCGACGCGAGCTATGCCGATGTGGGGCTCGAGCAGTATGTCGAGGAAGGCTATCTCGAGGCCGTGCGGGTCGCCCGCGAGATTACCGGCGAGAAACAGGTCAACGCCATCGGCTACTGCATCGCTGGCACGACGCTCTCGGCGGTGCTGGCGCTTCTGAAAAAGCGCAAGGAAAAGCCCATCAAGTCGGCGACCTTCTTCACCACGCTCACCGATTTCTCGGTGCAGGGCGAATTCACGGTCTTCCTGCAGGACGATTTTGTCGACGCGATCGAGCGGCAGGTGGAGGCCGAGGGGCTTCTGGACAGTTACTACATGTCCAAGACCTTCTCGTTCCTGCGCGCCAAGGACCTCATCTACGGCCCTGCAGTGCGGAGCTACATGATGGGCGAGGCGCCGCCGGCCTTCGACCTGCTCTACTGGAACGGCGATTCGACGAATCTGCCAGGCCGGATGGCGGTCCAGTATCTGCGCGGCCTCTGCCAGGGCAACCAGTTGAGCGAGGGAACGCTGGAATTGTTCGGCGAGACGCTTTCCGTCAAGGACGTTGACGTACCGGTCTATGCGGTCGCCTGCGAGACAGACCACATCGCGGCGTGGAAGGACAGCTTCCGCGGGGTGGCGCAGATGGGGTCGAGGAACAAGACCTTCGTGTTGTCAGAATCCGGCCATATCGCGGGGATCGTCAATCCGCCGTCGAAGAAGAAATACGGCCACTACACGAACCCGGAAGTGTCGGGCATGCCTGAGGCATGGCTTGCTGCAGCGCAGTACAACGAAGGGTCATGGTGGCCGCGCTGGGAAAGCTGGCTGGCGAGTCGGTCGGGCAGGCAGGTGCCGGCGCGCGTGCCGGGCGAGGCCGGCTACGAGGTGCTCGCGTCCGCCCCTGGGACTTACGTTCTCGAACGGACAATCGCTTGATTTACCTTGGGTAAGCCAAGGCAATCGAAAATTATGCTGCAGTGCAGAAAAAGTATTGACTTTCTGCACTGCAGCATTCATATTCCCATCATCGCAGCAAGGACCGCAAGGCGCGGTCAAAGGAGAAGACCGATGGCCAAGAACCCTGACTACAGCAAGATGATGTCGGAAATGATGTCGTCCTTCCCGATGGACATGACCGCATTCAACGACGCTTTCAAATCCTCCGCCGCCATGGGCGACAAGATGGCGAAGGTCGCCCTCGACGCCGCGGAGAAGTCCACCGAGATCTCCTCGAAGTGGACAAAGGACACGCTCTCCAAGGTAGGCGACATGACCTCAGCCAAGGCAGAGCCGACCGACTACACCAAGGCGATGACCGATTTCGCGTCCGCCCAGGCCGAGATGACTGCCGAAACCATGGCCGCCTTCGCCGAAGTCGCGAAGAAGGTCCAGATGGAAACGGTCGAGCTGATGATGGCTGCCGGCAAGGAAGCCACCGAAGAGGCAACCGCGGCCGTCAAGAAGGCCACCGCGGAAGTGACCTCGGTCGCCAAGAAAGCCGCCGCGAAGTAATCTCGCGACAGGACACGGGTTTCGTGTCGACGTCCTCCCCGTCGGCATGAATACCGGAGGGCGGGTCCATTACAGGGCCCGCCCTTCTTCTATATGATTGCACTGCAGAACCCGATTGCTTTTTGCCCGCAAGGGGCTAGGCTACGCGATGCTGCACCGCAGGAAAGGGAGGCCGCCATGGCGACCGGAAACGCGAAGGCCAAAGCGTCTGCCGATGACGCACTGTTGATCAAGCGCTACGCAAGCCGTCGCCTCTACAATACCGAAACCTCGGACTATGTGACACTCGAGGATATCGCAGGATTCATCCGCGAAGGCCGCGAGGTGAAGATCGTCGATCTGAAATCCGGCGACGACCTGACGCGCCAGTATCTCCTGCAGATCATAGCCGAGCATGAAAGCCGCGGTGAGAGCGTTCTGCCAATCGCGGTGCTGACCGATCTCGTGCGCAGCTATTCCACGCAGGCGCAATCGGTCGTGCCCGACTTTCTGACCATGAGTTTCGAGATGCTCAAGCAGGGCCAGTCGAAGATGGTCGAGAACATGACGGCGATAAACCCGATGGCCTCAATGCCCGGCTTCGACGCGATGCGCGCGCAACAGGAGGCATTCTTCAAGGCGATGACGGGTGGCATGGGGCAGACCTGGTCGGGCCCCTCCCATGACGACAGTGAAGAAGTCGCCAGCCCCACCGACAGCAGCGCCGAGGATGAGTTGAGCGATATCAAGAAGCAGCTTGCCGAGCTTCAGTCGAAGCTCAGCAAGATGTGATCCCGCGCGGTCTAGGTGCCGTAGGCGCGGGTTTCTTCCCCCATCACATCCTCCGCCGCCCCGATCAGGGCGCCAGCGATGAAGTCCAGATCGGGTTTCTGCAGTCGCGCGGGCAGGCGCACGTCGCACGCGCGCATCAGCATGGCGCGGGTCTGTGGCAGCTCGGCGCGCTCGCCGGGGATGAAGTTCCAGTTCCAGAAGGCCCGTGCATTGTCGGTCGACAGGCCGAAGACCTGAACCTTGACGCCACGCGCCGCGGCGGCATCCGCGAAGGCGCGGGCGTGATCGTCGGTTGGCATGTCGACGAGGTTGAACTGGATCGAGTCCGGTGCACGCTCTTCGGGGCCGAGCGGATCGGGAACGTCGATCCAGACCGAGGTGTTCAGCAGGTCGGCCACGTAGTCGTGGTTGGTCCGCCCGTCGCGCACCCGACGCGCGACCTCGGGCAGTTGCGGGCGGATCACGGCAGCCGAAAGGTTCTGCATCCGCATGTTGTAGAGCGGCAGCATGTTTTGCCAGCGCGCGAAGGCGAGCTCGAGCTCGGGATCGTTCTGACCGTCGGGGCCCCCGTTCTTCACGGCATGCTTCTTCCAGTTGTGCTCATAGGCGCCCGACATGATCACGGCGCGCGCCACGAGGTCGGCATCGTCGGTGATCAGGATGCCGCCCTCGCCGGCATTCACCAGCTTGTAGGACTGGAACGAGAAGCAGCCGATGGCGCCGATCGTACCGATCTTGCGCCCGTGCCAGAGCGTGCCGAGCGAATGGGCCGCGTCCTCGATGACGGGTATGCCGCGCGCCTCGGCAAGCGCCATTATCGCGTCCATGTCCGAGGTGTGGCCGCGCATGTGGCTGATGATGACGGCGGAGATGTCGTCGTCGAGTCTTGCCGCGAAATCGTCGATGTCGATGCGGTAGTTTTCGGCCACCTCGACAAGAACGGGCTGGCAGTTGGCGTGCACGACGGCCGAGGGCACGGCGGCGAAGGTGAAGGCCGGGATCAGAACCCGCGCGCCGGGGGCGAGGTCCAGCGCCCGCAGGCTGAGGAAGATCGCGGCCGAGCAGGAGGACACGGCCAGTGCATATTTCGACCCCATCAGGTCAGCGAATTCGCGCTCCAGCAGAGCCACCGGCGCGTCCTCGGGCGCGGTGTAGCGGAACAGGTCGCCAGACTGCAGAAGGCGGTCGATCTCCGCTCGTGCTGCCGCGGGGATGGGTTCGGCGTCGTAGACGTTGGGGGCAACGCTGTTTGCGGGCGCCATGGTTTCACCTTTTTGAAATGTCCCATTTCGGAAATCTTAACCTGTGAGACCGCAGGAATCCAGTCTGCGGTTGCCGCGGCCAAAACCTGTCGCATGTGTGCCACGGGGGTGGGTTCTCTGGTCGAAAAACCGCGGTTTTTCGCGCCTATAGCCCGATGCGGTCACGCAGCGCGTACCAGGTCATCGCCAGCGTCAGGAGCGGCGCGCGCAAGGCCATGCCGCCGGGAAAACGCGGCACGGGGAGCGTCTCGAACGTCGCCAGCCCTTTGTCCTGGCCCAGCACCGCCTCGGCCATGACGCGGCCGGCCATGCCAGAAAGCGCCACGCCGTGGCCCGAGAAACCCGCGCCGGACAGGATGTTCGCGCCCACCCGCGCCACATGAGGCAGACGCGTCATGGTAATGCCCAGCGATCCGCCCCAGACATGGGAGATGCCCACACCCTTCAGTTGCGGAAATAGCCGTTCCATCCGCGCGACGAGCGCCGTGGAGATGTCGGCGGGAAAGCCGATCCCGTAGCTTTCGCGCCCGCCGAACAGGAACCGTCGGTCGGCGCTGAACCGGTAGTAGTTCACGACGAATTTCGAATCCGCCACGCAGATATCCTGGGCCAGTACCTCCTGCCAGCGGTCGGGCAGGGGCTCGGTCGCGGCGATGAAGGAGTTGATCGGCATGACCTTCCTGTTCACCGCAGGAAGGATATCCGGCAGGTATCCGTTGCCCGCGACGATGGCGTGGCCCGCCGTGACCTGACCCTCGCGCGTGGTCAGCACGACGTGGCGGCCCTCGGTGACCCGTGTCACCTCGCTCAACTCATGGATGACGGCGCCGGCGGCCTCGGCCTCTCGCGCGAGTGCTCTCGCATAGGCCAGCGGGTGGACGTGCCCTCCGCCCCGGTCCAGAAGCCCCCCGGCGTAGTGCGGCGACCTGACGAGTTCGGAGAAGTCCGGAGGATCCATTACCTCGAGCCTGTAGCCATAGCGGTTCTCGAGGAACGCGGCCTCGTCGCGCAGCTCCGCGACCGCATGCGGGCTGTATTCGGCGAAGGCCGAACCGGGCCGGTAGCTGGCCTCGGGCGCGTGGGTCTTGCAGAAGTGGCGCAACTGCGCGCGGGCCTCCTCGGCCAGCTCCCAGAGTGCGTGGGCACGTGTTTCGCCCAGTTGCGCCTCGAGCTTCTGCTGCGACTGGTTGAAGCCGAGATTGACCTGCCCGCCGTTCCGTCCCGACGCGCCGAAGCCTACGCGGTGGGCGTCGAGCACGACGACAGAGCGCCCCGCGCGCGCCAGCGTCAGTGCGGCCCAGAGCCCAGTGAAACCCGCACCGAGGATGGCCACATCCGCCGTGACGTCGCCCTTGAGGGGCGCGCGCTCGCGGTCGGGCGGCAGGCTGGCGGCGTACCAGGACGGGGCGTGCTTCCCGGGCGCGTCGTTGCGATACAGCGCGGTCATGGGGCGCGCTCAGACGTTCATCAGCAGGTGTTCACGCTCCCACGGGCTGATGACCTGCAGGAATTCGCTGTATTCGAGGGACTTCACCGCCGTGTAGACCTTGCAGAACTCAGGCCCCAGAACGTCGGCGATGGCCGTGTCTGCGTTGAACAGCTCCAGCGCGCTGTCGAGGCCCTTGGGGATGTCGTCGCCGCCGGTATAGGCATCGCCCGTGAAGGCCTCCGCGGGCGCGATCTGCTCCACCAGTCCGAGATATCCGCAGGCCAGCGACGCGGCGATCCCCAGATAGGGGTTGCAGTCCATGCCCGGCAGGCGGTTCTCGAGCCGGCGCGAGGCGGTGTCGGAGACCGGAACGCGCAGGCCCGTCGTACGGTTGTCGCGCCCCCAATGAAGGTTGATCGGTGCCGCGAAGTCGCGGACGTAGCGGCGGTAGCTGTTCACGTAAGGCGCCAGCAGCGCGATGGCCGAGGGCAGGTGCCGTTGCATCCCGCCAATGAAATGCAGGAATGCCTCGGTCTCGGACCCGTCGGCACTCGAAAAGATGTTCTGGCCTGACTGGGTGTCGACCACGGAGTGATGGATGTGCATCGCGCTGCCGGGTTCGCCCTCGATCGGTTTGGCCATGAAGGTGGCGTAGCAGTCGTGGCGCAGGGCGGCTTCCCGGATCATTCGCTTGAAATAGAAAATCTCGTCGGCCAGCCGGACCGGGTCGCCGTGGCGCAGGTTGAGCTCGATCTGTCCCGCACCGCCTTCGTGGAGGATGCCGTCGATCTCCAGCCCCTGTGCCTCGGCGAAGTCGTAGATGTCGTCGATGACGGGTCCGTATTCGTCCACGGCGCTCATGGAATAGGCCTGCCGCGCGGCGGCGCGACGGCCCGAGCGTCCCATGGGCGGCTCGATCGCTCGGGCCGGGTCGGTGTTGGGGGCTACGAGATAGAACTCCATCTCGGGGGCGACGACAGGGGTCCAACCGCGCGCCTGGTAAAGGCCGACGACGCGTTTGAGGACATTGCGCGGCGCGAAGGGCACGGGGGTGCCGTCCTGAAGCGCGATGTCGTGGATGACCTGAAGCGTCCAGTCCGCCGTCCATGGCGCCGGGCTCGCGGTCGAGAAATCCGGGGTCAGGACCATGTCGGGCTCGGTATACCCGTCGTCCACGGCCTCGGCCCAGTCGCCCGTGATGGTCTGGAAGAAGATCGAGTTGGGCAGGTAGAAATGCGTCTGCGCGGCGAATTTCGAGCCCGGCATCGCCTTGCCGCGCGCCACTCCCGCCAGATCGGCCACGATACATTCGACCTCGTCGATGGACCGCCCTTCGAGGTAAAGCTGGGCCACCTCCGGAAGCTTTGCCCGCAGATCCGTGACACTGGTCATGCGGTGGCAGGCTCGAGGCGCGACATGGCGCGTTCTACGGGTGTTCCCCGCAGCACCTCGGCGATCCAGTCGGCCGCGCGGTCCGCGTCGTTCTCCGTGTCGAGCTCGGCGATGGCGGCCTCCAGTTCCTCAGGCGCAAGATGCGTGCCGCGAAGCCGCAGAAGGTAGGCCATGAAGCCCGCCTCGATCTCGGGATGCGGCTGCACCGTCAGAATATGATCGCCATAGGCCAGCACCGCGTACTGGGTAAAGTCGTTGCCGCCCAGATACTCGGCCTCCGCAGGGGGCTCGATCACCTGGTCCTGGTGGGCCGCATTCATCGCCAGCGTCTGACCGGCGATCTTGTAGTCCCGCCGACCGAGCGCCCAGCCGCCTTCGTATTTCTCCACACGGCCGCCGAAGGCCTGCGCCACGATCTGGTGGCCGAAGCAAATCCCCACCAGCGGCCGGCCCGCGTCACGGATCTCGCGGATGAGACGTTCCAGAGGGGCGATCCATGGCCGGTCCTCGTAGACGCCGTGGGGCGAGCCGGTGATAAGCCACGCATCCGCCGCATCGGGGCTTTCGGGGAACTCTCCATCGACCACCATCCAGACGCGCTGCTCGAAGCCCCGCGGTTGGAACAGGCGCGCGAACATATCGGGGTATCCGCCGTAAAGCGCGCGCGCCTCATCGGACACGCGGCCTGTCTGCAGTATGCCAAGGATCATCGGGGTCACTCGTGCTTGTCCGGCCAAAGCTAGGCGCGCCTGTGTCGCGGCACAAGAGGCCACTGGGCCCTTGGGCGAACAGCGAAGCTGTGTTCCACTAGGTGCGATGGCGTATGGAGGCGCAAATGAAAGTCGCAATCATCGGGGCTGGAATGGTGGGGTCGGCCGCAGGCTTCGCGCTGATCCTCAAAGGGATCGCGAAGGAGCTTGTCCTGGTCGATATCGACGAGGCCCGCGCCCGTGCGGAAGCCGAGGATATCGCCCACGCCGTGCCTTTCTCCGCCCCTGCCGTGGTGCGCCATGGCGGCTATTCGGATATCACCGGCGCGGGGGTGGTGATCCTCGCCTGCGGGGTGTCGCAAAAACCCGGCGAGACGCGTCTTGCGCTGCTGGAACGCAATGCCGAGGTCTTCCGCGACGTCGTGGGCGAGGTCATGGCGGTCTGCCCAGACGCGGTGCTTCTGGTGGCCTCGAACCCGGTCGACATCATGGGCCAGATCACGGCGCGGATTTCCGGCCTGCCGCCAGGTCAGGTGATTGGCTCGGGCACGATCCTCGACACGGCGCGGTTCCGTTGGCTTCTGGGGCGGCATCTGGGCATCTCGTCCAACTCCGTCCATGCCTACGTGCTTGGCGAACATGGCGACAGCGAGGTTCTGGCATGGTCGAACGCGCGGGCGGGATCGGTGCCGCTGACGGGGTTCGCAGCGCAAATCGGATCGGCGCTGACGGCGGATGTGCGCGCGCGCATCGACAAGGGCGTGCGCAACGCGGCCTACACGATCATCGAGGGCAAGGGCGCGACATGGTACGGGATCGGCGGCGGGCTTTCGCGGATCGTGGGCGCGATCGCGGGCGACGAACAGGCGGTGCTGTCGGTCTCGACGGTCGAGAGCGAGGTGCTGGGCGTCCCGGACGTGGCCCTGTCGCTGCCGCGTCTGGTGGGCCGGGGCGGCGTGTCGGCCACGCTCTGGCCGGATCTGGACGCTGACGAAACCGAGAAGCTGCGTGCATCTGCCGCGACGCTCAAGGGGTTCGTGGACCAGCTTGACCTCTGAGCCGCGCAAACTTCAGACTGTGTCGAGGTAAAGGTCCCGGCGCTCGGTGTCCGACAACTCTCCCATGTAGTGCAGTTCCTGCCGTTTGGTGGCGAGCATGTTGTCGATCAGGCCCGGGGTGAAGATGCGGCGTATCTCCGGCGCCTCCGCGAAGGCCGCGATGGCCGCGCCCCATGTCTGGGGGAGCTGCGGCAGGTCCTGCGCATAGGCGTTGCCGGTGATCGGCGGGGGCGGTGTCTCGTGATCCTCCAGCCCGTTCAGTGCCGCGCCGAGGATCGCGGCGATCAGCAGATAGGGGTTGATGTCGCCACCCGCGACACGGTGCTCGATGCGCCGCGCGGCCGGTGCGCCCGAAGGCACCCGCAGCGCCGCCGTGCGGTTCTCATGCGCCCACGCCACGGCGGTGGGCGCATGGGCGCCGGGGACGAAACGGTCGTAACTGGTGGCGTGCGGCGCGAAGACCAGCGTCGATCCCGGCATCGCCGCGAGGCAGCCCGAAATCGCATGGCCCAGCAGGTCCGCCCCACCCTCGTGGCGTTCGTCGAAGATGTTCGCGCCATCGCTGTCGATCACCGAGAAATGGGTGTGCAGCCCGTTGCCGGCATAATCCTCGTAGGGTTTGGCCATGAAGCTCGCCGCCACCCCGTGTTCGCGCGCCAGCCCCTTGACCAGCAGCTTGAACAGCCACGCATCGTCGGCGGCCTTCATGGCGTCGGGCTGATGCATCAGGTTGACCTCGAACTGGCCGGGGCCGGCCTCCGAGATCGTGGTGTCGGCGGGGATGTCCATGGCCTCGCAAGCCTCGTAGAGGCGGGTGAAGAACCCGTCCCAGGCATCGAGCTGGCGCAGCGCGAGGATCTCGGCGTGATGCCTGCGCTTGCCGGAGCGGGGGGATGGCGGCACGCGCGGTTCGCGGCCCCGGTCGTCGATGAGGTAGAATTCGAGCTCCGTGGCGACGACAGGGGTCAGACCCAGCGCGGTGTAACGGTGGATGACGCGCGCCAGCGCCTGACGGGGGTCGCCGTCATAGGGGCGGCCGTCCTCGTGGAACATCCAGACCGGCAGAAGCGCCGTGGGGGAGGTCAGCCACGGGACCGGAAGGAGGCCGCGTTCGGTGGGTTTCAGAACGCCATCGGGGTCGCCCGCGTGGAAGACGAGCGGGCTGCCTTCGATATCCTCGCCCCAGATATCGAGGTTCAGGACGGAGAAGGGAAACCGCGTCCCCTCCGCCAGCGCCTTGTCGGCATAGCGTCGCGCGATGCGTTTACCCCGCGCCTGGCCGTTGAGATCGGCGGTGACCGTGCGGATGGAGGTGATGTCGGGATGGGCGTCGAGATAGCTCACCGGATGACCTGCGGGCGGTAGCGAAGGCGCGGGCGGGCGTCCTGCGGCAAGTGGCGGTTGAGGCGTGTGTTGATGGCGCTGAAGCCCCAGATGATCATCAGCGTGAAGACCACGAAATAGATCGCCACGATGGGGTAGGGGACGAAGGGGTTGAACGTCCGGTCCGCGAAATAGCTGGCGTAGTAAAGCGCATCGCCCCGTTGCTGGAACGCAGGGAAGGACGAGAAGAACACGAGCGCCGTGGAGTGAAAGAGGAATATCGCCTCATTGGTGTAGGCGGGCCACGCGAGCCGCATCGTGGTGGGGAAGGTGACGCGGCGGAATTTCTTCCAGCCGGTCATCCCGTAGGCATCGGCGGCCTCCAGATCGCCCTTGGGCACGGAGCGGAGCGCGCCGTAGAAGATTTCGGCGGAATAGGCGGAGGTGTTGAGCCACAGCACGATCAGCGCGCCCAGCCAGGCGCGGGCGAGCCAGCGGGTCTCGGCCTCGATGGCGACGCCGAGGAGGGTAAACTCGAAGCCCAGCCGTGGCAGCAGGACGAAGGCCTCGTAGGCCATGAAGAACTGGATGAAGAGCGGCGAGCCCCGGAAGACGAAGATGAACCACTCGGCGGGCTTGCGCAACGCGCGCCGGGGGGAGGCCTTGGCGACAGCGAGTGCGACGGCGAAGAAGAAGCCCAGACCGAGGGCCAACACGGCGAAGTAGATGTTCCAGATCATGCCGGAGCCGATCAGCACCACCTGTTCGCAGATGCCGATATCCGAGCGCGGCAGCAGGCGTTCCCCGATGCCGATGGCGCGCAGGGCATAGGCCTGGATTGCGTCAGCGCAGGTCACGCCGAGGCCCTCCGCAGATCTTCGCCCGCCGCCGTTGCTTGGCCGTGGCTGAGCCGCGCGGTGAGGCGGGAAAGCACGATCTCGGAGACCCGGGTGAATGCGAGGTAGAAGATCAGGAGCCCCAGGAAGTACCAGAACCGCCAGTCGGGATGGGGGTATTGGAACGCGGAGGTGCGGGAGCCGCCCAGTTCGCGGGCCCAGTAGACGATGTCTTCGATCCCCAGAAGGAACAGAAGCGGCGTGGCCTTGATCAGGATCATCCAGATATTGCTGAGCCCGGGCAGCGCGTAGACCCACATCTGCGGCACGAGGATGCGCCAGAAGACCTGGGTCCGCGTCATGCCATAGGCTTCGGCGGTCTCCAGCTGGGGGCGGGGCACGGCGCGCATGGCGCCATAGAGGACATTGCCGCAAAACGCGCCGAAGACGATGGCGTAGGTGAAGACGGCAAGCGCGAAGCCGTAGATCTCATGCACCAATTGCGGCGCGCCGGATTGGGGCGTACGGGCCTCGGGGCAGACGATGAAATTCGCGCCCTGCCGGATGGGGTCGGTCCAGTCGGGGCAGACCACCGAATGGCGCAGGTACTCGATGCCCTGATCCAGCACGAGGATGAAGAACAGGAAAAAGACGATGTCCGGCACGCCGCGCACCATGGCCGTGTAGAGCTTGCCCAGCCAGCTGACGGGCGGGATGGTCGAGCGGGATGCTGCTGCGGCGGCGAAACCGAAGGCGAGTGCCGTGGGCGCGGTGACGGCGAGCAGCGCGAAGACCACCAGGAACGACTGGTAGAACAGGAAATGCGCGCCGTTGGTCAGGTAGCAGCTGAACCAGCGGAATGTGTCGAGCGTGTCGGGGTCGGTGCAGAACTCGAACATGGGCCCCTTCCGGCCGGCGGCGCGCTGTGCGTATTTTTGGAAAGATGAAGGGGCAGGGGCGCGCGACAGCGCCCCCGCCCGGGATGCCTTACCAGGTTGCGGCCTCGTCGCCGAACCATTCGACGATCAGCGCGTTGAGCGTGCCGTCTTCCTTCATCGAGGTGATGGCCGCGTCGAAGGCCGCCAGCCGCTCGTCGCCCTCGCGCATGCCCATGCCGACGCCGCCGCCAAGCTGGACCGGATCGAGGACGATCATCAGGTCCGGGTCCTCCGCCGCGATCGGGATCAGGTAGTCGCCATCGGCGAAGACCGCGTCCGCCTCGCCGTTGCGCACGGCGGCGACGGTTTCATCGGGGGTGGCGAACTCGATGAGAGTCGCGCCGGTCTCGGCCGCGATATAACCCGCCTGGATCGTGTTGGTCTGGGCCGCCACGACAGCGCCGTCGAGGTCGATATCCTCGGACATGCCGACGAAGAGCGAGGAGGCCGGCGGGATGTAGGGCTGGGTGAAATCGATGACCTCGTCACGCTCGGGCGTGATCGACATGCCCGCGATGATGGTGTCGTAATTGCCCGAGGTGAGGTTGGGGATGATCGAATCCCAGTCGTTCGTCACCCATTCGCAGGACAGTTCGGCACGCGCGCAGATCTCGTCGCCAAGATCACGTTCGAAGCCGTCGACCTCGCCGTTGTCGTTGATGAAGTTGTACGGAGGGTAGGCGCCTTCGGTGCCCATGCGCACGACATCCTGGGCGGACGCGATGCCTGCGCCGAGGGCAAGGATGCTGGCCGAAAGGATAAGAGGTTTCATGGAATTGCTCCCTGTTTTCTGTTGGAGGTTGGTTTCAGGCCGCCTGGCTGTGGCTGAGGAACTGCCGCAGGCGGTCTGATCTGGGGTTGTTGAACAGCTCGTCGGGCGGGCCCTCTTCCTCGACCAGGCCCTGGTGCAGGAAGACGACCCGGTCCGACAGGTCGCGCGCCATGCGCATGTCATGGGTCACCAGCAGCATGGTGCGCCCTTCTTCCGCCAGCCCGCGTATGACGCGCACGACCTCCTGTTCGAGCTCGGGGTCGAGGGCGGAAGTGGGCTCGTCGAACAGCAGCGCGCGCGGTTCCATGCAGAGCGCGCGTGCGATGGCCGCGCGCTGCTGCTGCCCGCCGGAAAGCTGCGCGGGGTAGGCGTCGCACTTCTCGTGGATGCCGACCTTGTCGAGGATGCGGCGAGCGCGGTTCTCGACCTCGGCCTTGTCCTGTTTCAGGACGGTGACGGGCGCCTCCATCACGTTTTGCAGGATCGTCAGATGCGCCCAGAGGTTGAACTGCTGGAACACCATCGACAGGTTCGTGCGGATGCGCTGGACCTGCAGGGCATCGGCGGGCCGTCTCGCATATCCCGTTCCACGCCATTTTACCGGCTCGCCCTCGAAAAGGATATCGCCTTGCTGGCTGTCCTCCAGCAAGTTGGCGCAGCGCAGAAGCGTCGATTTGCCGGAACCCGAAGAGCCGATCAGCGATACCACGTCACCGGCTCGCGCCGTCATGTCCACGCCGCGCAGGACGTGCAACTCGCCGAAGCTCTTGTGCAGTCCTGTTATGTCGATCACCGGCGTCGATTGGTCGGTCACGTTTGAGTGGTCCCCCTGAGGCGTGTGGATTTGTGACCAAATTGGCATGAATTGCAACGGGGCAGGGCCGCGCAGTGGCAAGGAAAGTGCCGTGGAAATCGTCAAACGCCTAAGGATCGGGCAGTGCAAGATACTCCTTCGCCGGAATTCGGGCGAGGCCGACAAGGCCGAGCCGTGCACGGTCCGGAGGTGACAGTGCGGCGATGGCGGCGCGGGCCGCCTCGAAGATCGGCGTGGGGTCGCTGTCGGCGCGGGTGATCAGCGGCAGACCGGGGCGCGGCGCGGTGGCGTGGACGATCCTGAGGCCGGTCGTCTCCGAGGCGGCCGCGAGGTGCCGGTAGGTCACCGCGTCGATGGCGGCGAAATCCGCACGCGCCTCGCGCACGGCCAGGATCGAGGCGCGGTGGCTGCCGGTCTCGAGCTTCGCGCCGCCCAGCACCTCCGGCGCCTCCGCAGCCAGCGCGGCCCAGCCCGATTGCGAGCCGGGATCGTTGAAGGCGAAGCGTGCGCCGCGAAAGGCCGTCAGTTCCGTACGGGGATCATCGATCCGCGCGACGACGAAGCTACGGTAATGGGCCGGGGGACAGCCCTCCACGCCGTAATCGGGGGTGCCGACCAGCTGCACCTTCCCGTGCAGGAATGTCTTGTAGGGACGCCCGCAGGTCTGCGACAGCAAAAGGTCCGGGTCCGTCCAATGGGCCATGAGGTCGCCCGGCGCGCGGGTCAGACGCTCGGGCGCGTCGAAACCGGTCTTCCGCAACCTGTCCCTGATCCCGGCCCAGAGCCGCGCTTCGGCGGCCTCCGTGGCCGGAAAGGCGTACATCGGAAGCGATGCGATCATCCGCCGGCGGCTTCGACCCGTTTGCGGGCGAGGTTCGAATCCCGGTCGTTCACGCCCAGCATCGGCGCCACGAGGCGCAGGATCGCGTCCTCCTCATGGTCGCGTTCGCCATCCGCAAGCACGATCTCCCAGAGCGACTCGACCACCTTGAGCCGGTCGTCATAGGGCACCGCATCCTTGATCGCGCGGGTAAAGCGGACCGTGTCGGGGGCTTCCGCCTCCAGCCGCTCGGCCTCACCGCGCAGCTTCGTCACCTCGAAGGGAGACAGCGCGTAGCGCTTGGCCAGCACCGCATCGATCCGGTCGATTTCGACGCCTTCGTAGTCGCCATCGGAGCGCGCGATGCGCACCAGGAGGGCCGCCAGCGCAAGGCGCGCGTCGTCGAAGGGAAGCGGTTCGGGTTCGGGGGCCGTCAGCCGGCGCAGGAGATCACCAATCATGGCAAGCCATATAGGGGCCGTCGCCCAAATGGGAAAGATGGCCCGCGTCCGGGCACGCGATCAGGCCTCCGGGATGCGTATCCTGCCCTTGGCGATCTTCACGGCGCTGCCGGCCACACGGATGGCGGTGATGGCGCCAGCCGAAACATCGACGGACAGGCGCAGGTTGGAGGGGCGGCCCATCTCCACGCCCTGCCGCAAGGTCCAGACCGAGGTGCCCTCGGACAGGGCGCCGGTGGCAAGAAGCTGGCCTGCGAGGATCGCCGTGGCCGAGCCGGTGGCGGGGTCCTCGGGGATGCCGGCGGGCGGGTCGAACATGCGCGCCTGTATGGAGGCCGGGCCGATTCGGACATAGGCGTAGATCGCGCCGGTGTCGCCGGCGGTCTCGCGCGTTTTCGTGAAGGCCGGCTCGCAGATTTGGGCGCGCGCAAGGGCGTCGAGATCGGTGAGTTCGACGTAGAAAAAACTCGGGCCACCCTCGAAATTGCCCAGCGGCGTGGGGGCGAGATCCTGTTCGGTCAGACCGAGGGCGGCGGCCATCGTCGCCCGGCCCGGCGTCGCGGGCAGGGCGCGGGGCAGTTTCGGCGCGGTGAACTCCGCCTGCACTGTCGGCCCGTCGCGGGTCAGCGTCACGGGCACAAGGCCCGCGACCTCCTCCAGCGTCACAAGCGCCGCGTCATCGCCTGCCAGATGGATCGCGCAGCCGATGGTCGGATGGCCCGCGAAGGGGATCTCGGCAGTGGGAAAGAAGATGCGCACCTTGGCGGAATGGGCCGGGTCCTCGGGTGTCTGGACGAAGATTGTCTCGGACAGGTTGAACTGCCGCGCGACGGTCTGCATCTGCGCCGTGCTCAGCCCGTCGGCCTCCTCCACGATGGCCAGCGGATTGCCGGTGAAGGGCTGCGAGGTGAAGACATCGTAGACGTGAAATGGCAGCATGGCGGCGCGGGCTCCGGGCGGATGGGGTCACCGTGACGCAAGCACCGGGGTGCGGGATTGGCAAGGGCCGGGGCGATGAGAATCTTTGACAGGGGCGATGACGGGTTTTAATAACTGAACAAGCGTTCAATTAAGGGAGGGCGGGGACCATGTTCATGGCCTCGATGACGTTCGATCTTGGCGACGACGTGAACAGCCTGCGCGAGATGGTGCATCGCTGGGCGCAGGAGCGCGTGAAACCGATGGCCGCCGAGGTCGACAGGACCAACGCGTTCCCAAACGAGCTTTGGCCCGAGATGGGGGACCTTGGGCTATTGGGCATCACGGTCGACGAGAAATACGGCGGCGCCGGCATGGGCTATCTCGCGCATACCGTCGCGGTGGAAGAGATCAGCCGCGCCTCGGCCTCCATCGGCCTCAGCTACGGCGCGCATTCCAACCTCTGCGTGAACCAGATCAAGCTGAACGGCACGGAAGAGCAGAAGGCGAAATACCTGCCCGGTCTGATCTCGGGGCAGCATGTGGGCGCACTGGCCATGTCCGAGGCCGGGGCCGGTTCCGACGTCGTGGGCATGAAGCTCCGCGCCGAAAAGCGCAACGACCGCTACGTTCTGAACGGGACCAAATACTGGATCACGAACGGGCCAGATGCCGACACGCTGGTGGTCTATGCCAAGACCGACCCGGATGCGGGATCCAAGGGGATCACGGCCTTCATCGTCGAGAAATCCATGAAAGGCTTCTCCACCTCGCCGCATTTCGACAAGCTCGGCATGCGCGGGTCGAACACCGCCGAGCTGATCTTCGAGGATGTCGAGGTGCCCTTCGAGAACGTCCTTGGCGAGGAGGGGCGCGGGGTCGCCGTGCTGATGTCGGGCCTCGATTACGAGCGTGTCGTCCTGTCCGGCGTCAATATCGGGATCATGGCCGGCTGCCTCGACGAGGTCATGCCCTACATGGTCGAGCGCAAGCAGTTCGGGCAGCCTGTGGGCAATTTCCAGCTGATGCAGGGCAAGATCGCGGACATGTATACCGCGATGAATTCGGCCCGCGCCTATGCCTACGAGGTCGCCAAGGCCTGCGACCGGGGCGCAGTCACGCGGCAGGACGCGGCGGCCTGCGTGCTCTATGCCTCGGAAGAGGGGATGAAGGTCGCCCACCAGGCCGTGCAGGCGATGGGCGGCGCGGGCTTCCTGAACGACAGCCCCGTGGCCCGCATGTTCCGCGACGCCAAGCTGATGGAAATCGGCGCGGGCACGTCGGAGATCCGGCGCATGCTGGTGGGACGGGAACTCATGAGCGCCATGGGCTGACGGAGGGTTTTGCGGGTCATGGAATCGCTGCCGGAAATAAGCGCAACGGAAGGCATCCTGCACACGGAACTGCAGGGTCTGGTGCTGGTCCTGGAATGGATGGCCGCGCTCATCGCGCTGCTGGCCATTCTGGTGATGCTGATAGGAACCGTGCGCTTTCTTCTTGGCTTCATCCGCGCCGAAACCCTGAAAACCGAGGCCAACCGGGCCCGCATCATCAACCGCGAGCGGGTGGAGCTTGGCCGCTACATCCTGTCGGGGCTGGAACTGTTCATCGTCTCCGACATCATTCACACCGCGCTCAGCCTCGCGCTGGGCGACCTGCTGTTTCTCGCGCTGCTCGTCGCGATCCGCTCGGCAATCAGCTACTTCCTCGACATGGAAATCAGCGAGATCAAGGAGGACCCGGAACGATGACCGGGACGCAGCGGATCAGCCTTGTGGCCCTCGTGGCGCTGGCGTTCTGCGCCGGGCTCCTGTGGTGGGTGCGCAGCGTGCCGCCCTCCGAGACGGCGATCATCGATGCCGCGGCGGCCGACTATGTCGCCCGGACCGGCGGGGCGCACACCGATTGCGCGGCCCGGCCCTCGGCCCTGCCGGAGGTCCGGCTCGTGGTGATCTGCGCCGAGGGCGCTTGGGTCGCCGCCTTCGACGATTACGGCCGCCCCGTGACGATCGACCCGGAAAAGCTGGAGGAGGAACCCCTGACATGAGCGCGTTCGCCGATCTCGAAGCCGTCTACGTCAACACGTCCCTGAAGAAGACCGCCGGCCAAAGCCACACGCGGCTTCTGATGAACGCATCGGCGGCGATCATGGAAAAGCAGGGCGTTTCGGTACGTCATCTCCACATGCTCGATCATGAGGTGCCGCCAGGCGTCTATCCGGACATGACCGAACATGGCTGGGACCGCGACGACTGGCCGATCCTTTGGGAGCATATCCTCGCCGCCGATATCCTCGTGGTCGGCACACCTCTCTGGCTGGGCGAGGAAAGCTCCGTCTGTCGGGTCCTGATCGAGCGGCTCTACGCCATGTCGGGGATGCTGAACGACAAGGGGCAGTCGGTCTTCTACGGCAAGGTGGGCGGCACGGTCGTCACCGGCAACGAGGACGGCATCAAGCATGCCGCGATGACGGTGGGCTATGCGCTCAATCACCTCGGTTTCACGATCCCGCCGCAGGCCGATTGCGGCTGGATCGGCGAGGCGGGGCCGGGCCCCTCCTATGGTGATGAAAACGACGCGGGCGGGCGCGTGGGCTTCGACAACGATTTCACCCAGCGCAACACGACGATCATGACGTGGAACCTGGTGCACCTCGCGGCGATGCTGAAGCGTGCGGGCGGGTTGCCGAACGAGGGCAACGACCGCACCGCCTGGGAGGCGGGAACGCGTTTCGGCTTCGAGAACCCGGAGGCGCGGCAGTGAAGCTCACATCATCCTTGGCGGCGGGGTCGGAGGAGGCGCGGGCAAACCGCGCGGCCCATCTGGAGGCCCTTCGCATCGTGCAGGAGGCGGCTGACCTGGCCGCTTCGGGTGGGGGCGCGCGGGCGCGGGAGCGTCATGTCTCGCGCGGCAAGATGCTGCCCCGCGACCGGGTGGCGAACCTGCTCGACCCCGGCTCTCCGTTCCTCGAGGTCGGCGCGACGGCGGCGCATGGCATGTATGACGGGGCCGCGCCAGCGGCCGGGGCGATCGCCGGCGTGGGCCGCGTGATGGGCCGCGAGGTCATGGTCGTGTGCAACGACGCGACGGTGAAGGGCGGCACCTACTATCCCATCACGGTCAAGAAGCACCTGCGCGCGCAGGAGATCGCGGGCGAATGCCGTCTGCCCTGCATCTACCTCGTGGACAGTGGCGGCGCGAACCTGCCGCAACAGGACGAGGTCTTTCCCGACCGCGACCATTTCGGGCGCATCTTCTACAACCAGGCGCAGATGAGCGCCGCGGGCATCCCGCAGATCGCCGTCGTCATGGGCTCCTGCACCGCAGGCGGCGCTTATGTTCCGGCCATGTCGGACGTGACGATCATCGTGAAGGCGCAGGGGACGATCTTCCTTGCCGGGCCGCCGCTGGTGCAGGCCGCGACGGGCGAGGTCGTGTCGGCCGAGGAGCTTGGCGGCGGCGACGTGCACACGCGGCTGTCGGGCGTGGCGGATTACCTTGCCGAAGACGACGCCCATGCGCTGGCGCTGGCAAGGCGGGCCGTGGGCTCGCTCGGGGGGGCAACGGGTGGCGGCGGGACAAGTCCCGCCCTACGCGAGGGGCGGCCGCCGGCCCATGACCCCGAGGAAATCCTCGATGTGGTCCCGGCCAGCCTGTCCACGCCCTACGACATCCGCGAGGTGATCGCGCGCGTCGTCGATGACAGCTGGTTCGACGAGTTCAAGCCCCGCTTCGGAGAGACCATCGTCACCGGCTTCGCCGAGGTCATGGGTCTGCCTGCGGGGATCGTGGCCAATAACGGGGTGCTGTTTTCCGAAAGCGCCCAGAAGGCCGCGCATTTCGTGGAGCTTTGTTCGCAGCGCAAGATCCCGCTGATATTCCTGCAGAACATCACCGGTTTCATGGTGGGCCGGAAATACGAGAACGAGGGCATCGCGCGGCACGGCGCCAAGATGGTGACGGCGGTGGCGACGACCGCCGTTCCGAAGATCACCATGCTGGTCGGCGGGTCCTTCGGCGCCGGGAATTACGGCATGGCGGGACGCGCCTATTCCCCGCGCTTCCTCTGGACATGGCCCAACTCCCGCATCTCGGTGATGGGCGGTGCGCAGGCGGCGGGCGTACTGGCCACGGTCAAACGCGCGGCAATGGAAAAGGCCGGCGAAAGCTGGAGCGCGGAGGCGGAGGCTGCGTTCAAGCAGCCCACGATCGACATGTTCGAGGAACAGGCCCACCCGCTCTACGCGTCGGCCCGGCTCTGGGATGACGGCATCGTCGATCCGCGCAAGTCGCGGGAGGTGCTGGCGCTCTCGCTATCGGCGGCGCTGAACGCGCCCATCGACGACACGCGCTTCGGCGTCTTCCGGATGTGAGGCGCCATGGCACGCGGTGACAAAGCCAAAGGCCTCGGCCGTGGTCATCGGCGTCCCCGCCGTGGTCGGATTCAGGCCTTCGCGGGCACGGCGGTCGTGCTGCTCGTGCTTTTGGGGCCGCGCCTGGGCGATGTGGTGAATGCCGGCGTCACGCGCACGGATGGCTGCCGCATCTACGGGGTCGTCGATGGCGACACGGTGCGCATGCATTGCCGCGGCTCTGGCTTTGGCCGGACGCGGCTGACGGGGTTCGACACGCCGGAGTTCCGGGCAGACTGCGGGCGGGAGCTGATCATGGCTTATCTCGCGAAACATGCGCTCCGGTGGGAACTCTGGCGCGCGGGCGAGATCGCCGTGCGAGAGAGGGGGCAGGACCGCTTTGGCCGGCGGCTGGCGCAGGTGCGCGTCGATGGGCGCGCCCTGTCGGGTCGCATGATCGACACGGGGCTGGCGCGGGTCCATCTGGGTGGCATGGAGCGGGGGTGGTGCACATGATGACGCTCGATGAGATCAGGGCGCGTTACCCCGGCGCCGAGACCTACCGCTTCGGTGATGGCCCCGCGCTGTCCGACAGCCTGCTTGCGCTGGTGCGGTCCGGCCGAAAGCGCGCGACCTGCACGGCTATGACGGAGGTCGGGGTTTCAGAGGCGCTGCCGCAGATCGGGCGCTGCGATATCGTGTTGGACTTTTCCGATACGCCTCACCTAATAAACCGGACTATGGAGCTTCGGATATTCCGGTTTTGCGACATTCCTGAACACCTGGTGCTCATGGAGGGAGAGGACGAGACCCTCGCGGGCTGGCGCGAAAACCACGAACGCTACTACCGCAGGCTCGGTATCTTCGATCCCGAGATGGAGTTGATCTGGGAACGCTTTGACGTGATCGAAGATCTCATGAAGGGCGGTGCGTGATGGTGTCGATCCTTGGAGGCCCGCGAACGCATCCTGATGTCACGGGGAACCTGTCATGTCGATGAACGCTGTCGCAATCGAGGTGGTCGAGGGCGACATCACGACGCTCGAGGTGGACGCGATCGTGAACGCGGCCAACGAGACGCTTCTGGGCGGGGGTGGCGTCGACGGCGCGATCCACCGCGCGGCGGGGCCGGAGTTGCTGACCGAGTGCAAGGGGCTGGGCGGCTGCGAGACGGGTCAGGCCAAGTTGACGAAGGGCTACCGGCTGCCCGCGGCACATGTGATCCACACCGTCGGGCCGGTCTGGACCGGCGGCGATGCGGGGGAGGACGCGTTGCTGGCCGCCTGCTACCGCGAAAGCCTCGCGCGGGCCCGCCAGATCGAGGCGGAAAGCGTCGCTTTCCCCGCGATCTCCACGGGTGTCTATGGATTCCCCGCCGATCGCGCCGCGCGCATTGCGGTGGACACGATCCGGTCGGAGGCCGCACCGCCCGTGAAGCGCGTCCTGCTGGTGGCATTCGGAGACGCGGCGCGCCAGACGCTCGAGACCGCCGCAAGGGAAGGGACCTGATGTTCGACAAGATCCTGATCGCGAACCGGGGCGAGATCGCCTGCCGCGTGATCGACACGTGCCGGCGCATGGGTGTGGCGTCTGTCGCCGTCTATTCCGACGCGGACCGCAGCGCGCGGCACGTGGCCATGGCCGACGAGGCGGTGCATATCGGGGGCGCGAAACCGGCCGACAGCTACCTGCGCGGCGACGTCATCATCGCGGCGGCGCGGGCCACGGGCGCGCAGGCGATCCACCCGGGCTACGGCTTTCTCAGCGAGAACCCGGATTTCGTGGAGGCGGTCGAGCGCGCGGGCCTGACCTTCATCGGGCCCTCGGCCCCGGCCATTCGCGCCATGGGTCTCAAGGACGCGGCCAAGGCGCTGATGGACGAGGCGGGCGTGCCGGTCGTGCCGGGCTACCACGGCAACAACCAGGATCCCGAACACCTGTCGGGCGCGGCAGACGCCATCGGCTACCCGGTGCTGATCAAGGCCGTGGCGGGCGGCGGCGGCAAGGGGATGCGCAAGGTCGCGCGGCCCGCGGAGTTCATGGACGCGCTGGCCAGCGCGATGGGGGAGGCGGCGACGGCCTTCGGCAATGACGCCGTGCTCATCGAGAAATTCGTGGAAAAACCGCGCCATATCGAGGTGCAGGTCTTCGGCGACGGCACGCGGGCGGTGCATCTCTTCGAACGCGACTGTTCGCTCCAGCGGCGGCACCAGAAGGTGATCGAGGAGGCGCCGGCGCCGGGCATGACGCCCGAGATGCGGGCCGAGATGGGGGCTGCTGCGGTGCGCGCGGCCGAGGCCATCGGCTATTCCGGGGCGGGGACCGTCGAGTTCATCGTCGACGCCAGCGACGGGCTGCGCTCCGACCGGTTCTATTTCATGGAGATGAACACGCGCCTTCAGGTCGAGCATCCCGTGACCGAGGCGATCACCGGCGTCGATCTGGTCGAATGGCAGCTGCGCGTGGCCTCGGGCGAGCCGCTACCTGCCGCACAGTCGGACCTGTCCATCACCGGCCATGCCATCGAGGCGCGTCTCTATGCCGAGGATGCCGCCGCCGGGTTCCTGCCAGCCACCGGCCGTCTGGAGCATCTCCACTTCGGCGAGGGCGCGCGGGCCGATACCGGCGTGGGGCCGGGCGACGAGATCTCGCCCTGGTACGACCCGATGATCGCCAAGCTGATCGTGCACGGTCCCACGCGGGGGGTCGCGCTCAGGCGGATGGACCGCGCGCTGGCCACGACCGAGGTGGCGGGCGCCACCACCAACCTCGCCTTCCTGCGGCGGCTGGTGAACCATCCGCGTTTCGCTGCAGGTGACGTGGATACCGGCCTGATCGAAGCCGATCTCGACGCGCTGACCGCGCCGCCCGAAACCCCGCCCGCCGTGATCGCCCGCGCCGCGCTGGCGGCGATGGGGCTTGGCGGCGACCCCGCCCCACTTGCGGGCTTCAGCCTCTGGGCGCCGCTGGGCCAGGATATCCGCCTTGCACAGGGAGAGACGGCGCTCGATGTGCGCGTGGCGCTGGAGGGCGCCGGTCGCACGCGTTGCAGCTTCGGCGAGGAACTCGTCGTCCTGACCCGCGAGGCGGCGGGTTGGCGGCCCGAGGGCGGCGGCCAGACCCTCCGCGCTGTCACCACGCCCCGCCGTGTCGTGGTCTATGATGGCGACGCGCATGTCTTCGATGTGCTTGACCCGCTTGCCATCGCGGCCGAGGCGGGTGCGGGCGGCAACCGGATAGAGGCGCCCATGCCGGGGCTGGTCAAGGCGGTCTTCGTCGCCGCCGGCGACCGTGTCGAGAGGGGTGCGCGCCTTGCGGTGCTGGAGGCGATGAAGATGGAACATGTCCTGACGTCGGGCCGCGACGGTGTCGTGGCCGAGGTGCTCGCGGCAGAGGGCGCGCAGGTGGAGGCGGGCGCGCCCCTGATCCTGCTCGAAACGGAGGAGGTGGCGGCATGATCCGGCTCCACCATGTCCCGCAATCGCGGTCGATGCGGGCGCTCTGGCTCCTCCATGAGCTGGCCGTGGAGTTCGAGGTCGTCGACTGGCCCTTCGACAAGACCCTGCGCTCGCCCGAATACCTCGCGCTGAACCCGGCGGGCCGCGTGCCCGCGCTGGAGCTCGACGGCCGGACCATCTGGGAAAGCGGCGCCATCACCGAGGTGCTGTGCGAACGCTTCCCGGCCACGGGCATGGGGCGCACGCCGGATGACCCCGAACGGATCGACTGGCTGATCTGGGTGCATTTCGCTGAGACGCTGAGCCAGCATATCGCGACGCTGACCCAGCAGCACATCGTGCTGCGCGAGGATCACATGCGTTCTCCGGTGCTGATGAATATCGAGGCGCGGCGGGCGGAGAAGTGCTTCGCGGCCATCGATGCGCGGCTGGCGGGGCGGGATTACCTGCTGGATGGAGGGTTCTCGGCCGCAGATGTCAGCGTCGGGCAGGCGGTCTACATGGCGCGCCACTTCGTGCGGACGGAGCGCTTTGCGGCGCTGCAAGCCTGGTACGACCGGATCACGGCGCGACCGGGCTTCATCGCGAGCCTGCCGATCGAGGATAGCAACCGCCTTTACACGCGGGACTATTACGAACCCTGGGAGGTGACATGAATTTTCGCACGAAAATTCGCAGGGCGCCAAAATTCCCAAGAATTTTCGGCACCGCGTCGCGCCGTGAGGTCGGGACGCGATGACGGAGCGGGTGGAGATTTTCGAGGTCGGCCCCCGTGACGGGCTCCAGAACGAGGCGCGCCCGATCCCCACGGCTGAAAAGGTGGCGCTCATCGACACGCTGTCGCGTGCCGGGTTCGCCCGGATCGAGGTGGCCAGTTTCGTCAGCCCCAGATGGGTGCCGCAGATGGCCGACAGCGCCGAGGTTCTGGCCGGGATTACCCGAGCGCCCGGCGTCCGTTACGCCGCGCTGACGCCGAACATGAAGGGCTACGAGCGCGCGCGCGCGGCGCGGGCCGACGAGGTCGCGATCTTCGGCTCTGCCTCCGAAGGGTTCAGCCGGGCCAATATCAACGCCTCCATCGAGGAGAGCCTCGACCGTTTCGCGCCCGTGGTCGAGGCCGCACGGGCCGATGGAATGCCGGTGCGCGGCTACATCTCCTGCGTGGTGGAATGCCCCTATGACGGGCATGTCGCGCCTGCCGCCGTGGCCCGCGTCGCCGCGCGGCTGCGCGACCTGGGTTGCTACGAGATTTCGCTGGGCGACACGATCGGACGGGCCGTTCCGGAGGCGGTCGACGCGATGCTGGCGGCGGTGCTGGAAGAGGTTCCGGCAGGTCGCCTCGCCGGGCATTTCCACGACACTTCCGGTTGGGCGCTCGCCAATATCGAGGTGGCGCTGGCGCGGGGTCTGCGCGTCTTCGACGCTGCGGTGGGCGGCTTGGGCGGCTGCCCTTACGCCCCCGGGGCGGCGGGCAATGTCGCGACCGAGGCGGTGGCAGCACGGCTGGAGGCGCTGGGCTATGAGACCGCGCTCGACTTGGCCGTCGTCGCGCAGGCCGCCGGGATGGCGCGGGACATGCGCGTGGCAGGCACGGACATGAAAAACGGAGGCATTCATGGCTGACACCATCGAGGTCGCGGTCGATGCGCGCGGGGTGGCTCGGCTCACGCTGAACCGGCCCGACAAGCACAATGCCATGAATGCAGCGATGATCGGCGAGTTGACCGAGGCGGCGGGTCGTCTGGGCCGCGATCCGGCTGTGCGGGCAGTCGTGCTGACCGGTGAAGGGGTGTCGTTCTGCGCGGGCGGTGATCTCGGCTGGATGAAGGCGCAGATGGACGCTGACGCCGCGACCCGTGCGCGGGAGGCGCGCGGCCTGGCGCAGATGCTGGGCGCGCTCGACGCCATGCCCAAACCCCTGATCGGGCGCGTTCAGGGGCAGGCCTTCGGGGGGGGCGTGGGTCTGATCAGCGTCTGCGACGTGGCCATCGGGGTCTCGGGGGCGAAGCTGGGTCTGACCGAGGTGCGGCTGGGGCTTATCCCCGCGACCATCGGGCCTTACGTGATCGCGCGGATGGGGGCCGCGCGGGCGCGGTCGGTGTTCTTCTCGGGCCGGGTCTTCGACGCGGAGGAGGCGGTGGGCCTCGGGCTGCTGTTGCGCAGCGTGGCGGCCGATGCGCTCGATCAGGCCATCGAGACGGAGGTGGTCCCTTACCTCGCGGCGGCACCGGGGGCCGTGGCGGCCGGAAAGCGGCTGGTGGCGGAGCTTGCGCCGAGCGTGGACGAGGCTCAGGTCGCGCGCAGCATCGAGGCACTGGTATCGCGCTGGGAGGACCCCGAAAGCTCGGAGGGCATCGCCGCCTTCTTCGACAAGCGCCGCCCGTCTTGGCGGGAGTGAGCGCATGGGGCTCTGCCCCCGCGCGCGTACCGCGCGCTCCCCCGGAGTTTTCTTGCCAGGATGAAGGGGGCGGTTCGTGCTGGACAATCGACGTTTGGCTCGTGTTAGCCTTCCTGCATGCGTGAGATGCGGCGAACTCAACGCCGTGCCGCGAGGGGAGGATATGCACATGACGGGTTACCCGAGCCGGCACGGCGCGGTACAGGTGGATGCCGTTTCGATCACCGAGAAGCTCTTCGAAGGACTGGTCGGCCGGGAGGAGGAGACCGCCATCACCGACGGGCCGACGGGCCGCGCGCTGACGGCCGGCGCCCTGATGCAGCAGATCAAGCGGCTTGCCGGGGGGCTGACCGAGCGCGGCATCCTGCCCGGCGGCACGGTCGCGATCCTTGCGCCGAACATGCCCGAATATCCGGTGGTATTTCACGCCGTGGCCTGGGGCGGCGGGACGGTGACCACGATCAACCCGACCTACACCGCGCCGGAGGTCCACCACCAGCTGGTCGATGCGGGAGCAGAAATGCTGGTGACTGTCCCGGCCTTCGAGGGTGTCGCACGCGCGGCCGCCGAGGGGACGGACGTGAAGGACATCGTCGTTATCGGGGCAAAAACCTGCCTGTCGCTCGATGACGTGATGGGCCAGCCACTCGAGGCGCAGGTGCCCGTCGATCTGGACGACCACGTTGTCGTCCTGCCCTATTCAAGCGGTACCACCGGGCGCCCCAAGGGTGTGATGCTGACCCATCGCAACCTCGTGGCCAATGTCCAGCAATCGGGCGCGGTGGCCGGGATCACTGCGCGTGATACGGCGATCGCCTTCCTGCCGTTCTTCCACATCTACGGAATGACGGTTCTGATGAACCTCTTTCTCGAGAGGCGCGCGAAGCTCGTGACCATGCCGCGCTTCGACCTCGAGCTGTTCCTGCGGCTCATTCAGGACCATCGCGCCACGCGGCTCTACATCGTGCCGCCCGTGGCGCTGGCGCTGGCCAAGCATCCGATGGTCTCGGAGTTCGACATGTCCTCGGTCGTCGAGGTGTTCTCGGGCGCCGCGCCTCTGGGGCCGGAAACCGAGATCGCTGTGGGCGAACGGATGGGCGCGAAGTCGGTGCAGGGCTATGGCATGACCGAGATGAGTCCGATCAGCCACATGACCATCGGCGGCAACGTGCGCCATGGCTCGAGCGGGCAGGCCGTGCCGTCGACCGAGTGCCGGATCGTGAACCCCGAGACGCTGGAGGACATGCCTCCGGGCGAGGAGGGAGAGCTTTGGGTGCGGGGGCCGCAGGTCATGAAGGGCTACCTCAACAACGCCGACGCCACCGCCCAGACCCTGACGGCGGATGGCTGGCTGCGCACCGGGGATCTGGCGATCGTCGACGAGGACGGCTTCATGTTCATCCGTGACCGGCTGAAGGAGCTGATCAAGTTCAAGGGCTTCCAGGTTGCGCCCGCGGAGGTGGAGGCGGCGCTCATCGCGCATCCGGGCGTGGTGGATGCCGCCGTGATCGGCCGTCCCGACGAGGAAGCCGGCGAGGCGCCGATCGCTTTCGTGGTGTGTGCACCCGGCTCCGAGGTGGGCGAGGCGGAGCTCCAGACTCATTGCGAGGGCTGCCTTGCCCATTACAAGCACCCTGTCGCGTACCGCTTCGTCGAGGCGGTGCCGAAATCGGCCTCCGGCAAGATCCTGCGGCGCGAGCTGCGCGCGGCGCTCTGAGGCCCTGCTGCCACCGTTCAGCAATCCTTGGATCCACATCAGGTGGAGGGCGGAAGCGTCATCTTTTGCTTGTCCGGCGCGACGGCGCCGTTCGGAACACGGCGCCGTCGGCTTCGTTGTTTTGTCAGTGCACGCGTGAGTGCAAGGACAAGAGGAACACCGCATGACCTATTCAAGATCCATATCCCGCGCCGCCGGACTGCTGGCTGCCGCGGCCATATCCACCGGTGCCCCCGCGATCGCGCAGGGGCAGGGGATGAACACGACCTCTCTCGGGCACGAGGTGGTGGTCGACGGGCTTGAGGTTCCGTGGGACATCGCCTTTCTCGACGACGGCACGATGTTCTTCACCGAGATCTGCCGGGGCCTTTCGGTGCGCATGCCGGATGGCGACGTCCATCAGCTCTTGGGCATGGGCGGGTCCGACGGCTACGCCACGGTTGCCGACGATCTGTTCTGCAACGGCCAGGCCGGGATGAACGGTGTCGCGGTCGATCCCGATTTCGACGAGAACGGCCGGATCTACGTGTACTCGGCTTCCGAGATGTCGGATCCGCAGACCAATCGCGTGCTGCGCCTGACGGTGAGCGAGGATTTCGCCGACGTGTCGGACCGCACCGATCTGATCGAGGACATTCCCTACAAGACGCAGCCGACCGATCACCCCTTCGGCAGCGCCGGCGCCCATAACGGCGGCCGCATCCGCTTCGGTCCGGAGGGTTATCTCTGGGTGACGACGGGCGACAATCACAACCCGACGATTCCGCAGGATCCGCAGAGCCTCGGCTCGAAGGTGCTGCGCATCACCACCGACGGCGAGCCCGCGCCCGGCAACGGGGTCGGCGAGGAATTCGATCCGCGGATCTACACCTACGGCCACCGCAACGTCCAAGGCATAACCTTCCACCCCGAGACGGGCGACGCGATCGTCACCGAGCATGGGCCCTGGCATTCCGACGAGATCACGGTGCTGGAGCCCGGCGGCAATGGAGGCTGGGACCCGCGCGACAACATGGCCGGACGTGGCGACTGCCCCGACGGCTATTGCGGCTACATGCCCAACCAGGAGGAGGGCATGAACCGCTACGAACGCGCGGCCTTCATGCCGATGACGGATTTCGACACCTATCCCGATGCAATGCCGCCGATCTGGACGAACAACGGATACTCCCAGGGCATCACGCAGCCGACCTTCCTGACCGGGGAGCAATGGGGTGCATGGGATGGCGCCATGGTCGTCGGTTTCATGGGGATCGGCTTTGGCGGGACCCCCATCGGCCAGCGCATCGACGTCATCGAACTGGATGACGACCTGTCCGTGGTCGACGTGACCGAAATGACCCTGCCGATGGAACCGGGCCGTTTCCGGACGCTGGTGCAGGGGCCTGACGGCAACCTTTATACCGCCACCGACGCCGGCATGATCCACCGGCTCATTCCCGGCGGCGCGGACAGCGACAGCTAGGCTGCGCGCATCGCACGGTTGAAAGGGCGCGCGGCGGGGATCATCCTCGCCGCGTTTTCGTCGTGCCGCAGGGTCAGAACCGTCCGGGATAGAGATGCATCATGCACTGGACGTCTGCCTCGCTGGTGAAGGCGTGGGGATGGTCCTCCATCATCGTCAGCATGAAATCGCGGCGGTCACGGTCCGTCTCGGGCGCGCCTTCGGCATGATGGGCGGGGTCATGGGCGGGTGCGGCGCGGTCGATCCATGCCGCGATGCTGTCGAGAAGGCCGGGGCGGCGGGGTGCATTGGTCTGGGCGAACATGGGCTCTCTCCGGGGGCGTTTTGTGCGGTGGGATCAGCGTGATCCGAGGACCGCCGCGCTGGTATCCGCCGCGCCGTTGTGCTGTTCTGCAAAAATGAAGAGCGATAGCTGGAACTGGTCGGACCTGCGCGTATTCCTCGCGGTGCTGGACGCGGGATCGACGTTGGCCGCGTCCAAGGCGCTGGGCATGGCGCAGCCGACGGTGGCGCGCAGGATCGACGCGCTGGAACATGCCACGGGGCTGACGCTGTTCGAGCGGGACACGCGCGGCGCCCGGCCGACCGCCGATGCGCGGGACCTGGAGGCCGAAGCGCGCGCGGTTGCCGAAGCGGCAGCGGCGTTCGAGGGCGCGGCCAGCCGGGCGGGCCGCACCCTCGAGAGGCCGATCCGGCTGACCGCGCCCAAGTCCAACTTCTCCGAGAACCTTGCCGAGGCGCTCGCCGATTTCACGGACATGCATCCCGGCGTGCGGTTCGAATTCGTCGCGTCGAACGAGTATGTCGATCTGATCGCGGGGGACGCGGATGTCGCCATCCGGTTCGGCGAAATCGCGGATGACCGCCTGATCTGCCGAAAGCTGACGATGTCGACCGCGTCAGTCTATGGGTCTAGGACCTACGCGGAACGCCATGGCCTTCCTGCCGGTGAGCACGACCTCGCCGGGCATCGGTTCATGGGGTATGACCGTTTGCGACGTACGTTTCCCGTCTACAACTGGCTGCTCGAGCGCATTTCCCCGGACCAGATTGTCGGCCGGGTCAGTGACCCCGAAGCGATCGTGCCGGCCGTGCGCGCCGGCCTCGGGCTTGGCGTTGTTCCCACGACCCTGGCCGAGGAGGCAGGGCTGTTGCGCTGTTTTCCTCCGCCCGAGGGCATGTCCGTGACAGGCCATCTGGTTATGAGCCCCGAAGCCTGGCGGCGGCCCGAAGTGAAGGCCTTCGCGAAGTTCTTCGTGCCGCGCTTCCGATCCTACATCCACAAGAAACGCTGAGCGGCAATTGCCCCGTTTTCCCGTTTTTGCCGCACCCTGCTTGCGTTGACGCTATGGTGGGTCGCGTTTAGATCACCCCTATCGACCGGACCCGCCGTGCGTGTATGCTTGCGCACGAGAGGCACGCGAGGAATGCAGATGCAGGACCTTCTGTCCAACTACGCCCCGATTCTCATTTTCCTGGCTCTGGCCATCGGGCTGGGCCTGGTGCTGATCCTGGCTGCCGTGATCGTGGCCGTGCGCAACCCCGACCCCGAAAAGGTCTCGGCCTATGAATGCGGGTTCAACGCTTTCGACGATGCACGGATGAAGTTCGACGTGAGGTTCTACCTCGTGTCGATCCTGTTCATCATCTTCGACCTCGAAATCGCGTTCCTTTTCCCGTGGGCCGTGGCCTTGCCCGAGCTGTCGATGGCCGCGTTCTGGTCGATGATGATCTTCCTCGCCGTCCTCACGGTGGGCTTCGCCTATGAATGGAAGAAGGGAGCACTGGAATGGGAGTGATGACAGGCGTCAACACCGCCGGGGCCGACCGCGAGGTCGCCACCCAGACCCTCAACCGGGAGCTTCAGGACAAGGGGTTTCTCGTCACCTCGACCGAGGACATCATCAACTGGGCGCGCACCGGCAGCTTGCACTGGATGACCTTCGGGCTTGCCTGCTGCGCGGTCGAGATGATGCACACCTCCATGCCGCGCTATGATCTCGAACGGTTCGGCACCGCGCCGCGCGCCTCGCCGCGCCAGTCCGACCTGATGATCGTGGCCGGCACTCTGACCAACAAGATGGCGCCCGCGCTGCGCAAGGTCTACGACCAGATGCCCGAGCCGCGCTACGTGATCTCCATGGGCTCCTGCGCCAATGGCGGGGGCTACTATCACTACAGCTATTCCGTGGTGCGCGGCTGCGACCGGATCGTGCCGGTGGACCTTTACGTGCCGGGCTGCCCGCCCACGGCCGAGGCGCTGCTTTATGGCATTCTGCAGCTGCAGCGGAAGATCCGCCGTACCGGAACCATCACGCGCTGACCCGCGCCGTTTCGGCCCGAGACAGGAGACGACCCCATGACCGAGGCCCTCAAGGAGCTGGCCGCCCATATCGCCGAAAGGCAGTCCGACGCGGTGCTCGGCCATACCATCACCCATGGCGAGCTGAGCGTGGAAGTGGCCGTGGCCGAGATCGACAGCTTCGTGGAGTTCCTGAAGGCCGACCGCGCCTGTGCCTTTTCCACGCTGGTCGACATCACCGGCGTCGACTGGCCCGAGCGCGAGCGGCGCTTCGACGTGGTCTATCACTTCCTCAGCATGTACCAGAACCACCGCATCCGCGTGAAGACGGCCGTCCGGGAGGAGGACGTGGTGCCCTCCATCACGGGCGTGCATGCCAGCGCCGGCTGGTACGAGCGCGAGGTCTACGACATGTTCGGGATCCTGTTCTCCGGCAACCCGGACCTGCGCCGCATTCTGACCGATTACGGCTTCCGCGGGCACCCTTTGCGCAAGGATTTCCCCACCACCGGTTACACCGAGGTGCGCTACGACGAGGAGCTCAAGCGCGTGGTCTACGAACCCGTGAGCCTCGTGCAGGAATACCGCCAGTTCGACTTCATGAGCCCGTGGGAAGGGGCCGACTACATCCTTCCCGGGGACGAGAAGGCGGAAGCGAAACGGTGATGCAGAGGAACGCCACATGTGCGGCCGCAAAGGGGAGAAATCGGCATGAAGGGCACGGTTGAATTGCACGCCCAGATCCTCGAACAGGCCAAGGCCTATTGCGAGGCGGTCTGGTACGCGCGGACCGAAATCTTCGAGGAGATGTGCCACGAGCGCTTCGCCATGAACCTCATCGACCCCGACGGGCCGACCTACTGGGACAAGGCGTCCTTCATCGAGCGTGTGCGTGGGCGTTCGCCCGGCGAGGGACCTGCGTCCTACGAAGTGCTCGACATCGACGTGATGGGCGACCAGATCGCGCGCGTGCATCTCTGGGTCGATATCCCCGGAACGCGCTTCGAAGATCACCTCGGTTTCGTGAACGAGGACGGGTCGTGGAAGCTCCTGACCAAGGTTTTCCGCACGAAAGCCCGCCTGAACAAGGAATAGGCAGCCATGATGGACGGCGACATCCGGCAGAACCGCTACGACGATGGCTCCACCGACCTGGAGACCCACGAACAGAAGATCCGCAACTTCAACATCAACTTCGGGCCCCAGCACCCGGCGGCCCATGGTGTGCTCCGGCTCGTGCTCGAACTCGACGGCGAGATCGTCGAGCGCTGCGACCCGCATATCGGGCTGCTGCACCGGGGCACCGAGAAGCTGATGGAAAGCCGGACCTACCTGCAGAACCTGCCCTATTTCGACCGGCTCGATTACGTGGGCACGATGAACCAGGAACACGCCTGGTGCCTCGTGATCGAGAAGCTGACGGGCGTGGAGGTGCCGCGGCGTGCCTCGCTGATCCGCGTGCTCTACTGCGAGATCGGGCGCATCCTGAACCACCTGCTGAACGTGACCACGCAGGCCATGGACGTGGGCGCGCTGACCCCGCCGCTCTGGGGCTTCGAGGAACGCGAGAAGCTGATGGTCTTCTACGAGCGGGCCTCTGGCGCCCGGCTCCACGCCGCCTATTTCCGGCCCGGCGGCGTGCATCAGGACCTGCCGCCCCAGCTGATCGACGACATCGACACCTGGGCCGACGCATTTCCGAAGGTGCTGAAGGATATCGATGGTCTCCTGACCGAAAACCGCATCTTCAAGCAGCGCAACGTCGATATCGGCGTTGTCAGCGAAGAGGACATACAGGACTGGGCCATGTCCGGCGTCATGGTGCGCGGCTCGGGCTTGGCCTGGGACCTGCGCCGCGCGCAGCCCTATGAATGCTACGACGAGCTCGAGTTCCAGATCCCGATCGGCAAGAACGGCGATTGCTACGACCGCTACCTCTGCCGCATGGAGGAGATGCGCCAGTCGATACACATCATCAAGCAGGCCTGCGAAAAGCTTCGGGACCCTGCGAACCAGGGCCCGGTGCTGGCGCGCGGCAAGATCACGCCGCCCTCGCGCGCCGACATGAAGACCTCGATGGAGGCCCTGATCCACCACTTCAAGCTCTACACCGAGGGGTTCCACGTGCCCGAGGGCGAGATCTACTGCGCCGTGGAGGCGCCCAAGGGCGAGTTCGGCGTCTACCTCGTGGCCGACGGCACGAACCGGCCCTACCGCGCGAAGCTCCGCGCGCCGGGCTTCGCGCATCTTCAGGCGATGGATTACCTGACCGTGGGCCACCAGCTCGCGGACGTGTCCGCGATCCTGGGCTCCATCGACATCGTCTTCGGCGAGGTCGACCGTTGAGCGTGCGGAAATCCCGTTAGCCTGGCCTTCATCCTGGCAAGAAAACTCCCGCCGGAGGCTTCCGCAGGCAAGGCCCGCGCCGCCGTTATAAACCATGAGCCCGCAAGACTGAGGACCGACCGATGCTCCGCCGCCTTCACCCCGAGCAACCCGAGAGCTTCGCCTTCACGCCCGAGAACCGGGCCTGGGCGGAGGCGCAGATCACCAAGTATCCCGAGGGGCGGCAGGCCTCCGCGATCATCCCGCTCCTGTGGCGCGCGCAGGAGCAGGAAGGCTGGCTGACCCGTCCCGCGATCGAACATGTCTGCGACATGCTTGGCATGGCCCATATCCGCGGGCTCGAGGTCGCCACCTTCTACTTCATGTTCCAGCTCGCGCCCGTGGGCTTTGTCGCCCATATCCAGATCTGCGGGACGACGTCGTGCATGATCTGCGGGGCGGAGGACCTTGTGGCGGTCTGCAAGGACAAGATCGCCAAGCGCCCGCATCAGCTGAGCGACGATGGCAAGTTCTCCTGGGAAGAGGTCGAATGCCTCGGCGCCTGCGCGAACGCGCCCATGGCTCAGATCGGCAAGGATTACTATGAGGACCTGACGGCGGAGAAGCTGGGCTGGCTGCTGGACGAAATGGCGGCGGACAGGGTGCCGACGCCGGGTCCGCAGAACGGGCGCTACGCCTCCGAACCGGCAGGCGGCCTGACATCGCTCACCGATCACGAGGCCGGGCGAGACGAGCTGAACGTGTCGGCGCGGCTCGCGACGGATATCGGTGACACGATCAAGCGGATCGACGGGACCGAGGTGCCGCTTCTGGCGCCATGGGGCAGGCAGTCGGGCGGCGAGGTCGATGTCGAAACGAACCCGAAGGAGCCGGTGCTCGCCGCCGATGTGCCCATCGACGAGACCGGGATCGACAAGCGCGAGGCGCCGGTGAAGGGCAAGGGCCATCCCGAAACCCGCGCACCGGCCCGTGCGGCCGAAGGCGGTATCGGGGAGGCCGAGCCCGAGCGTCTCGATGCGCCGCGCACCGGGCAGGCGGCCGATGACCTGAAACGCATCGCCGGGGTCGGGCCGAAGCTCGAGGCGCTTCTGAACGAGATGGGGTTCTACCATTTCGACCAGATCGCCGCCTGGACACCCGCCGAGGTCGCCTGGGTCGATGCGCGCCTGAAGTTCAAGGGCCGGATCGAACGCGACGGTTGGATCGCGCAGGCCGCGGCACTGGCCGCCGGGGACTGATCCCCGACTGGCCGTGCGCCCGGCACTTGTGTCGCAGGCCTGCGATCTCGACGCGACGCGCGTCCTCCCCTAGCTCATGCCCCTGATACTTGACGCAAAAAAAATGGGGACGCGCATGGCACGGGCAATGACGGTACGCCGCTTCGCGGCGATCACGGCGATATGGACGATCGCTGCGATTCTGGGTTTGACAGTGGCGCTGGTCGCCGTGGGGCTTCTGGGCCTCTGGGTGGCGGTTGGCGCCTTCGCGGGTCTCGGGACGACAGTTGTCGGCGGTTGGCTTGGGCAGTTTCTCTTCGCCACGGATTTCGACGCGGTTCTGGAAGAGATCCCCTCACGGGAGGTGGGCCGCGACAATTCGCCTTAAAGGGACAAGACAAACGGGAATCCGGCGGTTACAACTTGGGCGACACATGCGAAAGCGGGAGGAGCCTTCATGAATTCGCCATCCGGTCTCATCAATCTTCTGATCGTCTGGGGCGTCGCCTCGGCCACGGGATTTCTAGCCATGGCCGCCTTGATGATCGCGGGCGACTGGACGCTCTTGCAGGCGCTCTTCGCGGCTGCCGTGATCTTCTTTGTTCTGGGTTCGCTCTTCTCGGTGATGTTCCTCAAGCCGATGCCCGGACCGGTGGAGCCGGGCAAGATGGCGCATGCGGACGCGGCGCCAACGGTGCCCGCGACGGCGCCCCTGCGCTCGAACAAGCCAGTCGCGACCGCCGAACCTGCCCCGAAGGCCGAGGCCAAGCAGAACGCCGAAAAAAAGCCTGCCGAAGCCAAGCCCGAACCGGCCGCGGCACCCGTTGCGGCGAATTCCGGCGAGGGGACCCGCCCCGAGGCGCTCGAAGGCCCGCGTGAGGGCGGGGCGGACGATCTCAAGAAGATCAAGGGCGTCGGTCCCAAGCTCGAAAAGCTTTGCAACAGCCTCGGCTTCTACCATTTCGACCAGATCGCGAACTGGTCGGCCGACGAGGTGGAATGGGTCGACCAGAACCTCGAGGGCTTCAAGGGCCGCGTCACCCGTGACAACTGGGTGGAACAGGCTCGGATCCTCGCCTCGGGCGGAGAGACGGATTTTTCCGAAAAAGTCGACAAAGGTGATGTATACTGATCGTCGGGAGGGTTGGTGACACGACTCTGAGGAGCGATGGGTATGAAACTCGCCGAAGACTTCTGGCTGCGCGGGAAGGCCGCGCAAGCCTCCATGATCCAGATTTGGGCCTATAACACTGCCTTCGCGGGCACGGCCACGATACAGGCCTGGAAAATGGGCCTGACCGCACCCACCGGGTTCTGGCAGGCCATGGGCCGCGCCGGAGCGGCCAACGAGGTTGACGCAGCTCGCGTCGCGCCGACGATCAAGCCGAAGAAGACGACGTCTGCGTCGCGCAAGGCGCCTGCCACGCCCGGCGCGGCCCAGGAGATCGCAAAGCGTTCTGCACCCACGGCGAAAAAGGCCGCTTCCCCCAAACCGGCCGTGGCGGAAGCGAAGCCGGCCGCCGAACCGGAAATCTCCGGGCCCAGCCCGCATCTGCTGGACGCGCCGCGTGGCGGCAAGGCCGATGACCTGACGGTGCTGACCGGGGTCGGGGCAAAGCTCGCCACCGCGCTCAACGAGTTCGGCATCTTCCATTTCGATCAGCTCGCCACCCTCGACGATGACGGGATCGACTGGCTCAACGATCAGCAGGCCGGGTTCAAGATGATCTGCGCCCGCTACAAGGTGGTGGACCAGGCGCGGGCGCGGCTCGCCTGAGCGGCGGATGGCCCGATCGTGCAAATCGGACGCGGCGCGGGATTGTGCCGCGCCCGCCCTGCGCGCTAGGCAGGCGAAGGACTTCACCGGATTCCGCCCATGGCCAGACGCCCAGACCGCAAGCCCACCACAGAAGAGCTGCGCCTGACCCGACAGGTGCGACTTGCTGCCGTCGTGATGTCGCTGACCATGGTCGTCTGGGTGGCCGGGCAATATATCGGAGGCCAGCTCGGTCTCGATCCGCGCTATGCGCTATTGCTCGACCTTGCGGCGATTGCCGCACTGGTCTGGTCGCTCGTGGTGACGTATTGGGTGTGGAGAGCGCGCCGCCGGTCGTGATCGGCGGGTCGAACGGCCCCGCCGGACCGGGGCGAAAGAGGATAGCCATGCTTCAGGACAAAGACCGGATCTTTACCAATATCTATGGGATGCACGAGCGCACGCTTGCGGGCGCCAAGGCGCGTGGACACTGGGACGGCACGAAGGACCTGATCTCGCTGGGCCGCGACAAGATCGTCGAGATCATGAAGGCCTCGGGCCTGCGGGGGCGCGGCGGCGCCGGGTTTCCCACGGGGCTCAAGTGGTCCTTCATGCCCAAGGAATCGGACGGGCGGCCCTCCTACCTCGTGGTCAACGCAGACGAATCCGAGCCCGGGACGTGCAAGGACCGGGAGATCATGCGCAACGACCCCCACACGCTGATCGAGGGGTGCCTGATCGCCTCTTTCGCGATGGGTGCGCATGCGTGCTACATCTACATCCGCGGCGAATACATCCGCGAGCGCGAGGCGCTGCAGGCCGCCATCGACGAGGCGTATGACGCGGGGCTGCTGGGGGCAAACGCCGCCGGGTCGGACTGGGATTTCGACCTCTACCTGCATCACGGTGCGGGCGCTTATATCTGCGGCGAGGAAACCGCGCTTCTCGAAAGCCTCGAGGGCAAGAAGGGCATGCCGCGGATGAAGCCGCCGTTTCCGGCCGGCGCTGGCCTCTATGGCTGCCCCACCACGGTCAACAATGTGGAGTCGATCGCGGTGGTGCCCACGATCCTGCGCCGGGGCGCGGAGTGGTTCGCGGGCTTTGGCCGGCCGAACAACGCGGGGACCAAGCTTTTCGCGATCTCGGGTCATGTGAACAACCCCTGCGTCGTCGAGGAGGAGATGAGCATCCCCTTCGACGAGCTGATCGAGCGTCATTGCGGCGGCATCCGGGGCGGCTGGGACAACCTCAAGGCGGTGATCCCGGGCGGCTCGTCGGTGCCCTGTCTGCCCGCCAGCGTGATGCGCGAGGGCGCAATCATGGATTTCGACTGGCTGCGGGAACAGCGCTCTGGCCTCGGCACGGCAGCGGTGATCGTGATGGATCAGTCCACCGACATCATCAAGGCGATCTGGCGGCTCAGCGCCTTCTACAAGCACGAAAGCTGCGGCCAGTGCACGCCCTGCCGTGAGGGCACGGGCTGGATGATGCGGGTCATGGACCGGCTGGTGAAGGGCGATGCGCAGGTCGAGGAAATCGACATGCTGCTCGACGTCACCAAACAGGTGGAGGGCCACACGATCTGCGCGCTGGGCGACGCGGCGGCCTGGCCGATCCAGGGCCTGATCCGGCATTTCCGCCACGAGATCGAGGACCGTATCCGCGTGAAGCGCGACGGCACGGTCGAGATCGCGGCGGAGTGAGCACCGAGCGTCACCTCGCCCAACTCAACATCGGCCGCCTCGTCGCGCCCACGGACGACCCGCGCGTGGCGGAGTTCATGGGTGCGCTCGACCGCGTCAACGGGATCGGCAAGCGGTCCCCCGGCTTCGTCTGGATGATGGAAGGCTCGGGCGAGCCCGGCACCGGCAACATCGAGAACAATATCGGCGACGATCCGCAATTCGTCGCCAATCTCACCGTGTGGGACAGCATCGCGGACCTCGAACATTTCGTCTGGAACACCGTTCACCGGCACTTCCTTGAGCGCCGGGCCAACTGGTTCGAGGCGCTGGGTGCACAGCATTTCGTGATGTGGTGGATCGAGCCGGGGCATCGCCCGTCGCTGGGCGAGGCGCTGGAGCGACTGGAATACCTGAAGGCCAACGGGCCGAGCGATCATGCCTTCGACTGGGCTCACGCCCGCACGCTCTGACCGAGTTTTCTCTCGACAGGCCAAACACGCTGTCGCAGGCTTGGGGAAAGCTGCGGGAGAGGCCCCATGTGTCACGGACATGTCGACCTGAGAACCATCGAACGCGAGGCTCAGGACCGGTTGCGGGCGGTGAAGCCAGCCGTCTCCATGTCGCGGGACGATGACGTCACGGTTCCGCCGGGCCTGATCGGCGGCTTTCCCGGGCTTGTGGCGCGCTTGCGCACCCTGCTGCCGCGCCGGCGCCAGTCGGCGTAAGCTGACCTGTCACTTTACTCCCGTGCCCGCTTGCAGAACTGAACTGCAAACTGGACCGGGTTCGAGCGCGGCTCGACGTGCGGTCAGGGTGAGCGGCCGCAGGCGCGCTTGTGGCGGGCTCGCCGCATGATTCCACCGTTCCCGGATGCGATTGTTGCTCCAACCGTTTGGAATCTGTACGCTCCTTGCCAATGACTGTCCGGGCAGGCCCTTCGAAAAAGGGCCGCACCGAGGCGGCAAGAGGCATATGAGGCAGTTTCATGGTACGGTTCTACTGGTACGGGCTCACCGGTATCTATCTTGCGTGCAGCATCGTCGGCATGCTTGTCGGCGCCGCATGGGGCACAGGGGGCATGATCCTCGGGCTCGCCACCGGCGCGACTCTGGCGGCGGGCGCTGCGCTTGTTTTGGACAAGTCCGAGGGACGGGAGAACGCGTTTTACGGCGTGCTCTCTGTGCTGTTCATCGTGGCGCTCGTCTGGTTCGTCGCGAGTTTCGGCGGTGACTGGCCGTAACTCTCGGACATCGAACCGCCTCCGCGAGGCAGGCGCGCGAAATACCGCCAGCCAAGCGCGGGTGGCGGGCGTTGTTATTGAATGACGAGCCCTCCAGAACCCAAATCGTGGCCGAGGCAGATGCCAAAAAACCTGCGAGTCGAAAGGACCGAGGCCATGAAACCGGAAATTGCCACCATTTGGGCCTGCGTGCTCGTGCTGGTGCTGGCGCTGGCCACCAGCGCGGGATCGGCGCGCGCGGATGAGTGGGAGACGCTGCGCAACGACGAGCGTGTGCACAACGGGCTTCTCATGATCGCCATCGGGCGGCATATCGAACTGACCTGCCCGACGATCGAGCGGCGCACTATCGCCGCTGGCGCCTTCCTTCTGGGGTTGGCCAACCATGCAATGTCGCTGGGCTATTCCCGGGCCGAGGTCACCGAATATGTCGAGGACGACGCCGAACAGGCGCGCATGATCGCCATCGCCCGGCAGTATCTCGCCCAGCGCGGCGTGACCTCTCTGGAGGATGTCGAGGGCGCGTGCCGCGTGGGGCGCGACGAAATTACCGCAGGCACGCAGATTGGCAGGCTGCTCCGGGAGGGGTAGAAAGCGGGTCAAACGCGTGAACCGGCGGGCGCTCTGGAAACCAGAGCTTGCACCCGCGGGCCAACCGGAGGACCGGCAAGCCATGAGTGACCTGCGCAAAATCGTGATCGACGGCAACGAGATCGAAGTCGATCCGGCGATGACCCTGATTCAGGCCTGTGAACAGGCGGGGATCGAGATCCCACGCTTCTGCTATCACGAACGGCTGTCCATCGCGGGCAACTGCCGCATGTGCCTCGTCGAGGTGGTTGGCGGCCCGCCGAAACCCGCCGCCTCCTGCGCGATGCAGGTGCGCGACCTGCGGCCCGGGCCCGAGGGCCAGCCGCCGGTGGTCAAGACGAACTCGCCCATGGTCAAGAAGGCCCGCGAGGGGGTGATGGAGTTTCTCCTGATCAACCACCCGCTCGACTGCCCGATCTGCGACCAGGGCGGCGAATGCGACCTTCAGGACCAGGCGATGGCCTATGGCGTCGATTTCTCCCGCTACCGGGAGCCCAAGCGCGCCGTGGAGGACCTCGACCTCGGGCCGCTGGTGGAAACGCACATGACGCGCTGCATCTCGTGCACGCGCTGCGTACGCTTCATCACCGAGGTGGCCGGCATGCCGGAGCTGGGCCAGACCGGTCGGGGCGAGGATGCGGAAATCACCTCCTATCTCGGCCAGACGCTCGACAGCGAGATGCAGGGCAACATCGTGGACCTCTGCCCGGTTGGCGCGCTGACGAACAAGCCCTATGCCTTCACCGCGCGGCCGTGGGAGCTGACGAAGACCGAGACCATCGACGTGATGGACGCGCTGGGGTCCAACATTCGCGTGGATACCAAGGGCCGCGAGGTCATGCGCATCCTGCCGCGCAACAATGACGGCGTGAACGAGGAATGGCTGGCAGACCGGTCCCGTTACGTCTGGGACGGGCTGCGCCGCCAGCGGCTGGACCGGCCGTATATCCGGGAGAACGGAAAGCTGAGGCCTGCGAGCTGGGGCGAGGCGCTGGGCGCTGCCGCCTCCGCAATCAAGGGCGCGTCGAAGCTTGCCGGTCTGATGGGCGATCTGGCCCCGACGGAAGCCGCGTTTGCGCTGAAGCAGCTTGTCGAAGGGCAGGGCGGATCGCTCGAGTGCCGCACCGATGGCGCGAAGCTCCCCGCGGGCAACCGCGCGGCCTATGTCGGCACGGCGACGATCGAGGAGATCGACGACGCCAAGGCGATCATGCTGATCGGCGCCAACCCGCGCGCCGAGGCGCCGGTTTTGAACGCGCGCATCCGCAAGGCGTGGCTGAAGGGGGCAAGCGTCGGCCTGATCGGGCCTGCCGCCGACCTGACCTATGACGTCGATCACATTGGCACCGACCGCGCCGCGCTGGAGCGGGTCGTGGGCATGGAGCATTCCGACACGATCCGTGAGAAGCCCTCCATTGTCATCGTCGGCCAGGGCGCGATCCGCGAGGCCGATGGCGAGGCTGTGCTGGCCGCTGCGATGAAACTGGCCGAAGAGACCGCCTCGGGCCTTCTGATCCTGCACACCGCCGCCTCGCGCGTGGGCGCGATGGATGTGGGCGCGGTGACCGAGGGCGGGCTTGCCGCCGCGGTCGACGGCGCGGACGTGATCTACAATCTGGGCGCGGACGAGGTGGACATCGCCTCGGGGGCGTTCGTGATCTACCAGGGCTCTCACGGGGACCGTGGCGCGCACCGGGCCGACGTGATCCTGCCGGCAGCCGCCTATCCCGAGGAGCCGGGGCTCTTCGTCAATACCGAAGGCCGTCCGCAGCTGGCGTTCCGCGCGAGCTTCCCGCCCGGCGAGGCGCGGGAAAACTGGGCGATCCTGCGCGCGCTTTCCGCCGAGATCGGCGCGACCCAGCCGTGGAACACCATCGGCCAGCTGCGCCGCGCGCTCACCGAGGCCGTGCCGCATCTGGACGCCATCGACGCGGTGCCGGTCAACGACTGGCAGGCGCTGCCCGCCGCGCCGCTTGGAAAGGCCGACTTCGCACCTTCGATCACCGACCACTACCTGGTGAACCCGATCGCCCGGGCCAGCACGCTGATGGCCGAGCTGAGCGCGGCCGCCAAGGCGCGCGCCGCGGCGCCGATGGCGGCGGAGTAGACGGGCTTGGGCATGCCGGATGGTGCGGCCGTCGCAAAAGCAGGCGCTGCGCTCCTTTTGCTGGGCGCCTGCCAGCCGCTCGCCGTGCCCCCGCCGCCCGAGCCCCTGCCGCGTCACGAAGGCGTGGAGACGCGGCTGATCGATGACGATATCGTCAACCTGATCGCGCGCATGTCCGGCCCGGCCACGCAGGGTGATCTGATCGCCTACAGCCGCTGCGCGGCGGCGCAATATGCGGTGATCCGGGGCTACGGCTTTGCGCGACATGTGCGCACAAATGTGAAGGTTGAGGGTAGCGTTCGCGTCGCGGATGCGGTTTACACCGTCTCGCCGACGCTCCCGCGAGGGTTGCAGACGATCGACGCCGAGGTGACGGTGGCCGACTGCGCCGAGCTAGGTATACCGACGGTTTGAGGACGACCCATGGACGGCTTCTTTTCGACCACCCCGGGGCTGATGCTGATCATCGCGGCGCAGAGCCTGCTGGTGATCGGCTTCGTGATGATTTCCCTGCTGTTTCTCGTCTATGGCGATCGCAAGATCTGGGCCGCCGTACAGATGCGGCGCGGCCCGAACGTGGTGGGCGCCTTCGGGCTTCTGCAGACCGTCGCCGACGCGCTGAAATACGTGGTCAAGGAGGTCGTGATCCCGGCAGGCGCGGACCGGCCCGTGTTCATGCTGGCGCCGATGACCTCCTTCGTACTGGCCATGATCGCCTGGGCGGTGATCCCGTTCAACGACGGCTGGGTGCTGGCCGATATCAACGTGGCCATCCTCTACGTCTTCGCGATCTCCTCGCTCGAGGTCTATGGCGTGATCATGGGGGGCTGGGCGTCGAACTCGAAATACCCGTTCCTCGGCTCGCTCCGGTCGGCGGCGCAGATGATCTCCTACGAGGTGTCGATCGGCCTGATCATCATCGGGGTGATCATCTCGACCGGCTCGATGAATTTCGGCGCCATCGTCAACGCGCAGGACACGGGTTGGGGCCTGTTCGGCTGGTACTGGCTGCCGCATCTGCCGATGGTGGTGCTGTTCTTCATCTCGGCACTGGCCGAGACGAACCGCCCGCCCTTCGACCTGCCCGAGGCGGAGTCGGAGCTGGTCGCGGGCTATCAGGTGGAGTATTCCTCCACCCCCTTCCTTCTTTTCATGGCCGGCGAATACATCGCCATCTTCCTGATGTGCGCACTGATGACGCTGCTGTTCTTCGGCGGCTGGCTGTCGCCCATCCCGTTCATCCCGGACAGCCCGCTGTGGATGATCGCGAAGATGGCGCTTTTCTTCTTCCTCTTCGCGATGGTGAAGGCGGTCGTGCCGCGTTACCGCTACGATCAGCTCATGCGGATCGGCTGGAAGGTGTTCCTGCCCTTGTCGCTCGCCTGGGTGGTGATCGTGGCCTTCCTCGCGAAGTTCGAGGTATTCGGCGGCTTTTACGCACGCTGGGCCCTTGGGGGCTGATCGGAGGCTGACATGACGCAGATCGACTGGACGCGCGCCACGAAATACTTCCTGATGCAGGACATGCTGAAGGGCCTCGGCCTTGGGCTGAAGTATTTCTTCGCGCCAAAGGCCACGGTGAACTACCCCCACGAGAAGGGGCCGCTTTCCCCGCGTTTCCGGGGCGAACACGCGCTGCGCCGCTATCCCAACGGCGAGGAACGCTGCATCGCCTGCAAGCTCTGCGAGGCGATCTGCCCCGCGCAGGCGATCACCATCGACGCCGAACCGCGCGAGGATGGCTCGCGCCGGACGACGCGCTACGACATCGACATGACCAAGTGCATCTATTGCGGCTTTTGCCAGGAGGCCTGCCCGGTCGATGCCATCGTCGAAGGCCCGAACTTCGAGTTCGCCACCGAAACCCGCGAGGAGCTGTTCTACGACAAGGCCAAGCTTCTGGAGAACGGCGACCGCT
>CAZOBK010000018.1:0-51437 GCA_964578115.1 uncultured Roseicyclus sp.
GGGCCGCGCAGGATCAACTCACCGCCATCTCCAATGTCGAAGGAATTGACCTGCTCCAGCGCCGCGAAGAAGGCCTGTTCCTGCGCCATGATCTCTTCGGGGCAGGCCATGCGCGTGCTGGCCGCCGGGCCGAGGGACAGACCCTCGCCGGTGATCTCGTAACTGCCGGTGAAACGGTTGCAGCCGCCGCTGCCCGCGACCCCGCCCTCCGCGTTGAAGCCGAGCGTCACCTCGGTGCCCTCGACGGGGGCCGCGCCCGCGATACGGGTCACGGTCCAGAGGTCAGTGGAGGTCAGCAGATCTTGCGGATCGCCGCCGCAGCCGTTCAGGACGGTGTCACCCAATGCGAGCTCCGCTGTGAAGGGATAGGTCTGGTCGGCCATGGTGTCGTTGCAGGGGCCTGCGCCGAGGCTCAGAAACGCCTGCAGGGCCGGACTGGACGAGGCGGAGGTGATCACATGGGTGCCGTCCTCGCGTGTCTGCCGCTCGATCACCGACAGAAACAGCGGATCGAAATCGGGGCGCATCAGCGCGAAGGTGTCGCCCTCGATCTCGACGCGCCAGAAGGGTTCGTTGCCCGAGGCGCTGACGTCTTCCGGCATGTCCTGCGCGGCGGCACCCGAGGCGCCAAGCGCAGCCAGCAGCAGGGCGATGGGCAGTGGTCTTGTGGTCATGGCGCGTCTCCCGATCAGGTCCCCGGAGCGGAGCATAGCGGATTCTTCGGGACCGCGCAGCGCTGATCGACGTCCGTTCCTGCCTCAGGCTGTGGAACGGAGGGCCCTCGGGTCGTAAGCCGAGGCAACCCAATCGGCAAACGGCATGGCGCTGTTGGCCGCATAGGCGTCGAGAACAGCGTCGAGAATCCCCGCCCTGGACGATCGCAGATGCAGGAACCGCCAGGACAGCATCGCGCGCGCCTCCGGCAGTGGCGCGCCCGTCATCGTCAGGAGATACACCGCCGAAGCGAGCCCCGCCCGGTCCGCCCCCGCCTTGCAATGGATCAGGAGCGGCGTCTCCACCTCGCGGAACGTGTCGATCAGATGCAAGAGCGCATCCCGCGGCGGGGCCACCTTGTCGCTCATGCCGACCGACCGCAGCGTGAGGCCCAGCTCCTCGCACCACAGCCGCTCTGTCGCGTTATGGGCCGCATCGCCGCCGCCGCGCAGGCTCACGACGGTGCGCAGGCCCTTCGCCTTCAGCCGTTTCAGCCGCGCCTTCGTCGGATGGTTCGACCGCCAGACCCCCGGCGCGATCTCCGCCTGGTTGGTCCAGACGGTGCGCAGGATCGCGTGATCGAACCACGCGTTGTAGATGCGCGCCTTGCGCCATGTCTCGTCATCCACAGGCGCCACGTTGTAATGGGCGCGCCAGCGGCGTTCGATCTCGGTCAGACGGCGGAACATGGGTGGCGGCGCCCATCGGAAACTGCGGGGAGCCCGCATGTCTCAGAAACGGGCGGCCGCCGCAAGGCTCGGCCCCTTGCCGTCACGCCGCCGGCAGGCGTTGCTCCACGATCTCCGCCCACCACGAACAGCCCGCCGGAATGGCCTCGTCGTTGAAGTTGTACTTCGGATGATGGACCGGCGCGCCTTCGCCCGTGCCGACGAGAATGTAGGCGCCGGGCCGGGCCTCGAGCATGAAGGCGAAGTCCTCGCCCCCCATCACGAGCGGGGCGTTGGTGTCGCAATCGCCCGCCACCTTGCGAGCGGCCTCGGCGGCGAATTCGGTCTGGTCTTCCCAGTTCACGGTGACCGGGTAGTTGCGCTTGTAGTCCAGCACGGCGGTCGCTCCGAAGGTGGCGGCGGTGCCTTCGACGATCTGCTTCATCCGCTCTTCGGCGAGATCGCGGATCGCCGGGTTGAGCGTGCGCACGGTGCCACGCAGCTTCACCTTCTCGGGGATGACGTTATGCGCCTTGGTGGCGGTCTCGAAGCTCGTGACCGAAACCACGACCTGCTCGACCGGGTCGGCGTTGCGGCTGGCAATGGTCTGCAGGGCCAGCACCATGTGGCTGGCCACGACCGTGGTGTCGATCGTCTCGTGCGGCTTGGCGGCGTGGCCGCCCTTGCCGGTAACGTCGATCTCGAAGAGATCGGCGGCGGCGAAGAACGGACCGGGCCGGAGTGCGAAGGCTCCGAGCGGTTGACCGGGCCAGTTGTGCATGCCGTAGACCTCGTCGACGGACCAGCGGTCGAGCATGCCGTCCTCGACCATCTCGCGGCCACCGCCGCCGCCCTCTTCGGCGGGCTGGAAGATCACCGCGACCGTGCCGTCGAAATTGCGCGTCTCGGCGAGGTACTTCGCGGCGCCCAGCAGCATCGCGGTGTGTCCGTCATGGCCGCAGGCATGCATCGCGCCCGGCGTCTTGGAGGCATAGTCGAGCCCGGTTTCCTCGTGGATCGGCAGCGCATCCATGTCCGCGCGCAACCCGATCGTGCGACCGGAATTGTCGGTCTTGCCCTTGATGATGCCGACGACGCCGGTGCGGCCGATCCCCGTCACGACCTCGTCGCAGCCGAATTCCTTCAGCTTCTCGGCCACGATCCCGGCAGTGCGGTGGGTGTCGAACAGGATCTCGGGGTGTTCGTGCAGGTCACGCCGCCACGCGGTGATCTCGGGCAGCATCTCGGCAAAACGGTTCTTCACGGGCATGGCACGTCTCCTTGTTTTTGTGTCAGCGCGCCGGCATCCGGCGTTCGACGATCTCGGCGAAGAAGCTGCATCCATAGGGGATGGCTTCGTCGTTGAAGTTGTATTTCGGGTGATGGCACATGGCGCTGTCCCCGTTTCCAAGAAACAGATAGGCGCCCGGACGCTCGTTCAACATGTAGGAAAAATCCTCGGACGGCATTATCGGCTGCGCGTCGTCGGCCACGTCGTTTGCGACGGCGCGCGCGGCCTCCACCGCCCATCCGGTCGCGTCTTCGTCGTTGACGGTGACGGGATAGCCGTAGTCCCAGTGCAACTCCGCCTTGGCCCCGAAGGCGCTGGCCGTATCCTCCACCACGCGGCGCACGCGCGCCTCCATCTTCTCGCGGTCGTCCGGATTCAGGCAGCGTACCGTGCCCCGCATCCGCGCGGTCTGGGGAATGATGTTCGACGCGTTGGAATCCGTCTGGAACGTGCCCACGGTCAGCACGACACTGTTGAGCGGATCGACATTGCGCGACACGACCGAGTGCAGCGTCACCACGATCTGCGAGGCGACAAGCGTCGTATCGACGGCCTTGTGCGGTTCCGCCGCGTGGCCGCCGAGGCCCGTGACCACAATCTCGAACTCGTCGGCCGAGGCCTGAAGAGGGCCGGGACGGGTGACGATCGTGCCCACCGGAACACCGGGGGCGTTGTGCATCCCGTAGACCTCGTCGATGCCGAAGCGCTCGATCAGACCGTCATCGACCATCGCCTTTGCACCGGCCCCGCCTTCCTCGGCGGGTTGGAAGATGACCACGACCGTGCCATCGAAATTCCGCGTCTCGGAGAGGTATTTCGCGGCGCCCAACAGCATCGAGGTGTGCCCGTCATGACCGCAGGCATGCATTTTCCCCGGCACCTCCGAGGCATAGTCGAGCCCGGTTTCCTCGATGATCGGGAGCGCGTCCATGTCGGCGCGCAGGCCGATGGTGCGCGTACCGCCCCCCGTGCCGCGGATGACGCCGACGACACCGGTCCTGCCGATCCCCTCGACCACCTCGTCCACGCCGAAGGCACGCAGCTTGTCGGCCACGAAGGCGGCGGTCTGGTGAACGTCGTAGAGGATCTCGGGATTGCGGTGCAGGTGCTGCCGCCATTCCGTGATCTCGGGCAGAAGCTCGGCAAAGCGGTTTCTGATCGGCATGGACCCCTCCTCAGGCTGCGGGCATCCGGCGTTCGATCAGTTCGGCGAAGAACGAGCAGCCATAGGGGATCGCCTCGTCGTTGAAATCGTATTCCGGGTGATGAACGCCCGCCGTATCACCGTTGCCAACATTGATGAAGGCCCCGGGCCGCGCGTTGAGCATATAGGCGAAATCCTCGCCGCCCATGCGCGGGGGACGGCCCCATAGAACCTTGTCTTCCCCGGCCACGGCCCGCGCGATCTCGGCGGCCATTTCGGCGTTGGCGTCATGGTTCACGACCACCGGATAGCCGCGCTCGTATCGCAAGTGCGCCTCGCAGCCATAGGCCTCGGCCGTGGAATGGACCAGCTGCGTCACCCGCCGTTCGGCCATGTCGCGGACCTCGTCGCTGAGCGTGCGCACGGTGCCGCGCAGCAGGACCTCCTGCGGGATGACGTTGTGAGCCTCGGAGGACGTCTTGATCGTGCAGACCGAGACCACGATGCGCTCGATCGGATCGGTGTTGCGGCTGGCCACCGTCTGCAGCGCAAGAACCACGTTGCAGGCCGCGGGCGACGGATCGGTGCACATATGCGGGCGCGCGGCATGGCCGCCCTTGCCGACGATGCGGATCTCGATCTCGTCGGCGGCTGCCATGATAGGCCCCGGCGCCACGCCGAACTGGCCCACGGGCAGGCCCGGCTCGTTGTGCATGCCGTAGACCTCGTCGATGCCGAAGCGCTCCATCATGCCGTCCTTGACCATGGCCTCGCCGCCGCCGCCGCCCTCTTCGGCGGGCTGGAAGATCAGGACGGCGGTGCCGTCGAAATTGCGCGTCTCGGAAAGGTACTTCGCCGCCCCCAGCAGCATCGCGGTATGCCCGTCATGGCCGCAGCCATGCATACGCCCGGGGATCTGCGAGGCATGCGGCAGGCCCGTCGCCTCGGTCATCGGCAGCGCGTCCATATCCGCGCGCAGTCCCACGGCGTAGCCGCGCGTGTCGGACTTGCCGCGGATGACGGCGACGATGCCCGAGCGGCCCACGCCGGTGACGATCTCGTCGACACCGAATTCGCGCAGCCTCGCCTCGACCATGGCGGTGGTCATGGGCAGGTCGTAGCCAAGCTCGGGGTTCATGTGGATCTCGCGGCGCCAGCCCGCGATCTCGGGCATCAATTCGGCAAGACGGTTCTTGATCGGCACCTAGGTCTCCATGAGTGTATCGAGAAGGCGGGTCATGAAGGCCTCGCCCTTCTGCAGTTGATCGACGGTCAGATATTCGTCGGGTTGATGGGCCTGGGCGATATTGCCCGGACCACAGACGACCGCGGAATAGCCGGCGGCCTGAAACTGGCCCGCCTCGGTGCCGTAGCTGACGACCGAGCTGCCGTTTTCGCCGGTCAGGTGGCGCACCAAGGCCTCCGCCTCGCCTTGCGTCTCGGCGGCAAGGCCGGGAACGTTCCAGCGCTCCTCGAAGGTGATGCCGGTGTCGGGCCGCACAGCCTTCATTCCCGCCTCGACGCGCAGGATTTCCTCGCGCATCCGGTCCAGCCAGTGTTCCACCGGTTCTTCGGGGATGCAACGCGCCGACAGGATGAAAGTGCAGTCCTTCGCGGTGATGTTATGCGCGGTGCCGCCGTGGATGATGCCCACATGCAGCGTCGTCCATGCCGGGTCGTAGGGGCTGTCGGCGGCGGCCTTCGCGCGGTTTTCCTCGTTGGTGCGGTTTGCCCAGTCGATCAGGCGCGCGCCCTCCATGATCGCGGAGACGCCCGTATGCGGCATGGAGGAATGTACCTCGTGCCCATGCACGTGGATGTCATAGGCCCCACCGCCCTTGTGGCCAGTCACGACACCCCATTCCGTGGGCTCCCCGATGATCGCGAGCGCCGCCTTCGGCACACGGCCCTGCATGTGCTCGATCATCGGCGGCGCGCCAGTGCAGCCGATCTCCTCGTCCCGGCTGAGGCAGAGCTGCAGCGGCCGGGCGACGCCCCGCCGTTTCGCCTCGACCGCCGCCCAGATGGCCAGTGCGTCGAAGCCCTTCATGTCGCAGGCGCCGCGCCCGTGCAGCTTGCCGTCCTTCTCGATCAGCGTGAACGGATCGCTGTGCCAGTCCTGGCCATCGACCGGAACCACGTCCGTGTGCCCCGACAAGACGACGCCGCCCTCGATCTCGGGGCCGACATGGGCATAGAGGCTCGCCTTCTGCCCGGTCGGGTCATAGTCCCGCTGGCAGGCGATGCCATGGTCGTTCAGATAACCCTCGACCCAGTCGACGAGGGCGAGGTTCGAATCGCGGCTCACCGTCGGAAAGCTCACGAGTTTTTCAAGAAGGTCCCTTGGACTGAGCGGATCGGACATGGTGCGCTCAATACCCGCTGTCGGTGGTCAGGATCAAATGGCCCGGCTCCACCTCTTCGTAGCGCGACGGCTCGGGCTCGTAGCCGACCGGGTGCACCGGCGACGGGATCGGCTTGAAATTCAGGTCCTTCTCGGCCTTGCGCCGGGTCGGGTCGGCGATGGGCACGGCCTTTAGCAGCGCCTGCGTATAGGGATGCTGCGGGTTATCGAAGATGCGGGCGCGCGGCCCGATCTCGACGATGCGCCCCAGATACATCACACCGACGTTGTGGCTCACCCGCTCGACCACTGCCATGTCGTGGCTGATGAAGAGGTAGGACAGACCCAGCTCCGCCTGTAATTCCATCATCAGGTTCAGCACCTCGGCCTGCACCGACACGTCGAGCGCCGAGACCGCCTCGTCCGCGATGATGAGCTTGGGGTTGAGCGCGAGCGCGCGGGCGATGGCCACGCGCTGACGCTGACCGCCCGACAGCTCGTGCGGATAGCGCGACATGAAATCGCGCGGCAGCTGCACCCGGTCGAACAGCATGGCGACGCGGTCGTTGCGGTCCGACGTCGACAGGCCACCGAAATTCTGCATCGGCTCGGCCACCTGATGCGACAGGATCATCTGCGGATTGAGCGACGCGAACGGATCCTGAAAGATCATCTGCATGTGCTGACGCGCGCGGCGCAGTTCGGACGGGTCGAGGGCAATGATGTCCACGCCGTCCAGATCGATCTTGCCCGACAGGGGTTCGACAAGCCGCAGGATGGACCTTCCCGCTGTGGATTTGCCGCAACCCGACTCGCCCACGAGGCTGAGCGTCTGACCGGAATTCAGCGTCAGCGACAGGTCCTCGACGGCATGCACGTTGGCGATCGTCCGCCGCAAAAGCCCGCCCTTGACCGGAAAGCGCGTGACAAGGTTCTCGACCCTCAGCAGCACCCGGTCCGTGCCGGCGATCGGCTTGGGCTCGGGCGTGCCCTCGGGCGCGCTCATCAGCTTCATCGGTTCAGGCAGCGCCTTGCCCCGCATCTCGCCCAGCTTGGGCACCGCCGCCAGCAGCGCCTGGGTGTAGGGATGCTGCGGGTTGGCGAAGATCTCCTCGACCGGTCCCTCCTCGACCTTGTTGCCACGGTACATCACCACGACCCGGTCGGCGATCTGGGCGACCACGGCCATGTCATGGGTGATGAACATCACTGCGGTGCCGGTCTCACGCTTGAGCCGGTCGATCAGCGCGAGGATCTCGGCCTGGATGGTGACGTCGAGCGCGGTCGTGGGCTCATCTGCTATAAGAATACGAGGCTCGCAGGCCAGAGCGATTGCGATGACGACGCGCTGACGCATCCCCCCTGACAACTCGTGCGGATACTGCTGGAGCCGACGCTCGGGTTCGGGTATTCGCACCTGGCGCATCAGCTCCAGCGCGCGTTCCCGCGCCTGCGCCTTCGACATGCCCTTGTGCTTGATCAGCCCCTCGGTCAGCTGCTTTTCGACAGTGAAAACAGGGTTCAGCGCGGTCATCGGCTCCTGGAAGATCATGCCGATCTCGTTGCCGCGAATGTCGCGCATCAGGCCACTGTCGGCCTTCGCGAGGTCGATGAGGTCTTCTTCCTTGCGGTCGAACATGAGTTCACCGCCGGCGATGGTGCCACCCCCGAACTCAACGAGACGCATCAGCGACAACGACGACACAGACTTGCCCGAGCCGCTTTCGCCCACGATGCAGACCGTCTCGCCGGGGCCGACCTCGAACGAGACATCCTCGACGCCCACGACGGTACCGGCCTTGGTTTCGAATTCCACCCGAAGGTTGCGGACCTCCGCAATCGGCCGGTCAAGCATGTGGCCATCCACCCCTGTTCTGGCGTCCCCATCCCGTATCGATGGCGTGCGATTTGTTCCTGGACAACGGTCTCACCCGAACGGGAGACCCGCTGACGCTATGTCCATCGTCAGGGTGCTGTCAAATGCTGCGGGTGCCCATTTTCCGGGCATTCCGTTGCGGCATCAGGCTTGCTTTTTGAACATGATCCGCGTTCGATAGCTGCGGGGCTGGACTTCCGACGATGCATTGACCTGTGATCGTGCCTGCCCGACAACAGAAACGAACCGGCAGCGAATGCTGGCAACAACCGCCGAAAAAGGCGTGTTCAACAAGGAGAGAGAACACCACATGAAACGCACTTCACTCATGCTCGGCGCTGCGGCGCTGGCGCTGGTCCCCGCGGCCGCGCTGGCCGAACGCGGTGCTTCGGGCCATCTGAACATCATCTACTGGCAGGCGCCCTCGACCCTGAACCCGTTTCTGTCGGGCGGCACGAAGGAAATCGAATCCGCTTCGCTGGTGCTCGAATCCATGGCGCGTTTCGACAACACCGGCACCATGGTGCCGTGGCTGGCGGAATCGATCCCGACCGTCGACAATGGCGGCGTATCCGAGGACCTGACCTCGATCACCTGGACGATCAAGGAAGGCGTCATGTGGTCGGACGGCACACCACTGACCTCGGCCGACTTCGCTTTCACTCATGAATACTGCACCCATCCCGAGGGCGGCTGCGCGCAGTCGAGCTTCTTCGATGGCGTGACCTCGGTGGAAACGCCGGACGAGCGCACGGTCGTGGTGAACTTCGACGCCCCGACCCCGTTCCCCTACACCGCTTTTGTCGGTTCGGAGAGCCCGGTGATCCAGGCCGCGCAGTTCGCGGACTGCCTCGGCGCCCGCGCGCCCGAATGCACCGACGCCAATTTCGGCCCGATCGGCACCGGCCCCTTCGTGGTGGACGAGTTCCGCCCCAATGACGTGATCGAGTTCTCCGCGAACACGAACTTCCGCAACCCCGATCAGCCGGGCTTCGCCACCGTGACCTTCCGCGGCGGCGGCGACGCGGTGTCGGCCGCGCGTTCCGTCTGCCAGACGGGCGAGTTCGACTATGCGTGGAACCTGCAGATCGACCCGCAGATCCTTGCCGACATGGAAGCAGAGGGCCTGTGCAACGTGGTCACCGCCTTCGGCACCTCGGTCGAGCGTCTGCACATGAACCAGACCAACCCCGACCCGGCGCTGGGCGACGTCCGCTCGACGGCGCAGGCCGGTCCGCACCCGTTCCTGACCGATCCGATCGTCGGGCAGGCCCTGTCGATGGCCATCGATCGCGTGCTGCTGACGGAACTGGGCTATGGCGCGGGCGGCCAGCCGACCTGCAACGTGCTTCCGGCACCCGAGCTCTATGCCTCGACGGCCAATGACGCCTGCCTCGTTCAGGACCTCGAAGGCGCCATCGCGCTGCTGGACGAGAACGGCATCGTGGACAGCGACGGCGACGGCATCCGCGAATACGAGGGCACGCCGCTTTCCGTGGTGTTCCAGACCTCGACCAATGCCGTCCGCCAGGACTATCAGGCGCTGATCCAGGACTGGTGGTCGCAGCTGGGTGTCGATACCGAGCTTCGCAACGTCGACGCCTCGGTCTTCTTCGGCGGCGATCCGGCCTCTCCGGACACGTTCCAGAAGTTCTATGCCGACATCGAGATGTACACCAACAACTTCGCCGGTGTCGACCCGCAGGCCTACATGGCCAACTGGGTCTGCGATGACTGGCCGCGTCCGGAAACCCAGTGGCAGGGCGCGAACATCCAGCGCTTCTGCGATCCGGTCTATGACGCGCTCGTGGCCGAGATGGCGGTGACCGCCGATCTCTCCGAACGTGGCCGACTGGCGCGCGAGATGAACGACATGCTCGTCCAGAGCTACTCGATCATCCCGATCACCCACCGCGGCGGCGTCTCGGCCCATGCCGTGAGTCTCGAGGGCATCAACATGTCCGACTGGGACAGCGAGTTGTGGAACATCGCCGAGTGGACCCGCATGCCTGGCATGGAACGCCAGTGACGGCGGCCCCCCTGAGTTGACAAGACGGCCTCCGTCCGGAATGGACGGGGGCCGTATTCCGGCCGCACCGACGGCCACATCGTTTCCCCCCCGATCCTCTGACCTAGACCCCACCCCAGCGAGGCGAAGCCATGATCACATACATCATACGGCGCCTGATCCTCGCGGTCCCGGCCCTGATCTTCATCAGCTTCATCATCTTCATGATCGTGAAGCTGTCGCCGTCGGACCCGACCGCCAACCTGCCGCTTACGATCCCGCCCGAAGTGCGCGAACAGATCCGCGAAAGCCTTGGCGTGAACGAGCCGCTCGTGGGGCAATACCTGCGCTGGGCCCGGATGATGTTCATAACCGAACCGCTGATCATGCTGGAGGACGCGCTCTGCGGGCAGGAGCGCCTGCCCGATCGCATCATGCCCGAGGGCTGCTGGCAGATCGTGCCGCCGGACACGTCCCGCATCATCAGCTACCAGACGCGCAGCCCCGTATTCGACCTGATTGCCGTGTCGTTACCGCAGACGCTGTGGGTGGTCGGGACCTCCTACATCATCGGTATCCTGATCGGTGTGCCGCTGGGCATAATCTCGGCCTACAAGCAGTATTCCGTGACCGATCAGGCCGCGACGTTCTTTTCCATGGTCGGCTTCTCGATCCCGACCTTCTTCACCGGAACGATGGCGATTATCATCTTCTCGGTCTGGACGCCCACCGACGCGTGGTGGTGGCTGCCATCGAGTTACACGACCACCCATGTCGTCAACGACTGGGACAGCTTCGTCTTCCAGCTCCGTCAGATGGTCCTGCCGATGATGGTGCTGGGCCTCTACAACGCCGCGCAGATCAGCCGCTACATGCGCGCCTCCATGCTCGACAACCTGCAGCAGGATTACGTGCGCACCGCCCGCGCCAAGGGCATGGGAGAACGCGTCGTGGTTCTGCGCCATGTCCTGCGCAACTCGCTGATCCCCGTCGTGACGGTCATCGCGCTCAACGTGCCCGCGGTCTTCGGCGGCGCGCTGATCACCGAGCAGGTCTTTCGCGTCAACGGCATCGGCTACCAGCTGATCCAGGCGATCCGCGGGGCCGACGTGCCGATGGTGCAGACCATCAGCTTCATCTTCGCTGTGCTCGTCGTGACGTTCAACCTGATCGCGGATGTCCTTTACGGCATCCTTGACCCGAGGATCCGCTATGACTGATCGTCCAAACGTCGCCGCAACCTCGGGCGCCACGCCCGCTGGCGCGGCCCCCGCGATCCTCACCGACGCGCCTCGAAGCCAATGGGCCGATGCGTGGTACCAGTTCCGGCACCACCGCGGCGCCATGGCGGGCATGTTCTGTTTCGTCGCGATCATCCTCTTCGTGACCGTGGGCCCGTATATCTGGACGGTCGACCCCGGCGCGCTGGACACGCGCAACCGCTTCACCGCGCCCAGCCTGGCGCATCCCATGGGGACGATGCAGCTGGGGCAGGACGTCATGGCGCAGGTCATGTTCGGCGGGCGCATCTCGCTTGCCGTGGGCCTCGTGGCGATGGTCATCACGCTGCTCTTGGGCACGCTCATCGGGGTGCTCGCCGGGTTCTTCAAATCGCTCGACGGCATCCTGATGCGGCTGACGGACCTGTTCCTCGCCCTGCCGGTCCTGCCGCTTCTGCTGGTCATCATCATGCTCTTCCGCGAGCCGTTGAGCCAGAGGTTCGGGACCGAGGCCGGGATCTTCATCCTCATGGTTTCGGTCATCGGACTGACCTCGTGGATGCCGGTGGCCCGCATCGTGCGCGGCGATATCCTCGCCCTGAAGGAACGCGAGTTCATCCTCGCCGCGCGCTCCATCGGGACACCCTCGCGGCGGCTGATCCTGCGGCACATCCTGCCCAACGTGCTGTCGCCGATCATGGTCTCGGGCACGCTTGCAGTGGCGAACGCCATCATCACCGAATCGGCGCTGAGCTATCTTGGCCTCGGCTTTCCTTCGGACTTCCCGACCTGGGGCAAGATCCTGATCGACGCGGTGCAATATACCGAGCGCGCGCCTTGGATGGTCATCGCGCCGGGCGTCCTGATCTCTCTGACGGTGCTGAGCGTGAACTACATGGGCGACGGCATGCGCGACGCGCTCGACCCGCGCATCCGGGGCCGTTGACGGCGGCCGCAGGGGTATCTCAGAACAGGGAGCCCTGGTCCGGCGGCGTGTCCGTCGAACTCTTTCGGCGCGGCGCGGCGGGGGCGGGCCGCTCGGTCGGCGCGACCGCCAGCTTGCCGTCGGCGAACTCGACTTCCAACCGCGCGGCGTCCTTCGCCTGGGCGACCCGCGTCGCCACGTGGCCGTCGGCATGGACAACCGCATAGCCCCGGCGCAGCGTGGCCTCGTAGCCCAGCGTGGAGTGCAGCCGTTCCAGCGATGCCAGCCGCTCCCGCCGCCGTGCCTGGGCGTCCGAGATGGCGCGCTCCGTCCTCCGGGTCAATTCGGCCAGCCGGTCACGTTCGGCCACACCGCGGCGTCTGACGACAGACGGCCGCAGCCCCGCCGACACGCGCCCAAGTTCCAGCCGCCGCGCCGCCACGGCACGCTCCAGCGCCGGTTCCAGCCGCGAAGACAGCTGTTCCAGCTGGCGCCGACGCCCCTGCGCCGCGTGCCTGAGCGCGGGTCCAAGTTGCAGAACGGCGCGGTCCAGCCGCTGCCGCGGCATGTCGAGCAGCGCCTCCGGCCGTGGCAGACCGCGCGACAGATCGCCCAGCCGTTGCCGCCGTGTCGCCACGCCCTGCCGTGCGGCGCGCGTCATGTACCCGTCCTGCTGGCGCAGCCAGTTCATCAGGTCCATGCGCACCGGCACCGCCATCTCGGCCGCCGCCGTGGGCGTCGGCGCGCGCCTGTCCGAGGCATGGTCGATCAGTGTCGTGTCGGTCTCGTGGCCCACGGCGGAGATCAACGGGATGGCACTCTCGGCGGCGGCCCGCACGACCGTCTCCTCGTTGAACCCCCAGAGATCCTCGAGGCTGCCGCCCCCGCGCGCCACGATCAGGACGTCGGGGCGCGGGATCGGCCCGCCCTCCGGCAGCGCGTTGAACCCGCGAATGGCGCGCGCCACCTCCGGCGCGCAGGCCGCGCCCTGCACGGCGACGGGCCAGATCAGCACATGGCGCGGGAAGCGGTCGCGCAGCCGGTGGAGGATGTCGCGGATCACCGCGCCCGAGGGCGAGGTCACCACCCCGATGACGCCCGGCAGGAACGGCAGAGGCGCCTTGCGGCTCTCGTCGAAGAGCCCCTCGACGGCCAGTGCCGCGCGGCGGCGCTCCAGCATGGCCATCAGCGCCCCGGCTCCCGCCGGAACGAGATCCTCGATCACCAGCTGGTACTTGGATTGCCCGGGGAACGTGGTGAGCCGCCCGGTCGCCACGACCTCCATCCCCTCCTCAGGCGCATGGGCGAGACGGCCTGCGACACCCTTCCAGATCACCGAGGCCAGGACGCTGCGGTCATCCTTCAGGTCGAGATAGACATGCCCCGACCGCGGCCGCGACAGGCGGCCGATCTCGCCGCGCACGCGGACGCGGGCGAAGTTGCCCTCGATCGTGCGCTTGACCGCGCCCGATATCTCGGAGACGGAATATTCCGGCGTGTTGCCGGGAGCTTCACCGCCCGGCTCGTCATCGATCAGATCGTCCATGGCGCCACCTTAGCCTCCGCGCGCGCGGCCCGGAAGGTCCCCGATGCGGCATCCTCCGACTTGTCTGTCCGGGGTGGGTCGGCTACGCCCACGGGCGTCACAGGAGAGCGGCATGAACATACTCATCCTCGGCGGCGGCGGACGCGAACACGCGCTGGCCTGGGCCGTTCTGCAGAACCCGAAATGCGACCGGCTGATCGTCGCGCCCGGAAATGCAGGGATCGCGCAGATCGCGGAATGTTCGAATATTGATATTCTTGACAATACTGAGATTCTCGAGTTCTGCGAAGAAAACAACATTTCTTTCATTATTGTAGGCCCCGAAGCTCCACTTGAGAATGGCATTGTGGATATGTTGACCGAGGCCGGCTTTCTGGCATTCGGACCCCGACAGGCCGCGGCACGCCTCGAAAGCTCCAAGACCTTCACCAAGGAGGTCTGCGACGCCTGCGGCGCGCCCACCGCGGGCTGGGCGCGCTTCACCGAAGCCGCCGATGCCCACGCCCATATCGACCGGACGGGCGCACCCATCGTGGTCAAGGCTGACGGTCTGGCCGCCGGAAAGGGCGTCGTCGTCGCCATGTCCGAACAGGAGGCCCATGACGCCATTGACGACATTCTCGGCGGCGCATTCGGTGCCGCCGGATCCTCCGTCGTGATCGAGGAATTCATGGATGGCGAAGAGGCCAGCCTTTTCGTGCTGTGCGACGGCATGGACACGCTCGTCATGGGCACCGCGCAGGATCACAAGCGCATCGGCGAGGGCGACATCGGCCCGAATACCGGCGGCATGGGCGCCTATTCGCCCGCCCCGGTCCTCACAGATACCGTGCTGACAGCCGCGATGGAGCAGATCGTGAAGCCCACCATGGCCGAAATGGCCCGGCGCGGCACGCCCTATACGGGCGTCCTTTACGCGGGCCTGATGATCGAAGATGGCCGGCCCCGCCTCGTGGAATACAATGTCCGCTTCGGCGACCCCGAATGCCAGGTCCTGATGATGCGGCTGGGTGGTCAGGCGCTCGACCTGATGCTGGCCTGCGCGGAAGCCAAGCTTGCACAGATGCGCGTCAACTGGGCCCCGGACCACGCGATGACCGTCGTTCTGGCGGCAAAGGGCTATCCCGGAACCACGGAAAAGGGCTCCGTCATCAAGGGCATCGACACGCTTCGGGAAGACGCGTTTCACATGATGTTCCACGCCGGAACAGGGACGAGGGACGGCCAGGTCGTCGCGACGGGCGGCCGCGTGCTCAACGCCACCGGGCGCGGCGCGACACTGCAGGAGGCCCGGGACCGCGCCTATGCGCTGGCCGATGCCGTGGACTGGCCCGATGGCGTCTTTCGCCGCGATATCGGCTGGCGCGCGCTCGACTGAGCCTCAGGCAAGCCACCGCGCGTAATCCGACACCAGAAGATGCGTCGGCGCCTCGTCCTCGTCGATCTCAGCGAAACGCCCGATGGGCTCACGGAACCAATTGTCGGTTTCGTCGTCGTTGACGGTCGAAACCTCGCCGATCAACACATCCCCGCCCTCGCCCCAGAACGCGTGCCAGTCCCCCGGCATCAGCGTCACGCTTTCGCCGGGCGCGAGCATCAGAACCTCGCCGGGCGCGAAGTCCCGCGCGATCCCGTCGCAATGCACGGTTCCGCCCGCATCGGCGTCGAAACTGCCGTCACTGGCCGAACCGAACAATTCGATGGCCAGCGTCGCACCGCCACGATTGATGATATCCTCGGCCTTGAGGTAGTGGCGATGCATCGGGCTGATCTGATCCTTCTTTGAAATCAGAAGCTTCTCGGCATAGCACATGCCCCCGCCCCGCTGCAGGTCCGATAGTCGCCCGTTGCGCAGGGTGAACAGGAACAGGCCCAGTCTCTCGAAATCCCCCTGCCCGTAATCGGTGATGTCCCAGCCCATCCGGCCCGACACGATCCCGTCGATCTCGGCGCGGCGCGCCTGCATCTCCTCAGGGCTCCAATAGGCGAAGGGCGGCAGTGCGAAGCCGAAAGAGCGAATGAATTCATCCGCCTCGGCCATGATGGCGTTGATCTCGGACCGTTTCATGGCAACCTCCCTCACACTCGGCCGCACCATGTCCGGCATAGGCCGGGGAAGACAAGTCTTCCCTTCATCTTTCCGGAAATACGCACGCCCGAAGGGCGACCGTGGTGTCCGGGGTTCGATACCCCGGACAGCGCGGCCTGCCTGCCGCCTCCTGGGTGTGGCTCAGCCCGCCGCGATGTCCCCGTATTCCCCGGCCGCCGCCTCCTCGGCCTCGATCGACTCGAAGAGCGCCTTGAAATTGCCCTCCCCGAAGCCGTCGTCACCCTTGCGCTCGATGAATTCGAAGAAGATCGGCCCGATCACCGTCTTGGAGAAGATCTGCAGCAGGATCCGCGTTTCGCCGCCATCCACGACCCCCTCGCCGTCGATCAGGATGCCGTGCTTCTTCATCCGGTCCACGGGCTCCTCGTGGCCCGGTACGCGTTCGAAGCTCTGGCGGTAGTACGCCTCGGGCGGGCCCGGCATGAACCGCACGCCCCGCTCGGCGATCGCGTCGACCGCGCCGTAGATGTCGCGCGCGCCCACGGCGATGTGCTGGATGCCTTCACCGTTGTATTTCTTCAGGTAATTCACGATCTGCCCCGTCTCGCCGCGGTCCTCGTTGATCGGGATGCGGATACGCCCGCAGGGCGAGGTCAGCGCGCGGGAATGCAGCCCGGTAAACTTGCCCTCGATGTCGAAGAACCGGATCTCGCGGAAATTGAACAGGTCCCCGTAGAACCGGAACCAGACGTCCATGTTGCCCTTGAAGACGTTATGCGTGAGGTGGTCGAGGTAATAGAACCCCACGCCCTCGGGATGGGCGGCCGAGACCCAGTCGAATTCCTCGTTGTAGGGCGAGGTGTCCCAGTACTGGTCGGTGAAGTAAATGAGCGACCCGCCGATCCCCTTGATCGCAGGCCAGTCGAGCGTCTTGTCGTCGCCCTCGTAGGGCTCCGCCCCTTTCGACACCGCATGCGCGAAGGCGTGCTGCGCGTCCACCACGCGCCAGGCCATCGACGGCGCGCAGGGCCCATGCTTCTCCACGAATCGGGCCGCGAAACTGTCGGGTTCGGCGTTCAGGACATAGGTGATGTCGCCCTGCTGCCAGAGTTCGACGGCCTTGGTCCTGTGGGTCGCGGTGTGTGTATAGCCCATGCGCGCGAACAGATCGCGCAGCACCTTCGGGTCGGGATGGGCGAATTCCACGAATTCGAACCCGTCGGTTCCGGCGGGGTTCTCTTCGGTGATTGTCGCGCGGGGGGCGTCATGCGGGAAAGGTCCCATGGGCGTCTCCTGGATTTCCGTTCGCTTGTCCTGACGACAGGATACGCCCATTCCCGCGCGCGTTGTGCGCGTTCTGCTTGATCTTCCGGTCTGAAGATGCGAGATTTACGCATGATAAGCGACACCCACGAAGAAATCCCGCATATCGAGGACATCGACCGCCGCCTGCTCGCCCTGATCCAGCAGGACGCGACCCTGACCGCGCAGGCGCTTGGCGACCGGCTCAACCTCTCGGCCAGCCAGGCCGCGCGCCGGCGGCAGAAGCTGGAGGGGCGCGGCATCGTGCGCGCGACCCGCGCCGTTCTCGACCCGCAGCGCGTCGGCCTCGGTGTGCAGGCCTTCATCCAGGTGGTGATGGCCACCCATACCGAGGCCAACGCAAGGGACTTCGCGGCACTGACCCGGTTGCAGCCCGAGATCGTCGGCGCCTGGACCCTGACGGGCGAGGCCGATTACCTGTTGCGAGTCTATTGCACCGATCTCGACGCCCTCAACCGTCTCGTGCAGGGTGTTCTGCTGCCACATCCGGCCGTCAGCCGGGTGCAGAGCCGGATCGTGATGGACCCGATCAAGCCAGACGCCCCCCTCCCGCTTTAGGGAAACGCGGGCGCGCGCGGCAGGATGCGCGTGGACTTCGCAGGTGCAGCGCGACTAGGGTCCGAACTGGACAAAGACGGCAGGACATCGCGATGGAGGGCGCCCTTCTACAGGCCACGATCTACCTGACGGCCATGGTGATTGCCGTGCCGCTCTCGGTGCGGCTGGGGCTGGGGTCGGTCCTTGGCTACCTCATCGCCGGGATCGCCATCGGCCCGGTCCTCGGGCTCGTCGGCTCCGAAACGCAGGATTTGCAGCATTATGCCGAATTCGGCGTGGTCCTGATGCTGTTCCTCATCGGGCTGGAGCTCGACCCCAAGACGCTGTGGAACATGCGCCGGAAGCTGATCGGCGTGGGCGGCGCGCAGATCCTGCTGTCGACCGTCGCCATCGCGGCGGTGGCCAACGCGTTCGGTCTGCCTTTGGCCACCTCGGTCGCGGTGGGGATCACCCTGGCGTTGTCCTCGACGGCCATCGTGCTCACCACCCTCAATGAGAAAGGCCTGATGCGCACCGAAGGGGGTCGGAGCGCGTTCTCCGTGCTGCTGACGCAGGACATCGCGGTCATCCCCGCGCTGGCGGTCCTGCCACTGCTGGCGGTTCAGGCCAGCGTCGCGATCTCCGAGGACGGCTCGATCCGGCGCGGGGTGGAAGAGGACGGCTACCACAGCATGTCGCTGGTCGAAGGGCTGCCGGCCTGGGGCGTCACGCTGGTGACGCTGGGGGCCGTCATGGCGGTGATCCTCGCCGGCCGCTACCTGTCGCCGATCCTGTTTCGCTACATCCATCTCAGCCGCTTGCGCGAGATGTATACCGCCGTGGCGCTGGTCATCGTCGTGGGCATCGCCTTTTTGATGATCCTCGTGGGCCTCTCGCCCGCGCTGGGGGCCTTTGTCGCGGGCGTGGTGCTGGCCAATTCCGAATTCCGGCACGAGCTCGAGGCGGATATCGAACCCTTCAAGGGGCTGCTTCTGGGCCTTTTCTTCATCACCGTGGGCGCGGGGATCAATTTCGGGACGCTCTTCGCGAACCCGTTGACGATCCTCGGGCTGACGCTGGGGCTTATGGCGCTGAAGGGTGTCATCCTCTTCGGCATCGCGCTCGCCTTCCGGCTGCGCGGCCGTGACAAGTGGCTCTTCACGCTGTCGCTGGCGCAGGCCGGGGAGTTCGGCTTCGTGCTGGTCGCCTTCGGGCTGCAGCAATCGGTCTTCCCCGTCCGGATCGGAGAGGTTCTGCTGCTTGTGATCGCGCTGTCGATGCTGCTGACGCCACTGGCCTTCATCGCATCGGACTGGATCGGGCGGAGGCTGGGGCAGGAAAGCTCCGGCGAGGAGGGCGAGGCCGACGAGATCGAGGAAAAGGCACAGATCATCATCGCGGGCATCGGCCGTTTCGGGCAGGTGGTCAACCGGATGGTGCAGGCTTCGGGCTACAGAACGGTGGTTCTCGACAACGACCTCGCCACGATCCAGCTGATGCGCAAGTTCGGCTTCAAGGGCTATTTCGGCGACCCCTCGCGGCCCGAGCTTCTGGCGGCGGCGGGTCTGGAGACGGCGAAGGTTCTCGTCGTGGCCGTCGACGACAAACAGGCGGCCGTGGATCTCGTGCGCTACGCGCGCCGGGTGCGGCCCGACATCGCGATCACCGCGCGCGCTCATGACAGGCTTCATGTCTACGAGCTGTACGATGCCGGGGCCGATCACATCGTGCGCGAGATGTTCGATTCCAGTCTCAGGGCCGCGCGCTACGTTCTGGAGGACATGGGGCTGACCGACTACGAAGCCCACGAGATGGAGACCGCCTTCTATCGCCACGACCGCCAGACGTTGAGGGAACTGGCGGAACTCTGGCAACCGGGCGTCGCGCTGTCGGATAACGCGGCTTATGTGGAACGCGCGCGGGAGTTGAACAACAACCTCGAAACCGCGCTTCTGACGCAAGGCAACGAGGCGGAGGAGGCGCCCCGCACCGGCTGGCGCCCGCGCGGCGACGGCGGCGCCCTGAGCGGGCTGCAAAGGTCAGGGTCGTCGGGCCGGAAGCACCCCGATACGGACTAGGCCAGAGCGTGTCGAAAAGGCTGCGCATGTCGAAAAGCTTCGAACCGGTTTCCACTTCGAAGCGACATGCTCTAGGCGCCCGACACGCCCGCCTCCGCGAAGGTGGTCATGCCCGAATGACAGGCAAGCGCGCCCTTCAGCACCTGGATGGCCACCGCTGCGCCCGACCCCTCGCCCAGTCGCATGCCCAGCGACAGGATCGGCGTCTTCCCGATCCGCTCCAGCAAGGCCCCATGGGCATGCTCGGCCGACAGATGACCCGCGACCGCGTGGTCCAGCGCGCCCGGCACGGCCTCGTGCAGGCAGGCGGCGGCGGCCGAGCAGATGAACCCGTCCAGAATGACCGGTATGCCGCGCACCCGCGCATGGGCGATGGCGCCCGCCATCGCGACAAGCTCCCGCCCGCCGAGACAGCGCAGGACCTCCAGCGGATCGCCCAATGCCGTCGCGTTCGCCGCGACACCCCCCGCGACTGCCGCCGACTTGGCCGCGAGCCCCGCATCATTCACGCCGGTGCCGCGCCCGATCCAATCCTCCGCCGATCCGCCGTAAAGCCCATGGGCCAGCGCCGCCGCCGCGGTGGTGTTGCCAATACCCATCTCGCCCGTCACCAGCAGATCCGCCTGCGCATCGACCGCCCGCCACCCGGCGGCCAGTGCCTCGGCGAACCCGGCCGCGTCCATCGCCGGGCCGGTGGTGAAATCCGCCGTGGGCCGGTCGAGCGCGATCGCGACCACGTCCAGCCGCGCCCCGGCCAGCTCGGCCAGCTGGTTGATCGCCGCGCCGCCTGCGTGGAAATTCGCGACCATCTGCGCGGTCACGTCGGCGGGAAAGGCGCTGACGCCGCGGACGGTGACGCCGTGGTTTCCGGCGAACACCGCGATCTGGGGTGCGGTGATCCGCGCCTTCGCATCGCCGCGCCAGGCGCAATACCAGATGGCGAGCTCTTCCAGCCGACCCAGCGCACCCGGCGGCTTGGTCAGTTCCGCGTTACGCTCCTCCGCCGCGGCGCGCGCGTCGTCGTCCGGGAGGGGCGCGGTCGAGAGCGCATTCCGCAATTCGGTCGCGTTTCCGGGGGCGGAGAGGGACATCCGGTTGAGGTCTCCATTGCCGAAGGGGTCGGATTGCGGGATGTGTAGCCACAGACCGGCCGCTTGCCATTGCGTCAGAAAGGCTCACCCGAGCATGTCCAGGGATCCCGAAGCGCAGTTGTTCCACCCGCGCGATCCGCTGCGCGCCCTTGTTCTGCTCACGCGTCTTCCGGTGGCGGGGGCCGATGGCCAGCGCGGGGCCGCCTCGGCCTGGGCCTGGCCCGTCGCGGGGCTGGTCGTGGGCGGATTGGCCGGTGGTCTCGCATGGCTGGCGCTGCTTGTCGGCTTCACACCAGCGATGGCCGCGGGGCTCGCACTTGGCGCGGGCATGGTGATGACCGGGGCGCTCCACGAAGACGGGCTGGCCGATTGTGCAGACGGGTTCTGGGGCGGCCACGCGGTCGAGCGCAGGCTCGAGATCATGAAGGATAGCCGCATCGGGGCCTATGGTGTCCTCGCGCTGATCTTCACAACGGGGCTGAGATGGCTGGCCTTGACCGCGCTGATCGAGGCCGGCGCGCTCTGGGCTGCGGTCCTGGTGCCCGCCGCGCTGAGCCGCGCCGCGATGGCGGGGGTCATGGCAACCCTGCCCTTCGCGCGGGAGGACGGGCTGGCCCGGCACGTGGGCAGACCCGCGACCACCGCCACCGGTGTCGCCTTCGTCTTGGCGGCACTGGCAACGGTGGGTTTGTCCGGGATCGCCGGGGTCGCCGCCATCGTTGCGACAGCAGGCGCGGCCATCGGCGTCACAATGCTGGCGCGGGCAAAGATCGGGGGACAGACGGGTGACGTTCTTGGTGCCACCCAGCAGCTATCGGACCTGTCCGCCCTGCTTGCGCTGGCCGTCTTCGTGTCGCCTTAGCACGGACCCGTGCGATAGACCGGCTGACCGGCGGAATTGCGGCCCGCGTAATAGGCGCATTCACCTGTTGCGGTGTTCCGGGCGACCTGCTGGCCGATGGCGGCACCGGCAAGCGCCGTGCCGACGGTCCATGCGGGGTTGGCATCGAAGGCGTCGGCCAGAAGCAGCCCGGCCCCTGCACCGATGACGGTCCCCGCCAGTTCGGACTGGTCCTGCTGGGTCAAGGGCTGACAACCAGCCAGCACGAGGACTGAAGCGATTCCGAGAAACGCGGCGCGAATGATGTTCATGGCTGAACTCTCCCTTGTGGTACCGGGGAGCAACGCGCGGCATTCGTCCAGGTTCCCGACAGCGTGGTCTCCTGTGCTCGGACGCGCTTGCCGACCCGGTCACCCGATAGCCTATCACGAAAAGACCCCGCCACGCGGTGCGGGCGGGGTCCGAGCGGCCGGATGGCCGATCATTGCCTACGGTATCTGCGTCTGTCTCAGGCAGCGCGGGCGGTCAGCACCTCGTCCACCTGCTTCTGCGCGCCGGCCTCGTCCATGCCCTTAACCGCCGCCAGCTCACGCGTCAGACGCTCCAGCGCCGCTTCGTAAAGCTGACGCTCCGAATAGGATTGCTCGCGCTGGTCGTCGGCGCGGTGCAGGTCGCGCACGACCTCCGCGATCGAGATCAGATCGCCCGAGTTGATCTTCTGTTCGTATTCCTGGGCGCGGCGCGACCACATCGCGCGCTTGACCTTCGCCTTGCCCTTGAGCGTGTCCATGGCCTTGGACACGATATCGGGCGACGACAGCGACCGCATGCCGACCTCGGTCGCCTTCGCGGTGGGAACACGCAGGGTCATCTTGTCCTTCTCGAAAGAGATGACGAACAACTCCAGCTTGAGGCCAGCGATTTCCTGTTCCTCGATCGAAACGATCTGGCCCACGCCATGCGCCGGATAAACGACGTAATCGTTCGGGCTGAAGTCCTGCGATTTCCGCGATTTCGACATATGCACTTCCCTTTTCCCGGTATGCCGTCACATCGCGTTACTCAGGCGACAAAATGCCTGTGGAAAACCCCTGTTTCCCACGAGCATGGTGTCTGGCGCTGAACGGAAGGCAGGCTGGCAGGCCCGCGTGATGCTTCGGACAATCAACTATGTGAAGGATATATAGCACAAGAATCACGTGATTACAAAGATTCGCGGGCACACCGGACACATACCCCTGAATCCAAGGGGTTTTTTGACCGACGCACCGCGTCGCACGGCTCCGGCGGTCCCCATTCGGGGTTATGTCGACTCAGCCGCCCTCCCCGGCGGCTTCGGAAAACATCTCCATCTTGCCGGGCTTGCCGTCAAGCTCATCGGCGTCCGGCAGGGGATCCTTCTTGGTGACAATCACCGGCCAGGCCTCGGAATACTTGCGATTGAACTCGACCCATTTCTCCATGTCCGGTTCGGTATCGGGACGGATCGCGTCGGCGGGGCATTCCGGCTCGCAGACACCGCAATCGATGCACTCGTCGGGATGGATCACCAGCATGTTCTCGCCCTCGTAGAAACAGTCGACGGGGCACACCTCCACGCAGTCGGTATACTTGCAGGCGATACAGTTATCGGTCACGACGTATGTCATGCATAAACCTCGGATGGTCGTTCGTCCCGGCTTGCTACGTGACGCCCTTGTCCGATGCAAGTTCAGCGCGCGCCCGCGGCGATCCGGCGGTCTGTCTCTCAACTGTAAACTTTGGTTGACAGGTTGCAAGGGCGATTTTTCAGCCCGCACCGCCCCGTTTTGCCGCAGGTCAGTCTCCGGTATCGCGCAGATCGTCGAGCCTGCGTCGTGCCTTTTTCGTCGGCCGCGGCCCGGCCCGCGGCGCCTCGTCTTGCCCATCGGCGCGCTCCCTCGGCGGGTCGAGATCGTCATAGAGCGCCTGCGCTTCGGCGGCTGGCCCCCGGCGCGCTGCCAGTGCGGTGATCCGGACAACCCGGATCGCGCGGGCCTGGGCGAAGGTCAAAACGTCACCCGGCCCGACAGCGGCGGCAGGCTTGGCTGTCCGGGCGCCGTTCACGCGAACGCCGCCGCCGCTGACGATCCGTGCCGCCAGCGAGCGCGTCTTGAAAAACCGCGCGTGCCAGAGCCAGCGGTCCAGCCGGTCGGTGGGGCGGGACATGCCGCCCCCGCTCAGCTCTTGTCCTTGAGCGCGGCCAGAACGGCAAAGGGATTGTCGGGATCGACCTTGGCGGGCTTGTCGGGTCGTGCCGAATAGGTGCGCGGGCCGTCCTGACGCTCCTTGCGATCCTTCCCGCCCTTGCCACCGGGGCCATTGGGGCCACTGGAACCCTTGCCGCCTTTGCCACGGGGCTTTCCGCCGCCCTTCGGCTTCTCGCCGCGGGGCTTGGCGCCGGCCCCCTCGGGGCGGCGTTGCGGCCGGTCGCCGCCCCGGCGCCGGGGTGCCCATGTGAAGGTATAGAAGACCTCGGTCTCAGGCTCGGCTGTTGCTTCTGCGGCTGCTCCGGTTTCGGGCGGCGCATCGCCGGGAAACTCGATAGGAGTGTCGGCAGGCGCTTCGGAGGGCGGCGCGTCGGGCGTTTCGGACGGCATGTCCGGGGCCTCGGTCGGCGGATCGACAGGAACCTCCTGTGGCGTCGGGTCCGGAGTGTCGGCCCCTTCAAGCCCGGTGGAGGGCGCGTCGCCGAGCGGTGTTTCGTCGATCGTCTCGGGCGCATCCGTCGCCGCAGGCTCCGTTCCCGTCTCTTCCTCGGGTTCGGGCGCAGAATCGGGCGCCAGCACCGGCGCGGCCTTCACCTTGGGCCGCTCGCCGCGATCAGCCCGGTAGCCGAGGCCGCCCATCAGGTCGGCGAACTGTTCCAGCGTGAGCCCGGTGATCGACAGCATGTCCGCCGTCGCCTCGAAGCCGCCCCGCGTGTTCTGATTGCGGAGCATGTCCGCCAGACGCTCCAGCATGTCGATGCGGATCGCCCGGCTTGCCGCGGGACGGTAACCCGACATGGTGTAGTAGCCCTCGGGCCGCCCGGCGTCGTGCGGGATCGTCACCAGCCCGGGCGGCGGGCTGTCGGGAACATGGTCGAGACCCTTCTCCAGCGCCCAGAGCACAAGGCGCAGACGCGTCGGCGCGGGCTTGAGCAGGAGGGGCATGAAGATCGTGAACTGACCGAAGCGCACGCCATGCTTGCGCAACTGGCCGCGGGCATCCTGATCCAACGCCTTGATGTCATCGGCGATCTCGGAGCGTGGCACGATGCCATAACCCTCCACCAGCCGGAACGCGACGCCGCGCGCCAGCCCGGTGATCGCCTCGTCGCGAGCAAGGCCCAGAAGCGGCTCGAACTGTGCGGCGATCCTGCGGTCGACGAAATGCTGCAGCCGGCGCTGGACTTTGAGGATGACCTCAACGCCAGCGTCCTCTTCCACGAAGGCCTCGGCCGTGGGCTTCATTGCCTCGGGTCCGGATACCAGCCGTCCGACCGCATGCTCGCCCCACAGAAGGCCACCCTCCTCCGTCATCTCGAAGGCGGTGTCAGGCGCGTTATAGAGCCGGTCGGCCCGCAAGTGGAACTCCGGCCTGAGTGCCGCCATCGCGGCCTGCCGCAACGTCTTGGCCTCATCCGGGCTCGCCGTCTCGTCCTGTCGGAACCGAAACCCTTCGATCCGGCCCAACACCTGACCCTCGACGGTTACCTCACCGCTCTCTGTCACCTCGGCCACAAGGCTCTCCTTCTGCTTCAACCGGCGCAGAAGCACACTGGTGCGCCGGTCGACAAATCTCTGGGTCAGCGCGCCATGCAGCGCATCCGACAGGCGGTCTTCTACGGCACGGGTGGCGCCGCGCCAATGGCTTTCGTCCTCGACCCAGCCGGTGCGCTGCGCCACGTAGGTCCATGTGCGGATATATGCCAGCCGCTTGGACAGCGTGTCTATGTCGCCCTCCGTCCGGTCGATCCGACGCACCTGCCGCGCCAGCCAGTCGTCGGGCACGCGCGCACCGTCGCGGAGAAATCCGAAGATGCGGCCCAACAGATCGGCATGTTCCGCATGGCTGATGCCCCGGAAATCCGGGATGCGGCAGACATCCCATAAAAGCCTGACGTCGCGCGCATCGCCGATGCGGCCCGCCACCTCCTCCCGGTCCGACAACGCCTTGAGCGCCATCAGGTCGTCTGCCTCCCGCCCGCGGGTCAGCCATTCGTCGTCGGTGCGTTCCTCAAGCGACGCGATCAGCCGCGCGACCGAGCCGAAGTCCAGCTCGGAGTTGCGCCACCAGAGCTTGCGCACCGGCGCGAAGCGGTGGCTCATGATCGCCTCGGCCACGCCCTCGTCGAGCGGCGGCGCCTCGCCGGTCACGCCGAAGGTGCCGGGGTTGGTGTGCCGCCCCGCGCGCCCGGCGATCTGCGCCAGCTCATGAGGCAGCAGGTCGCGCATCTTGCGTCCGTCGAACTTGCGCAGGCCGGAAAATGCCACATGCCTGATGTCGAGGTTGAGCCCCATCCCGATCGCATCCGTTGCCACCAGCACGTCAACATCGCCGTTCTGGTATAGTTCCACCTGCGCGTTGCGGGTCCGCGGAGAAAGCGCGCCCATGACAACCGCCGCCCCACCCTTCTGCCGGCGAAGAAGCTCGGCCATGCCATACAGGTTCTCGACCGAGAACCCCACGATGGCGCTGCGCGGCGGCATCCGGCTCACCTTCTTCGAGCCGATATACGTGAGTTCCGACATCCGCTCGCGGCGCATGAACTGGCAACCGGGCACAAGTGCCGCGATCGCGCCCCGCATCGTGTCGGAGCCCAGGAACAGAGTCTCGTGCAGGCCCCGCGCGTGCAACAGACGGTCGGTGAAGACATGCCCGCGCTCGGGGTCGGCGCAAAGCTGGATTTCATCGATGGCGAGAAAATCCGCGCCGTTGCCGACCGGCATCGCCTCGACCGTGCAGACCCAGTACTGCGTGCGCTCCGGCACGATCCGCTCCTCGCCGGTGACGAGCGCCACGACCGAGGGCCCGCGAAGCGCGACGATCTTGTCATAGACCTCCCGCGCCAGAAGCCGCAGCGGCAGCCCGATCACGCCCGTGCGATGCGCGAGCATCCGTTCGATCGCGTAATGGGTCTTGCCGGTGTTCGTCGGCCCGAGGATGGCGGCCACTCGACCGCGCGTGCCCAGACTCGTGCCGGGACTGAAGTCCCTCATGGGCTCGTCCTCCTCCGGGGGCCACGCGTCAGAGCGTGCGGCCCTCCAGCTCCCGCTCGATCCTGCCGATGGCCTCTTCTATGTCCGGCCGGTGCGGATGTATAGCGTGGGCGGCGCGATAGGCGTCCAGCGCCCGGTCCATCTCGCCCATTTCCTCAAGCATGATGCCCAGCCCCGTGAGGGCCGCGAAATGCCGCGGCTCCAGCGCCAGCACCCGCTGGATGTCCGCGATGGACGGACCGTAGGCGCCCATCCGGAAAAGAAGCGTCGCGCGCGCGTTCCAGCCTTCGGCGAAGTCGGGCGCATGGTCGGTGAGCGCCGTCAGATGGTCATAGGCCGCCTCGAGATCCTCCGCCTCAAGGGCATCGCGCCCCCGCCGCAACAGGTAGTCCGTCGAGGCCGACCCGGATCGCGACCACGCCTGATAGACCTGCTGTTCCACCACGTCCCAGTTGCGCAGGTCCGGCTGAGACAGCCGGTCCAGCAACTCGTCGGAACTTGGTTGAGCCGCGGCAATGGCGGGAAACCCGCACAAGGCTGCCGCGACGACAAGATTGAGAAGGCACGTTCGAATTGGCATGCTGACACATGTAGCATTTCCGCGCGCGCGTTCCATATCAAAGCGCGGTGAACATACAGGCGGGACAAACGGACTGACGGGCAGACCCTGTCAGACCGGCCCGGAAATACGGCAAACGGAGAGACCGAATGACAAGTGTGATCGAGGCCGCCGTCGGCGCCATTTCGCAAAAGCTCGGCGGCGATTTCGACGGATCGGCCAAGTTCGTGATCGAGGGAGAAGGCGCCGTGATCGTCGATGGCGCGGGCGTACGGGCAGCCACCGAAGCGGACACGGCCGACGTCACGATGACGGCGGATTCCGACACGTTCCAGGAGATCCTGTCGGGCGAGCTGAACCCCACGTCCGCCTTCATGTCGGGCAAGCTGAAGCTCGACGGAGACATGGGCACGGCGATGAAGCTGGGCTCCGCGCTGGCCTGATGCTTGCGGCGTCCGCCATAGGACCGCTGGAACGCGCGCCCTTCCTGTCGGAAATCGCCGAGGGCCCCGCCACGGCGCGCGCCTGGTGGGTGACCAGTGCGGACGGCACGCGGCTTCGCATGGGGCTGTGGGAGGCCACGACCGGGACGCCGCGCGGCACCGTTCTGCTTTTCCCCGGAAGGACGGAATATGTCGAGAAATACGGACGCGTCGCGCGCAATCTCGTCGCTTGCGGCTACAGCGTCGCCGCCTTCGACTGGCGCGGTCAGGGCCTGGCCGACCGTCCGCAGCATCGCCGCGACATGGGCCACGTCATCAGCTTCGACGAATACCGGCAGGACGTTGCAGCCTTTCGCCGCGCGCTGGCAGAGATCGGCGTTCCGGAGCCCTGTTTCCTGATCGCCCATTCCATGGGTGGCGCCATCGGGCTCCGGGCCCTGCATGACGGTCTTCCGGTTTCGGCCACGGCCTTCACCGGACCGATGTGGGGCATCCAGATGAGGCCCTTCCTGAAATCCATTGCAGGCATCGTCCTGGGTCTCGCGGGGCCGCTCGGCTTCGGGGCGACTTTCGCGCCCACCACAGGACCGTGGCAGCCGATGGAATTCGACGACAACCAGCTGACCAGCGACCGCGACCAGTTCGACTACATGTCGGCGCAGATCGACAGACATCCCGAGCTGGCGCTTGGCGGACCCTCCGTCCTCTGGGTCAAGGCGGCACTTCTGGAAACGGCCAGCCTCATGGCCCTGCCCGCGCCCGACACGCCGACCCTCACCCTGGTCGGCAGCCGCGAAAGCATCGTCGAGGTTCCCGCGATCCACCGCCGCATGGCGACCTGGCCGAAGGGCCGCCTCATCACCATCGAGAGCGGGCTGCACGAGGTCATGATGGAAACGCCTCGGCTGCGCGAAGCAGCACTCGGCGCCATCATCGACCATTTCGACGCGCAAGCCTGAAGCGCCGACGCCTTTCCATTCATCCTGGCAAAAAACTCCGGGGGAGCGCCCGGAGGGCGCGGGGGCAGAGCCCCATGCGAATATTCGCGGGAATAATCGCAGCCCCGCTCAGACCAGCGCGCCCTGGTCGAGACGCAGCACCCTGTCCAGCCGCGCCGCCAGCTCGGGATTATGGGTCGCGATGAGCGCCGCCATCCCCGTCTCGCGCACGAGCGACATCAGCACGTCGAACACCCGGTCGGACGTCTCGGGGTCGAGATTGCCCGTGGGCTCGTCCGCCAGCAACAGCCGCGGTGCGTTGGCGAGCGCCCGGCAGAAGGCCACACGCTGCTGCTCGCCCCCTGAAAGCTCGGCGGGCCGGTGCGCCGCGCGCGCCGAAAGCCCCACCCGGTCAAGCAACATCGCCGCCCGCTCGTCAGCCGCGGCGCGCGCCACCCCATGGGCCAGCTGCGGCAGGACGATGTTTTCCGCCGCGCTGAACTCCGGCAGCAGATGATGGAACTGGTAGACGAACCCCACCAGCCCGCGCCGCGCGGCCGTGCGCGTCCGGTCGGACGCCCCGGTCATGTCCTGACCGGCCAGCGACACGCACCCCGCATCGGCGGTGTCGAGCAGCCCCGCGATATGCAGCAGCGTCGACTTGCCCGCGCCCGACGGCGCCACGAGGCCCACGACCTCGCCCACCGCGATCTCGGCAGAGGCGCCGCGCAGCACCTCCACCGCATTGGGCTTGCCCCGGTTATAGACCTTCTCGATCCCCTCGAGCCTGAGCGCCGGCGCCTCACTCATAGCGCAGGGCCTCCACCGGGTTCATCCGCGCCGCGCGTCTTGCGGGGAAGATCGTCACCAGAAAGGACAGCCCCAGCGACAGGGACACCGCCGAAAGAACATCGCCCCATTCGAGCCGCGCGGGCAGCGAGGACAGGAACCGGACCGAGGGATCCCAGACCCCGCCCCCCGCGATCCAGTTCACGAAATCGAAGATCGGGTCGATCCAGATCGCGAAGGCGCAGCCCAGCGCCACCCCCGCCAGCGTGCCCGCCACCCCGATGGCCGAACCGCAGATGAAAAAGACGCGCAGCACCGCGCCTTCGGTCAGGCCCACGGTGCGCAGGACCCCGATGTCGCGCGACTTGTTCTTCACCAGCATGATGAGGCCCGAGACGATGTTCATGGTGGCGATCAGCACGAGGATCGAGAGGATGACGAACATGATGTTGTCCTCCATCTGCAACGCCTGCAGGAACGCACCCGAACTGTCCCGCCAGGTCCAGAGAGACACCGTGCCGCCGGCCGCCGTCAGGATCGGCAGGACCATGCCGCCCACCTCCTCGGGATCGTCGAGCATCACCTCGATCTCGTCGGCCACGCCGTCCCGGTTGAAATAGGTCTGCGCCTCGGCGAAGGGCATGTAGACGCGTATCCGGTCGATGTCCCACCGGCCCACCTGGAAGATATAGACGACCTCGTAGGCCGATACGCGCGGGGACGTGCCGAAGGCCGTACGCGCCCCGTCGGGCGAGATCAGCCGCACCGTGTCGCCCACGGCAAGACCAAGCTCGCGCGCCACGCCCGATCCGATGGCGACGCCTTCGGGAAACCTCGCGATCTCGCCCCGCGCGACCTCAGGCTCGGCCACCAGCGGCACACGGGCCAGGTCCTCGGGCGCGATCCCGATCACCTCCACGCCCGCATTCCGCCCCTGGTGGGAGGCCATGACCTGACCGCGCACCACGGCCGCCGCATGGGCCACGCCGGGCAGGACGCGCACCGCCTCGGCCACCTCCTCGTAATTCTCGAGCGTGCGGTCCACGCGGCCCGCCTCGTTCACCTCCGCCTGATCGTAGATGCTGACATGGGGGTTGGCGCCGAGGATCGTGCCGACGAATTCGTAGCGGAACCCCGACCGCACGGCGAGCGTGGCGATCAGCGCCGCGACCGCCAGCGCGATGCCGAGAAAACTGATCCATGTCATCACGCTCACCCCGCCCTCGGCACGCCGGGCGCGCAGGTAGCGCCAGGCGATGAAGAACTCGTAGCGGGAAAAGGGCGGCGGGGTGGCCATTGCGCTGGCTCCTTCGTGCTCGATGGGCGCAAGGTGGCCAGTTTCGGCCAAGTGTCAAGCGCACGGCCCCGCCGACGCAGCGCCGCCTCGCGCCCTCGTGAACCCACGCCCCGGCCGGGCAGCCAGACGCGTCAGGAGCGCGCCACGTAGCGGTCGCGGCGGTGGTTGAGCGTGATGAGCTGATTGAGGATCGCGGCGCCCAGAAGCGACCACAGCACGGTCTGCCAGTCGAACAGGAACAGCGCGACTGCAAAGACGCAGACGTCGAAGCCCAGCTGCGTCCGCCCGGCGGGAATGCCGTTGCGATCCTGCAACCATAGCGCCACGACGCCGATCCCGCCCAGCGTCGCGCCATGCCGGAACAGCGCCAGGAACCCCGCGCCGGCCAGCACGCCGAACAGCGCGGCACCCAGCGCGGGCGGCAGAGCCTCGATGGTGAAGAACAGCGGAAACGCATCCGCAAGCGCCGACATGATCGTGACGGCGATGAGGCTCTTGATCGTGAACCGCCAGCCCAGCTGCACGATGGCGAGCGCGTAGAACGGCAGGTTCAAAACGAAAAACAGCGTTCCGAACGTCCAGTCCGAGGCCTGCGACCCGATGATCGCAAGCCCCGCGATCTGACCGGTGAACAGCCCGGCTGCGTTCAAAAACTGGACCGACAGGGCCACCAGCGTCGTCCCGACAAGAATGCCCTGCACATCCTCTATCAGGGAATGCTGCTCGGCCGGGGGTCTGGAGAGGATCAACATCGGGTCGGAGCCATTTTCAGGGGCACCGCGGAAGGGCGCCGCCGCAGCATCGGGGATACCCTCATGATCCACACGGCGCAGGTCAAGCGCGTCGGCCTTGACCTCGCCGGGGTTTGCCCTGCATCTGCCGGGACACCGCCGGGAGGGGAGACATGCACAGAGCCGCCATCACCGGGCACGGGGTGTTCACCCCGTCCGAGATCATCACCAACGATGAGCTTGTCACAGCCTTCAACGCCCATGCCGACCGCTGGAACGCGGCCAACGCCGAGGCCATCGCGGCGGACGATCTGGAGGCCATGGCGCATTCCTCCACCGGGTTCATCGTCGCGGCCTCGGGCATCGAGCAGCGCCATGTCCTCGACAAGACCGGCGTGCTGGACCCCGACGTGATGCACCCGTGGCTGCGGGAGCGGTCCGACCACGAGCCCGGGCAGATGGCTGAAATGGCGCTGGAGGCCTGCCGCGCCGCGCTCGACATGGCCGGCGTGGCCCCGTCCGAAGTCGACTGCGTCCTCTGCGCCGCCTCCAACCACGAACGCGCCTACCCCGCTATCGCCGTCGAGATCCAGGACCTGCTGGGCACAGGCGGCTTCGGCTTCGACATGAACGTGGCCTGCTCCTCGGCCACCTTCGGCATCCAGGCCGCCACCGACATGATCCGCGCGGGCTCCATCACACGGGCGCTGGTCGTGAACCCCGAGATCTGCTCGGCCCATCTGGAATGGCGCGACCGGGACTGTCACTTCATCTTCGGCGACGTGGCCACCGCCGTCCTGATCGAACGCGCCGACCTCGCGCGCGGGCCCCATTTCCTGATCCGCTCCACCCGCTGCGCGACGCAGTTCTCCAACAACATCCGCAACAACAATGGTTTTCTGCGGCGCACGCGCAAGGGCCACATGGAGGACCGCCGCGACATGCAGTTCATGCAGAACGGCCGCAAGGTCTTCAAGGAGGTGCTGCCGCTGGTCTCGAAACACATCGCCGACCACATGGATGCCGACGGCGTCGAGGCCGCCGACCTCAAGCGCCTCTGGCTGCACCAGGCCAACAAGACGATGAACGACTATATCGGCAGACGCGTGCTGGGCCGAGACCCCGAACCCGGCGAACAGCCCAACATCCTGCAGGACTACGCCAACACTTCCTCCGCCGGGTCGATCATCGCGTTTTCAAAGTACTCCGAGGACATGGACCCTGGCGATCTGGGGCTCATCTGCTCCTTCGGCGCGGGATATTCCGTGGGCTCGGTCATCGTCGAGCGGAGGGGCTGAGCGCGGCCGCCACCGTCACGCCCGCGCCGCGCCCGGCATCGCACCGCCCTTCAGGCCCGTCCCTTTGGTTTGGCGCGCCAAAGTTGCTTCGCTTCGCGTGGTCATTCGCGCGGGCGCTTGCCCCTTCGCCGGGCCTGCGGCAGAACCACGGACATGGCCAAGCTCTACTTCCACTACTCGACCATGAATGCGGGCAAATCGACCCTGCTTCTGCAAGCGTCCTACAACTATATCGAACGGGGCATGCAGACCTATCTGCTGACCGCGAATTTCGACGACCGCGCCGGCCCGGGCCGCATCGCCAGCCGCATCGGCATCGCGGCAGAGGCGGACACCTACACGCAGGACGACGATCTTTTCGAAAAGATCGCGGCGCGGCTTCGGGCCGGCCCCTGCGCCTGTGTCCTCGTGGACGAGGCGCAATGGATGACGCGCGCTCAGGTCTGGCAACTGGCGCGTATCGTCGACGACCTGGGTGTTCCGGTCATGTGCTATGGGCTGCGCGTCGATTTCCGGGGCGAGCTTTTTCCCGGCTCGGCGGCGCTGCTCGCGCTTGCCGACGAGATGCGCGAAGTGCGCACGATCTGCCATTGCGGCAAGAAGGCCAGCATGGTCATCCGCGTGGATGCCGAGGGCAAGGCGCTGACCGAAGGCGCGCAGATCGAGGTGGGCGGCAACGACCGCTACGTCTCGCTCTGCCGCCGGCATTTTCGCGAGGCGACCGGGGAACGGCCGATCTGATCAACGGCACGCCCCGGTTTTCATCCTGGCGAAAAACTCTCGGGGGGCTGCCGCAGGCAGCGGGGGCAGACAGCCCCCTACCCGGACAGCCGCCGCTCAAACCGGGTTGGGCAGGTCCCGGCCCTCCGCGAAGGCGATCACGTTTTCCAGAGCCATCCGTCCCATCGCCTCCCGAACCTCCAGCGCGGCGGTCCCCAGATGCGGCAGGAGCGTCACGTTCTCCATGGCGATCAGCGCCTCCGGCACCACCGGTTCGAACTCGTAGACGTCGAGCCCCGCGCCCGCGATCGCTCCGGCCTTCAGCGCTGTGATCAGCGCGGCCTCGTCCACAACATCGCCGCGGCTGATGTTTACGAAAATCGCGTGGGGCTGCATCGCCGCGAAGGCCTCCGCGCCCATCAGATGGCGGGTGTCCGCACCCCCGGGCGTGGCAAGCACCACGACATCCGCCACGCCAAGCGCCTCGGCCATCTCCATCTGCTCGGCCGGCATATCCACCGCCTTGGCGGAGCGGTTCACATAGACGATCCGGCAGCCGAACCCGTTATGGCAGCGATGCGCGATGGCCTGACCGATCCGTCCCATGCCGACGATGCAGACCGTCCTGCCCGACAGGTGCAGGCCCAGCATCTGCGTGGGATGCCAGCCCGTCCAGTCGCCGGCACGCACCATCCGCTCCCCTTCGCCCGCCCGTCGCGCGGTCATCAGGATCAGCGTCATTGCGATATCGGCGGTGGCATCCGTCACGGCGCCCGGCGTGTTCGTCACGGCGATGCCCACGGCCCGCGCCGCGGCCACGTCGATATGGTTGTAGCCCACGCCGAAATTCGCCAGCAGGCGGCACCGCAGCTCCGGCACCTCGGCGAAGGCCTCGGCGCGGAAGGCATCGCCCAGCGTCGGCAACACGATGTCATAGGCGCCCAGCGCCGCGACGCATTCCCCGTGATCCATCGGCGTCGTCACGGTCCGGCAGGTCACGTCGAAGCGCGCCTCGGCCTCAGCCATGACGGTTTCGGGCAGGCGGCGGGAGATCAGCAGTTTCATCAGTGCATCCTTTCGCCGTTCGCGACGCGCTGGTCCGGTGCCAGCAACACGATCCCGCCCTCAGGGTCCGACACGCCAAGCACCAGAACCTCGGACCGCATCGGGCCGATCTGGCGCGGCGGGAAGTTCACCACCGCCATCACCTGCCGGCCCACAAGCCCCTCGGGCGCATAATGCGCGGTGATCTGGGCGGAGCTTTTCTTTTCCCCGATTTCGGGGCCAAAATCGATCCAGAGCCTGATCGCGGGCTTCTTTGCCTCGGGAAACGGCTCGGCGCGGGTCACGGTGCCCACGCGGATGTCGACCTTGAGAAAATCGTCGAAGGAGATCTCACTCATCCCCTGAGCTCCCGGCTTCGATCGGCGGCCGCACCGACCGTCCGCCGGATCAGCGGGGCAAGCCCCGAACCCTCGTCCATGAGAACCTCGAGCCCAGCCTGGGTGGTGCCGTTGGGACTTGTCACGTTGATCCGCAACTGTTCAGGCGTTTCGTCGGCCGACGCGGCGAGCGCGCCGGCCCCCGCGACCGTCGCCTTGGCCAGCGCCATGGCCAGATCCGGCGCAAGGCCCTCCGCCTCTCCGGCGGCGGCCAGCGCGTCGATCATGTAAAAGACATAGGCCGGCCCCGAGCCCGACACGCCGGTAACAGCGTCGATCTGGTCCTCGGCATCCAGCTGCACCACCTGCCCCACGGCAGACAGGAGCGCCTCGGCCATGGCGAGGTCTTCGGGCCCCGCGGCGTCATTGCCGACAATGGCGGTGATCCCCTGGCCGATGGCCGCTGGCGTGTTCGGCATCGCGCGCACGATCCGAGTGCCCGCGCCCAGCGCCGCCTCGAACGTGGCGATCGGCGTGCCCGCGGCCACCGACAGGAACAGCGTCTCCCCGCCGCCAAAGCGCGCCACAGTCGGCAACGCCTCGGCCATCATCTGCGGCTTCACGGCCAGCAGCACCACCGCCGGGCTCTCGGGCAGATCCGTGTTCAAGGAAACGCCCTGACCCTTCAGCCAGTCGGACGGATGCGGGTCGGCCACATGCACCGAGGACGGCGGCAGATCCCGGTTCAGCCAGCCCTCCAGCATCGCCGACCCCATCTTGCCGCAGCCCAGCATGACAAGGCCGCGGCGCGCAATCTCGGAAAACGCCATCTCGCTCCCCCTGGTTTCTCCGGGGGCGGAGACTAGGCGCGGCCGTAGCCCTCCGCAATGGCCACCTGCATGGCCTCTTCGGGGCTGCGGTCGGACCACAACGCCAGCTGGAACGCGGGATAGTAGCGCTCGGCCGACAGGACGGCCGTCTCCACGATGCAGGCGATCTGGTCGGGGCTGGCAAGCTGTTCGCCGGCCAGCACCAGGCCGTAGCGGTAGACCATCAGCTTCTGCGCCGCCCACCAGGTGAAGGCGCCGGCCCAGCAGCGGTCGTTCACCAGGTTGAGCATCTCGAAGAGCTTTTCGCGACCGTCCTGCGGCGGGTCCATGTCGAAGGTGCAGATCATCCGCAGGGTCTCGTCATAGGACGACCAGGCGAGCGTGACCGAATAGGTCCGCCACTGTCCCTCGATCGCCATCGCGATCTGGTCGTCGGCGACGCGATCGAAATCCCACTCGTGATGCGTGGCCAGGGATTCCACGATATCGATGGGGTGGATATCCCCGGAATCCACAAACTGCTCGGAAAGCGACATTGCCCAGGCCTCGTTTTTTGGCAGCCTTGCGGGGCCTTGGTTATCTTTCCAAGACTCCCACGACAGGCTGGGTGTCCTTGCTAGGGGTCGCCAGACGTTAGCCCGCCCCCTACAAGATATGGTGCGGCGACTTGGGGGTCCTGTAAAGAAGTATTTTTGTGACGAAAAGGCGAGTACCGCCCATTTGTGGCGTTACCCACAACATATTGCGGTCCGGCGGACAGGCTCGTGGATTACTCGGCCGCAATACCCTCTCTGGTCTGAAGAAGGCGGCTGATCTCGTCGCGGCGTTCCGTCGAAAGACCGTCGGCAGTCACGATGAGATAGGCCACACCGGCGCGCCGGCAGATCTCACCTTCCACTTCCAGAGCGTCCGTGGCCGAGCCGGCGTCGCGCTCGATATTCACGGCCACCACCGGCTGCCAATCCGCATCGACGACCAGGAAATCCACCTGCAATCCCGCCAGATGGGCCGTCACTCTCTGCTCGTCCGCCCGCGACAGGCCCGAAGACCCCGCATAAAGGAACGCGCTCAGCGAAAGCTGCGTCAGCACGCGGTGACCCATGACGCTTTGGGACGCAAGATCCTCGAGCGCGTCGTGGACCCGTTCCTCGATCAGGCCGATGACCGGCATGGGATAGGCGGTGACCTTGGGCAGCTCGTTGGACACGACTTCCGCCGCCTCGGACGGGGTCGCGGTCACCGCCGTCTCGACGCGCTTTGCCCGCCGGGTCCGGCGACGCTGGGCGCGACGCTTGCGCGAGCGCAGGCGGAGCAGAGCGAACAGAAGCAGCAAAAGCGCCGCAAAGCCGCCGATGACTTCGAGCGGAACCACCAGAAGTGACAGGATCGTTTCGTCCATGACGTCAGGCCTTTGCAATCAAAGTTGCAAACGCCCTACGGGCAGAATTGGTCGATCGCTTGGCGGGGTTTGGGCAGTTGCGGGGCGATGGCGCGGCCCGGGCGTCCGGCCGGAGGCGTCAGTCGCCCCGCTTCGTTTCGAGCGCGGCGAGGCGGGCTTTGAGCGCCTCGTTCTCCTCACGGGCCTTCTGAGCCATGGCGCGCACCGCCTCGAATTCCTCGCGCGTGACGAAATCGCGATCCGCCAGCCAGCGGTCGATCATCGAATTCAGCGCGGTCTCGGCTTCGGCGCGGGCCCCTTGCGCCACGCCCATGGCATTGGTCATCAGTTGGCTGACATCTTCCATGATGCGGTTACGCGATTGCATGACGGCCTCCATTGCACACGACCGTGATATGGCCGCGCAGCGGGCCGGGATCAAGGTTGACTTCGCCGCAGCCCCCCCGCATCCCCTCGGCGCGAGTGCCCGGCGCGACAGAAGAAGGACCCCCGATCGATGCTTCTGGCCATTCCGTTCCCCGACATCTCGCCCGAGATCTTCGCGATCTCCATCGGCGAGTTCCGCTTCGCACTGCGCTGGTACGCGGTGGCCTATATCGTCGGGTTGCTCGCGGGCTGGTGGCTGATCGTCCGTGCGATGCGCACGCCGAGGCTTTGGCCCGCCGACACGCCGCCCATGCGCCCCGAACAGGTGGAGGGGCTGCTGACCGCCGTGATCCTCGGCGTCATCATCGGCGGGCGCATGGGCTATGCGCTGTTCTACCAGCCGGGGGGGTACTTGTCGGACCCGCTGTCGATCCTGCGCATCTGGGAAGGGGGCATGTCGTTTCACGGCGGGTTGCTGGGTGTGGCGGTGGCCGCCTTCATCTTCTGCCGCCGCAATGCTATCCCGCCGCTTCAGGTGGCCGATGCCATGGCCATGGTCGTGGCCATCGGGATCGGACTTGGCCGGGTCGCCAACTTCATCAACGCCGAGCTCTGGGGCCGTCCGACCGACCTGCCGTGGGGCGTGATCTTCCCCGGAGAGGCCGCGCAGGCCTGCCCGGGACCCGAGGGAATGCTGCTGCAGGGGCTCGACGCGGTCTGCGCGCGCCATCCCTCGCAACTTTACGAGGCGATCCTCGAGGGCCTCGTGATGGGCACGGTCCTGCTCTGGCTCGCATGGCGGCGCGGCTGGCTGAAGCGGCCCGGCGCGCTGACCGGCGTGTTCCTTGTCATCTACGGTCTCTCGCGCTTCGCGGTGGAGTTCGTGCGCCAGCCCGACGCGCAGTTCGCGAGCCCCGGCAACCCGGTCGGCTACGCCATCCAGTTCTCGTCCTCCGCCGGCCTGACCATGGGACAAATCCTGACGATCCCGATGATCGCGCTGGGTCTGTGGCTGATCGCACGCGCGCGCACGCCCACCCCATGACCGATCTGAAGACACGACTGACCGACCGGATTTCGCGGCACGGCCCGATGACACTGGCCGAGTACATGACCGAGTGCCTGCTGCACCCCACGCTTGGCTACTACACGCGGCGGGACCCGCTGGGCCGGGCGGGCGACTTCATCACCGCGCCCGAGATATCGCAGATGTTCGGGGAGCTGATCGGCCTCTGGCTCGCGCAGGTCTGGCTGGATCAGGGCGCGCCGAGTGAGGCCATCTTGCTGGAACTCGGGCCCGGGCGCGGCACGCTGATGGCCGACACGCTCCGCGCGACGCGCGGCGTTCCAGGCTTTCCCGCGGCGATGCGGCCCCATCTCGTCGAGGCCTCGCCCCATCTGCGGGACGTCCAGCGCCGCACGCTATCCGGTCACGACCCGGTCTTTCACGACACGCTCGACACCGTCCCGGAGGTGCCGGTTTTCGCGATTGCCAACGAGTTCTTCGACGCGCTGCCGATCCGGCAGTTCCAGCGGGCCGACGGCCCGCTCTGGCACGAACGCGTGGTGGGGCTCGACGGCGGCGTGTTGTCCATCGGGCTCGCACCGCCCGCACCGCTGGCGATGCTGGCCCACCGTCTGGATGACACCGAGCCGGGCATGATCGTCGAGACCTGCACCCCGGCGGAGGCCATCGCGGGCGAGCTCGGTCGGCGAATCGCGGACCATGGCGGCGCCGCACTGATCGTGGATTACGGCGAGGAGGAAAGCATCGGCGACACGTTCCAGGCGGTCGCGGGGCACAAGACCGTCGACCCCTTCGCGGAACCCGGCATGGCCGACCTGACGGCGCATGTGGCCTTCGGTCCACTGGCCTGCGCGGCACGTCCCGCCAAAGCCAGCGCGACGGTGCCGCAGGGCGTCTTTCTCGAACATCTCGGCATCACCGCGCGCGCGCAGGCGCTGGCGCGGCACATGCAAGGGCCGTCGCTCGATCAGCATGTCGCCGCACACAGGCGGTTGACGCACCCCGAGGAAATGGGACACCTCTTTAAGGTGCTCGCCCTTTTCCCGGACGGCGCCGCCATGCCCCCGGGGTTTTCCGCCCGAACCTGACCGCCAGGAGGTCGCAAACCGCGCCCATGTCAGCCTTGTCCGCCAGCCTCGAGATCATCACGGCGCCCGTGCTGGGCGAGGTGCGCCATGGCTTCTTCACGCGGCGCGGCGGGGCGTCTTCGGGCATCTTCGCGGGGCTGAACTGCGGCGGCGGGTCCTCGGACCAATCCGCCATCGTCGCGATGAACCGCGCCCGCGTGGCCCGCGCGCTCGATGTGCCGGCCGACAGGCTGGTGACCGTGCATCAGGCGCATACGGCCCGCGCCGTGACGCTGTCCGCCCCGGCGGCGGAGCCGATCACGGCAGATGCCATCGTCACCGCGACGCCCGGTCTGGCCGTCGCGATTCTGACCGCCGATTGCCAGCCTGTTCTGTTCGCGGACAGGAATGCCGGCGTGATCGCCGCCGCCCATGCCGGCTGGCGCGGCGCGCTGGATGGCATCCTTGAGGCCACGCTCGACGAGATGGAGGCCGCCGGCGCGAAACGTGACGACGTACGCGCGGCCATCGGTCCCTCGATCAGCCAGACGGCCTATGAGGTCGGGCAGGAATTCCTCGAACGGTTCATGGACGATGACCCCGGAAACGGCCGGTTCTTCATAAACGGTTCGGATGACAAGTACCTGTTCGACCTGCCCGGCTACGGGTTGAAGCGGCTGCGCGACGCGGGGGTCGGCGCGGCGGAGTGGACGCGGCACTGCACCTATACGGATGCGACGCGCTTCTATTCCTACCGCCGCTCGCTGCACCGCAAGGAGGCCGACTATGGTCGTCTGATTTCGGCGATTCGTCTCTGACGACCAATCCGGGCGACTTTGCCCCATTCGCTCCGGAGGCCGCAGCCATCCTGGCGTAAAGGTGGCAGGTCGCGACAAGGCGTTGCCACAATCCGGGCGACGAGCCAGGAACGCATCATGATTACAATACTTTAAACCGCGCACAGTGACGTTGCCCGCCGCCGGAAAAACCGCCCCGCCTGACCGCCCCGGCCCAAACTCGGCCGAAAAGCTCCGCCATCTTTCTATCAAGCCCGGAGATCACTCGGGCGCGTGAGATGGATCGAGGAGACAGGCACATGAAAACCCGCCGTTGGATGAAGACGCTTCTGGACGAAGCCAAGAAGCCAGAAAACGAGATCAAGCCGGTCTGGGCGCGCGACATCCGCCCCAAGCGCGGCATGGCCAAACAGGTCAAGGTCAGCGCGGCGGAATAACCGGCGCATACCCGGTACCCGAAGCGAAAAGGCGGTCCCCTGGGCCGCCTTTCGTCTGTCTTGGAGGCAAGCTCAGCCCGCGGCCGTCAGGTCCGGCGGCACGGCCCGGTCGAGCTCCGCAATCAGGTCGCCAAGCCCCGTCTCGTACCGCCGCCACCCGGCGACCGAGCCGCGCCCGATGGGCTGGCGCACCTGCGCGAAGCTGAGCGTGGCGACACTGCGCCGCGCCGACTGCGGGGCGAGGCAGGCGTCGTCCCAGGGCAGATCCGCGAATTCGATCAGCTTGCGGATCACCGGCTCGGGGTCTTCCGTCAGCGCTTCGTATTCGACGATATGCACGCGATCCGGCAGGCGCTCGGCCCAAAACGCCACGAGCGCCTCATGCAACCGGATGTAGCGCGCCATGGCCGTCTGGTCATAGGCGTAGCGGTGAAGGCCCTCGGGAAACATGTTGCGCCAGAGCGACAAGCCCGTGTCCCTCGGGTCGCGGCGCAACACCACGAAGCGCGCGCCGGGCAGCGCGGTGGCGGCATGGCCGATCCGCGAGAAGGTGGAGATGGCCTTGTCCGCTATGACGTTCGGCGCACCCGTCCGGCGCCGCGCGGCGGTCAGGTAACGCTGACCGGCTTCGACGAAGCGCACCGGGTCTGGATGGTCCGCGCGCAGCGCCTCCAGCGCAGGGGCAAGCGCGCGGGAGAGATAGGGCATCTCGCCGCCGGCGGTGACGTCGGAATGGGCGGCGAGGATCGTTTCGACCAGCGTGGTGCCCGACCGTGGCAGGCCAGTGACGAAGAGGACCGGATCGTCCGGTCCCCCCGGCGACAGCCCCTCCAGCAGCCGCCAGTCGCCCGCAAGCTCCCGCGCGATGGCCAGATCGGCGTCGAATGAATAGGGAAACGCCTCGGCCATCAGCCGGTTGGCGCGGTCGAGATGGTCGATTTCCGCGCCGGTGTCGCCCCGGTCCGCTGCAAACTTGGCCGCCGCGAAGCGCATGACCCGCCGCGTGCGCGCCGGCAGGTCGGGGCGAGACAACTGTGTCGCGAGGCGGCCCGCCACAGGATCGTCCGCAGGGCTTTTGCGGCCATTGGCGTAGGCGCGATACGCCTCGGGCTCCTGCGGGGCCAGTTCGATTGCGTGCGCCAGGTCCGCCTCGGCCTCCGCGAGGTCCCCGGCGCTCTGCCGCAGCTGGCCGCGCGCAGTCAGCAGACCGGCGTTGTCGGGGTCGGTCGCCAGACCTTCGGTCACAAGCGCGATGGCCGCCGCGATCTCGCCCGCATCGCCAAGCGCGGTGGCGAGGCTCTGGCGCAGGTCGGTCCCGGCGCCACGCGGGCGGGCCCGAAGCGCGGCGGTGAAGGCGTCGCGGGCCGCGTCCACCTCGCGCAGCGCGGCCCGCGCGGTGGCAAGCTGGGCGAGAAGCGCGAAAGAGGCCTTGCGCCCGGCAGCGGCCTCGAGGATCGTGGCGGCCTCGTCCTCCCGGCAGCTGTCGGACAGCGCGCGGGCCATCGGCAGGGCCACATCCGCCCCGAGCGCCTCGGCCTCGCGCAGGCGCGCGATCGCAGCCTCCGGGCGGCCGGTCCGGGTCAGGGCCCGGCCCAGATCGACGAGGAAACCGGCATTCTCCGGCTCCCGCCGGACCGCTTCCGCAAAGGCCGTCACAGCCTGTCCCCACTGGCCCAGCGCCGCCTGCGCCGCGCCCACGGCATGCACCGGAGGCGCGGCCATCGGCGCCACGCGCGCAAGCGCCATGGCCCGTTTCAGGGCTTCGCCCGGCTCACCTTTTACGATGCGGTCGAGGATGGGTTTCGTCTCGGAGGCGAGGCCAAGGGCGATCCCCGCCCTCACCGCCTCGCGTTCCAGCTTGTTGCGGGGGCCGCCCTTGAGCACCCCGTGCAGCGCCTGCCAGATCGCGGCTTCGGCGGGTTTGGCCTTGAGCGCGGCCCGGAGCGATGTCTCGGCCCCGTCCAGATCGCCCTTGCCCGCAAGAATGCGGCCCCTCTGAAACAGGACCTCCGCCTGCCCCGGAACGGCGCGCAGGATGCGGTCATGGATGGCCAACGCAGCGTCAACGTCGCCGGCCTTCTGAAGATCGAGCGCCTGCTGGTAGAGCCGGGGGATCTCCGCTTGCGATGGCGGGAGCATCACGTCACGCCGACTGGCTGAGCCTGTCTTCCATCACGTCGAAGGGCACGCCCGGAGCGTCCTTGGCGCCCCGGATGACCAGCGACGTGCGCACGCTCGCCACATTGGGCGCGGCCGTCAGCGAGCCGGTCAGGAAGCTCTGGAAGGTCGACAGGTCCGGCGCCACGCATTTCAGGATGAAGTCGATCTCGCCATTGAGCATGTGGCATTCGCGCACGAGCGGCCAGCCGCGGCAAAGCTCCTCGAAGGCGACGAGGTCCGCCTCGGCCTGGCTCGAGAGGCCGACCATGGCGAAGACCTGCACCTCGAATCCCAGCAGGCGCGGGTCCACCTCGGCGTGGTAGCCGCGGATATACCCGGCATCCTCCAGCGTCCGCACGCGGCGCAGGCAGGGCGGCGCGGAGATGCCGACGCGGCGGGCAAGCTCCACGTTGGTCATGCGACCGTCGTCCTGCAATTCGGCGAGAATCTTGCGGTCAATGGGATCGAGCTTGGTGCTGGGCATCTGGTCCGGCCCCCTCGCCGGATGGTCTGTCTGGTCATTCCGTGCGCATGCACGCGCCCGTACGCAATTTTATTTCACGGTTGCGCAACATATGGAATAGCGGTCCGGGATTTGCAAGCGGCGACGTCGGGACAATCGGGGCGACGGCCAAGGCGGGCAGAACCTGCCTACGCACTATGCCCGCAGCGCGCTGTCTGCACAAGAAACAGCAGCGCGCCGCAAGCAGGAGCGTGCATCGGGAGCGGATCGGCCCTTTCGCCGGGGCGTTCCGCGCCTTATATCGGACGCGTCCACAAGCATCCCCGAGGTCCGATCATGTCCGACACCCGCCACACCCGCGCTCTGATCATCGGGTCCGGTCCCGCCGGATACACGGCGGCCGTCTACGCCTCGCGCGCCATGTTGGAGCCCATCCTCGTGCAGGGCATTCAGCCAGGCGGACAGCTGACCATCACCACGGATGTGGAGAACTGGCCCGGTGACACCAGTGTCATGGGCCCGGACCTCATGGTGCGCATGGAAGACCACGCGCGCGAGATGGGCACCGAGATCATCAGCGACCACATCTATTCGCTCGACCTGTCCAATCGGCCCTTCACGGCCCATGGCGACGGCGGCACTACCTACACCGCCGATGCCGTGATCCTCGCCACGGGCGCTCAGGCGAAATGGCTGGGCCTGCCGTCCGAGGAGCATTTCAAGGGCTTTGGCGTCTCGGCCTGCGCGACCTGCGACGGGTTCTTCTATCGCGGCAAGGAAATCGTCGTGGTGGGCGGCGGCAACACCGCCGTCGAGGAGGCGCTGTTCCTGACAAACTTCGCTTCCAAGGTGACGCTGGTGCATCGCCGCGACAGCCTGCGCGCGGAAAAGATCATGCAGGACCGGCTGTTCAAGAACCCCAAGGTCGAGGTGGTCTGGAACCACACGATCGAGGAGGTCGTGGGCGGCGAGGAGCCGCGCGGCGTCGAGGGCGTCGTGGTCAGGCATGTCGAGACCGGCGAGACCCGGACGATCCCCTGCGCGGGGTTTTTCGTCGCCATCGGCCACGCCCCCGCCACCGAGCTGGTCAAGGACCAGCTCGAGCTTCACAACGGCGGTTATGTGAAGGTCGAACCGGGCAGCACGCGCACGTCGATCCCCGGCGTCTTCGCCGCGGGTGACCTGACCGACCACATCTACCGGCAGGCGGTGACCAGCGCCGGAATGGGCTGCATGGCCGCGCTCGACGCCGAGAAGTGGCTGGCCGAGCAGGAGGGCGAGGACGTGTCGGACGCAGGCGTCTACGCGGCCGAGATCGGCGCCGCAGAGTAACCGCGCCACGCGGCGGGCCCGCGCGATGCGCAGGCGTGTCCGGCTCAGCACCCCGTCGCCGGGCACGTGACGGCGTCACGATACGACCTCGTTTCCTCCCGCGTTGCGTCAATATCGTGCCGTGATGCAAAGCTACTCCATGCACGGATTATTGGAATGCAATTGGAGTGGCCCATGGCGACGCGCGATTTCCTGTCCGGCGAGGATGCCGCCGTCACCACAGATTGGGTCGTCGCGTCCGCCGCGGCGATCGGCATGGGTCTGTCCACGATGATGATGGTGTCCGGCGGTTTGGAAGATCTCTCCGGCGACATCGCGGCGACCCTGTCGGCGCAGATCGAAAGCACCTTCGTCGCGGCGACCGCGGGTCTGTCCGCAACCGACGTATGGAACGATCCCGCCGCGTCCATGCGGGACCTGCTCAACGTCAAGCAGTTTTCCTTTTCAACTGTCGTCGATCTCGATCCCGATGCCGAAGGCATCATCTTCGAAACCGGCGCGAATGTCTGGGGCACGGTTCTCTACCAGCATGACGGCGTGCTCTATCTTCAGTCCGGCCGGGGAAATGGCTACGGCGAGACGGCCGAGCGGGGTGAGGCATCCTGGCAGGTCACCGGCGGCACGGCCACGATCGAGGGATCGCTGAATGCCGATGGCGGCCTTGCGCTGATGATCAACGGGGAGGTCGTCGACCAATCCTCGTTCAGCACGAACATGCTGGCCGGCGGCAATCCGGGCGGCATCGCGGGCGCGAACTCCGGTGTCGCGGTCAATCGCGGCGGGTTCAACCAGAGCGATGAAGGCTATCCGGGCGTGACCGAAGTGGTTCTCTTCGAGGATCAGACGACCGGTCACGAGCTTGCGCCACTCGACTGAAACGGCCGCCCAAGGTCGTACAGGCATCGCAGTTTCCGAGCTTCGGCAACAGTCTGTTCATGGGCGAACAAACATCTTCCCCTTCAGACACGACCATGACATTTGTTCATGCGTGAACAAACCCGATTCGACGGGATAGACCGTGGCCGACCCCACCATCGCCTTGCCCCAGGAAGACCTGCTCTTCCGCCTCCTGCGCCAGCTCGACGCGGCCCCCGACGCGTCCCAGCGCGCCACGGCCGAGGCCATGGGCGTCAGCCTCGGGCGGCTCAACGCGCTGTTGCGCGTCAGCACTGCGGCGGGCCTTGTCCAGATCACTGAAAAGCAATCCACCGACCGCCGTCAGCGCGCGTCCTACCTCCTGACCCCGCGCGGCGCGGCAGAGAAGGCGCGCCTCGCCGACCGGTTCCTTGCCCGCAAATTCGCCGAATACAACGCCCTTCACGCCGAGCTGACAGGCTCGGCCAGTTCTCTTGCCCCCCCGAAGACCAGGACATTGACCATGCAAAGCCATCTGACCCCCGTTCCCGAGCTCTACGTTTCCTACGACAGCGCACAGAAGCTGAAGATGGAGGCCGCCGACCTTCCGTCATGGGACCTCACCGCGCGCCAGGTCTGTGACCTCGAGCTGCTGATGAACGGCGGCTTCAACCCGCTGAAGGGCTTCATGGGCCAGGCCGATTACGACAGCGTGGTCGAAAAGATGCGGATGGCCGATGGCACGCTCTGGCCGATGCCGATCACGCTCGACGTGTCCGAAATCTTCGCCGAGACGATCGAACCGGGACAGGACATCGCGCTGCGCGACGCCGAGGGCGTGATCCTCGCCATCCTCTCGATCTCCGACAAGTGGAGTCCCGACAAGCCGCGCGAGGCCGAGAAGGTCTACGGCGCCGACGACATCGCGCATCCGGCAGTCTACCATCTCCACCACAACGCCGGCCCGGTCTATCTGGGCGGCGCCATCACTGGCATCCAGCCGCCGACGCATTACGATTTCCGCGCCCGCCGCGACACGCCGAACGAGCTGCGCGCCTATTTCCGCAAGCTGGGCTGGCGCCGCGTCGTGGCCTTCCAGACGCGCAACCCGCTGCACCGTGCGCATCAGGAACTGACCTTCCGCGCTGCCAAGGAGGCGCAGGCGAACCTGCTGATCCACCCCGTCGTCGGCATGACCAAACCGGGCGACGTGGATCATTTCACCCGCGTGCGCTGCTACGAGGCGGTGCTGGACCAGTACCCCTCGGCCACCACACATATGAGCCTTCTGAACCTCGCCATGCGCATGGCCGGCCCGCGTGAGGCCGTCTGGCACGGGCTGATCCGCAAGAACCACGGCTGCACGCACATGATCGTGGGCCGTGACCACGCGGGGCCGGGCAAGAATTCTGCCGGAGAGGATTTCTACGGTCCCTACGACGCGCAGGAGCTGTTCCGCGAGCACCAGGAGGAAATCGGCATCGAAATGGTCGATTTCAAACACATGGTCTACGTGCAGGAGCGGGCGCAATACGAACCGGCGGACGAGATCGCCGACAAGGACGATGTCACGATCCTCAACATCTCGGGTACCGAGCTGCGCCGCCGCCTGCGCGAGGGGCTGGAGATCCCCGAATGGTTCTCCTTCCCCGAGGTGGTCAAAGAGCTGCGCCGCACCTCGCCGCCGCGCTCCAAACAGGGCTTCACGGTGTTCTTCACCGGCCTTTCGGGCTCGGGTAAGTCGACCATCGCCAACGCCATCATGGTCAAGCTGATGGAGATGGGCGGGCGTCCCGTGACATTGTTGGACGGCGACGTGGTGCGGAAGCACCTGTCGAGCGAGCTCGGGTTCTCGAAGGAACACCGGGACATCAACATCCGCCGCATCGGTTATGTGGCCAGTGAAATCACCAAGAACGGCGGCATCGCGATCTGCGCGCCCATTGCGCCCTACACCACCACGCGCCGGGCCGTGCGCGAGATGGTCGAAGCCTACGGCGCCTTCGTGGAGGTGCATGTGGCAACCTCGATCGAGGAATGCGAACGGCGCGACCGCAAGGGGCTCTACAAGCTTGCCCGTGAAGGCAAGATCAAGGAGTTCACCGGCATCTCCGACCCCTACGAAGAGCCGACAAGCGCCGAGCTGGTGGTCAATACCGAAGGGATGGAAGTCGATTACTGCGCCCAGCAGGTGCTTCTGAAGCTCGAGAGCATGGGACTGGTCGCGGCCTGAGCAGCGTCCATTACGGCTGAAGGAAAATGCCGGGTCGGCGGGCATCCGTCGCCCGGCACGGCGATACAACTGGCCTTCCGGCGAAACGCGGCTTACATCCTGCCCGAGGCCTGTTGCCCGGTCATGGGTCAGGTGCGGGGATGAATCGCCGGGAGGCTGACTTGGAAGACTCGACCAAAGACACTGCGTATCTCCGGTCTCTTCTCGAGGAGGACGAGGCGGAGTTGAGCGTGGTGATCACCGATCCATCGCTGCCCGACAATCCGATGATTTATGTCAGCGACGAATTCGAGACCCAGACAGGATATTCCGTCGAGGAAGCCACCGGGCAGAACTGCCGGTTTCTGCAGGGGCCCGAGACAAGCCCGCATGCCGTCGAGGCGATCCGACAGGCGCTAAGAGCGCAAACGCTGTTCACCATCGATATCCTGAACTACCGCAAGGACGGCTCGGCCTTCGTGAACCGGCTACGCATCCGGCCGATTTATGATGCGGATGGCAGGCTGATGTTCTTTGCCGGCGCCCAGAACCCGGTATAGCGGGCACGCATCAGCCTTCGTCCTCGCCCGGCCCGACCTCGTCCGTGTCGGGCTCGGCCGCGGGTGCGGGTGCATTTTCGTCGGTAGGCAGACCCGCCTCCCATTCCGTCTCCAGCACCTCTCCGCTCGCGTAGCGCATCGTGCCCTCGCCCTGACGGCGGCCGTTGACGAACATGCCTTCGTAGACATCGCCGTTGGAATAGGTGGCCACGCCCATGCCGTTGATCTCGCCGTCTTCCCATTCGCCGGTATAGGTGAATCCGTCGGGCATGGTCAGCGTGCCCTGCCCCTCGCGCTGGCCAGCGACGAAAGTGCCTTCGTAGACGGTGCCATCGGCATAGGTGGCGATGCCCTGCCCGTGGCGCAGGCCGTCCTCCCATTGTCCTTCATAGCGGTAGCCGTCAGGATGGCCCATCACGCCCTGTCCATGCTGGCGCGCGTTGAGGAACTGGCCCTCATAGACGAGGCCGTTGGCGTAACGCGCAACACCCGTTCCCTGGATCACGCCATCGACCCAGTCGCCCTCGTAGGAAGACGCGTCTGGATAAGTGATGGTGCCCTGCCCGTGGGCGAGGTCGTTGCGGAATGACCCCACATAGACCGAGCCGTCGGGATAGGTCACCTGCCCCTGCCCCTCGATCTGGCCCTCGCGCCACTCGCCCACATAGACGTAGCCATCCACGCCCGTGAAGACGCCGTTGCCATGGCGCCGATCGTTCAGGAAATCGCCCTCGTAGACATCGCCGTTGGCATAGACCACGCGGCCCTCGCCTTGCCTCTGGCCGTCGACCAGAACCCCGGTATAGACGTCGCCGTTGGGCTGGGTCAGCACACCTTGCCCGTTGATCTGGCCATCGGCCCATTCGCCCTCGTAGATGACGCCGCTGGCCATCTCGAGCCGCCCGGTCCCCGACCGCTGCCCGCCCGCGAACTGCCCGGTATAGACCGCGCCGTCAGGATAGGTGATCGTCCCGGTCCCTTCCTTCAGCCCGTTTTCCCACTCGCCCTCATAGCGATAGCCGTTGGGCCCGGTCATCACGCCCTGCCCATGGTGCAGCGCGTTCAGGAACTCGCCGGTGTAGCTCACGCCGTTGGCATAGACGGCGGTCCCGGTGCCCTCGATGCGGCCGTCGTTCCACTCGCCGTCATAGGTGGAGCCGTCGGCGAAGGTGATCGACCCCGTGCCCTGCGGACGCCCAGCGGCGAATTCGCCCTCGTAGACCGACCCGTCGGGGAAGCGCGCCACGCCCTGACCGCGGATTTCGCCATCGACCCATTCGCCGGTGTATTCATACCCGTTCGGCAGCCGGTAGGTGCCCGTGCCATGCTGCACGCCGTCGCGGAACTCGCCCTCGTAGATGCCGCCATTGTCGTATTGCTGGATGTCGACCCGGGTGTCCTGCGCAAGAACCCCGCCCGGTGCCATCACCGCCATGCCGCCTGCAACCGCGACGCACCAAATCGTCTTTCGCACGGGTCTTGCCCCTCCTCGTCCCGGAGCCGGTCGTTTTCATCTCAGAGCCGCTCGCGCCCCAAAGCTAGGGGAGGCACCGGGTCTCTGCAATGCATTTCCGGACGCGCCGGGCTCCCATGCGCGGCGCTTTACCGCGACGGCTTGGCCCCGGGCGGTGGTCTGCTATGTCAGGGGCGGCGCGGCGATGGGCGCGCGAAGTGGAAAGGTCCGAACCCATGGCCGAGCGGTTCCGCATGTGGCTGGCGCAACTCAATCCCACCGTGGGGGATCTCGCGGCCAATGCCGACACCGCCCGCGCCGCGTGGGAGAAGGCGCGCGACGCGGGCGCCGACATGATCGCCTTTCCCGAGATGTTCCTGACAGGCTACCAACTGCAAGACCTTGTGAAGAAACCGGCCTTCGCGATGGATGTGCATCGGGTCATGGCAGAGCTCGCCGCCGCCTGCGCCGAGGGTCCGTCCATCGGCATCGGCGGCCCGCTGCCCGGCGGCGCGAAGCCCTTCAACGCCTATTACATCCTGCAGGGCGGCGAGATCTCGGCGACCGTGCTCAAGCACCACCTGCCGAACTACAACGTCTTCGACGAAAAGCGCTATTACCACCCGGGCGACCCGGCGGGACCGGTGCGCGTCGGGCCGCTCCGCGTCGGCGTGCCGATCTGCGAGGACGCGTGGTTCGAGGACGTGACCGAGACGCTGGCCGAGACCGGGGCCGAGATCCTGCTGGTGCCGAACGGCTCCCCCTACCACCGGGGCAAGATGGACGTGCGCCAGGCGCAGATGGTCGCCCGCGTGGTCGAGACGGGGCTGCCGCTCGTCTATCTCAACCTGCTGGGCGGGCAGGACGACCAGGTCTTTGACGGGGCGAGTTTCGTGCTTAACCCCCATGGCCGGCTCACCCACCAGATGCCGGCCTTCGAGGAAGGGCTCTTCGAGGTGACCTTCGAAAGGGGCGAGGAGGGGTGGCACGCGCTGGAAGGGGAGAAGGCGCACCTCCCCGATCCGTGGGAGGCCGACTATCGCACCATGGTCCTGTCGCTCGGCGATTACATGCGGAAGGCGGGCTTCGAAAAGGCTGTGCTTGGCCTGTCGGGCGGGGTCGACAGCGCGCTTGTCGCCGCCATCGCCTGTGACGCGCTGGGGCCGGAAAACGTGCGCTGCGTGATGCTGCCCTCACGCTACACCTCCGAGGCGTCGCTGACGGATGCGCGCGCCGTGGCGGAGCGGCTGGGATGCCGTCTCGACACCGTCTCCATCGGCGGCGCGCATGAGGCGGTGACCGAAGCCCTGTCCGAGCTTTTCGCTGGGCTCGCGCCCGATCTCGCCGAGGAAAACATCCAGTCCCGCCTGCGCGGCGTGATGCTCATGGCTCTGTCGAACAAGTTCGGCGAGATGCTGTTGACCACCGGCAACAAGTCCGAGGT
>CAZOBK010000019.1:0-23790 GCA_964578115.1 uncultured Roseicyclus sp.
ATGGTCTGTTTCAGCCGCGGGCTGTCGGGGTCGAGGCCGATCTCGCGCATCCGGTCAAGCTCGGGCCCGGTCCTGGACCATGAGCCCCAGATTTGCGACGACAGCGCCGAAAGCACGTCTTCGGACAGCCCCATGGCGCGGCCGACCTCCCGCACGGCGCGCTTGCCGCGATAGTGGATGACCGTGGCGCAGAGGCCCGCGCGGTGGCGGCCGTAGCGTTCGTAGATGTGCTGGATCACTTCCTCCCGCCGCTCATGCTCGAAATCGACGTCGATATCGGGCGGCTCGTTGCGGGCCTCACTGACGAAACGCTCGAAGACCATGGTGCCGATCTCGGGGCTCACACTGGTCACCCCCAGCGCGTAGCAGGTGATCGAATTCGCCGCCGACCCACGCCCCTGGCACAGGATCCCGCGGGAGCGCGCGAAGGCGACGATGTCATGCACGGTCAGGAAATACGGCTCGTAGTTCAGCTTCGCGATCAGGCGCAATTCGTGGTCGAGCTGCTTTTGCGCGCGCTCCTGGATGCCCTCGGGATAGCGCCATTCAAGCCCCTCACGCGCTAGCCGGGTCAGCCGGTCGGACGCGCTTTCACCATCGGCGATCTCGGAGGGGTATTCGTAGCGCAAGCTGCGGATGTCGAATTGCAGGCGCGCGGCGATTTCCACGGTGCGGTCCACCGCGTCGCCGTGGCCGTCGAAGATGCGCCGCATCTCGGCCTCGCCGCGCAGGCGCTGTTCGGCATTGGCCTGCGCCGCGGTGCCGAGTGCCTCGACCCGCAGGCTCTCGCGGATGCAGGTCAGGATATCGGCCAGACGCCGCCTAGAGCCGTGATGCATCAGCGGCCGGGCGGAGGCGACGGTCGCGAGGCCCAGATCGCGCGCCAGCCGGTCGGCCGCGGCGAAGCGCAGCTTGTCCTGCCCGTCATAGCAGGGCGCCATCAAAAGGCTGATCTGCGGACCGCACGCCCGTGTCAGGCGGGTCGCGGCGCGGCGCCAGTCCCGCGTGATGTCGTCTGGCGCGTGCAACAGCAGCTCCAGCCCCCCGGAATGCGCCAGCAGATCGTCGAGATGCAGGATGCAGTTGCCCTTTTGTGCCCTCAGCCGTCCGACGGACAGCATCCGGCAGAGGCTGGCCCAACCGGTCCGGTCCCGGGGCAGCGCGGTCAGGCGCAACCCCTCGCTCAGGTGCAGGCAGGCAGCGGGCAGGAGCCGCGGGACATGGTCGAGCCTCGCGCGTGGCGGATCGGGGAGGTGCGGCGGTTTCGGCGGGCCGATGGGGTCGCGCATCGCCTCGGCCCGGTCGGCGATCTCGTCCGCGATCTTCTTCAGCTCGGACCAGGCGCGCACGACACCGGAGACAGAATTCACATCGGCGATCGCCACCGCCTCGATCCCCAGAAGCGCGGCACGGCGCACGTAGTCCTCGGGATGCGAGGCGCCCGTGAGGAAGGTGAAGTTGGAGGTGATGGAAAGTTCCGCGAATCCCATGGGCGGAAGTATATTCACGTTTTGTTCTAACTTTGGAGTCGTGGAATGCGAAAGCTGCAGCTCCAATATCCCGGCTGGGTCATGGTCTTGCCATCATTCGTCAGAAAAAACCGGGCCATGTCTTAGAATACATTCACCGGCCCCGCGCCACACCCGTTCTACACATTCGGCCTTTGGGCCGTTCTGACCGGCGGCCTCGCGCTGATCTTAGTCTGCGTGCACATGGTGGCCCCGTCATTGCAGCCGCAGCCTTCCGCCGCGAGTCAGATCGGCGAGATCGCGGGCGAGATTCGCCGATCCGCATGGGCGAGCCTTCTCGGCGAGCCGGATCCCGTGCCTGTCGAAGAACCGGTTTACTGGTGGATCTATCTCGCCCTCATCGGCCCGGCGCTCGGCGTCGTCGCGCTGGTGCTGTCGCTTGTTTCGGGGCTCCGGCGCGAGAACTGGCGCTACCCGGCCTATGGCGCGGGGCTCGCGACGGCTGCGATCCTGTTCCAGTTCGTCTGGATGGTCGCGGTTCTGATCGCCGGGGTGGTTCTGCTCGTCGCAATCATCGAGAACATCGGCGACATATTCGGTGGCGGGCTCTGATGGTGACGGCAAGCCGCCCGGCGTCGTCAGTCACAGCAACGCGAATTCCTTCAGCACCCCCTCGTAGATCGGGCGCTTGAACGCCACGATCGCCTCGAGCAGCTCTGGCCCGGTCATCCAGCGCCAGTCGGAGAACTCCACGTCCTTGTGGTCGAGGTCGATGACGCTCTCGGGGGCTGTCAGCTCCATCAGGAACCACATCTGCTTCTGTCCACGAAACCGGCCGTTCCAGCGTATCGCGATCACCTCTGGCGGCAGGTCATAATGATACCAGCTTTTCGTCTGGGCACGCAGCGTCACATGCGCGGTCTCCACGCCCGTCTCTTCCAGAAGCTCGCGATAGGCCGCCGCGAGAATTTCCTCGCCCTTGTCCACGCCGCCCTGCGGCATCTGCCACGCGGGCGTGTCCATGTCCGCCCGCTGCCCGGCAAAGACACGGCCCCGCCCGTCCGTGAGGACGACACCGACACAAGGCCGGTAAGGCAGGGCCGCGATCTGTTCGGGCGTCACGTGTCGATCCTGGGCGCTTACTGGGCGTCAGGCCCCAGCGCGTTCAGACCGGTGAGGATGTCGATGGCATAGGCCAGCTGGTAATCCTCGTTCCTGAGGCGGGCGGAGGCTTCGGCGATGGCCTGTTCCTCTTCCAGCTGGCGGATCTGATCCTCGCTCAGCGTGGAGTTCTGCAACGCCCCGCGCAGGGAGGCCTCGTTGCGGCGGAAGACGCTTTCTTCCTCCTCTTCACTCAACTCGATCGGGTCGCGCTGTTCCACGAGAATGTCGGGCGCCACGCCCAGCGCCTGGATCGACCGACCCGACGGCGTGTAGTAGAGCGACGTGGTCAACCGCATCGCGCCATTGCCCGGCAGCGGCATGACCGACTGGACCGAGCCCTTGCCGAAGGTGTTGGTGCCCACGATCACCGCGCGGCGGTGGTCCTGGAATGCGCCAGCCACGATCTCGGAGGCCGAGGCCGAGCCGCCATTGACCAGCACGACCATCGGCAGCCCCTCGATCATGTCGCCCGGCGTGGCGTTGAAGCGGTCGCCGTCCTGCGGCTCCCGGCCACGGGTCGACACGATCTCGCCCTGGTCGAGGAAGGCGTCGCTCACGCGGATCGCCTCGGACAGCAGGCCGCCCGCGTTGTTGCGCAGGTCGATCACGACGCCGTTGAGATTGTCGAGACCGCCGACCTCCTCGATCATCTCCTCCAGCCCGTCACGCAGGTTCGGATAGGTCTGGTCGTTGAAGGTCGAGATGCGCAGGATCGCGGTATTCCCCTCGAGGCGCGAACGAACGGCGGTCAGGCGGATGCGGTCGCGGACGATCGTGATGTCGAACGGCTCCTCCGCACCTTCGCGGACGACGGTGATGACGATTTCCGAGCCGACCGGCCCGCGCATCAGGTCCACCGCCTGTTCCAGCGTCAGACCCAGCAGCGCCTCGCCGTCCACATGGGTGATGAAATCCCCGGCCTCGACGCCGGCTTCCATCGCGGGCGTGTCGTCCATGGGCGTGATGACGCGTACGAAGCCGTCTTCCTGCGTGACCTCGATTCCGAGGCCACCGAATTCGCCCCGGGTCTGCACCTGCATCGAGTCGAAATCGCGTGGCGGCAGGTAGCTCGAATGAGGGTCGAGCGAGGTCAGCATGCCGTTGATGGCCGCCTCGATAAGGGCGGCTTCGTCGACCTCCTCGACATAGTTCGAGCGGATGCGTTCGAACACGTCCCCGAACAGGTCAAGCTGCTGGTAAACGGATGCGTTGCGCCCGTGTTCCTGTGCGATGAGCGGGCCGGCGACCTGCGTGCTCAGGACAACGCCACCTGCGAGTCCGGCGATGGTCGCCACGATCAGCTTGTTCATGTGCTTTCGTCCTTCGTGCGTCTTGCGTCCTGTCCGCCGGCGCGGCGGGTCCCTTCAATCGAATGCGAACCAGTCCGATGGGTCCACCGTGCGCCCGGAATGTCTGAGTTCCAAGTAAAGCGTTTCGGAGAGGATAGCACCCCCTCCACGTGATTCCGGAAGGATCAACTCTTCGCCAGTCGCGGCCGGTCCCGGCATCAATCCGACCGGCGCATCCTCTTGCAGGAGTTCTCCGGCCTGAACGAAGAGTGTCGCGAGCCCTGCCATGACCAGCAGATAGTCCGCCTCGGGCTCGAGGATAATGACATTTCCGTAATCGAGAAGCGGCCCGGCATAGCGGACCGATGACGGCCAGGGCGCGGTGACCAGCGCGTTGGGGCGCGTGGCCAGCACCAGTCCGGGCCGCGCGACGCCGGCGGCGTCCTCTTCGCCGTAACGCCTGAGGACCGTGCCCAGAACCGGAGGCTGCAGGCGCCGCTGTGCGGCGGCGAAATCGGGCAGGTCGTCGGGTGCGGTCGATGGTTGCTGCCGCAGGGAGGCGGCGAAATCGTCAAGCGACAGCGCACTTTGCAGGATCTCCTGCATCGCCTCGGCATTCAGCGCCAGCGGCGTCGGCAGCATCCGGCGGTCGGCGATGGCTTGCGACAGGTCGGCCCGCGCGGTCTGCGCCCCGGCAAGCCCGTCGGTAAGTTGCGTCAGCGCCGCATCCTGCAGCCCGCGCAGCAGGGCCAGTTCCTCCAGCCGTGCGCGCAACTCCTGCGCTTCGCGGGCCACCGAGGGCGTGATATCGGCCACGATCATGCCCGCGCGCGCCGTGCCCACGGGTCCCTCGGGATGCAACATCAGGATCGGCCCGGGCGCGGACTGGATCGATTGCAGAACCCCCAGAAGCCGCGCCAGCCGGTCGCGTTCTGCGTCGAAGGCCATCAGGATAGTCCGTTCCCGAAGCGCGGCCTGACGCACGCCTTCCCGCAACGCAAGCAGCCCTGCCTCGTAGGCGCGCACGGTTTCGGTCAGCGCCTCGACCCGGTCGCGGGCGCCATCGGCCTGGGCCAGGGACGCGGCGGCGTCCTGCAGCATCTCGGCGGCGCGCGTCGCCGTCGCTGCGGCGTCGGTCTCCGCGCCGCCCGGCGCCGCGGCCAGGACCATCCCCAGAGCCATGGCGGCCAGCCGCCTCATTCGATCAGGCTTTCCCCGGTCATTTCTGGCGGCTTCTCCAGCCCCATCAGGTCCAGAAGCGTGGGCGCGAGATCGGCAAGCCGCCCCTTGCGCAGGCCGACACCCTCGGGCCCGCCCACGAGGATCACGGGAACCGGATTGAGTGTATGCGCGGTATGCGGCCCGCCCGTCTCCGGGTCGATCATCGTCTCGCAATTGCCGTGATCGGCGGTGACGACCATCGCGCCGCCGACCTCCTCCAGCGCGTCGAGCGCCCTGCCGAGACCCTCGTCCACCGCCTCGCAGGCGCGGATCGCGGCCTGCAGGTCGCCGGTATGGCCGACCATGTCGGGGTTGGCGTAATTCACCACGATCAGGTCATAGCGCGCCGCGATGGCCTTCACGAGCTGGTCCGAGACCTCCGCCGCGCTCATCTCGGGGGCAAGGTCATAGGTCGCGACCTTGGGCGAGGGCGCCATGTAGCGATCCTCTCCCGCCTCGGGCGTTTCCTTGCCGCCGTTGAGGAAGAAGGTGACATGCGGGTATTTCTCGGTCTCCGCGAGGCGGAACTGTTTCAGCCCGTGCTGCGCCACCCAGGCGCCGATCGTGTTGGCCACCGGCCGCTTGGGATAGGCGGCGGTCATGAAGCGGTCGTGATCCTCGGAGTAGTCCACCATCCCCAGCATGGTAAGCTCTGGACGGCCTCCGAGGTCGAATTCGTCAAATTCGGGCCCGCCCAGCGCGCGCAGGATCTGCCGCGCACGGTCGGCGCGGAAGTTCAGGCAGAAAAACCCGTCGCCGTCTTGCATGCCGGCATACTCGCCGATGATACGCGGCAGCAGGAACTCGTCGGTCTTGCCCTCGGCATAGCCATCGGTCACCGCCTGCGGCGCGCTGTCGGCGCGGGCCGAATCTGCGTGCACCATCGCCTCATAGGCCTGCGCGATCCGGTCCCAGCGGTTGTCGCGGTCCATGGCGAAGTAACGCCCGATCACGGTGCCGATGCGCGCGCCATCGGGCAGGCCGTTTTCGAGATGTTCGATGAATGGTCCTGCGGATTTCGGCGGGACATCGCGCCCGTCGGTGATGGCGTGGACGACCACCGGCACGCCGGCCTCCGCGATCATCTTTGCGGCGGCGATGATGTGATCGATATGTCCGTGCACCCCGCCGTCGGAGGCGACGCCGAACAGATGCGCGGTACCGCCATTGTCTTTCAGCGTGTCGATGAAGCCGAGGATCGCGTCGTTTTCGAAGAAATCGCCGTCCTCGATGGCAAGCTCGATCCGGCCAAGGTCCATCGCGACGACGCGGCCGGCGCCGATATTGGTGTGCCCGACCTCGGAATTGCCCATCTGGCCGTCGGGTAGGCCCGCGTCGCGGCCATGGGTGACGAGCGTCGCATGGGGGCAATCGGCGAGGATGCGGTCGACATTCGGCGTCCGGGCGAGAAGCGGCGCGTTGTCGGCCTCGGTCGGGCCGATGCCCCATCCGTCGAGGATGCAAAGCACGACCGGTTTGGGCGGGGCTGACATGGCGCGGATGCTCCTCGTTGACCTGTGCAGCGTTCTAGAGACGCGTCGTTTGCGCCGCAAGGTGTGCGCCTGCAAGATCGGGCCCTCAGATCAGCGCACTGCCCCAGCCGTATCCGAAATTGCGGAAATCCGCCTCGTAGATACGGCGGATGAGCATGGCCTCGCGCTCGCCCACATGGCTCCGGATCTTGGCGCTGGCGTCGGTGGCATGCCACGTCGCGGGCAGGTCGCCGGCATGGGTTTCGATACCCAGATGGGCGCAAACGCAGGAAAAATCGAGGCGGAAGTGTTCGAACCGGCCGATGAAGGCGTAGCGGATGCCGTGGGGGTTCAGCAGATGGGTCTGCGTGGCCCAATGCGGGTCGCGCTCCGCCTCCGGCTGATCGGCGATGGCGGCGAGAAATGCCTCGAGGCTGGGCGGTGCGTCCGGGTCGAGGCCGAGCATCGGCGCAAGGCGTTCACGTTCCGCGGCGTTGGCGACCATCTTGTCGAGCCAGCAGGACAGCGTCCTGCCATAGGGGTTGCGCACGAAGCCGAAGCAGAAGCCTTGCGTGTCCGTCAGGGCCGAGACGAAGCCACAGGGATCATGCCCGGGCGACAGCAGCGGCGACGTCGCGCGGTCGTGGACGTCTTCGGGCAACGCGCCCGAGCCATCCGGCCCAAGCTCCGCGCTTTGCAGGACGCGCTTGATCGTCGTACAGGCGACCTTGGGGGTCTCGACATAGATGCAGCCGACGCGCCGCGACCAATGGCAGATGTATTCTGTCAGATCGGGGTGCTGGTCGAACAGGTCCGACGGCGATGGGCCCGTTTGGGTTGCTGCTGTGGCTTCTGCAAAGGTCGTGGCACCTGACGATGTCATTGATTGCCCCGTGTCTGGCGCGGCCTGCCTTCCGCCCGGCCGTGGAGGATGTAGTGCATGTATCCTGTCGCGAGTTGCCCGTCCCGCACGGCGACGGCCACGTCGGGGTTCTTGCGCAAATAGCAGTCCTCGTCGAAATCACCGGGCGCGCGTACGGCCTGCCCCGATCCCCGCAAGCGTTTGACCAGATCGTCCCAGGGGATATCGGCGGGAATGGACGGTCCGCGCCGGATGCGGCGCCAGACGCCCCGCCGGCCAAGCGCCGCGTTCAGCTCCGCCACGCACCAGAGCCGATCATCGCAGCCCTGCGGCGCGCGGGCCGGCGGTGAGGCCTTGGGTTGCGTGTCCTGGCCGATGCGCCCGCGCAGATCGCTGACCGCGTAGCCCATGGCGAAGGAGGCCGCCACGCCGGCCCTGTCGCCATGGCGGCGCAGGAAGGCGTTGCGGGCCACGGCGGCGAATTCCTCGTGTTTCGAGACGCCGCCTATCACCGAATTGGCGTAGGCCGCAGAGGTCGCACCGCCGCGGTCGCGATGATGGTAACGCGCGAGCGGCTCGGGCAGGACGGCGATGTCGTCCTCGAGCAGGAACTCGAGGTTGAAGAACCAGTCGCCGAGAACCGGAAGCGCCTCGTTGTAGCCACCGATGCGGTCCAGCACCTTGCGCCGGAACACGAAGGCGATCGGCGGAAAGAAATTGCCGCAGGCCATCTCCGAGAGGTGCACGTTGCGCACCCAGTCGTTGTAGGGGCGCGCTGCGTGTTCCGTCACGGTATCGCCGCGGATATCCTCGGAGACGTAAAGGCTGTGCGTGACGACCCCGCCGTACCGCGCGCCTTCTGCACTGTCGAGGAAGGCGACGGTCCGTTCGAGGAAGTCCGGGCACCAGCTGTCGTCGTCATCGTGGATCACGACGTAGTCGCTGTCGCAGGCGGCGGTCCCGGCGTTCGAGGCGGCCTCCATTCCCTGGCTCGCCTCGTGCGAGACGAGCCGCATGCGGCGTGGATCGATCGGTGCGGCGCGCATGATCTCGGCGACCTGTCCGGCATCGCCTCCGTCGTTGACGACGGTCCAGACGATGTCGGTGAAGGTCTGGCCGCCCACGCTTTGCGCGGCGCGGCGCAGCAACACAGGCCGGTTCCTCGTCCTTGTGATGACGGCGACGCGGGGGTGCCGTGCCGGCGATGCCGGGCGCGCGCCGTCGGCCAGCAGGGGCCTGGCCGGGCGTGGCTCCCGGCGGTCGCCGTTTGCGCGATCCTGCAACTCGCGGGCGGCGGCGGGCGGGTATTCCAGCGCGATCTGCCCCTCGGTCCATAGTGCGCGCGCGATGCGTCCTTCGCGATCCTCGGCGCGTCCGTCGGCGGGGTCGCTGACCACGGGGACGATGAGAGACTTGCCGAAATCGGCCGAGCGTCCCTTGGCGGCGAGAACGGAAACTTCGGCTGCGTTCGGGCGCACGATCATGCGCGCCAGTTCCGGCATTGCGGCGGAATGGGCGGCGAGGATGCGCGCCGGGCTTTGCCCCGCGTGGTCCGCGACGTAGCTTCGCACGGCGAGATAGAGCGCATCCGTGACCGGATCGGGCGTGGCCGAGCGGCAGGCGTCGATCATGGCTTCGACCGCGGTTTTCGCGGGGCCGCCGCGGATATCCTCGATCGATGGCGCGGCGGGTTCAAGAAGCGCCTCGATCAGGTGGCGGTGGCGGACGAAGGCCGTTTCCGGCCTCTGAGGATCCCAGCGCTCCGCCTCGAACATGAGGCCGATGCAGTCGGGCACTATGGCGGGGTCGTGGGCTTGTGTCAGGATCCTGCCGAAATAGAGGCCCCGCCAATGGATATCGGGATGCGCCGCGGCCAGCAGGCTTTGCGCCGTGCCTTGCCAGCCGCTATCGATCAGAAGCGCACGCCGCCGCCCGTCCAAAGCTGCGTCGATCTCCGTCTCGAAGGCCGCGGTGCTGGCCTTGAGGTAGTCGCGGACCCGGCGCTGCACCGTGCCGTTGACGGTCAGCCATCCGGCGAAGTTGTGACCATGGGCGTCGAGTGTCCGGTCCTGCAGGTCGATATCGGCCAGAAGCTCGGGGCATTGGCGCATCACGCCCTGAACCAGATCGCGCAGGGGCTGGTGCCGGTATTCCCGCGTGAGAAGCGCGATGCTGCGCGCATGGCCGCCCGGCGTACCAAAGACGCCCTTGGCCATGGCAAGGCGGGAGATCCACAGTATTTCCCTGTCGGGTCCGCCCGAGTCTCGGCCCGCGAGGAAGAGGTCGTAAAGTTCTGCGATCCGCACGCCCGCGCGCGCGCACAACAGCGCTACTGTCGATCCGTCGTCGTGAAACTGCAGATGCTGATGCAACGCCAGCAGCCAGCGCTGCACCACCGGGCCCAGCAGGTCATAGCCGACATGATGCGCGAGGTCCGCTTTCAGCGCGTCTTGGCCCTTGGGGGTCCATGTCTTCATGCCGCGATCTCCCCCTCGAGGTTCAGCCGGTGTTTTTGCCATAGTTCCGAGATACAGGCCGCGTGGTCCGTGCGCCGTTCTTCCAGAAGGGCGGCGGGCACCGGCATCAGCATGGCGCGCCAGCCGAATTCACGCGGCTTGAGGTAATCCCCGCGCAGGCTGTCCCCGACATGCAGCACTTGCGATGTGTCCGCGGCTTCGGTCACGCGGCCGAATACCCCGCCCGAGGCTTTCGACAGCTTGATGTCGGCGGAGGAATAGAGAGCGTCATAGAGATCGGGGCGCACGCCCGCACGGGCCAGCAGTTCGGCGATCTGGTCGGCATGCATGTACATGTCGCTGATCAGAACGGTTTTGCCACCACGCGCCTGATGCTTTCTTATATAGGAAACAAGAAGAGTATTCGGAAAGACGCGCCTGGCTTCGCAGGCGATCTCGGCCTCGATGAAGTCGTGCGCCATGGTCGAAGGCAAACCGAGAATCCGCGCGGCGGTTTCGTGGATCTCGCGCAGCGATCCTTCGCCACAGCCATCGACACGGGGGCCCGCGCGATAGCTGGCCATGGTGCCGAGGTGACGGGCGACCAGCGCGTCGATGGCCCGCGTGCCCCGTCCCGCGATCTGCGCCATGCGTGCGCCGATTTCGCCGAAGCGCCGCACCTCGCTGGACCCGTCGCGCAGCAGAAGCGTGTCGAAGACATCGAGGCTGAGCAGGCCGGTTTCGCCATTTTCGGCACAGACCATGCTGTCCAGCGCGTCGAAGACAAGGCGGCGGAAGCGCCGGTTGCCGAAAAGCGCCTGACGGTCCTTGGTGGCCGTGAGTTCCGCCTCGATCGCGTCGAACCGGATCAGGTGGCGTCCGGGGGACAGGACGGTGGCTCGACTGGTGGGCATTACTGGGCGCTCCTTCTGGACCGGCAAGACGCCGGGGGTAGGATCGCGCCGCGCCGCCAAGGGGCGCAGGCCTGCCGCGCTCCACCCCCGGGTCCGGCACTCTGCCCGTCCTTCAAAACAGCATATCGGTTAAATCGAGGTTAGCGAGGGACAGGCCGGCGATCAGAATCTCACCCCTGCCCGCGCAGTACGTCCTTGCCCTGGCAGCCCATCAGCGCGCCGCTCTCGCGCAGTTCCACGACGTTGCTCGCGCCGCTTTTTCCCGATGCCGCGAAGGATCCGAGGATGATGAAGTGCCGGTCGCCAACCTGGGCCGAGGCCATGTCGGTCCGAACCATGACGCCGAGCCCTTCGTCCGCGACGAGGTTTCCGGTCGAGGCAGGGATGGTTTCGGTGTCGGCGGAGCCGGAGACGCCGTTTTCCGACTGGCTGCGCGTGACGACGTAGGGCTGTCCGTTCCCCGGTCGATCGCCCCATGCTCCGAGGACAGCCATTCGTCAAAGCTCTACTCCGGCATCTCGTCCGTTCCCGACCACGCCTGCGAAGGGTCGCACCGGGGTCAGCGGATCCCGGATTCGAAATCGGGACACAGGGTGGCCATTTCGGAAGATTTTCGTGTCTTCGCCACGACCGGGATGCGCGGCATGGGCGTTCGGTGTCAGACGTGATCGGCCACGCCGAGATGCGCCCGATGGGCGGCGATGCCGTCCTCCACGCAGGGGTAGAACCGCGCCCGCCCGCCCTCCAGCATCAGCGCGGCGTCGCAGAGCTTGCGCAACTCCTCCATGTTGTGGCTGACGATCAGGGCGCCGGCACGTTCGATCCGGTCGCGAAAAATCGCATGGCTCTTTTCGCGAAAGGCCGCGTCGCCGGTGGCCGTCACCTCGTCGACGAGGTAGGTATCGAACGCGATGCCCATGGACATCCCGAAGGTCAGCCGCGCCTTCATGCCCTGTGAATAGGTGCGCACCGGCATGGCGTAATGGTCGCCAAGCTCAGCGAAATCGGCGACGAAGTCCATCAGGCCAACGGGGTCCACGCCATGTATACGGGCGACGAAGCGCGCATTCTGCGCACCGGTCAGTTCCGGGTGGAAGCTGCCGCCGAAGCCCACGGGCCACGATACGCTCCCCTCGATGACGACGCGCCCGGCATCGGGTTTCTGGTTGCCTGCGATCATCTGGAGAAGCGTCGACTTGCCCGCCCCGTTCCGGCCCAGAAGCGCGATCGCGCGGCCCGGCGGCAGGGTGAGCGAGAGGTCATCCAGGATCACCCTGCGCGCGCCCTCGGTGGCGAACCCCTTGGTCAGATGCTCGAACCGGATCATGGACCTTCGCCTCAGCGCCGGTCGAGAATGGCGCTGCGCATCAGTGTCGCGATGGTCCAGACGAGACACAGAAACAGCGCCGAAAGGCCGATCACTCGAAGGGTGCGGGCGTGATCGGCCCGTTCCGGCAGGGTAGGCTGGACGTAGACCGCGAGATAGAGGTCGAGCCGTGCGGCCTGCGCAAGGGTCAGGTCGAGGGCCGTTCGCGCCGTCCGGTAGGCGGCTTCGGCGAAATCCCGGTCGGCCGTCAGGCGTTCGTGCATGGCCAGAAGCGCCGGGTAATCGAGGCCCTCGCCCCCTGGCCCGCGCACGAGAAGGCTGCGCTCCGCCTCGATCCGGTCGCGCAAGGCTGCGATGCGTGGTGTATCGGCCATGCCGGTGCCCGCGATATCCTGCTCGACCAGCGCCTGAGCCAGCTGCCCCTGCAGGTGACGCAGGACGCCCGCGCGACCCTCGAAATCGGAATTCGGATCGAGGATGCGGGTCTCGGTGCGAAACGCCGTCAACGCCGCGCGCGCTTCGGTCAGCCGCTCCCCGGCGGCGGAATGTTCCGCCTCGGCCTGAGCGGTGGCGCCGTTTCGCGCATCGGCGTTCAGCTCGTTGAGGAGTGTGCGGCTTTCGACCAGCAATTCGCGCGCGACCAGCTGCGCCATTTCGGGCGAAAACGCGTGGACGCGCAATTCCAGAAGCCCGGTCGACGGATCGCTCTGGACATGCAGCATTCGTCGCCAATGGGTCAGGCGCGCCTCGATGGAGGCCGAGGGCGCCAGCGCGAAAAGCGGATCGCGGTCGAAGGGGGCCGCGTAATGGCGCACGAGGTCCAGGCGCGCGTCGAGGCGTTCCAGAAGCGTCTGACTTTGCAGGAATTCGGCGAGGATCAGCGCGTCCGTGTTGCGCGATGCGCCGGTGAATTGCGCAAAGCCGGTCAGTGCGTCGCTCATTCCGCCGTGTTCCGCCGACCGTACGGTAAAGGCGACGGTCGAGGCGAATTGCGGGCGTGCGAAGGCGGTCATGTAGAGCGCCAGAATGCAAATCGGCAGCAAAACGCCAAGGGCGAAGGCCCGGCCGCGTGTATAGCGGAACGCGCGGTGGCCGGGATTGCGCGCGTGCCGCGTGCGCTCGGTGCCGGACATTTCCGCGTCCGTTGGCCGGGGGGATATCCGGCGTGTCCCGATGGCGACCGGCGCCGGTGCCGCGTCAGCCTCCGCCGTCTCCGTGCGGTTGCCGCGGAGCAGTCGGGCCATCGCGCCCCGCGATGAGACGAAGGACGCATGGTCCGTGGCCGCGCCGCTTTCCGGCAGCCTCTTCGCCATCTCGAACCTGTCGTGCATTCGCGGCCCCTGTTCACGTTTGTTCCACCAAATGCCGCGATAAGGTTACGGGGCAATTAAGCATGTGAAGGAGGACCCGAACCGGGCCATGTCCGTTGAACCAGACAAGACCTTGATGCGTCGCTTTGCGCCGCCGCTTGCGCCCTCGCCCGCCGTCGCTGCGCCGTGGTCCGCGGGTCTGCGGGTCATGCATGCCCTGATTCTGCGCGAGGTCGCGACGCGTTATGGCCGGACGCCGGGCGGGTTTCTCTGGGCGATCCTTGAACCCGTCGCGGCAGTTCTCGTGCTTTCGGCGGCGCTGTCGATGATCGTTCAGGCCCCGTCGCTCGGCACGAGTTTTGTGATCTTCTACGCCTCGGGCTACCTGCCGTTCCTGTTCTACGCGACGCTGCAGGGCCACGTGCAGCAGGCGCTGGTCTATTCGCGCCCGCTTCTGGTCTATCCGTCCGTGTCTTGGATCGACGCGATCGCGGCACGCTTCGCGCTGAATGCGGTGACGGGCCTTGCGGTCGTGGCCATCGTGCTTGGCGGACTTGCGCTTGCGACGGGCGAGGTGCGGATCGTCGCGCCCGGGCAGGTCGTGCTTGCCCTGTCGCTTGCCGCGTTGCTCGGTCTGGGGCTGGGGGTTCTGAACTGCCTGCTCATCGGCCTCTTTCCGCTCTGGGGGCAGGTCTGGGCGATTCTCTCACGTCCCTTGTTCTTGGTGGCGGGCGTCATTTTCGTGATGGAGGATCTGCCGACCCGGTTGCAGGACTGGCTTTTCCTGACGCCATGGATCCACATCACCGGGATTTTCCGCGCGGGGCTCTACCCGGGGTATGACGCGCACTATGCCTCCGTGTCGCTGGTGCTGGCCTGGGCGCTTGTGCCGCTGGCGCTGGGCCTCGTCTTCCTGCAGCGGCATCGCCACGAAATCCTTCAAGCGCCCTGATTCGGCCCTGCCGCGATCACACGCGGTGGTAGGGTCCACCGGACAGGATCGTCGTCGCGCGATAGAGTTGTTCGCAGAGCATCACGCGCGCCAGCATGTGCGGCCAGACCATGGCGCCGAACCCGATGGCGCGCGTGGCCTCGGACCTGATCGCGGGGTCGAGGCCGTCCGCGCCCCCGATCATCAGCGCAAGATCGCGCCGCCCGGTGTCGCGCGTTTGCGCCATGGCATCCGCGAAATCCGGGCTGGTCATCTGCCGCCCCCGTTCGTCGAGCACCCAGAGCTCGGCACCCTCGGGCATCGCCTTGCGGAGCAGCTGCGCCTCGCCCTCCGGCCCGCCGGACTTTCGGTCCTCGACCTCGACGACACCGCCAAGTGTCAGCCCAAGGCCACGCCCGGTCTTTTCGAATCGGGAAAGGTAATCGTCCACGAGCGTGCGTTCGGGGCCGCCGCGCAAGCGGCCCACCGCCAGAAGATGCACGCGCATGGCCTTGGCCTACGGGGCCTTGGCGCCGGCGGAAGCCCCGCTCGGAAGCCACATCTTCTCGAGCTGGTAGAAGTCGCGCACTTCGGGGCGGAAGACGTGGACGATCACGTCGCCCGCATCGATCAGCACCCAGTCACCCGTCTCCTTGCCTTCGACCTTGCAGGCAACGCCATGGTCCTGCTTGAGCCGTTCCACGAGCTTTTCCGAGATCGCCGCGACCTGCCGGGACGAGCGGCCGGAGGCCACGACCATCCAGTCGGCAATGGACGATTTTCCGCGCAGATCGATCCGCACGATATCCTCGGCCTTGTCGTCGTCGAGAGAAGCAATGACACGCTCCAGCAACTCATCGCTGGTGAGGGTGTCGATCTGCGGCGCCGTCTGCGCCATGGTGGCCCTTGTGGCCACCGCCTGTTGCGGTCCGGTCAGGACACAGTCCTCCTTGGCTATGCGCCGGACTGCGCCCCGGCGCTGGACGTGATCTCAATGTAGCATCGCACCACCGCCATCTCAATGATTGCGCATTGTGGATGTCGAAAACTGTTGCGGGTGATACCAAAAACCGCCCCTCTGGCATGGAGGGGCGGTGCCATGGCGTGTTTGCCGGGTGGGCGTCACTCGGCCGGGACGGCTGCCTCGGCCGGGAGGGCGCGGAAGTGCTTGGTGGCCAGCATCCAGACCAGCACGATCATGGAAAGCTGCAGGGCCACCGCGACCGCGGAGATGCCCCAGTAGGCGACCGAGAACTTGTCAATCAGTCCGGCTTCCACGAGGCCCTTGTTCAGCCAGAAGTGGGTCATCACCGACAGTGCCACACCCGGGCAGACCAGCGCGTAGGAGCCGGGCGACGTCTCGGGACCGCTCACGAAGCGGGCGAGGTAGCCGATACGCGCCAGCACGGCCAGACTGAAGAGCGCGAAGACGACCTGCACCGACAGGAACTGCGTCAGCATCCGCAGGGTTTCGCCGGCGCCGCCATGCACGTCGAAATGCACGTGCAGGCCGTGGTTCTGGCGCATCAGGGCGATGCCGACCACGGTGATCAGCGGGATCACGACCATCAGGGTCGGCGCGGCCTCGACGTTGACGCCGTTCTCGAGCATCGGACGGATCGACATGACCATGACGATCAGCGCGATCAGCACGGCAGCCACGATGAAGAAGGTCGAGAGCACGAGGCTGATCCCGGCGATCAGGGGCGAGGTGGACATGGCCGCCGGCGCCGCGAGGCCCACGCCGATCATCGACAGCGCGAATGCCGGCAGCATCTGGGCGAAGGAATTGTTGGCTGCACAGTTGAAGCCGCCCTTCTGCAGGCGTGCGCCGACGAAATGGCCAAGCTCGCGGAAGGCGATGTAGCCGATTGCGAGGAACGCGAGGATCGCCGCGGGGAACATGTATTCGACGATGGTCCAGAGCCCCGGCACGAAGGTCAGGCCGATGATGAAGCCCACGTTGACGCTCATGGCGAGCGCGAGCGGCATGGCCAGAACCTGGCTGCCCGCGTTGGAATCGGCGAAGGCCTGGTACTTTTCTGACCGGCGGAAGGCCGCAAAGCTGCGCAGGTTGAACACCAGAAGCTTGATGTTGAGATAGGCGAACACGGCGATGCCCGCCATGGCGCCAAGAACCATGGCCTGCTGGATAAGGGAGCCGCCGGTCAGGATGGCCCAGTTGTCCTCGAAGATGGGCACGGGCTGTCCGGGGTGCGGAACCCAGAACATCAGCCACATGAAGAAGGTCACGGCGAGGCCGCCGGCCCCCAGCGAGGCGAGGAAGTAGAGGGGCGAGTATTCACGAGAGGCGCGGGTCATGTGTCGACTCCTATATTTAACATTGCAAACTAAATGGCACAGTGGAAAATGGATGGCAATGCACAGATCGTCGCACTTGTGCGCAGAACTGTGCGCAAAATGAAGCAGGTTCGGCGTCTAGATTTGGTCCGAAAGCCGATATCTTGGGGATAATAGGCGCGCCAAACCAACATGCAGCAAGCCTTTGATTGACAGGGGTGCGCACAGCCGCAGACACTGCAGCCCCAACGGAATCGAAAACTCCGAGGCAGGCACGTGCGGTTCAACAAGCTACGACTCAACGGGTTCAAGTCTTTCGTCGATCCGACCGACCTGGTCATCGGCGAAGGTCTGACCGGTGTTGTCGGCCCCAATGGCTGCGGCAAGTCGAACCTGCTGGAGGCGCTGCGCTGGGTGATGGGCGAGAACCGCCCGACCGCCATGCGCGGCGACGGGATGGAGGACGTGATCTTCGCCGGGGCGGCCACGCGGCCCGCACGCAACTTCGCCGAGGTGCATGTCCAGATCGACAATGCCCAGCGACTGGCGCCCGCAGGCTTCAACGATACCGACCAGATCGACATCGTGCGCCGCATCACGCGCGACGCGGGCTCGGCCTACAAGCTCAACGGCAAGGATGTGCGCGCGCGCGACGTTCAGATGCTCTTTGCCGATGCCGCGACGGGCGCCCATTCGCCCGCGCTGGTGCGGCAGGGCCAGATCGCGGAGCTGATCAACGCCAAGCCGAAGAACCGCCGCCGTGTGCTCGAGGACGCGGCCGGGATTGCGGGGCTTTACCAACGGCGACACGAGGCCGAGCTGAAGCTTCGCGGGGCGGAGCAGAACCTCGCCCGGATCGATGACGTGCTGGAGCAGCTCTCGGGCCAGATCGCGACACTGGCGCGTCAGGCGAAGCAGGCGGCGCGCTACCGTGAAATCGGAGCGGAGCTGCGCGCGGCCGAGGGTCTGCTTCTGTGGCTGCGCTGGCGCGATGCGGACGCCACGCGGCTTTCGGCGGAAGAGGTCCTGCGCGCGGCGCTTTCCGCGGCGGCCGGGGCCGAGAAGGCTGCGCGGGATGCCGCCGAGGCGCGAGAGTCTGCGGAAGCGGCACTGCCCCCCTTGCGGGAGGAAGAGGCGATCGCGGCCGCCGTGTTGCAGCGGCTCTATGTCGAGCGTGACAGCATCGATGCCGAGGCCAAACGCGCCACCGAGCAGGTCGCCTCGCTCGAGGCGCGCATCGCGCAGTTGGCCCGCGACCTTGACCGCGAGACGGCGCTGAATGCCGATGCGGGCGAAACCATCGCGGGTCTCGAAGCCGAGGCCGCTTCCATCCGCGAGGCGATGGAAGGCCATTCCGAAGCTTTGGAGGCCGCGCAGGCCGAGGCCGTGGCGGCGAACGACATCCTCGGTGAACGCGAGGGCGCCCTTGCGCGGGAGACCGAATTGCAGGCCGATCTCGCCGCGCGCCATCAGGCCGCCGATCGCCGGATCGCCGAGGCGCGGCAGGCCCGCGCGCGCCACGAAGCCGAAGCGGAAAAGGCAACGCTCGCCGCGCGCGAGGGCGTGGACCGCCTCGCCGCGCTCAGCCGGGACGTGGACGCGGCTGGCCGGGCGCTGCAGGAGGCGACAGACCTCGCCGCGCGGGCCGAGGCGACGCTGGCCGAAACCGAAGTCGCCCGCGCCGAGGCGGAAGGCCGCGAGGCCGAGACACGGGCCGCGCGCGCCGATGCCGAGGGCCGCGCCGCGACGCTGTCCTCGGAGGTCACGTCGCTGACCCGTCTGTTGGAACGGGACCGCGGACCACAGAAGGCCATCGTCGACGATATGTCCGTGACCGGCGGTTACGAGACCGCGCTGGGCGCGGCGCTCGCCGACGATCTGAACGCGCCGCAATCGGGCAAGGCTGGCGAAAGCGGCTGGTCCGCGCTGCCCGACTATGACGAGACAGCACCCTTGCCTGCGGGGGCGGAGCCGCTTGCGTCACATGTCGATGCGCCCGCCGCCCTGTCGCGCCGCCTGTCGCAGATCGGGCTGGTTCCCGCCGCCGACGGGCCGCGCCTGCAGGCGGAACTCAGGCCCGGTCAGCGCCTCGTGAGTCGCGAGGGTGATCTCTGGCGTTGGGATGGATACACGGTGGCCGCGGCCGACGCCGTGTCGGGTGCGGCGCGTCGGTTGGAACAGAAGAACCGTCTGGCCGTCCTGACCGACGAGGCGGCCGAGGCGGAGGCGCAGGCCAGCGCCACGCGCGAGGCGCATGAGACATGGGCCAAGCGCCTGTCGGACCTGAACGGGGCCGACCGGCAGGCCCGCGACGCGCGCCGTCAGGCCGAGACGAACCTCGCCGCAGTCAGCCGGACCCAGACCCGCGCGGAAACCGAACGCGCCACGCTCGATGCGCGGCTCGACACCCTGCGCGACGCCGCGCGGCGGCATGCCGAACAGGTGGAGGCCGCAATTGCCGATGTGGCGGAGGCCGAGGAAACCAAGGCCGCGCTGGAGGATCTGGAGGTCGTGCGCGCCCGGCTTGGCGACACGCGCATGACCGTGGATGCCGCGCGCATCACGATGATGGCGCGGCGCGGCGAACATGACGAACTGAGACGCGAGGGCGAGCTGCGCGAAAAGCGGCTGACGCAGATCGCCGATGAGCTTGGCACGTGGCGCAACCGCCTGGCCTCGGCCGAAACGCAGTTGGGCGACCTGTCGCGCCGCAAATCCGAGGCGCAGGACGCGCTGGAGGTTGCGCGCACGCGGCCTGCCGAGATCGAGGCGCGGCGCAGCACGCTGGGGCAGGGCATCACGGATGCCGAGGCGCGTCGGGCGAAGGCCGCCGATGCGTTGGCCGGCGGCGAACGCGGCAATACCGAGGCCGTGGCCGCAGAACGCGCGGCGGAGCGCGCCGCCTCCGAGGCGCGGGAGGCGCGGGCCGCAGCCGAGGCTCGCCGGGACGCCGCCGCCGAAGCGGTCGAGGCCGCCGCAGCGCGCATATCGGAGGAACTGGAGACCACGGCCGAGGACCTGCGCGAAAAACTGGGCGATCTGCCGGAGCCCCTTCCGCGCGCCGACCGGATCGAGGCCGACGTGCATCGCCTGCGTCGTCAGCGCGACGCGCTGGGCGCCGTGAACCTCCGTGCCGAGGAGGACGCAAAGACCGTGCAGGAAGAACACGACACCCTCCTGCACGAGAAGGAGGACCTGGAGGCCGCCATCGCCAAGTTGCGCAGCGGGATCGCCTCGCTCAACCGCGAGGGGCGCAGCCGTCTGCTGACCGCCTTCGAACAGGTCAACGCGAATTTCTCCAAGCTCTTCACCCATCTCTTCGGCGGCGGCGAGGCGCGGCTTGTGCTGGTCGAAAGCGACGATCCGCTCGAGGCCGGGCTGGAAATCCTGTGCCAGCCGCCGGGCAAGAAGCTCTCGACCCTGTCGCTTTTGTCGGGGGGCGAGCAGACGCTGACGGCGCTGGCGCTGATCTTCGCGGTGTTCCTCGCCAACCCGTCTCCGATCTGCGTGCTCGACGAGGTCGACGCGCCGCTCGATGACGCCAATGTGGGCCGGTTCTGCGACCTGCTCGACGAGATGACGCGCCAGACCGAGACACGGTTCCTGATCATCACGCACCATGCCGTGACGATGGCGCGGATGGATCGCCTGTTCGGCGTGACCATGGCCGAGCAGGGCGTGTCGCAACTGGTGAGCGTGGACCTCAAGAAGGCCGAGGCGATGGTCGCCTGACCCGGTCGTGACGCGATCGTTACGGCAGCGTGTGCGGAACCCGTGCTAGCGTCACGCCCATGCGAATGCTGATCCTCCTCGCCGCGCTTGTGCCCGGCAGCGCCGCGGCCCAGACGCTGGACACGCGTCCGGGCGATGCGGTGATCCCGTCCGCCGAACTCGATGCCCGCCTGCGGGGGCAGGAGCTGATCTTCTTCGATGAGGGCGTGTCGCATTTCTACAATGACGGTCGCTACACCTTTGCCTACGACCTCGGCCGGGGCGGCTATGCCTACGGGTATTTCGAGGTGGCCGAGGACAGCACGGTCTGCATCACCTTCATCAACGGGCTGTCCCGCTGCGACGCCTATGTGGAAAACGCGGGCCGACTGATCCTGATCACCGGTGAGGGCGACCGGTTTCCGATCCGGGAAGCGCGCGATGCGGGGCTCGATCCCGCGATGGAATAGGCCCCGCCGTTCGCATTACAGCGCGTTGAGAAGCTCCGCGGTCGGCCAGGCATCGGCGGGCAGGCCGAGACGGCGTTGTTCGAGGCGCACGGCCATGCGTGTGCCCGCGCCCAGAATGCCGTCGACCGCCCCCACGTCATGTCCCCGCGCGGCGAGACGGCGCTGAAGCTCCCGCATGGAATTTCCGTCGAGGCCGGGCGCGGGGTTGCGCGCGTCGAAGACCGGGGCGCCCTCAAGCCGCGTCGCGAAATAAGCGGCGGTCAGCACATAGGTGAAGCTCTGGTTCCACTCGAAGAGCACGTTGAAATTCGGATAGGCGATGAAGGCGGGCCCGTTGCGCCCCTGCGGAATGATGATGGAGGCCTGCGCCGACGACATCGGAAGGTTGCCGCCCGACCGCGCGCGCACGCCGTCGCGCTCCCATTCCGCCACGCTGCGGGAGGTGTGCACACCGGTCTGGAACCAGTCGAGATTGTCGGGCAGCGTAACCTCGATCAGCCACGGCTCGTTCGGGCGCCAGCCCAGCGAGGACAGGATATTCGCGCCGCTCATCAGCGCGTCGGGGGCCGAGGTCTGTAGATAGACATGTCCATCGCCGTCGCCGTCGATCCCGTGATTCACGATGTCCTCGGGCAGCATCTGGACCATGCCGATTTCCCCGGCCCATGCGCCCAAGGTGTTCACCGGGTCGAAATCGCCGTTCTGGAACAGCGTCAGCGCGGCGAAGATCTGCGGCCGGAAGATATGCGGCCGGCGGCAGTCATGGGCCAGCGTCACCAGCGCGTCGAGCGTGTTGTAGTCCCCCTGGAATGCGCCGTAATCGGTCTCGAACGCCCAGAAGGACAGGAGGATACCGCGCGACACGCCGAAACGGCGCTCGATCTCGTCGAAGACGGGGCGCCATTGCTCGGCGTTGCGGCGGCCGTTGTCGATCCGGTTCTGCGAGATCAGGCGGCGGGTGAACTCGGTGAAGGGCACAGTGAAGATGCCCTGCCGCCGGTCGGCGTCGATCGCCCGCTGGGAATAGCTGGCGTGCTGCAAGAAGGCGTCGATGGCCGCCTGCGGGTGGCCGCGCATCTGTGCCTCGGTCCGCAGGTCCTGGACGAACTGACCGAAATCGCCGCCGCATTGCTGCGCCTGTGCCGCGCTCGCGACAAGCGAGGTCGCGACGATGCCCGCGAAAACGTGTTTCTTCATGAAAGGATGTCCTCGTTCCTGACCTCAAGCCGTGCCGTCGACGGGAACACTACCAAGGCTGACCCACCCCGCAAACCTCAGATCGCAGCGATCAGGAGAACAGTCAGGAATACCCCACCCCAGACACGCCAGAGTACGGCGATGGCAGCTTCGATGTCCTGGGCATTCGCGTCGCGGCGGCCGCCTTCGTTCAGGACCGGATCGGAGGTCAAGACGCCCGCGTAACTGCGCGGGCCCGACAGGCCGAGGCCGAGCGTTCGGGCCATGGCGGCTTCGGGCCAGCCCGCGTTGACCGAGCGGTGCAAAGGCCCGTCGCGCGCCGCCACCCGCATCGTGCCCGCGTCGGCCCGGAGCAAAGCGATCAGGATGGCCGTGATCCGTGCGGGCACCCAGTTGAGCAGGTCGTCGAGACGCGCCGCGGCCCAGCCGAATTCGCCGTGCCGTTCGGTTCTGTGGCCGATCATGGAATCCGCGGTGTTGACGATCTTGTAGAACAATATGCCCGGCAGACCGCCGATCACGAACCAGAAGGCCGGCGCCATCACGCCGTCCGACAGGTTTTCCGCCGCGCTTTCGATGGCCGCGCGGGATACGCCGGCTTCGTCCAGCGCGGTCACGTCCCGGCCCACGATCATCGAGACGGCGCGGCGTCCGTCGCCGAGAGAAACCCTCAGCCCTTCCGCGACCGCGCGCACGTGATCCACGAGGCTCTTTTGCGCCAGCAGCACGGCGGCAAGGGCCACTTCCCAAACCGGACCGCCGGGCAATTCCGAGATCATGACCCCCAGCAGTAGCGCCCCGAGCCCCAGCGCCACGACGGTGGCGATCCCCCTGGCCCTCCTGCGCACGCCCATGTTGAACCGCGCATCGCACCAGCCCACGAGGCGACCCATCAGGATCGCTGGATGCGGCAGTCGGGTCCAGAGCGTGTCGGGTTCACCGAAGACCGCGTCGAGGGCCAGCGCGATCAGCAGGAGAACGGCGTGATCGCTCACGTCAGCGCGTCCCACAGGCGGCGCCAGTCATCCTCCCCGCCCGGCAGGCCGAGGCGCACCCATGTGGCGGAATAGGGGAAGATGCGGACCCAGACCTGCGACCGCGCGAGCCGGGTCTGGAACGCCTTGGCATCCTCCACGGCGTAGGTCCGGAAGAGCGTCGTGCCACCCACGAGCTCCGCCCCGCGGGACGCCATCATCGCGTCGAGCCGGGACGCATCGCGCGCCAGTCTGCGCCGCGTCGTCTCGGCCCATGCGCGGTCTTCCAGCGCGCGCGCCCCGATTTCCAGCGCGGGGCCCGATACGGCCCATGGCCCCAATGCCTCGGTCATCCGCGCGCAAAGGTCCGGCGTGGCGATCATGGCGCCGAGGCGCAAACCGGCCAGACCCCAGAACTTGCCGAAACTCTTGAGCACGACGACACCGGGTTCGTTTGCGCGCGCGATGAGCGATGCGTCGGGGCAGGTGTCGCAGAAACTTTCGTCGATGATGGTGACCGGGGTGGTGCCGATCTCCCGCCCGGCCATGCGGCGGCCGTCGGGATTGTTGGGATGCACCCGGACCTGCGCATCGGCCTCGCCCTCCGGCATGACGGTCCACCCCGCCGCGCCGAAGCTCGCGGCATGTTCGTTGTAGGTGGGGCCGGGAATGCGGACGCGCCGACCGTCAAGCAGGGTGGGCAGGCGGGCGATCAGGGCGCT
>CAZOBK010000019.1:23890-50463 GCA_964578115.1 uncultured Roseicyclus sp.
GCCGGCCCGATCTAGACCCGGTCCTCAGGCTGCCTTCAAGACCTCCCGGCCATGGGGGGCCCACCAGTCGATCTCGGGATTGATCGGAATGATCCGGTGCGGATTGATGCTGTCGTGGCTGTAGTGGTAGTGCCGCACGATGTGATCGAGATGCACCGTCTTTGCCACGCCCGGCCATTGGTAAAGCTCCCGCGTGTAGGCCCAGAGGTTGGGATAATCGATCACCCGCCTGCGGTTGCACTTGAAATGCAGGTGATAGACCGAATCGAAGCGCACCAGCGTGGTAAAGAGCCTCCAGTCGGCCTCGGTGATCCGGCCGCCGGTGAGATAGCGGTTCTCGGCAAGAATGCCGTCCACCCAGTCGAGCGCGTCGAACAGCGCATGCACGGCCTCGTCATAGGCGTCCTGCGTCGTGGCGAAGCCGGATTTGTAGACGCCGTTGTTGATGTCGGAATAGACGCGCGCATTGATCTCGTCGATCCGGGGGCGCAAGTCCTCGGGGTGGAAATCGAGCGTGTTGCCCGTGATCCCGTCGAACGCCGAGTTGAACATCCGGATGATCTCGGCACTTTCGTTCGAGACGATGCGCCCGGTTTTCGTATCCCACAGCACCGGCACCGTGACGCGGGTCGTGACCTCGGGGTCGGCGCGCAGGTAAATGTCGCGCATGTAGTCCGAGCCGAACAGCCTGTCGCCCGTGGCGCCGTCGAAATCCGTATCGAAGGTCCAGCCGTCGCCCAGCATGTCGGGATGCACGACCGATACGCCGATGTGGTCCTCCAGCCCCTTGAGGCTGCGGAAGATCATCGTGCGGTTCGCCCACGGGCAGGCGTGACTGACATAGAGATGGTAGCGCCCGCTTTCGGCCGCGAAACCGCCCTCACCGGTCGGGCCGGGGGCGCCGTCGGGCGTGACCCAGTTGCGGAACTGCGCCTCCTGGCGCTTGAACGCCCCGCCGGTGGATTTCGTGTCGTACCATTGGTCGCGCCACTCGCCTTCGATCAGGAGGCCCATCATTTCACCTTTACTGTTTGGAACACCCCACACCTAATGCGCCTTGCCTCGCGGTAAAACCGGTGCCGGCGCAGGCCCGCCCCCGCATCCGCGCACATCCAGGGCAATAGATGGTCAGGCGGAGGCGCGGCGCCGGTCGCGAAACCCCTGTGCCTTCGCCCGGTTGCCGCAACGGGTCATGGAACACCACCGGCGTCCCGGTCCGCGCCCGTGATCGAAAAACAGATGCGTGCAGCGGCGGCATTCCCTCAGGCGGGACAGATCGCCGGACTGAAGCAGATCGAGGATGCTGAGAACCAGCGCGTCGTAAAGGCCGCCCAAGGGCCCGGGATGGAACAGCGGCCCGTCGCGGCCCGGGGAAAAGGTCGCGTCCTCGATGGCGGATTTGATCGTGGTTTCCAGCATCAGCACGTCGTCGCGCAGCGGGCGGCGCCCGGCGGCGATCGCCGAGACGACGCTGTAGGTGGCCTCCCTCAGGTCGAGGATCGCGGGCAACTGCCCGGGACCGGGCGCTTCGGAGCCGGTCGTGAGGCCGCCCGCGCGAAGCTGGGCGAGCAGCGCCTCGCCGGTGTCGAACGTGTCGGCGTTGCGCGACTTTCCGTCGTCGGAGACCGTGTTCAGGAACACGAGGGCGGGATGCCCCGCCTCCGTCGCTGTCGCGAACATCCCTGCTTCCGTCATCCAATTGCCCCTATCGCAACGGCGTTCCGCCAAAGTCGCAGGGCAAAACATCAATGCCCGGCTATCGGCCAATAGAAAACCGGAAAAATGCCTTTTTCAAGTTACCAACGAGCCGATGAGAATCACGCTCGCGTCACTCACGGCGCCGGGCCCGACGTGTCGGATCGGTCACAGGCGGCAGGCGGGCGTCGCTTTGTGTTGACGGTGGCAGGGCAAACGCCGTCACCTGATTGTCGCCGACGCTGCCTTCGGAGATTCGAGACATGACGGATTTCCTGCCCAGGGACCTGCAGGACCAACTTGCCTCCGCCCGCCGTCAGGCGAAGCGGAAGGCCGCAACGCGCGTCGTGCATGTGGGCGATGAGGCGTTCCCGATCCTCGATTATTCCGACACGGGCTTTGCCGTCGATGCCGGAGATGCGTCGCATCTGCGCGGGTTGATCGACATATACGAAGGCCCCAATCACCTGACGCGCGCGCTGATCGTGGCCTCGGCCCAGGATGGCGACCTGATGCGCTACGAATTCAAGCGCAACACGCGGGCGTCGGGGTCCGCCCCGATCGACTTCGAACGCGACGAGCCTGCGTCGAAGGGTCTGCTGCCCCGCGACTGAATTTTGGCCGGGCGCATGTTTCTTGCGCAGCCGGCCCGTCGCCTGCACGAATTTCCGCGAGTCCGTGTGGGGAGCCGTCGAGTTTCCCGCAATCCGGCGTCGAACCCGCGCTAGGCTTGTGCCGAATCCACCGATCCGACGGAGCCTGCGATGATCGAGACGCCTTACCTCCTGTTCCTTGGCGATGCGCCGGATCAGCTTGCCGCAAAGGTTGCCCAGGGCATTCGCGACTGGCGGCCGGACAATGCCGTGGGCCAGTTCCGGATGGACGGGTGCAAGGCCGATCTGGGCCTGCCCGACATGACCCTGGCCGAGGCGCGGGCTGCCGGGGCGAAAACCCTTGTCGTCGGTGTCGCGAACCGGGGCGGGGTGATCTCGAAGGACTGGAAGAAGGTGCTCGTGACGGCGCTGGAGGAAGGTTTCGACCTGGCCAGCGGGTTGCACAACCTGTTGCGCGACGAGGAAGACCTCGCCGCCGTGGCCCGTGCGACGGGACGCGCGCTGCATGACGTGCGCGTGCCCGAGGTGCAGTATCCCATCGCGAACGGCGTTCCGCGCAGCGGCAAGCGCTGCCTTGCGGTCGGCACGGACTGTTCCGTGGGCAAGATGTACACCGCGCTCGCCATGGATGCGGAGATGAAGGCGCGCGGACTGAAATCCTCGTTCCGGGCGACGGGTCAGACCGGCATCCTGATCACCGGGGGGGGCGTTCCCCTCGATGCCGTGGTGGCGGATTTCATGGCTGGCGCCGTCGAGTGGCTGACGCCTGACAACGACGACGACCATTGGGACATGATCGAGGGGCAGGGTAGCCTGTTTCACGTCTCCTATTCCGGCGTGACCATGGCGCTTATCCATGGCGGTGCGCCCGATGCGCTGATCCTCAGCCATGAACCGACGCGTCCGCACATGCGGGGCTTGCCGGGCTACGGGATGCCGTCGCTGGAGGCGTTGCGCGACCTTGCCCTGCCCATCGCGCGGATCGCCAACCCCAAGGCGGAGGTCGTGGGCATCTCGATCAACACCGCCGCCCTGTCGGAGGACGAAGCGCTGTCGCACCTGGAGGAGGTAGAAAAGCGAATGGGCCTGCCTGCGGTCGATCCGTTCCGGCAGGGCGCCGGGCGGCTCTGCGACGCGCTGGAGGCGCTATGATCTCGGTCACGCGCGATGCCTTTCCGCTGGCCGAGGTCTTCACGATCTCCCGCGGGTCCCGGACCGAGGCGCAGGTCCTGACCGTCCGCGTGATGCGCGACGGCGCCACGGGGCTGGGCGAATGCGTGCCCTATGCGCGTTATGGCGAGACGCTGGAGAGCGTGACCGCCGAGATCGAAGGCTTGCCCGAGGACATCTCGCGGCAGGATCTGCAGGACGCGCTGGACCCCGGCGCAGCGCGCAACGCGATCGATTGCGCGCTATGGGACTGGAAGGCGAAACGCGACGGCGCGCCGGTCCACCAGCTGGCCGGCCTGCCGCCGCCGCGCCCGGTGGTGACGGCCTTCACGCTGTCCCTCGACACGCCCGAAAACATGCGCGCGGCCGCGGCCCGCAACGCCCATCGCCCGCTTCTGAAGATCAAGCTGGGCACACCTGACGACATGCCACGGCTGGAGGCGGTGCGGGAAGGCGCGCCGGAGGCTTCCCTCATCGTGGACGCGAACGAAGGCTGGACGGCGGAGGTCTATTCGGATCTGGCGCCGCACCTGCTGCGCTTGGGCGTGAAACTGGTGGAGCAGCCCTTGCCGGCGGGCGAGGACGATCTTCTGGCCGAGATCGACCGCCCCCTGCCGGTCTGCGCCGACGAAAGCTGCCATGACCGTGCGACGCTGGCCGCGCTGGTGGGCAAATACGACATGGTCAACATCAAGCTCGACAAGACTGGCGGTCTGACCGAGGCGCTCGCGCTCAAGACGGAGGCCGAGGCGATGGGCTTCGGCGTCATGGTGGGCTGCATGGTCGGATCGTCGCTGGCGATGGCGCCGGCGCTCTTGGTGGCGCAGGGGGCGGAGGTGGTGGATCTCGACGGGCCGCTCCTGCTGGCGCGCGACCGCGACATGCCGCTGCGGTTCGAGGGGTCGGTCCTTCATCCGGCCGATCCGGCCCTCTGGGGGTAGCCCGGCCGATGGGCCTTGACGCCCGACGCCGCAGGGCCGAAATCGGGACGCGCGAAAAGGAGATCTGCCCATGTCCAGAACCGTTTATGTCAATGGCGACTACCTGCCCGAGGAAGAGGCCAAGGTGTCGGTCTTCGATCGCGGCTTTCTCTTCGCGGATGGCGTCTACGAGGTGACGAGCGTGCTGGGCGGCAAGCTCATCGATTTCGAGGGGCATGCGCGGCGGCTGCAGCGGTCTCTCTCGGAGTTGCAGATGCAGGCGCCCGTGGACACGGAGGAGCTTCTGGAAATCCATCGGGAGCTGGTGTCACGCAACGGGATCGAGGACGGGCTGATCTATCTGCAGGTCACGCGCGGCGCCGCGGATCGGGACTTCGCCTATCCCGATACGGACACGCCACCGACGCTTGTCCTGTTCACGCAGGCCAAGCCGGGGCTGGCCGACAGCCCGGCCGCAAAAACCGGTATCAAGGTGATCTCGATCCCGGACCGGCGCTGGGGCCGGCGCGATATCAAGACGGTGCAGCTTCTGTATCCGTCCATGGGCAAGATGATGGCCAAGGCCGCCGGCTGTGACGACGCCTGGATGGTCGAGGACGGGCATGTGACCGAGGGCACGTCGAACAACGCCTATATCGTGAAGGGCAACGCGATCGTCACCCGGCACCTGGGCACCGAGATCCTGCACGGGATCACGCGCGCCGCTGTGCTGCGCTTTGCTCGCGAGGCGCAGATGCAGGTGGAGGAACGCGCCTTCACCATTGAGGAGGCAAAGGAGGCGGACGAGGCCTTCATCACCTCGGCCTCGGCCTTCGTGATGCCGGTGGTGGAGATCGACGGCACGGCCATCGGCGATGGCAGGCCGGGGTCGGTCACGGCGCGGCTTCGCGAGGTCTATCTCGACGAGATGCGCAAGGCGGCGATCTGAGCCGGGTCGTGCCGTCGCCTGCGGTTTCTGGTTCTTTTCCTTTTTGTCGACGCCTTCGGCGCCGACGGATGCGAGGGGGTTTCACCCCCTCGCGCTCCCCCGCGTATTTCCGGAAAGATGAAGGGGATCGGGGTGCGCGCGGGTCCGGGGTACGGTGCATGACTTCAACCGTGTCGTTCCGCCATGTCAGTTCACGCGAAATCGCCATGGGCGAACCAGCCGCCGGATGTGGTGCCTCCATGGGCGTAATAGAGCCATAGCATCGTGCCGTCCCCGGTGACCACGCGCCAGTAATCGCGCACGCCCGAGCGCCAGTCGGGATCGTCCAGCCACCATTCCGGCGCGATGCGTTCGGGGCCGAGGCCCGCCCGGGTTTCCAGCGTCCTGCCGCGCCAGGTGAACCTGGCGGGGAGGTCGGGATCATCGGCGGCGCGGACGGGTTCGGGACGGAACAGCGTGAGCGGACGGTCCCGGGGCGCGCGCGGCCAGTTTTCGGCGCGCTCCGACCATGCGGCGGCCAGCGGCGTTGCGGTCTTTTCGGGGATATGGCTGTCGGCGGGGCGGGCGCGGGTGATCGCCTCCAGCCCCACGCGCGCGCCGATCCGGGCGATCAGGTCGGCCAGCGCCTGATCCTCGCCGCGCGGGCCGGTGGCTTCAGCGCTGACGGCCCAGCCGCCCTTGTGCCCGGTGGCGTGAAGTGGCTCGGTCAGGGGCGCGGAGAGGCGCAGCCGGTCAATGCCGAAGCCCGCATCGATATCGCCCGTCTTGAGCGCAAAGAGCGGGCGGAGTTGATCGGGGCGGTCGGCGGGACGGGCGAGGCCCACCTCCAGCGTCTGCGTATCGCCATCGACGCGCGACAGTTCCAGCCGCACGCGCCGGGCGCCGCGCCCCTGTGCGCGCAGCTTGTCGCAGAGCACGGGGGCCAGCCGGTCGAGGCCCGCGAGGATGTCGGCTTCGAGCCCGATCGGGTCGGGCAGGCTGAGCCGCACGGCGAAATGAAGCGGTGCCGCGGCCGGCGTGATCGGCTCGGGCTCCACCCCCAGCGCCTGGTCGAGGCGGCGCACGAGGTCGGTGCCGAAGCGGCGGGCGAGCCCCGCGCGCGGCATGCCGAGGACGTCGCCGATGTGCCGCAGGCCCAGCCGCGCCAGACCTTCGGCGGTCTCCGGCCTGATGCGGAGCGCGGCGACGGGCAGCGGACCGAGCGCCTGGCGGGTGTTGCCGGCGGGGGCGATCCTTCGCCCGGGTGCGGCGTCTCGCGCGATCCTTCGCCCGGGTCCGTAGGACGCGGGAGGCACCGGCGGGGCGCCGCCGCCCCTAGTCCAGTGACGCTTGCCTGCGCGGGAGCGGGTGGCGCGCGCCTCCTGCTCGATGGCGTCGCCGTTGCGCGCGGGGCCGGTTGCGCCGGTCCCGCTGAAGCGCGCCAGGGCCCAGGCCGCGCCGGCGGTGTCGGCGATGCCCGCGCGCACGGTGAGGCCGAGATCGGTGCAGTCGGCTTCAACCTGATGAAACAGTGCGGCCTCGCCGCCGAAGAGATGCGCGCAGCCGGTCAGGTCGATCATCAGGCCGTCGGGCGGGGCCTCCGCCACCCAGGGGCTGAACTTGCCGGCCCAGCGGCGGAGCGCGGTGAGGAAGGACGCCTCTCCCGACAGGTCCACGATGCGGGTGACGAGGTCGGGGCAGAGCGCCACGGCCTCGCTGAGCGGCTGTCCCCGGTGCAGGCCACGCGCCTCAGCCAGCGGGGTGAGTGTTGCGATCTGGCGGAGGTTGCCGACCTCCGAGATCACGGCAAGCGGCGTTTCACAAAGGCCCGGCTCAAGCCGCAGCACCCGGTCCGCGGCAAGGCGCGGGAACCAGAGCGACAGGATGCGGCGGGACCTGTGATCGGGGCGTTTGGCGGCAGCGGGAGACATGATAGGGCAGAATGTTCACATTTTGTTCCATTCTAGGGGCGACAGGTCTGGGAGTCGAGTCCGGTGCGCGCTATGGGATGGGGATGGAAAGCATTGCCACCCTCACCGCGCGGCACGCGAAAGACGGCTGTCTCGACTGGATCGGGCTGCGGCCCGCGCGGCTGGCGCCGGTCGAAGGTGTTGCGCGGGCCGATGTCACGGAGACGGGGCTTTCCGGGGATCACGGGCGTCCGGGAAAGCGTGCCGTGACGCTGATCCAGGCCGAGCATCTGCCGGTCATCGCCGCGTTGGCGGGGCTGGAGCGTGTGGACCCGGCGATCCTGCGGCGGAACCTCGTGATCTCGGGGATCAACCTCGGCGCGCTGCGGGGGCGTGATCTGCGGATCGGGGCGGTCGTGCTGCGGATCACCGGACCCTGCGCGCCCTGTTCGCGGATGGAGACCGCGCTGGGCCCGGGAGGGTACAACGCGATGCGCGGTCATGGCGGGTGGTGTGCGGCGGTGGTTGCGCCCGGGGTCATCGCAACCGGCGCTCAGGTCAGCGCAAACGTTCCAGCAACCTGAGCGAGGCATAGCCATCGGGCACGACCCCGGCCGAACGCTGGAAGCCGCGCACGGCCTCGGTCGTGTTGGGGCCGATGATCCCGTCGATGCCGCCGGTGGAATAGCCCGCCGCAGACAGTCGCCGCTGCAGCTCGCGCCGTTCGTCGCCGGTCAGCGCCCTGTCGCCGCGCGGCCAGCCCGCGCGGAAGGCGGGGCCGCCCGCGATCCGGTCCGACAGGTGGCCCACGCCGATCACATAGGCGTCGGCGGGGTTGTAGCGCTCGATGACACGGAAATTGTCGAAGATCATCAGGGCCACGCCCTCGGCGCCCGCCGGCAGCAGGATCGAGGCATCGCCATGGTCGGGCACCCGCCCGCCATCGGCCAGCGTCACGCCCTGCCGGCGCCAGAAGCCCGCGCCGCGCTGCGTGCGCTCGCCGGTCAGAGCATAGTCGAAGCCCTGCGGCAACCGCACCTCCACGCCCCATGGCTGGCCATGGGTCCAGCCGAAATTCCGCAGGTAGGCGGCGGTGGAGGCGAGCGCATCGGTGGGATCGTCCGACCAGATGTCGCGGCGCCCGTCGCCGTCGAAATCCTGCGCATGCTCCAGGTAGCTCGTCGGCATGAACTGCGTGTGGCCCATCGCACCCGCCCATGATCCGACCATCTGCCGGGGCGGCACGTCGCCCGATTGCAGGATCTGAAGCGCGGCAATCAGCTGCGCCTCGAAAAAGTTCCGGCGCCGCCCGTCATGTGCCAGCGTCGCCATGGCCGAAATGATGTCGGTCGAGCCGCGCCGCGCGCCATAGGCGCTTTCGAGACCCCAGACGGCCGCGACGACTTCGGCCTCGACGCGGTACTGGCGTTCGATCCGGTTCAGCGTGTCGCGATGTTCGGCCAGCGCGGCGCGTCCGTTGGCGATGCGCGTGTCCGACACGGCGCTGTCGAGATAGTCCCAGAGCGTGCGGCTGAACTCCGCCTGGTTGCGGTCGCGCTCGACCACGCGATCCTGCAGCTGGACCCCTGAAAAAGCGCGGTCGAAGGTCTCGGCAGAGATGCCGCGGGACAGGGCGCGCTGGCGGAACTGCGCGATCCAGCGGCGGAATTCCGGGTCTGCGGCGGGTGCCGGCGGTGTGGCGGCACGTGCCTCGGGCGTGCCGCGCAGGATCGGCCGGAGAGAGCGGTTTACGGCCTCGACCGAGGGCGCACGCCGTTCGACCGATACGGGCACCGCCCCGGCCTCTGGCCGCAGCTGCGGGACCATGGAGGCCACGGGCGGGAAGGCCGCCACCGGCCCCGCCATCAGAAGGATACAGACTATCGTGGTCGTGATGCCGCGCATGGGGGCGGTCCGTTTTTGCTCGATGTCGGGACCATGCTAGCGGAATTCGCCGCCCGCGTCACATGACCCGCCTGCGATGGGCGGTGGATTGCCGGAAAGCGGCGGGATGCTGCCGTCAGCCGCGCCGCGCAGTCTTTTTCCTCAGCTTCACGCGCTTCTTCGCGGATTTGCCCGCCATGCGCTTCGGCGAGGGGCCGGACCGGTCGCGCCCGGCGCGTTTGGGCATCTCCTTGTTCTCGAAACCCACCAGTTCGAGGGTCAGCCCCCCCGTCACCGGCACAGCCTCGGCCAGACGCACCTCGACCTTGTCGCCGATCGCGATCACCAGCCCGGATTCGGCGCCCATGAGCGTCTGGGCCTCGGCGTCGTGGTGGAAATATTCGCGGCCCAGCGAACGGATCGGCAAAAGCCCGTCCGCACCGGTCTCATCCAGTTTCACGAAGGCACCGAAGCGGGCGATGCCGCTGATCCGGCCGGTGAAGGTGGCGCCGACGCGGTCCGACAGGAAGGCCGCGAGGTAGCGGTCGGTCGTGTCGCGCTCGGCGGCCATGGACCGGCGCTCGGTCTCGGAGATGTGCTTGGCCGTCTCTTCCAGCCGCTCGATTTCCTCGGGTTTCAGACCGTCATTGCCCCAGCCATGGGCCGCGATCAGCGCGCGATGCACGACAAGGTCGGAATAGCGCCGGATGGGCGAGGTGAAATGCGCGTATTGCTTCAGCGCGAGGCCGAAATGCCCGAAATTCTCGGGGCTGTAATAGGCCTGCGTCATCGACCTGAGCGTGCTCATGTTGATCAGCTCGTCATGCTCCGTGCCTTCGGCCTGCCGCAACAGGCGGTTGAGCTGCGAGGTCTGCAGCACCTGACCCTTGGCGAGCGTAAAGCCCGAAGCCTCGGCCGTTTCGCGCAACGCCTCGATCTTCTCGGGCGCCGGTTCCTCGTGCACGCGATATAGCAGCGGGGTGCGTTTTGCGGCCAGCGTGCGGGCGGCGGCGACATTGGCCAGCACCATGAATTCCTCGATCATCCGATGGGCATCGAGCCGGTCCTTGAACGCCACCGAAGCCACGCGCCCGTCCTCGGTCAGCTCGATGCGCCGTTCCGGGAGGTCGAGGTCCAGCGGCTGGCGGTTTTCCCGCGCGCGGCGCAGCGCACCGTAGGCCGCGTAGAGCGGCGCGATGATGTCCGCGACACGTTCCGCCGTGCGCTCCGACGGGGCGCCATCCTGCGCGGCCTGAACCTCGGCATATTCCAGCGAGGCACGCGACCGCATCAGGCCGCGAAAGAACGCGTGATCCCGCAGCGTGCCATCCTCGGACACCGTCATGCGCACCGCGATGCAGGCGCGCGGCACCTCCTCGTGCAGGCTGCAGAGATCGCCCGACAGCCGGTCGGGCAGCATCGGCACGACCCGGTCGGGGAAATAGGTGGAGTTGCCGCGCCTTTTCGCCTCGCGGTCGAGCGCGCTGCCGGGGCGCACGTAATGGGCGACATCGGCGATAGCGACCCAGATGACATGGCCGCCGGGGTTCTTCGGATCGTCGTCGGCATGGGCGTGGACGGCATCGTCCCGGTCCCGCGCATCCGCCGGGTCGATGGTGATCAACGGCAGGTCCCGCAGGTCGGTGCGCCCGGCCAGTCCCGCGGGCTTGCAGCGATCCGCCTCCTCGATGACGGCGTCGGGAAAGGCGTCGGGGATCCCGTGCTCATGGATCGCGATCAGGCTGACGGCCTTGGGCGCGCCCGGGTCGCCCAGCCGGTCGGTGATCCGTGCGCGCGGCAGGCCCATGCGTCCCTTCGGCCCAGCCTGTTCGGCCTCGACCAGCTCGCCCTCTCGCGCGCCATGGGTGTCGCCCGGGCGCACCTGCCATTCCTTGTCTGCCCCCTTCGAGATCGGCACGATCCGCCCGCCCTCGGCACCCTTGCGGAACACGCCGAGGATGCGGCGGGGGTTGGTGCCGATGCGCCGGATCAGGCGCGCGACGTATTGGTGATCCTCGCCCTGCACCTCCTGCAGGCGGGCGAGAATGCGGTCGCCGCCCCCGATGGCGGGATCCGTGGCCCGGGCCGAGAACAGCACGCGCGGCTCAGGCCCCTCGCCATGCCATTCCAGCGGCTTGCAGAAGAGATCGCCCAGATCGTCGGGCGGCAAGACCTGCATGACCGCGACCGGTGGAAGCTTGTCGGGATCGCGATAGGTCTTGCGCTTCTTTTCCAGATGCCCGTCTTCCTCCAGCTCCTTCAGAAGGCGCTTGAGGTCGATGCGCGCCGCGCCCTTCACGTGAAACGCCTTGGCGATGTCACGCTTGGACGAGGCGCCAGGATTGGCGGCGATGAACTCGAGGATCTGCGCCTTGCTGGGAACTCTGGACATGGCCCCGGCCTAGCACGCGATGTGCGACAGGTCAGCCTCAATCACGCGAACGGCGCCCTCCATCCTGGTAAAAAAGTCTCTGGCGGCTTTGCGCTCAGGACGCGAAGTAGTCGGTGATCACACGCGTATAGACCGCCTTCAGGTCATGGATGTCCTGCTCACACGCCCGTTCGTCGACCTCGTGCATCCGGTGGCCCACCAGTCCGAACTCCACCACGGGGCAATGCGTCTTGACGAAACGCGCGTCCGAGGTGCCCCCCGTGGTCGACAGAACCGGCTTGCGGCCCGTGGTCGCCTCGACCGCCGCCGCGACCGTTTCGCTCAGCGGACCCGGCGGCGTGAGGAAGGCCTCGCCCGAGATCCGGATATCCGTCGTGATCGTCGTTCCTGTTGCGCTTGCGACGTCGTCCGCCTCGGCGCGCAGCCAGTCGCTCAGACCCTCCCCGGTGTGCAGGTCGTTGAAGCGGACGTTCACCGTCATCCGCGTGCGGGCCGGGATCACGTTGGAGGCGGGGTTGCCCGTGTCGATCGTGGTCACCGAGATGGTGGAAGGGTCGAAATGCGCGGTCCCATCGTCGAGGACATGGGTCGACAGGCGATGGGCGAGCGCCGCGACGGCGGGCATCGGGTTCAGCGCCTTGTGCAGGTAGGCGGAATGGCCCTGCTTGCCGACCACCTCGAAGTGCGCCGTCATCGACCCGCGTCGCCCGATCTTGATCATGTCTCCGATTTCCGTGCGGGAGGTCGGCTCGCCCACGATACAGGCGTCCATGCGTTCTCCGTTCACCTCCATCCAGTCGAGGATGGCGATGGTCCCGTCTTGTCCCGGGCCTTCCTCGTCGCCGGTGATCGCGATGACGATGGCGCCGTCGGGCGGCGCCTCGGCCACCAGATCGATGGCCGCGGCGACAAAGGCCGCGACGCCGGATTTCATGTCCGTCGCGCCGCGTCCGTAAAGCCAGCCATCCTCGCGATGGGCCGAGAAAGGCGGATGCGTCCAGTCGGCGGGGTCGCCCACGGGGACCACGTCGGTATGCCCGTTGAACCCCAGAACCTTGCGCGCGTTCCTTTGCCCCCAACGCGCGAAAAGATTGGGCGTGCCGTTGCGATCCACGCGGGTGCAGTCGAAGCCGGCCGCGCCGAGCATCCGTTCCAGAAGTTGCAGCGCGCCACCTTCCTCGGGCGTCACGCTGGGGCATTGGACCAGCGCGGCGGTCAGGTCTACGGGATCTGTGGTCATTCGAATTCCCCGGGTCATGAGCATCGCGCCTTGGGTAGCGCCGTGGCGCGAAAGGCACAATGCCGCGCTATCGGTGGACTGGCCCGTAGCGCGGGGCGGGGGGTGCCTGATACCGTACGGGCAATAAACAAGAAAACTCCGAGGCAGGCGCGGCGAAGATCGCGGGGCATACACGAGCGACACCACATGACGAACGGATTGCGCGCAAGGACCTTCGGGCCCGCGTGACTGCCGTGTCCTGTGTCTGCCGTGGCCTGACCGGAGTGGGGCAGGACATGACATGGCGACCGGGCAGGAACTGAACTACAACACCGGCGCAAGCGCGCTGGACATGGCGCTGGAGATCTTCGGCGCGGGCACCGTGGTGGTCGATGCGACCTATTCCGGCTGGTCGCAGTCTTCGGCGATCTACACGGGCGGGGACAGTATCGCGCCGGGCGCGACGCCCTCGGATACAGGGGTCATCCTGTCGACGGGTCGAGTTACCAACTACACGCAGTCGAGCGGTGATCCAAACCGAAGCGCAAGCACGTCCACCAATACCCCTGGGCCGAACAACGACCCGCTGCTCAATGCAGCGGCAGGCACGTCTACCTTCGACGCGGCGATCCTCGAGGTCGATTTCATCCCGACCGGCAACGTGATGTCGCTGCAGTTCCAGTTCGCGTCCGAAGAGTATCCGGAATTCACCGGTTCGGCCTTCAACGACATTTTCGCTGTCTGGATGAACGGCAACCTCGTGACTTCCCCGATCTTCAACGTCACGCAGGTCAACTCGGTCAACGATGCGTTGAATCCGAACCTCTTCCAGAACAACACGGGCGACGACTTCAACACGGAGATGGATGGCATCACCGTCACGCTGTCGGTCACCATGCCCGTTGACGTGGGCGAGGTGAACACGCTCCGGATCGGGATAGCGGATGTCGCCGACACCGCCTATGACAGCAACATCCTGATTTCGGGCGACAGCGCGCAGACGGTGTTGATCGCGCAGGACGACGCCATCACCCATTTCGAGGGGCAGACCGTGACGCTCGACGTGCTGGCCAACGACGGCACCGGCGGGATGATGCAGATCACCCACGTCAACGGCGCAGAGATCGCGGTGGGCGGTTCGGTGGTTCTGAACTCGGGCCACACCATCACGCTGTCAGCGAGCGGCGATCTCGAGATCGCGCCACCGGCGGGCCAGAGCGGCCTGACCGGGCCCGAGACGATGAACTTCACGTATACGATCGAGGACGCCTCCGGCATCACCGATACGGCCTTTGTCGTGGTGACCGCCGTCCCTTGCTTTGCCCGCGGGACGATGATCCGGACGCCGGACGGGGAACGGCCGGTCGAGACGCTGGCGCCCGGCGATCTGGTCGACACGCGCGATCACGGGCCACAGCCCCTGCGCTGGCTGGGGTCGCGCCGTGTGCCGGCCACCGGCCGCTTCGCTCCCGTCGTGATCGAAGCGGGCACGTTCGGGTTTCACCGGCGTCTCGTCGTCTCGCCGCAGCACCGTATCGTGCTGACGCATTGGATGGCGGAACTGATGTTCGGTGAGGACGAGGTGCTGGTCGCGGCGAAAGATCTTGTAAATGATTGCTCCGTGCGCGTCCTCGAGGGCGGCATGGTGGAGTATTTCCACCTGCTCTTCGACCGGCACCAGATCGTCTGGTCGGATGGTCTGGAGACCGAAAGCTTCCTGCCGGGCCCATGCGTGATGAACGAGTTCGAGGAGGATGCGCGCGAGGAGGTTCTTGCGCTCTTCCCCGAAATCGATCCCGGCAGCTACGAGGGCTACGGACCTTCCGCGCGGCCGGCCCTCAAATCCTTCGAGGCGCGGGCGCTGGGAGCCGGGGGCTGAGCGACATGGCCTGGGCGGCGATCTGGCAGAACGGCGCAGAGCAGCCGCTGGACGGCTTCGCGGCCTATCGCGGGGCGCCCGACGCGCGGCTCGATGCCCTGACGCTTTGGCTGGAAATCGCGATGCCGAGCCGCCGCCGCATCCCCCTGCGGCTCTGGCAGGGCGCGGCCGGGGGCGATGGCGGGATTTCCATCTACCTGATGCCCAACGGTGCGCTGCGGGTGCTTCACGGCGAAACATTCGATGTGGAGACGGAAACCGGGTTCCTCCAGCCCGGGCAGATGCTCGTGCTGCGCATGGTGCTCTGCGCCCGCGGGCGTCACGATGTCATCGATGCTCTGAACGCGGATACAGGAGCGCGCCACCGCATCCGCCACGGGCTTGCCACCGCCCCCCGGCTGGCGGACGCGCTGCCGGCGGATCCCGGTTTTGCCGGACTGGCGCGCGTGGCGGCCATCGCGACACATGTCGTGCCGGCCAGCGATCTGCCGGGCCTCGAAAGCGGCGCGCGGGTCGCGACCCCGGAGGGCGATTTGCCCGTGGAGGACATCAGGCCCGGCATGCGCGTGTTCGGTGCAGACGGCGCGGCGCATGTGGTGCGCTGGACGGATGCCCGCGACCGGCTGTGTATCGGCCGGTTCGCGCCCGTACTTCTGCGCGCGCCCTATTTCGGGCTGGGCGCGGACACCTGCGTCACGCCCCGGACCCGGCTGATGCGGCACGGGGCGGATGTGGAATACCTTGCCGGCACGGATACGGTTCTGGTCACTGCAGCCGACCTCGTCTCGGGTCCGCGGGCGATGTTCGAGCGCAGCCGACCGTTGCGGCGCTTCCATCACATCATGCTGGACGATCCGGCCTGCCTGAATGTCTGGCGCTGCCGCGTCGAAACCGCCTTCCTGTCGGAGGTCCTGTCCGCCGAAGACGCGGGATGGACGGCCGCGCGCCCGCACGCCAAGGATTGCGAACCGTCGCTGCCGCTGCTCGACCGGTCCGCCGCGCGGGCACTGCTGGCGCGGGATTCCGGCGCGCGGAACTTCGTGATCTGAAGCCCTGTCCGGCCTCAGTCGTTCTTGTCGAAGAAAGGCGTCATCTGCACCACGATCACCGCGTTGTCGTCGAGCGCGCGCTGCATGAGCGCGGCATCCTCGTCGGTGATCTCCTCGCCCGCTTCCTCCCGGTCGGTGCGCGTCCCGTAGCCCGACACGTCGAGCGGCGCGAGATCGGCCTGCTTGAGGACGGCGACCGTCTCGCGGACGGCCTCCGCCTCGTCGACGCCGCTGGCGTAGCACAGCAGAGCCGCACCCGTCGCGTCATCGGGCAGGCCGTCGCCGGACTTGCGTCCGACCTCGACGACAAGGGTGTAGACGTCGTGACGGCGGGGGGTGGAGGGTGTCTTGGTCATGGCGCGGGGATGGTCCGAGGCGCGCGGGCTGTCAAGCGGCGTCGCCCGCTGGCGCGAGGTCGATCAGCACGATCTCCGGCGGCCGGCCGATACGGAAAGGCAGCGTCGTGTTGCCAAGCCCGCCTGACACGATCAGCTGCTTGCGCCCTTCCGTGAACGCGCCGTAGGCGTAGCGTGTGCCATGGCGCGAGGGCACGATCAGCGGCCGTCCGAAGGGCACGATCTGGCCGCCATGGGTGTGGCCCGATACCGTCAGGTCCACGGTCTCGTCGAGATCGGGGAAAACGTCGGGCTCATGGGCCATCAAGAGCGTGAAGATCGACGGATCGAGCCTGCGCATGACGGCGGGCAGATCGTCGGCGCCAAGAACGCGACGCGGATTGCGCAACTTGAAGGCCCTCTGTGATTCCAGCCCGGCCAACTGGAACGGCACGCCCTGCGCCTCGAGCGTCAACACCGCGTTGCTGAGCACCGGCACGCCGGCCTCGGCAAAGGCCCGGTGCCAGATCGTCGGCAGGTCCGCGCCTGTTTTCGGCGCGGGATCGTTGCGCCAGTCGTGGTTGCCGAAGACGGCGAAGACACCGTGGGGCGCGCGGATCGGCGCGAGCGCCGTCGCGACCTCCGTGGGCGACAGGCTCCGCCCGCCGATGACATGGCCCGCGTAGTCGCCCAGCAGCAGGACGAGATCGGCCGACAAGCCCTGCGCCTGCTCTGCCAGCCGGGCCAGCCGCGCCGCCCCCATGAACGGCCTGTTGGCGTGGAAATCCGACAGGATCGCTATGCGCAGGCGCGGCACCGCCAATTCGCGCAGGCCAGCGACGGTATAGCGCGTGACCCGGACCAAAGGCGCTAGCGTCCGCGCCGGGCGGGGTGCGGCACGACGCGGGCCATCGGGCTCAGAACTCCACGCCGCGCTGGGCGACGACGCCCTGCTCGCGGAACGGGTGCTTGATCTCGGCCATCTCGGTCACGAGGTCGGCAATTCCCATCAGCTCCGGCTTGGCGTCGCGGCCGGTCAGGACGACATGGGTCATCTCGGGCTTCTGCGTGGTCAGGAACTCCACGACCTCGGCCACGGGCAGGTAGTCGTAGCGGAGCGCGATGTTGATCTCGTCGAGCACCACCATCTTCATGCCGGGTTCGAGGATCATCGCCTTGGCCTCTTCCCAGCCATGCCGTGCGGCGGCGATGTCGGCCTCCCGGTCCTGCGTGTCCCAGGTGAAGCCCTCGCCGGAGACGACGAAACGGCATTCCTCGGCGAAGCGTTCGCGCAGGAAGCGTTTCTCGCCCGTGATCCAGTTGCCCTTGATGAACTGCACCACGCCACAGGGCATGCCATGGGCGATGCAGCGCATGATCATCCCGAAGGCGGAAGAGCTCTTGCCCTTGCCGTTGCCGGTATGGACGATGATCAGACCCTTCTCGCGGATCTTCTTCTCCTTCATCATCTCGTCGCGTTCGGCCTTGAGCGCCTTCATTGCGGCGGTGTGTTCGGCGTTTATTTCGGCGTCGTCGGTCATGCTGGCCTCGCGCGTTGGGCCCCGGACCCCGGGATGGCCGGGAACGGGGCGCTAATCAAATGACGTCACACGGCGCGGTCGCAGGAGGAGGCGCATCGCACCGGTCAGGCAATCACCTCAGTCTCGCAGAAGCTCGTTGATCGAGGTCTTGGAACGGGTTCTTTCGTCCACGCGCTTCACGATGACTGCACAGTATAGGTGCACGCCGTTCTTCGACGGCATGGAGCCCGCCACGACAACGGAACCCGACGGCACCTCGCCATACATGACCTCGCCGGTTTCGCGGTCGACGATCTTGGTGGACTGGCCGATGAACACACCCATGCCGAGGACGGAGCCCTCGCGCACGATGACGCCCTCGACCACCTCGGAGCGGGCGCCGATGAAGCAGTTGTCCTCGATGATCGTCGGACCGGCCTGCATCGGCTCCAGCACGCCGCCGATGCCGACGCCACCAGAAAGGTGCACGTTCTTGCCGATCTGCGCGCAGGACCCGACCGTGGCCCATGTGTCGACCATTGTGCCTTCGTCCACGAAGGCGCCAAGGTTCACGAAACAGGGCATCAGGACGACGCCCTTGCCGATATGGGCCGACCGGCGCACCACGCAGTTGGGCACCGCGCGAAAGCCTGCGGCCTTCCACTGCGCATCGCCCCAATGGGCGAACTTGCTGTCGACCTTGTCCCACCATGTGCCGCCCTGCGGCCCGCCGGTCTGAACCTCCATGTCCTGCAGACGGAAGCCCAGAAGGACCGCCTTTTTCGCCCACTGGTTCACGTGCCAGGTGCCGTCCTCGCCCCGGTCGGCCACGCGAAGCTGCCCCTGGTCGAGCGCGTGCAGCGTCGCCTCGATGGCGTCGCGCGTTTCGCCCTTGGTGGCTGGGGTGATCGTGTCGCGCGCCTCCCAGGCGGCTTCGATGGCGGTCTCGAGATAGGTGTTGGACATGGGTCGCGGCCTCTCTTCGGCGGGATCGGGCAGGGATCGGGTTGTCGCGCCGGGCTATAGTGCGCCGGGCGCGGCGTTGCAATCTATCGACGCACCGGCGCCGGGCTGCCGCTGGTCAGGCGACGCGATACGGGATAGGCCTTTGACCCGAGGCGATCATGGCGAAAGGACCGATCATGCGCGACGACCCGAGGAACGGCACGTTCCGCGACGCCCACGAGGATCTGGACGCCAGCCGGCACGCGCCGGACTCGGAACAGGCGCGTTCGTCCGCCTATCGCCTCGCCTTCGCGGATGCCGATTTCCTGCTGCGCGACGAGCTCCGTCCCGTACGCCTGCAGCTGGAGCTGCTGAAGCCCGAGCTGGAGCTTGACGAAAGGGGCATCACCTCGACCGTCGTGCTTTTCGGCGGCGCGCGAGTGCCGCGCCCCGGCGAGGACGGCCGGAACGACAAGCTGAGCAGCCTCAGCCACTACTACGAGGAAGCGCGCAAATTCGCCCGCGCCATCACCGAGCGGAGCGTCGAGACGAACTGCACCGAGAACGTCATCGTCACAGGCGGTGGACCGGGCGTGATGGAGGCGGGCAATCTCGGCGCGTCCGAGGCGGGCGGCTGTTCCATCGGGCTCAACATCGTGCTGCCCCATGAACAGGTGCCGAACGCATACGTGACGCCCGAGCTGTGCTTCAACTTCCATTATTTCGGCATCCGCAAGATGCATTTCCTGCTGCGCGCGCGGGCCATCGCGGTCTTTCCCGGCGGGTTCGGCACGCTTGACGAGCTGTTCGAGTCGCTCACGCTGATCCAGACGGGCCGGATGCAGCAGGTGCCGGTCCTGCTGTTTGGCGAGACGTTCTGGCGCGAGATCATCAACTGGGAGGCGCTGGCCGAGGCCGGCACCATCGCGCGCGCCGACCTCGATCTGTTCCGCTTCGTCGAGACCGCCGAGGATGCGCTTGCCGTGATCGACGGCTGGACCCTGACGGGCAAGCGCGGCGAGATCCCCGGCCGCCTCGGCGACCAGGGCGCCGAATGACGGAACTCAGTCCGGGATCACGTATTCCACGAGGCGCGTGGCACCCGGCTGGCGGAAGTTGTTGTCGGCCACGGCGCTGGCGATCAGCCTGCCGCCCGCGCGCCAGAGGCTGAGCCCTTCGAGATTGCCGTGGGTTCCCATCCGGGTCTGCAGCAGCACCTGGCCATGGCCGAGCCCGTTGGCGCCCATCGCGTAACGCGTGATACGGGACGCGAAGCCGCCCAGCGAAAAGCGCCGTTCGAGCACGTAAAGCCGCCCGCGATCGTCGAAATCGAGACCCACGGGGCGATAGCCGGCGCTGCGCGGCAGGTTGGCGAAATGCCGCCACGCGCCGCCCGAATGCCGATAGAGCGGGATCGCCCCGTTGCCGGGCGCTTGTTCGGCAAGCGTGTAGAGGTCGCCGTGCGCATCGGCGGCCAGCCCCTCGTAACCGCCATTGCCGGGCAGGTGGCCTGATCCGGGGGGCGGGGCGATGTGGCGGCGTTCGCGCCCGTCGAGCCCATGGATGGCCACGCGCATTCGACCTTCGAAGGAAATGGCAAGCCCCCCGCCGGGTAGCCGCGCGATCCCCTCGCTGTCCATCAGGTCGGGCCGCGCGGGCCTGTGGCCGGCGCCATCGGTCAGCGGGCTGGCCGAGCGGAGCCGGACGCCGGAGACGCGGCCACCGTCGCGCGCGATCTCCACGCTGAATATCGCGCCACGATCCGAGACGACCACCGCGCCGCGCCCGTCGCGGTCGATCTCGATCGCCGAGAGCCCGCCAAATCCCGGCTGATCGGGGATCGCGATGGCGACATCGGTCAGAAGTTGCAGGCCGCTGGCATTGGACGGTGTGGCGTAAAAGGCGGCGAGTGCGGCCGCGAGGCCGACGAAAGTACTACGAAATTTCATCTCTAAATTTACCTGTCGAGGCCGCTGAGGAGCGTGAGGCACTGGCGTGGCACCTGGTCGAGGGTCACGAGGTTGCCCCGGGGCGGGCCGGGTGGAGGGCGAACACCATCGTCGGGTTGCGGCGGTGGCGGGTTCAGAATGGCCTCGCGGCGGGCTTCTGCCTCGGCGCAGCCATCGCCCTGTTCGGGCGGCTCCTGCTCCTCACAAGTGCGCGACCCGGCAGGACAGGCGAGCCGCACGTGGAAATGGTAGTGATGGCCGCCCGCGGGGCGGATCCGGTTGAGGTAGTCACGGTTGCCGGTCTCGTTCCGGCAGAGCCAGACCTTGACCCCGGTCGTCACGAAGATGCGTTCGACACGGGGGTCGGAGGCCGCAAGGCGCAGGACCTGCGCGTGATCCTCGGTCCAGTTCTCGGAAATCGAGGCCCCGCGCTGGGACCGCACCGAGATGGAACTGAGGGTCTCGCGATCCTGCACGCTCAGGCCGAGGTCGCGGGCGGGCAACATCCAGATGTCCACGTCGAGGCCGGACTGGTGGCTGACATGGCCCGTGCGCATCGGCCCGCCGCGCGGCTGGCTCATGTCGCCCACGTAAAGACCGGTCCAGGACGTCGTGGCGGCCACCTGCCGGCTCAGGCCGGTGACATAGTCGATCAGCTCGGGATGGCCCCAGTTGCGGTTCCGCGACAGGCGCATCGCCTGCCATGTCGGCCCTGTCTCGGGCAATGCCTGCGCCCCGGCGACGCAGCCGTTTGAGTAGAAGCCGATCACCTCGGGCTCATCCGGCGATCCGAGGTTTTCCGCGCCGAAGAACTCGCGAGCCTGCATGCCCGAGATCGTGGGGTCGAGCGGCGGGGCCGCCGGCACGCAGGCCGCCAAGAGCAAAGCAGCAGCGAGAGAAATCGGACGCAGGATCATGCCGGCCCCCCTTCGCCCTTGGGGTTCACCCAAAAGAGCAGGACGAGCCCCAGCGCAAACAACGCGATCAGCGGCAGCATGCCCAGCCGCGCGCTTTCCGTGATCCAAGTGGTCAGGCCGATCAGGGCGGGTCCGATGAAAGCCGTCGCCTTGCCCGACAGCGCGTAGAGACCGAAGGCCTCGGTCGGGCGCGCGGGTGGGGCGTGACGGACCATCATCGAGCGCGAGGCCGATTGCAGTACGCCGCCCGCCCCGCCGATGATCGCGCCGCAGATGTAGAAGGTCACGTCGGGCACCGCCGACCCTTCGCTCAGCGCGATGCCCCAAAGGCTTTCGCGCGTCATGCCAAGGACCAGCGCGCAGACGGCGATCAGCGTCACTATGGAGGCCACGATCACCGGCTTCGGGCCCAGCGCGCTGTCGGCCCTGCCGCCAAGCCACGTGGCCAAGGCCGAGGTCATGGCGCCCGCGATGCCGAAGATGCCGACCTGCGTGATCGACCAGTCGAGAACGAGCACCGCGTAGGTCCCGCCGAAACCGTAAAGCGCGTTCAGCGCGTCGCGGTAGAACATCGACGATCCGAGATAGGCAAACAGGCTGACGCGTCGGGGCAGGCCGCGCACGGTCTGCCACAGGTCATGCAGCGCGGCGCCGAAGTTCGGGTGCGTGGCCGGGCGGCGCGGCTCCCGCACCCAAAGGAAGAAGGGGATCATGAAGACCGCGTACCAGAGCGCCACGAAGGGCCCGACGAAGCGGGTGCCCTCGCGCATCTCGGGGTCGAGGCCAAGCGCCGGTTCGAAGCCCACGAATGTCGTTCCGCCCTCGCCCTCGGCGAAGAAGATCAGCATCACGAACAGCGCCAGAACACCGCCCGCGTAGCCCCATGCGAAGCCCGTCCCGGAAAGCCGCCCGATGGCGCTGGCATCACCCAGCTCCGGCAGCATCGAGTTGGTGAAGATCGTCGTGAACTCCGCCCCGATGAGGCCGATCCCGAAGGCGATCAGCGCGCCCATAAGGAACGAGCCGTCCGGCAGCATGAACCAGAGCGACGCAGCGCCGACGATGTAGAAGATCGAGAAAAGCACGATCCATGGCATGCGCCGACCGGTGTTGTCGGCGAACGCGCCCAGGATCGGCGCGCAGAGCGCGATCACGATGCCCGAGACCGTCTGTCCCAGCGACCAGAGGCTTTGGGCGCGGGCGTCGGCGACCTGTTCGGTCAGGCCGCTGTTCATGAAGCTCTCGGTGGCGACGGCCGCGAAATAGGGGCCGAAGACGAAGGTCAGGCAAAGCGTGAAATAGGGCTGGCTGGCCCAGTCGAACGCCCACCAGCCCCAGATGCGCCGCCGCGCCGCGCGGGGCAGTGCGGCCATGCTCATCATGGGTTTTGGGTCGGTCAGCGCGCTCATGGCCGCACTGTCCGTCTCCATTCACGTTTTGTAAACGCTAATCAGGTGTTAATGATTAACGCCGTATTCGAGGCGATATGGCCGGTTTTCAGACCTCCGGCGGCCAGGGCCGCGCGGTATCCGCCTCGGTCCAGCGGGTCACCCAACCCGGCAGGGGCGGCGACACCTGCGACAGGTTCATGGCGTCTGCCACGCGCTCGGTGGCGACCAGCCTTCCGCGCTCGGTAACACCGGTGCGCAGAAGCGCGTGGTTGCAGGCGGTCCCGCCCCGCCACATTGCCTGTTCGATGTAGAAAAACCGCGCGTCCCAACCCACAAGGCGGGTTCTCAGATCGAAGCGCTGAAACGGTCGGATGCGGACACGGTAGCGCACCGAACTGCCCGCCACGACAAGTCCCCAGCCTTGCGCCTTGAGCGTCCGCATCAGGCCGATGCGCTGCGCAAGTCCGAAGCGCCCGAGATCGTAGAAGGTCAGGATACGCCCGTTGTTCATCTCCCATAACATGTCGGCGTCGGAAGGTAGGCAGAGCATCGACCGCGCATGGGTGTCGAAAACCCCAGCGGCGGTTTGCGCGCCTCGGAGCGGAGCACGAGGGTCATGCGGAGGAACGGATACATGCGCCCAGCCAAGCGCAAGGCTGGTCACGGGATCGAGCCCGCCGTGGCGTCACCCGGCGCGCGCTTGCACGGATGGGCTCCCCCGCCTATGTCACGGTGCAGTTCGCCCAGTCACGAAAAGGCCCGCCGATGACCTCTCTGTTCCAGATCCTCATGCTGCTTCTCGATGTGGCGTTCTTCATCGTGATCGCGCATGTGATCCTGAGCTGGCTGATCAATTTCGGCGTGCTGAACCTGCGTCAGCCGATCGTCGCGCAGATCTGGGACGGTCTCAATCGCCTGCTGGAGCCTGTCTATGGCCCGATCCGCCGGGCGCTGCCCGCGATGGGGGGGCTGGACCTCGCGCCGTTGGTCGTCTTCATCGGCATTTACGCGCTGAGGATCATCCTGACCAACAACATGGCATTCTTCCTTTAAGTGCCTAGTTCGTGAACGGGGCCGCCGCGCCCCAGATCTCGGCCACGCGCGCGTCGCGGCCGCAGGCCGTGCGGTAGAGGTCGTAGGCCACGGATTTCCGGCGCGGGCCGAAGCGGGTGAGGATAAGATCCTCGGAGCGGTGATAATCCTGATGATACTCCTCCGCCGGGTAGAACGGCGCGGCGTCGCGGACAGGCGTGACCACATCGCGCCCGATGGCGGCCTCGGCCTCGGCCAGCGCGGCCTGTGCGATGGCGCGTTCCTCGGGCGTCTCGACGAAAATCGCCGTGGTGTAGCTCTGGCCCCGGTCGCAGAACTGGCCGCCCGCGTCGGTGGGATCGATGGACCGCAGGAACAGGTGCAGAAGCTGCGCGTAGGGCAAGCGATCCGCGTCATAGGTGATTTCGACCACCTCCAGATGCCCGGTGCCGCCGTTCACCACCTGCCTGTAGCTCGGGTTCGGGACGGAGCCGCCGGCAAAGCCTGAAACGACCTCGATGACGCCGTCGACGCGTTCGAAATCGGCCTCGACGCACCAGAAACAGCCACCCGCCACCACCGCTGTGCGAATGTCCGCGGCGTGGGCGCGGTGTGGCATGAGGAACAGCGCGGTCGTGATCGCCACGGAAAGAGCGATCAGCTTGAACGTGTCGCGAAAGGGCATCCGGGGCATGGCGGGTCCTCCAACTCTGTGCCATGGCTCGCGCGATGCAGGCCGCGACGCAAGGCAAATGCCCGTGAGATCACGGGACGTTGAAGTCGGTTACATCGCAGCGAGGGGGACGGGAAAATGAAGATCGCCATGTGGTCGGGGCCGCGAAACCTGTCGACGGCGATGATGTATGCCTTTGCCGCGCGGGGCGATTGCGCGGTTCGGGACGAGCCGTTCTACGCCGCCTTCCTCGCCGCCTCGGGCAGCGCACATCCGATGGCCGGGACCGTGACAGCCGCCCATGAGACCGATCCGGTTCGCGTGGCAGACGCCTGCGCCGCGCCGCCGCCTGATGGCCATGCACATCTCTACATGAAGCACATGCCGCACCACATGCGGCCAGAGTTCCCGCTGGATTGGGCAAAGGACTGCGTGCATGCGCACCTGATCCGCCACCCCGCCCGGGTTCTGGCGAGCTATTCCGCGAAACACGAGCAGGTGAACTACGCGGAGATCGGCTTTGCCCAGCAGGCCGCGTTCTACGAGATGTTCCCCGGTCCCGTGATCGACAGCGCCGATATCCGCCGCGATCCGGCGGGCATGCTGGGGCGGCTCTGCGCCGAGATTGGCCTGCCCTACACCGATCGCATGTTGTCCTGGACCGCCGGTCCGAAACCCTATGACGGGGCATGGGGACCGCATTGGTATGGCGCCGTGCACCGGTCGACCGGTTTCGCGCCCCCTGAGGGGGCCCTGCCGCCCGTCGCCCCGGAGCACGCGGACCATTACGCGCGCGCCCTGCCGGTGTATGAAGCTTTGGCGGCGCGGGCGATCCGGCCTTGATGAAGGGGGGACGTTCTGCAAGCCTGCCGAACGACCGACCGGGGATCCGACCATGACCGCGCCATTCAAGCACCTGCCGATCGAAACGCCCGAGACCGGCGGCGAGCGTCGCTTTACCGACGCAGGCGAGGCCGTTGCCCATCTTGTCGAGCTCTACGACGCTGCGACGGCGTTCCTGCGGGAGAGGTTCCGCGCCGTGGTGCTGGATGGCGGCATCCCGGACGCGCGCTACCGGGCCTACTATCCCGAGATCCGCATCACGACGACGACCTACAGCCAGGTGGATACGCGGCTGGCCTTCGGTCACGTGGCCGAACCCGGCACTTACATGACCACGGTCACCCGGCCCGACCTGTTCGGGAATTACCTGAGGCAGCAGATCGGTCTGCTGATCCAGAACCATGGCGTGCCGGTTTATATCGGCCCGTCGACCACGCCGATCCCGGTGCATTTCGCCGTGCTGAACGACGCCGAGGTTCAGATCCCGCAGGAAGGCGCCCTGGCCTTTCCCCTGCGCGACGCCTTCGACGTGCCGGACCTGCAGTCGACCCATGACGATATCGTCAACGGCTTCGGGTTCACCCACGAAGACGGCTCGGGCGCGCTGGCCCCCTTCACCGCGCAGCGGATCGATTACTCGCTGGCCCGGCTGGCGCATTACACCGCGACGTTGCCCGAGCATTTCCAGAACCATGTCCTGTTCACGAACTACCAGTTCTACATGGATGAGTTCGTCGCCTTCGCGCGCGAGGCGCTGGCTGACCCCGAAAGCGGCTATCGCGCGCTTGTGGGACCCGGAAACGACATCATCACCGAGGCGCATCAGCCGCTCAACCCTCCGTCCAAGTTGCCGCAGATGCCGACCTACCACCTGACCCGCGACGATGGTGCGGGGATCACGCTGGTCAATATTGGCGTGGGCCCGTCGAACGCCAAGACGGCGACCGATCACATCGCCGTCCTGCGCCCGCATGTCTGGCTCATGGTCGGCCATTGCGCGGGACTGAGGAACACGCAGAGCCTTGGCGATTACGTGCTCGCCCACGCCTATCTGCGCGAGGATCGGGTGCTGGACGACGATCTGCCCGTCTGGGTGCCGATCCCGGCGCTGGCCGAGGTGCAGATCGCTTTGGAGGAGGCGGTGGAGGACGTGGCCGAAGTCTCGGGCTATGACCTCAAGCGGATCATGCGCACGGGTACCGTCGCCACCGTCGACAACCGCAACTGGGAGCTGCGCGATCATGCCGGCCCGGTGCAGCGGCTAAGCCAGAGCCGTGCCATCGCGCTCGACATGGAAAGCGCCACGAT
>CAZOBK010000020.1:0-50029 GCA_964578115.1 uncultured Roseicyclus sp.
GCGCGATCGGCAGGCCGAAGCCGCCGCAGACCACGTCGCCGAGGAAGTCGAGCAGCACGTAGTCGAAGTCCCAGTCGTGGAAGCCCAGTTTCTCCAGCAGCTCGAAGCCGTGGATGATGCCCCGGCCGCCACAGCCGCGGCCCACTTCGGGTCCGCCAAGCTCCATCGCGAAGACACCGCCGCGCTTGAAGCAGACATCGCCGATCTTCACGTCCTCGCCCGCCAGTTTCTTCTGGGTCGAGGTTTCGATGATCGTAGGGCAGGCCTTGCCGCCGAAAAGCAGCGAGGTGGTGTCGGATTTCGGGTCGCAACCGATCAGCAGGACGCGCTTGCCCTGCTCGGCCATCATGTGGCTGAGGTTCGCGAGGGTGAAAGATTTGCCGATGCCGCCCTTGCCGTAGATCGCGATGATCTGCGTCTTCTTGGTCGGCTCGCCCTGGGGAACTTCAAGCGTGGGCTCGGAGGCCTCTTCGCGAAGCTTGTTGTCGTAGTCCTTGAGGTTAGGCACATCGAGGCTCATGCGGCGTTCTCCCAGTTCAGAATCATCTTGAGACACGCGGAATCCTCGAAGGCCGTCTGGTAGGCCTGCGCGGCATCGGCCGCGGGACGCTCGTGCGAGATGAGGTTGTCGAGGCTGAGCGCCCCGTGGTCGATCAGGTCGCGGGTGGCGACCAGATCATCGCGGGTCCATTCCGCCGCGATGCGGAAGCGGGCTTCGCGCATGAAGGCGGGTGGGAAAGCGAAGGACAGAGGTTCGGGATAGAACCCGGCCAAAACGATCTCCCCGCCCTTGGCGAGACGGCCGATCAGCGTGTCGAGCAGGCCAGACACACCCGAGGCGTCATAGATCGATGTGTAATCGCGGCGCTCGTCATCGTCGGGATGGACGACTTTATAGCCTTCTGCACCGGTCTGCCGGTCGGTGTCGATCTCCCACACGGTGGGGGCGGTCCCGCCGGCGGCAATGGTCAGACGCGCCAGAAGACGGCCGAAAACGCCGTGACCCACGATCAGGTCGGGCAGAGTGGTGTTGATGCCGGCAACGGCATGGCGCGCGGTTGCGGCCAGCGCAAGCAGCGCGCCCGCCTCGCCCATGGACGAATCGATGCGCACGACGCGGTCTGCAGCCGTCACGAGGCGGTTGGTCGCCCCCCCGAACAGGCCCTTGACCTCACCGTAGCAGTTGGCGCCGGGCACGAAGACGATGTCGCCGGGCCGATAGCCCGTGGCGCTGCCGGCCTCGACCACCTCACCGGCCGCCTCGTAGCCGGGCACAAGCGGATAGCCCATGCCGGGAAACGGCGGCATCTGTCCTGACCAGAAGAGTTTTTCCGTCCCTGTCGAGATGCCGGAATACCGGATGTCGACCACCATTTCGTCCGGCCCCGGGTCGGGGAGGTTCAGCTCACCCAGACCGATGGTCTTCGGGGCCTCTAGAATGACGGAAGTGCAGTTCACGGTTCAGATCCAATCGGTCGTCAGTGGGATGGGGCGAACAGAATCCCGTGTTTCGTCCATCTTGAGTGTCAGTTTAACCTGACACTTTGGGATGTCAACATGAATGGACATGTTGGGTGTCATCTTTCACGACTTTCGCGCGGTCACCACGGACGTGATAAAAGGGCGCGAGGTTCTGACCTGCGCCGCACCGGAAAAACCGGCCTCTGTCAGAAGCTTGGCGATCTCTTCGGCGCTGCGGACACGACCGGTGCGCATGGCCATGCAGTAGACCGCGAAATAGGCGTCGGTGCTGCGCATCGGGCGCGACCCGCCTGACATCGGTTCCGAGACGATCAGGCGTCCGCCATCGGCAAGCGCCGCATGGGTCTTGGCGAGCAGCATCCGCACCGTGTCGTCGGAATGGTCGTAGAGCACCCGCACGAGGCTGATCGCATCGGCGCCCTCGGGAATCGCGTCCGTCCTGAAATTCCCGCCGGTGATGGACGCGCGCGCAGTCAGGCCGTTGCGGGCGAACCGCGCCGCGGCACCCTCGGCCACGACCGGAAGATCGAAGAGATGCAGTTGCAGACCGGGATGGGCGAGACCCGCGGCCGTCAGGAAGGCGCCCGTCCCGCCTCCGATGTCGAGGAGTGTCTTCACCCCGCGCAGGTTGACGACGCGCAGCGCCTCCTCGGCGACAAGCGTCTGGCTTTGCGCCATGAGCTCGGAATAGGTCTCGGCCGTGTCGGCGGAGACCTCGCCGGTGGCGCCGAAGACATAGGGCCAGAATTCGGCCAGCTCCGTCTCGGAACCGTCTTCGAAGAAACCGGAAGCGTTCGCAAGGTCGCGATAGAGAACGTCGTGATGGGCGATCATCTGCGCGAGGCCCGGGATGCCCGGCAACGCCGCGCCCAGCCGACCCAGCGCGAATCGACTGTCACGGCGGCGCTGCATCAGGTTCAGCGACGCGGCGGCCTGGCACAGAACGCGCATCCGATCGGGCGGGAGACCAACCTCCAGCGCCAGTTCCTCGGCCCGCTTCGGCCGGTGCGCAAGCCGCGCGGCGAGGTCGAGATCGACGAAGGCGCGCAGCACCTGCGAATGAACGAAGCCCGCGACGAGGTCGAACAGCGCCTCGCCGTCCTTGCGCGCCACGCGGGCGGCGAAGGGCGCGCGGGCGGCGGCCCTTTGAAACGCGCGCGACCCCAGAAGCGCGGTGCGCCAGGCATAGACCCGGTCCGAGAGGCTCGGACGCGGGGCTTGCGTGTCGTCGCTGATCGCCAAGGGTCAGGCCGTCTGTTGAGCAGGGACCACGGGGGTCAGCCGCTCCGCCGTCTTGCGCACCATGTCGCAAAGCGCGGCTTCGCCGGGGCAGGACGGGATCGAGGCGATGGCGCCTGACAGGATATCCTCCAGCCGGCGGATCGCCCCCTTCACGCCCAGTTGCGCAACCGCGTTGGGGCGACCGTTGATCTCGTCCTGATGGGCGGGCTTGCCCAGCGCGGCCTCGTCATAAAGCGCGTCGCGCAGATCGTCGGCGACCTGAAACGCCTCCCCGATCCTTGCGCCAAGCTCGGTCCAGGCGTCCGGCTCCTCGCCGGCGGCGGCCGCGCCCATGCGCGTCGCAGCGGTGAACAGCGCGCCGGTCTTGGCCCGGTGATAGGCGGAGAGGTCGATCTTGCTTTCGCTTTCCCAGCCCTGGCCGGCGCAGATACCGCCGGGCATGCCGGTCGATTCGCCGAGAATGCGGATCAGGCCGACGGCGCGGTCCGGGTCGCTTCCGGCCGCGCGGGCCAGAACCTCGAAGGCAGCCACGATCAGCGTGTCGCCGGCCAGCAGCGCCAGGGGTTCACCGTAGGCGCGATGGACCGTGGCCTTGCCGCGCCGGATGTCGGCATTGTCGAAGCACGGCATGTCGTCATGGACGAGGCTCGCGCAATGGATCAGTTCGATCGCTGTTGCGGCAGCGTCGGACATGGCGGGGTTCGTGTCGCCGCAAGCCATGGCCACCGACATGCAGATCGTGGGGCGAATCCGGGCGCCGCCGGGATTGACCGCGTAATCGAGCGCGGAAGCGAGTCTGGGCGGAGGGGACCCACCCTGAGCCGAGGCAATGGCCGAGGCGATCGCCGTTTCGATCCTTGTTTTCAAAGCCATGAGGCCCCCGGTCGTAAAAGGAATCTGGTCGCCACAACGAGTGGCCTGTAAATTAGACTGGACATATAAGGGCAATCTGTCAACTATAACTGACACCTACAGGGACCAATCTCGTGTCAGACCGCGAAGACCCTCAGACCAGACATGTCGTCGTCATCGGCGCCGGGATCGGCGGTTTGTCCGCCGCGCTCCGGCTGGCCCATCGCGGTCTGTCGGTGGAGGTCGTCGATATGGCCAGCGGTCCGGGCGGCAAGATGCGCACCCGCGCGTCCGTCGCGGGGCCGGTCGATATCGGCCCCACGGTCATGACGATGCGGCATGTCTTCGACGAGCTTTTCGATGAGGTCGGAACGCGGCTGGAGGATCACGTCACGCTTCACGCCGACACGATCCTTGCGCGGCACTGGTGGCCGGACGGCTCCAGCCTCGACCTCCATGCCGACCCCGAACTGAGCGCGGCGGCGATCCGCGATTTCGCCGGACCGAAGGCTGAGGGCGAATTCCGCCGCTTCTCGGACAAGGCACGGCGACTGTTCGAAGCGTTCGACGCCCCCGTCATGCAGGAACCCGTGCCGAAACTCGGTGCACTCACCGCGCATGTCATGAAGACACCCGCGCTGATTCCGGCGATGGCGCCGGGCCTGACTCTGGCGCAAAAGCTGCGGTTACAGTTTTCGGACCCACGGCTACAGCAGCTGTTCGGGCGCTACGCGACCTATGTTGGCGGGTCGCCCTACCTGAGCCCCGCGATCCTCGGGCTGATCTGGCATTCCGAAGCGCGCGGCGTCTGGGCCATCGAAGGCGGCATGCACCGGCTGGCCGAAGCTCTCCACGGTCTTGCAGTAGAACGGGGCGTCAGGTTCCGTTTCGACGCAAGAGCCGACCGGATCGAGATGCAGGACAGGCGCTGCGCCGCCGTGCATCTGGCGGATGGCAAGCGCCTGCGGGCCGATACCGTGCTGTTCAACGGCGACCCCAAGGCGCTCCATGACGGGCTGCTGGGGTCCGGGCCGCGTGCGGCCGTGCCCAAGCGCGCCGTGGCGGAGCGGAGCCTGTCGGCCTTCGTCTGGGGCTTCGCGGCCGAGCCCGTGGGCGTCGATCTGGCCCATCACAACGTCTTCTTCTGCGCCGATCAGAAGGTGGAATTCGGCGATATCGCCAAGGGCCGCATGCCGCGTGACGCGACGCTCTATGTCTGCGCGCAGGACCGGGGCGGCACGGCCCGCCCCGAAGGCCCCGAGCGCTTCGAGATCATCATGAACGGCCCCCCGGGGCACAAGGCCACGGACGAGGAACGGGAAACATGCCGGACACGCACTTTCGCCAGCCTGGAGAAGATGGGGCTGAGGTTTTCGCCGGTTCCGGACGACAGGCACCTGACCACGCCCGCGGATTTCGACAGGGACTTTCCCGCGTCGGACGGTTCCCTCTACGGGCGGAGCCCGCATGGGATGATGGCGACGTTTCACCGGCCCGGGGCGCGGACGACGATCCCGGGCCTCTACCTCTGCGGGGGCGGGACCCATCCGGGGGCGGGGATCCCCATGGCCTGCCTCTCCGGCAAGCACGCGGCCGCGGCGATCATGAGCGACCTTGCTTCGACATCGGCGTTCCTCCGGACGGCTACGCGTGGTGGTATGTCGACGGCATCTCCGACGATGGCGAACGCGCCATCTCGATCATCGGTTTCATAGGGTCGGTCTTTTCGCCCTGGTACCGCTGGAGCGGGCGCAGGAACCCGGCCAATCACTGCTGCCTGAACGTGGTCACCTACGGGCGCGGCGGGCGCTGGACCATGACCGACCGGGGCGCGGACGCGCTGGGCCTGTCGCGGGACCGCATCCAGATCGGGCCGTCGGCCATGGTCTGGGATGGTGACCGGCTGATCATCGAGATCGACGAGATGTCGACGCCCCACGCGCAGAGGATCAAGGGCCGCGTGATCGTGACGCCCTCGGCGCTGACGAGCGTCGAGCTGCCCCTCACCGAGGACGGCGCGCATATCTGGCGGCCCTTCGCGCCGAAGGCGGATATTCGCGTGGAGCTGAACCGCCCGGGCTGGACATGGCATGGGCATGGCTATTTCGACGCGAATTTCGGTACGCGCGCGCTGGAGGCGGATTTCAATTACTGGACTTGGGGGCGGTTCCCGCTTCGGGACGGCGCGGCCTGTTTCTACGACGCCACGCGGCGGGACGGCACGGACCTGTCGGTCGCGGTCGGTTTTGCCGAGGACGGGTCGATCAGGCCTTTGGAGGAGCCGCCGAAAGCCCGTTTGCGCCGCCCCGGCTGGATGGTGAGGCGGGAAACACGCGCCGACACCGGTTATCAGCCGAAACAGGTCAAGCCGATGCTGGACGCGCCGTTCTACAACCGCTCGGCTGTGCGCACCAAGATCAACGGCGAGGAAACCGTGGGCGTGCACGAGGCGCTGGACCTCAACCGCTTCCGGGGCCCGTGGCTGATGCCGATGCTGGCCGTCCGCGTGCCCCGCAGGCCCGGCTGGCCGGGGTGGTTCTGAGGGGCCGGTGACGACAAGGGGCGGCGGGTCAAGACCCGCCCTATGGTTGCGGCACGGGACGGGGCATTCCATATAGGCCCAAAGATGGAGGCCCCATGGCAGACAGCGATTTCCCCGGCTGGCACGGCACGACGATCATAGGCGTCAGGAAAAACGGCGAGGTGGTCGTCGCGGGCGACGGCCAGGTGAGCCTTGGCCAGACCGTCATCAAGGGCACCGCGCGCAAGGTCCGGCGCCTGTCGCCCGGCGGTCATGACGTCGTCGCGGGCTTCGCCGGGTCCACGGCGGATGCCTTCACCCTGCTCGAACGGCTGGAAACCAAGCTCGAGGCGACGCCCGGTCAGCTTCAGCGCGGCTGCGTCGAGCTGGCAAAGGACTGGCGCACGGACAAGTACCTGCAAAAGCTCGAGGCGATGCTGATCGTCACCGACGGGGTGGACCTTTACATCATCACTGGCGCGGGCGACGTGCTGGAGCCCGAACACGGGATCGCCGCCATCGGGTCGGGCGGCAATTACGCATTGGCCGCCGCACGGGCGATGATGGACACGGACAAGGACGCCGAGACCATCGCCCGCGATGCCATGGCCATCGCCGCCGATATCTGCGTCTACACCAACGGAAACCTGACCGTGGAGCGCATCGGCGCATGACCGGGATATCCCGCGACGATCTGAGGGCCGCCGTCGCCTCCGGCACGCTGACCGAGGCGCAGGCCGCCTCCCTCGTCGTTCTGGCGGAGGAACGCGCGGGCGTGCGCGCCCATCTCAGCGGCCTCGACGAACCTTTCGAGCTGTTCAAGGGGTTCAACGAGATCTTCATCGTTGTGGGTCTCGTGATCCTCTACATGGGCTTCGCCGGCGTTACCGGGATGACCATGCTGGGGACCACCAGCGGCTATATCCTCGGGATGGTCTACGCGGTGCTCGGCTTGGGCGCGGTGATCCTGCTGGCACGGTATTTCACGCTGAGGCGGCGCATGGTGGCGCCGTCCATCGCGCTGTCGGTGATGTTCGGGCTGCTGGCGGGGCAGTTCGGAATGGCGTTTTCCGCGATGCTGGACCTGAGCACGCCGCAGACATTGACCTGCGCGGCGGCCATCGCTGGCGTGGCACTGAGCGGTTACTACGCGCTGTTCCGGGTGCCCTTCACGGTGGCGTTGATCGCTGTCGCCGTCTATGCGACCGTGTTCGGCCTCACCACGCTTGGCGGGTCCTTCCCCGAAACCCCGCGCGACATCTTCCTGCTCAGCGCCGATGGGCCCTTTGCCATCGTCACCATGGCGCTTGGCCTGATCGGTCTGATCGTCGCGATGTCCTTCGACATGTCGGACCCGCACCGTGTGACCCGGCGTGCGGCCTCGGGGTTCTGGCTGCATGTGATCGCGGCGCCGGCCATCGTGAACACCATCGCGCTGACGCTGTTCGATGCGGGCACCATCCCCGCGCAGATCATGCTTGCGGCCTTCGTCGCGCTCATGGCCGTCGTCGCCGTGGTGATCGACCGGCGGTCCTTCCTGGTGTCGGGCGTGGGCTACGTGGTGGCGCTGGCCGTGACCGTGGCCGAGGGGCAGGCGTTCTTCGTGATCCTCACGCTGGGCGCGGGCCTTGTCCTGCTGGGTGCGCAATGGGAGGCACTGCGACGCGCCATCATGCGCGCGCTGCCGACCTTCCCGGGCAAGACCCGGCTTCCCCCCTACGATTTGCTGCAAAAGGAAACGCCCGCGTGACCGACCTGACCCCCCGCGAGATCGTCTCGGAACTCGACCGGTTCATCATCGGCCAGAAGGACGCCAAGCGCGCCGTGGCCGTAGCGCTCAGGAACCGCTGGCGGCGCAAGCAGCTGGGCGACGACCTGCGCGAGGAGGTCTACCCGAAGAACATCCTGATGATCGGGCCCACCGGCGTCGGCAAGACCGAGATCTCGCGGCGGCTGGCCAAGCTCGCCCGCGCGCCCTTCATCAAGGTCGAGGCCACGAAATACACCGAGGTCGGCTATGTCGGCCGCGACGTGGAACAGATCATCCGTGACCTGGTGGATGCCGCGCAGGCCATGGTGCGCGAAAACCTCCGCGAGGAGGTCAAGGCCAAGGCCCACGAGGCCGCCGAGGAGCGCGTGATCGAGGCGCTGGCCGGTGACGGTGCCCGCGACCAGACCCGCGAGATGTTCCGCAAGAAACTCCGCTCAGGTGAGCTTGACGACACCATCATCGAGCTGGAGGTCGCCGACACCTCGAATCCGCTTCAGGGGATGGAGATCCCCGGCCAGCCGCCTGGAATGGGCGGGGGGATGATGAACTTGGGCGACATCTTCGGAAAGGCTTTCGGTCAGCGCACCGTCCGCCGCCGGATGAGCGTCGCGGCCAGCTACGAGGTCCTTCTGCAGGAGGAGGCCGACAAGCTGCTCGACCCCGAGATGGTCACCAAGGAAGCGGTGCGCGCCGTGGAACAGAACGGCATCGTCTTCATCGACGAGATCGACAAGGTGGCGACACGGCAGGACGTGCGGGGCGGCGACGTCAGTCGCGAGGGCGTGCAGCGCGACCTGCTGCCGCTAATCGAGGGGACGACGGTCTCGACCAAGCATGGTCCGGTGAAAACGGATCATATCCTGTTCATCGCAAGCGGGGCGTTTCACATCGCCAAGCCCTCGGACCTGCTACCCGAACTGCAGGGGCGTCTGCCCATCCGCGTGAACCTGCGCGCGCTGACCGAAGAGGATTTCGTGCGCATCCTGACCGAGACCGACAACGCGTTGACCCGGCAATACACCGCCCTGATGGCGACCGAGGAAGTGACGGTGACATTTACCGATGACGGGATCGCGGCGCTTGCCAAGATCGCGGCGGACGTGAACCAGTCGATCGAGAACATCGGCGCGCGGCGGCTTTATACGGTGATGGAGCGGGTCTTCGAGGAGCTGAGCTTCACCGCGCCCGACCGCACCGGAGATTCAGTGCAGGTCGATGCGGATTTCGTCGAGAAGAACCTGGGCGAGTTGACGCGGAGCGCGGACCTCAGCCGTTACGTTCTCTGACGCTAGCGCGGCCGCTTGAGATAGACGTAGTAGGCGCCGCCGCCGCCATGGCGCTGATGCGCCTCGCGGATCTCGAGGACGAGCGGCCCGAGTGGCGGCGCCGTCAGCCATCCGGGAACCTGCTGTTTCAGAACACCGCGCCGGATCGGGATCGGGCCGTGATCGGCCTCGGCGCCACTCCGGCCCTTGCCGGTAATCACCAGCAACAGGCGCTGGCCACTTGCATGGGCGCCGATCACGAAATCCACCAGCGCGGGATGCGCCTCGGACAGGGTCATGCCGTGCAGGTCGATGCGGGCCTCCGGCTTCAGCTTGCCGCGGATCATCCTGCGATGGGCGGTCTGCTTCATGCGGATCGGCGCCTGGGCCAGACGGTCGGACAGATCGTGCCGCGGTTGCGGCGATGACGGCGCGGTCGCGGCCTGTCCGATGCGAAAAGGGTCGATCGGCGCGGGCGCATCCGCGGGTGCCTGTTCGGGGCGGGGTTGCGGCGGCTTGGTCCGCTCGTCGCGTGGCGTGTGCAGCTTGGACGGCGCCAGGGGCTTGGCCGTCCGCTTCACGCGATCCCAAAGGTCCCGGTCCTCGGTCGACAGGCCTTTTCTCCGACGCGCCATGATCTCACGCGTCCGGAACGGCCTGGTGGGCGCGTTCGATCGGCAGAAGCACAACCACGCGCCCGGGGTCCCGGATGGTTCCGGCGGCGGTCCCGGCCTCGTCTCCGAACCCGTAGAAGATATCCACCCGCTGCGGTCCCCGGATTGCGCCGCCCGTGTCCTGCGCGATCATCAGCCGGTTCATCGGCGCGGCGCCCGCTTTCTCGATCCAGACCGGGGCGCCGAGTGGAGTGTAGGTCGGATCGATCGCGATTGTCCTGAGCGGCGTGATCGACCGGTTCATCGCACCGAGCGGCCCGACATTCGGGTCGGGAAGATCGACCTCGCGAAAAAAGATGTAGGAGGGGTTGTGGTGCAGCAATTGCTGTCCGGCATCTGGATTGCGCCGCACCCAGTTCGCGATCACCGGGGCGGAGACCTGATGGGGCTGGTAAATCCCCCGGCGCACCATCTCCTGCCCGATGGATCGATATTCATGACCGTTGCGCGCACTATAGCCCACGCGAATGACCGTCCCGTCCGTCAGGCGGATGCGCCCCGATCCCTGAATCTGGAGAAAGAACAGCTCCACCGCGTCATCGACCCACGCGATTTCGAGGCCCCTGCCCTCCAGGACGCCCGTCGTCTCGATCTCGGCCCGGCTCAGCCATTGCCCGTCGCCGAGTTCGGGCGGCACGCGGTAGACGGGATGACGGAAGCGGGCGGTTCGGGTGCGTGAGCCGTCAAGCTCCGGCTCGAAATACCCGGTGAACAGCGCGGTCCTGTCGCCGCCGATCAGGACAGGGCGAAAGAAGAGCTCGAAGAAAGTCCGCGCGTCGGGGGCGGTAGCGGCGATCGCGCAAAGCCCCTGCCAATCGGGTTCGTCGAAATCCATGCAGGTGTTGCGGAAGACGGCGAGCGCTTCGGCATGGTCGTCGTGTTCCCAGCCGTCGAGCTCGGCGAAATCGATCAGTTGCGCCGGCGTCTCAGCCACACCGGACGTGGTCTGTAGCGCGACCCCGAGTGCCAGCCTCGCGAGGATGCTTCGCGTGCGCGGCATGGCTCATACGTCGGTTGCCACCAGGAGCCAGTTGGGATTGTCCTCTCCCATGGTCCTCGCGAAGGTCCAGACGTCGCGCTGGCGCTTGATCTCGCTGGCGTCGCCCTCGATGATCTCGTCATCGCTGTTGCGAACGACGGAGGTCAGTTCCCCGACGAAGCGCACGGTGATCTCGGCCTCGCCGGTGTTACGGTCGAAGGTCGCGTTCTGCAGCGCCAGCTCACGGATGCCGACGAATTCCGCCTCGATCCGCAGGCCCTGATCAGCACGCTGGTCGATGACGGTTTCGAAGGTCTCGAGCACGTCTGGCGCAAGGAAATCGCGCAGCGTGTCCACATCGCCGTTCTCGAAGGCCATCAAGATCATCTCATACGCGCCGCGCGCACCCTGCAGGAACTCGCGGACGCTGAATCCGGGCTCGGCCATTTTCATGGCAGCAAGCGCCTTGGCCGCATCGCTGTCGTTGTCGACGTGATCCGTGATGTCCTCGTCCGGGCCGCCTTCGATCACCTCGAAGTCGCGGCGGGGGCTGGACGGTTCCGGCGCCGTGCGGACCTGAGGTTTCTCGAACCCGTCGCGGGTGCCGAGCACGCTGCGCAAACGCAGGATCAGGAAGATCGCGATGCCGGCCAGCACAAGGAGCGACAGCAAGGATGAATTCATCTTGGGGACCTCGAGGGGCGGAAGGGGCTTTGAACGTGAACTACAGGCCACATATGTAGGTGAGGGTGATCATCAAGTCCATTGCCCCTTGGTCGCGGGGAAACGCGCGGCAAGGTGGCCATTTTTCATCCCAACCGCCAGGGAGAGGCGATATATGTGGCTGTTTTTTCTGTTCCTGCTCGTCCCGTTGATTGAAATCGCGCTGTTCATTCAGGTCGGCGGCTGGATCGGGCTCTGGCCGACTCTCGGCATTGTTGTCGCGACCGCAGTCGCGGGAACCGTTCTGGTCCGGTCACAGGGAAGTCAGGCGCTTCAGCGTCTGCGGCGGAGTTTCGACGAGTTGCGTGACCCCACGGACACGCTGGCCCATGGCGCGATGATCCTTTTTTCGGGCGCGCTTCTGCTGACACCGGGTTTCTTCACCGATGCTGTCGGCTTCGCGCTGCTTGTGCCGGGAGTTCGGAATTTCCTACTGCGGCGGATCAAGGAACGCATGGAAATCCACACCGTTTCGAGCGGCAATCCGCATTGGCGGCCCTCCCATCCGGCAGATCAAGACATCATCGAGGGCGAATACGAGGTGAAGGACACGCCGCGGCGTGACGGGCCTTCGGGCTGGACACGGCATTGAGGCCAGCCGCGCCTGCTGCTAGAGGTCCGCCAACAGATCAGATGGAGACTAAGATGTCCGACACTAACGGTGGCGAAAACGCCGGGACGACCGGAAACGGTGCAGCGGCAGCTCAGCCCGGCCAGGTCGAGCTTCCGCGCATGCAGGTCCTGGGACAGTTCATCCGGGACATGTCCTTCGAAAACATCGCGGCACAGAAATCCCTGCAGGGCCAGACACAGCCCGATATCCAGGTGCAAGTGGCGCTGGATGCGCGCAAGCGCGAGGCCGAAGGCCAGTTCGACATTATCATGAAGCTGAAGATCGACAGCAAGACCAAGGGAGATAACCCTGAGTCGATCTTTCTGCTGGAACTGGAGTATGGCGGCATCTTCAAGGTCGAGAACGTGCCGGAGCAACAGCTTCACCCCTATCTCCTGATCGAGTGCCCGCGCATGCTGTTCCCCTTCGTGCGCCGCATCGTGGCCGATGTGACGCGGGACGGGGGCTTTCCGCCGCTGAACCTCGATCAGATCGATTTCGTCGCGCTTTATCGTCAGCAACTGGCGCAGCGGGCAGCGCAGCAGCCGCAGCCCACGAACGCCTGAGCCGGATCAGGAACCGGACCGGAACCGCGCCCAGAGCGCATCGGGTCCGAGTTCCTCGATGAACGCCGCGTGCGCGGCGGTCTCGGTCTCGGTCACGCGCGGTTGGAGCTTCGCGGGGCGCGGTGTCGGACGCCAGTTCGGCTGCGCCTTCGTAGCAGAGCCGCGTGATCCCTGGTTCAGCTCGAATCCCGACTGCCGCCCACCGATCAATTCCAGATAGACATCCGCGAGAATCTCGGAATCGAGCAGCGCGCCGTGCTTGTCGCGCATGGAATTGTCGATCCCGAACCGCCGGCAGAGCGCATCGAGCGATGCCGGCGATCCGGGAAACCGCCTGCGGGCAATCTCCAGCGTGTCGACAGCCTGATCACCCGGAATGGGGCGCAGCCCGGCCCATTCAAGCTCGGCATTCAGAAAGCGCATGTCGAAGGATGCGTTGTGAATGACGAGCTTCGAGTCCTCGATAAAATCGATGAAGGCCTGGGCGACAGCGATGAACACCGGTTTGTCGACAAGAAACGCGTCGCTGATGCCGTGGACGGCGAAGGCCTCTTCCGGCATGGGACGCTCGGGGTTGATGTACTGGTGATAGGTGCGCCCCGTGGGTACCTGATGCCAGAGCTCCACTGCCCCGATCTCGACGATGCGATGTCCGTCGAACGGGTTCAGGCCCGTGGTCTCGGTATCGAGTACGATCTCACGCATGGTCTTTCCCTGCCCGGATTTCTTTCAGCAAGTGTTCCACGTCAGAGCGGGCCGTCGCAAGGTCATCCGTCCGGATAATGAAGTCCGCCCGCGCGCGTTTTTCGGCATCCGGCACCTGCCGGGCCAGAAAACGCTCGAAGGTCTCGGCATCCATTCCCGGCCGTTCCAGAACCCGGCGGCGTTGCTCATCGGCGGAGGTCGAGACCACGGCGATCTTGTCCACGAGACCCGTGCCGCCCGTCTCGAACAGGAGGGGGATGTCCAGAACGACGATGTCGTCACTTTCGTGTTCGCCCAGGAACGCGGCCCGGTCCTCGGCCACGAGCGGATGAATACGCGCCTCGATCCGGTTCAGGAGATCCGGGTTGTCCGCGATCGCGGTCCTCAGCGCCGCGCGGCTGACTCCGCCATCCTCGTCAATGGCCTCCGGCGCGATATTGGACAGGACGCGGGCGCCACCGCCGCCGGGGCCGTAGATGCGGTGAACGGCGGCGTCGGCATCCCAGACGGGGACGCCGAGTTCCGCGAACATCCGCGCCGTGGTTGTCTTTCCCATCCCGATGGACCCGGTCAGGCCAAGAATCGTCCGCGTCACGACAGTACCGCCGCGCGCAATTCGTCATCCACGGTCGGCGTATAGCTGAACCACCGCTCGAAGCCGGGCACGGCCTGATGCAGCAGCATACCAAGGCCGTCGACCGTCTGGCATCCGTGCCTTTCGGCCTCTTCCAGAAGTTGCGTGCGCAGGGGTGTGTAGACGATATCCGTGACCACGGTCGCGGGCGTGGCGCCGGACAGATCGACGGCGAGGGGCGGCTGCCCCTGCATCCCAAGCGAAGTGGTGTTTACGATCAGCGCCGCATCGCGGACCAGCGCCGGGATCGCCGTCCAGTCCTGTGGGACCACCTTGGCGCCGAACTGTTCCTTCAGACCGTCGGCGCGGGCGCGCGTGCGGTTGGCGACATGCACCACCGGCGCGCCATCGTTGAGAAGCGCCCAGACAATGGCCTTGGCGGCACCCCCACTGCCAAGAATGAGGGCGGGCCCTTGCGCGCCAGTGAACCCCGGTATTGACTGGCGGATGTTCGAAAGAAACCCGCTTCCATCGGTATTGTCTGCTTGTATCCGGCCCTGCCCGGTAAAGGTCAGCGTATTGGCAGCCCCGATCAGCGCGGCGCGATCCGTGACCGTGTCGACTAGCGACAACACATGTTCCTTGTGCGGGATCGTTACGTTCACACCCTTGAACCCCATCAGGGGAAGCGCCCGTAAAACTTGTAAAAGATCCGATTGGGCAACCCGCAAGGGGATGTAATGCCCCGGAAGCCCGTACCGCTTAAGCCAGTGGCCATGAAGCTTTGGCGACAGGCTGTGCGCCACCGGGTCGCCGATGACGCCGGCGAGTGGAATGTCTTTTTTCATGGCGTCAGCCACCCCCGCAATCGCAGAAAGGAAAGCACATCCAGAAGCGGCAGACCAAGCACGGTGAACCAGTCCCCGTCGATCCGGCTGAAGAGGCGCGCGCCATAGGCCTCGGCATGGTACGCGCCGACCGAAGACGATACCTCCGGCCAGGCGATATCGAGATAGGCGTCGATCTGGGCCGGGGTGAGTGCGTGCATCGTCATGCGGGCCTGTCCGATGCCCCGCCAGACCGGCGCGCCGTCGTTATAGATCACCGCACTCGACAGGAGCATGTGAGTCTGGCCCTGAAGCTCGGCAAGCTGATGCGCCGCGGCCTCGCGGTCGGCAGCTTTTCCCAAGATACGCCCCTTGAGAGCAAGAACCTGATCGGACCCGAGAACCACGGCGTCCGGGTGCCTGTCATGACCCTTGCGCGCCTTGAACTCGGCCAGGGCATCCGCAATGTCCCGGGGCGAGGCACCGTCGGCCTCGAGCGAGGCGCGAATCGCGGCCTCATCGATTCGAACCGGCTCCCGACCGAAGGAAAGGCCGGCGGAGGCGAGCATCCGGGCGCGGGATTCCGAGTTGGAGGCGAGGACAAGTCGGGGCAAAACCATCACTTCGTTCTGGGTTCTTCTGTTGATAGGTCGTGAAGGGATGACTGAAAAGCCATCGGACATCGAGGGTCTCGAGCATGACCGGGAAAGATGCTCCGGTTACTCTGGTTTGTCCCCCGGGTTTCCCCCGGGCATGCAATGCGGTTACCGTCCTGTCGGGAAATCCTCCTGTTTCGGTTCTTCCCCGACAGTTCACAGGGTTCTGCTACGGAAGAGGCGTTATAAGGTATTGATTTAAATTCGATAATAAGTCTCTTCCGCTTACTGACAAGTCGCCGGCACGTTCTATCCCCAGTTGGATATCAATGTGATGTCTGCACCGAAAACGCAGCTTTCCGAGTTGTTCAGTGCACTACAAGATACAACAACTTCTTTAATCTCTTTCTTTTAAGAGAGCGGCTAGGGGGACAGACGGCTCGCTTGACAATTCGGCGGCCCCTGCTTAGCTGCCACACGTCGCGCCGTCCGGTGTGAATGCTCAGATAAAGCTCAGAGATAAAGAACGACCTCGCAGGACCCACCGGGTCACTGCTCGAGATGGGTGATTTCCATGACAGAGAACAGTTTGCGCCTTGCCGACCTGAAGGCACAGTCCCCCAAGGACCTGCTTGCCACGGCGGAGGAGCTCGAGATCGAGAACGCCTCGACCATGCGCAAGGGCGACATGATGTTCGAGATCCTGCGCGAGCGCGCGGACGAGGGCTGGGAAATCTCGGGCGATGGTGTGCTCGAAGTGCTCCAGGACGGGTTCGGCTTCCTGCGAAGCCCAGAGGCCAACTACCTGCCAGGTCCCGACGACATCTACGTCTCGCCCGACATGATCCGTCAGCACAGCCTGAGAACCGGCGACACGGTCGAAGGCGTGATCATGGCCCCGCGTGAAAACGAACGCTATTTCGCGCTCACCAATGTCACCAAGATCAATTTCGAGGACCCGGCGCGCGCGCGGCACAAGGTGGCCTTCGACAACCTGACCCCGCTTTACCCCGACGAGCGGTTGAAGATGGAGATCGAGGATCCCACGATAAAGGATCGTTCCGCCCGGATCATCGACCTGGTTTCTCCGATCGGGAAGGGCCAGCGCGCGCTGATCGTGGCGCCGCCGCGAACCGGCAAGACGGTTCTGCTACAGAATATCGCTCATTCCATCGAGACCAATCACCCGGAATGCTACCTGATCGTTCTTCTGATCGACGAGCGGCCCGAGGAAGTCACCGACATGCAGCGTTCCGTGAAGGGAGAGGTCATTTCCTCCACCTTCGACGAACCTGCGACGCGCCATGTTGCCGTGTCCGAGATGGTGATCGACAAGGCGAAGCGGCTCGTGGAACACAAGCGCGACGTGGTGATCCTGCTCGATTCGATCACGCGTCTTGGCCGGGCCTTCAACACGGTCGTTCCATCATCGGGGAAGGTTCTGACCGGCGGTGTGGACGCCAACGCGCTCCAGCGGCCCAAGCGTTTCTTCGGTGCCGCGCGGAATATCGAAGAGGGCGGCAGCCTCACGATTATCGCCACGGCTCTGATCGACACTGGTAGTCGTATGGACGAGGTGATCTTCGAGGAGTTCAAGGGCACCGGCAACTCCGAGATCGTCCTGGACCGCAAGGTCGCCGACAAGCGCGTCTTCCCGGCGATGGATATCCTCAAGTCCGGCACGCGGAAGGAGGAACTGCTTGTCGACAAGGGCGACCTGCAGAAAACCTTCGTTCTGCGCCGTATCCTGAACCCGATGGGCACGACGGACGCCATCGAGTTCCTGATTTCCAAGTTGAAACAGACCAAGACGAATTCCGAGTTCTTCGACTCGATGAACACGTGACATAGTCGCGGAGAGGCCGGGAATGGACACGATCTTTGCCTTGGCGACTGTCCGGGGCAGGGCGGGTGTGGCCGTCATCCGGATTTCAGGACCACGCGCCTTCGATGCCGCGTTGCGGCTTGCCAGCGACTTGCCGGCGCCGGGGCAGGCCCGGCTTCGAAAACTGCGGGATGGCTCTGGCAGTGTTATCGACGAAGCCTTGGTCCTTGCCTTTGAAGGCCCGCGCAGTTTCACCGGCGAGGATGTGGTCGAGCTTCACTTGCATGGCAGCGTCGCGGTCATCGCCGCGTGCGAACGTCGGTTGGTGGAAACCGGGCTGGTTCGGCCAGCCGAGGCAGGGGAATTCACCAGACGGGCATTGCAGAATGACAAGATGGATATCGCACAGGTCGAAGGTCTGGGTGATCTCTTGTCGGCAGAGACTGAGGCACAGCGGCTTCAGGCTTCCCGATTATTGCAGGGACGGCTTGGTGAACGCGCTGCGGAGTGGCGTGCCGCCCTGCTGACGGCGCTGGCGCTGGTCGAGGTGACGATCGACTTCGCCGACGAGGAGGTCCCAACAGACGTTTCGCCTCAAGTATCTGAACTAATTGATAAAGTGGTTCGGGACCTGAAGGCGGAGATCAGGGGATCCCATGTCGCCGAACGGCTTCGTGATGGGTTCGAGGTTGCGATACTTGGCGCGCCGAATGCGGGAAAATCGACGCTTCTCAACTGGATCGCGGGACGAGACGTGGCGATCACGTCCCATGTAGCAGGTACGACACGCGATGTGATCGAGGTGCGCCTCGATCTCGATGGCGTCCCGGTCACGCTTCTCGATACGGCCGGTCTCAGGGTGACAGAGGATACGGTAGAACGCATCGGCGTGGAACGGACGCGGCAAAGGGCCGAGGGGGCCGATCTCCGTGTCTGGATCAGGTCGGACGGTGATACGGATGAGGATGATCTGATATCTGCGGACGATATCGTCGTCCTTGGGAAACAGGACCTCTATGTGGAAGGTGGTGTGTCAGGCTGTACCGGTGCGGGAGTGGACGGGCTCTTGGCCCGGATCAAGACCACTCTGTCAGACCGTATGGCGCGGGTGGGGACCGCGACCCATGAGAGGCACCGCCTGGCCATGATGTCGGCCGTTCAGTCCCTCGAGCTTGTGGAACAGCTGCTTGAAACGCTGGGGGATACGCCGGAACTTGCGGCTGAAGAGATCCGCAACGCGGCGCGATCGCTTGACTCGTTGACGGGTCGCATCGATGTAGAGGCCGTGCTGGGCGAGATCTTTTCGTCCTTCTGTATCGGAAAGTAGGAGTGTTTCACGTGAAACATGCGCAGTTCGATGTGATCGTGATTGGCGGTGGCCACGCAGGTGTGGAGGCCGCATGCGCGGCTGCGCGTGCGGGCGCATCAACGGCGCTTGTGACGCTATCGCGGGACGGCATCGGCGTCATGTCCTGCAATCCCGCCATCGGTGGTCTTGGCAAAGGTCATCTCGTTCGCGAGATCGATGCGCTTGGCGGGGTCATGGGCCTTGCGGCGGACAAGTCAGGTATCCAGTTCCGTCTTCTGAACCGTCGCAAGGGCCCCGCTGTCCGAGGTCCGCGCACGCAATCGGATCGGAACCTCTATAAAAAGGCCATTCACGAAGCCATTGACGCGCAGGACAACCTCGAGATCGTCGAGGGGGAAGTCGCAGATCTATTGATGGCTGGCAATGAGATCGCAGGCGTTACCCTCGCCGATGGAGCCGAAATAAACGGGTCTGCAGTTGTTCTGACGACGGGAACCTTCCTGCGGGGGGTTATCCATATCGGCGATGTATCCCGCCCCGGCGGGCGCATGGGTGACAGACCCTCGGTCAAACTCGCCGAGCGGCTGGACGCCATGGCGCTCCCGCTTGGACGGCTCAAGACGGGAACCCCGCCTCGTTTGGCGTCGGACAGCATCGCCTGGGATCAGTTGGAGATGCAGCCGGGCGATGATGAGCCGACGATGTTCTCGTTCCTGTCAGTGCAGCCCTACGTTCGGCAGATCGCGTGTGGCATCGCCCATACGAACGCCGTAACGCATGACATCATTTCCGCAAACCTCTCGAAATCGGCCATGTATGGCGGGCATATTCAAGGCGTCGGCCCGCGGTACTGCCCGTCCATTGAGGACAAGGTCGTGCGGTTTGCCGACAAGGAGTCACACCAGATCTTCCTGGAACCGGAAGGCCTCGACAGTGGTGTGGTCTACCCTAACGGGATTTCTACTTCGTTGCCCGCCGATGTTCAGGAGGCATATGTCCGGTCCATCCGTGGCCTTGAAAACGCGCGGATCCTGCAGCCCGGTTATGCCATCGAGTATGATTACGTGGATCCGCGTAGCCTCGATGATTGCCTTCAGCTCAAGGCGCAGGAGGGGTTGTTTCTTGCTGGCCAGATAAACGGTACGACGGGATACGAGGAGGCGGCAGCGCAGGGTCTGGTCGCGGGGCTTAACGCGGCGCGAAGGGTGCGAGGATTGCCACCGGTTCAGTTCGCACGCAATCAAGCCTATATCGGCGTCCTGGTTGACGATCTTGTGACGCGTGGCGTATCCGAGCCTTATCGCATGTTCACATCGCGCGCCGAGTATCGTCTGACGCTTAGAGCGGATAACGCGGACCAGAGACTCACGCCGGTTGCCAAAGATCTCGGTATTCTTGACGAAGAGCGGAAGGTTGCATTCGACAGGAAGATGGAGATGCTTGAGCGTGGCCGCAGCGTCCTGACGTCTGTCTGCATCTCACCGTCCGAGGCTTCGGCGAACGGGCTTCCGGTCAGCCAGGATGGCCAGCGCCGCAATGGTCTACAACTCCTGGCGTTTCCCAAGATTGGCGTCGATGATTTGCGAAAGCTCTTTCCGGGTCTGGACGGCGTGTCGGCCGAGGCCTTGACCCAGCTGGAGATTGAGGCGCTTTACGCGACTTATGTTGAGCGGCAGGACCGTGATGCCGAAGCGCTGTCTCGCGACGAAGCTCATGAAATCCCCGACACGCTGGATTACAACGAGTTGATCGGCCTGTCAGCGGAACTTCGAGGCAAGCTTGCGCGCATCCGACCACGGACGCTCGCGCAGGCGGGACGGATTGACGGCATGACGCCAACGGCACTCGCCTTGATCCTGACGCGCCTTCGGCGCGACGCACGGAAATGCGCGTGACGGAGGCCGAGGCGAAGGACAGAATCGGGACCAGTGTTTCACGTGAAACAATGGCACAGCTCGAAACGTACGAGCAGTTGCTCAGAAAATGGCAACCCAAGGTGAATCTGATCGCGAGCGGTACGCTTGCGGAGCTGTGGTCACGCCATTTCCTCGACTCCGTCCAGCTGCTCCAACATGCCCCAAAGGTGGCCGGTCTCTGGCTTGATCTTGGCTCGGGGGGCGGTTTTCCGGGCCTCGTTTGCGCGATCTGCGCCAAAGATCACGGAATTGACGCGCGGTTCGAGCTTGTGGAAAGCGACACGCGGAAATGTGCCTTTCTTCAGGAAGTCGCGCGCCAGACCGGGACACGTGTGACCATCCACAACATTCGGATCGAAGCACTTGAACCTGCGGATGCCGGCGTCGTCACGGCCCGCGCACTGGCGCCGTTGCCGCGACTTCTGGAATGGGTGTATCGTCATCTGCGACCCGATGGCACCTGCCTTTTGCAAAAGGGCGCGGGTCACGGCTTGGAACTTGAAACCGCCCACGCCGACTGGCAGATGAATGTCGAGATTCACCCGTCCGTGACGGCCACGAATTCCGTCATCCTCCGCATTCGGAACCTCACCCATGCATGATCACAGCGCTCGTATTCTTGCCGTCACGAACCAGAAGGGCGGCGTGGGTAAGACAACGACGGCCATCAATCTAGGGGCAGCGCTGGCGCGGTTGAACCAGCGCGTGCTGATCGTTGATCTCGATCCGCAGGGGAATGCGTCTACCGGGCTGGGTATTGTGCCCTCAGACCGAATGCTCACCACATATGACCTACTCGTTGACGATGCCTCGCTTCGCAACGTGGTGCTGCCGACGCAATTCGATGGATTGTTCATCGCACCAGCGACGACGGATCTGAGTTCGACCGACGTGGACCTGGTGGATCACGAAAACCGGGTAAGGCTGCTGCGCGATGCGCTGCGCAACGCGACGGACATGAAATTCGACGTCATCCTCATCGACTGCCCCCCGTCACTCAGCCTTCTGACGGTGAACGCCCTGGTCGCCGCCGACGCAGCATTGGTGCCGTTGCAAACGGAATTCTTCGCGCTGGAAGGGCTCTCGCAGCTACTTCTTACGGTGCGGCAGGTGCGGGAATCGGCCAATCCGGGCTTGCGCGTCGACGGTGTGGTGCTGACCATGTTTGATCAACGCAACAACCTCTGCCGTCAGGTCGAGGAGGACGCGCGCGAGACGCTGGGCGACCTGGTCTATCGCACGCGGATCCCCCGGAACGTGCGCGTGTCCGAGGCGCCGTCCTACGCGCTTCCGGTCATCGACTATGACCCTGCCTCAAAGGGCAGCGAAGCCTACCTGGAACTCGCCCAGGAGTTCCTTGAACGAAATCTCGCGAGGGAGGGTGTGTGATGGTGGTGAAGAAGGATCGCAAGGGATTGGGCCGTGGCCTGACGGCGCTGATGGCGGATATTCAGCCCGCCGAAGGCGCGGCAGCACCCGCTGAGCCCGCACCGCAACGCTTCGCCGATCAGAACGCCCCGGTCGAGCAGCTGTTCCCGAACCCTGACCAGCCCCGGCGGGCCTTTTCCGAGGACGCGCTGGAGGAACTGGCGGCGTCAATCCGGGAAAAGGGGGTGATCCAGCCCCTTATCGTCCGCCCGAACCCGCGCGGCGAAGGCTATCAGATCGTCGCGGGGGAACGCCGCTGGCGTGCCGCGCAGCGGGCTCAGGTTCACGAGGTTCCGGTCATCGTGCGGGACTTCGACGATACCGAAGTGCTGGAAGTCGCGATCATCGAGAACATCCAGCGCTCCGACCTCAACCCGATCGAAGAGGCGCAGGGTTATCGGCAGCTGATGGACCGGTTCGGCCACACGCAGGAACAGCTTGCCACCGCCATGGGCAAGAGCCGGAGCCATATCGCCAACCTGATGCGATTGCTCGGTCTGCCCGAGGATGTGCTGGCGATGCTGCGCGATGGTCGACTGACGGCGGGACATGCGCGCGCGCTTGTTACCACGAACGATCCGTCCGCGCTGGCGCGTCAGGCGGTGGCACGCGGACTGTCCGTGCGAGAGATAGAGAAGCTGGCGAAAACGGGGCAGACCGGTGGTTCGTCCAGCGGCCCCCGGTCGGTGGCGGAGAAGGATGCGGATACCCGCGCGCTGGAGGGCGATCTGTCCGCCGCGCTGGGCATGTCGGTGTCGATCAGCCACGACCAGAAGGCCGGCGGTGGAAAATTGACTATAAAATACAAAGATTTAGAGGGTCTGGATGATCTGATCCGCCGCTTGAACAACGGTTGATCGCTGGATCAGACCAGCAGCTCCCGCAGGATCGCGTTCAGCACCGGACGCCCCGCTTGCGTCGTTTTGAGCGTCTCGCCATTGCAGTCGATCAGGCCAAGCTCCGCCAGTGATGCAATACGATCGGTCCGCAGCACCTCCGCACTGATGGCGCGCAGACGATCGAGGTTGATGCCCTCTGACAGGCGAAGCCCCATCATCACGTATTCCTCGGCTTGCTCCTGCGCCGATACCGGCACGCGCTCGGTTTCGCCGGAGCCCTTGGTTTCCACGCGGTCCAGCCATCCGGTTGGCGCCAGTTCCGTCTCGGTCCCCCAGCGTGTCCCGTCCAGTGTCAGGCGTCCATGGGCGCCCGGCCCGACGCCCGCCCAGTCGCCGCCGCGCCAGTAGACCAGGTTATGACGCGATTCCGCGCCGGGCTGCGCGTGGTTCGAGATCTCGTAGGCACTCAGCCCGGCCTCTTTGCACATGCCTTGCGTGATCTCGTACATGTCGGCGGCGGCTTTCTCATCCGGCAGTCCCCTGAGCGATCCCTTGGCAAAGCGGTCGCCGAAGGCGGTGCCGGGCTCGATCGTCAACTGGTAGAGCGACAGGTGATCGGCGGCCATCGCCAGCCCCTCGGCCAGTTCCGCGCGCCACTGGTCCGGGGTCTGGTCCTGCCGCGCGTAAATCAGGTCGAAGCTGGCTCGGGAAAACGTCTCGCGCGCGATATCGAAGGCGGCGCGTGCTTCGGCGACCGAATGCAGCCGACCAAGGCGGTGCAGATCGGCGTCGTTCAGCGCCTGGACACCCACGGAAACGCGGTTGATGCCCGCGCTGCGGAACTCCCGAAACTTGCCGGCCTCGATGGAGGTTGGGTTCGCCTCCAGCGTGATTTCGATATCGTTGGCAAAGGACCAGCCCTGCCGTGCGGCGTCGAGGATGGCCGAGACGACCTCGGGCTGCATCAGGGAGGGCGTTCCCCCACCGAAGAAGACACTGCGCAGGAGGCGCGGGCCTGTTTCCTCTGAAATACGTTTTATTTCAGATACATAGGCAGAAAGCCACCGGTGGTGGTCGATCTGCGCCGCAACATGGGAGTTGAAGTCGCAATAGGGGCATTTCGCCTGGCAGAACGGCCAGTGGACATAGAGCCCGACGTCCTGCGGCGGTGTAGCGTCAGAAAGCACCAAAGATCTTCACCAGCTTGGCGAAGGCATCGGCCCGGTGGCTGATGCGGTTCTTTTCCCAGCGGTCCATCTCGCCGAAGGTAATGTCGTACCCGTCCGGTTGGAACATCGGATCATAGCCGTGCCCTTGTTCCCCACGCATCGGCCAGACGATTCGTCCCTCCACGGTTCCGGGGAACACCTCGTCATGGCCATCCGGCCAGGCCAGCACCAGCGTGCAGCAGAATCGGGCAGTGCGCGGTTCCGGCGCATTCGCGGCCTCCAGCGCGTCATGGGCGCGGGTCATCGCCATCACGAAGTCGCGCCCGTCCGGTGTCTCGGCCCAATCTGCGGTGTAGACACCGGGCGCGCCGTCGAGTGCGTCGATCTCGATCCCGCTGTCGTCCGACAGGGCGGGCAGGCCGGTGGCTTTCGCCGCCGCGTGGGCCTTGATCCGCGCGTTTTCGACGAAACTGGTCCCGGTTTCCTCGGGCTCCGGCAGGTCATGGTCCTTGGCGGAGGTCACCGCGATGCCGAAAGGCTCCAGCAGATGCGCGATTTCTTCCAGCTTGCCGTGGTTATGGGTCGCGACCAGAAGCGTGTTTCCCGTGAAACGGCGCATGTCAGGCGACGGCGGTCTGCTGCGCGGCAACCAGCGCGTTCACGCCTTGGGTCGCCAGATCGTACATCGCGTCAAACTCGCCCCGGCTGAAGGCCGCACCCTCGGCGCTGGCCTGAACCTCGATCAGCGTGCCCTGCCCCGTCATCACGAAATTGCTATCGGTGCCGGCCTCGCTGTCCTCGGCGTAATCGAGGTCGAGCACCGGCTGGCCCGCGTAAATGCCGCAAGAGACTGCGGCGACGTGGTCAGTGATCGGGTCCGAGGCGATATCGCCGGCCTTCAGCAGCTTATTGACCGCAAGGCGCAGTGCGACCCACCCCCCGGTAATCGCGGCGCATCGTGTCCCGCCATCGGCCTGGATCACGTCGCAATCGATGGTGATCTGCCGCTCGCCCAGTGCCGAACGGTCGATCGCGGCCCGCAAGGAACGTCCGATAAGCCGTTGAATTTCCTGCGTCCGGCCGGATTGCTTGCCTGCAGCGGCCTCACGGCGCATCCGCGTATGGGTGGCGCGCGGCAGCATGCCGTATTCCGCCGTGACCCAGCCCAGCCCGGTGTTCTTCAGAAACGGAGGCACGCGTTCCTCGAGGCTCGCGGTGCACAGGACATGGGTCGCGCCGCATTTGATCAGACACGATCCCTCGGCGTGCTTCGTCGCACCGATCTCGATGGAAACGTCGCGGATTTCGTCTAGGCTTCGGCCCGAAGGACGCATAACTCTCTCCTGATTGCCTGGGCGTGGCATAGTCCGCATCTTGCGGTGGTCGCAAGGGTGAAAGACCTTGCAAGCAAGCGCTTTTGACCCGACATGAAAAACACGGCGATGACAGAACAAGGCCGCATACTCGAGGAACTCAATGACCGCTCCCGCGAAGTCTTTCGCCGGGTCGTCGAGGGCTATCTGAATACAGGGACACCGGTAGGCTCGCGCACGCTGACGCGATCGCTGACGGAACAGGTCTCGGCGGCGACCGTGCGCAACGTCATGCAGGATCTCGAATTCCTCGGCCTTCTGGGCAGTCCGCACGCCTCGGCCGGTCGGGTGCCGACGCAGCTGGGTCTGCGGCTGTTCGTCGACGGTTTTCTCGAGGTCGGCGATCTGGATCAGGACGATCGCCTATCGCTCGACCAGTCGCTCGATTCGAACTCCGCCGATATCCAGGGTGTGCTTGACCGCGTGGGTTCGGCTCTGTCTGCCGCGACGCAGGGGGCAAGCCTTGTTCTCGCACCCAAGCACGAGGCACCTATCCAGCATATCGACTTCGTGCCGCTTTCGGCCGATCAGGCCCTCGTCGTGCTGGTCTTTTCCGACGGCCATGTCGAAAACCGGATCTTCAACCCTCCGGAAGGCACCACGCCAAGCGCGATGCGCGAGGCGGCGAATTTCCTGAACGCCCGGCTGGCAGGTCAGACGGTGTCGTCCCTGCGGCACGTGATGGCCCAAGAGATCGAAACGCGGCGCCGCGAAATCGACGCGCTGGCCAATTCGCTGATCGAAAGCGGTCTCGCTGTCTGGGACAACGCGGGTCAGCAGACCGAGCGCCTGATCGTGCGGGGGCGGTCCCACCTCTTGAACGATACGTCCGAGGCGGAAGAACTAGACCGAATACGCATGCTGTTCGACGACCTCGAACGCAAGCGAGACATCGCGGAATTCCTCGAACTGACCGAGGCCGGAGATGGTGTGCGGATTTTCATCGGATCGGAGAACAAGTTATTCTCACTTTCGGGTTCCAGTCTGGTCGTCTCACCATATATGAACGCTGACCGAAAGATCGTGGGCGCCGTTGGTGTCATCGGGCCCACGCGTCTCAACTACGGACGTATTGTTCCGATCGTGGATTACACTGCGCAGTTGGTCGGACGCATGATTTCCGACCGATCGTAAGGGGGTAAGATGGCAGAGCCGAAGAAAGAAGAGATCGTGGACGAACAGGACTTCACCCAAGAGATGACCGCGGACGAGACGCCGGAGTCCTCCGTCGAGCTGGATCTTCTGCGTGCGGAGCGTGACGAGTTGCGCGACAGGATGCTGCGCGCGCTGGCCGATGCCGAGAACAGCCGCAAACGCGCCGAGCGTGACCGCCGCGAGGCCGAACAATATGGCGGCTCCCGGCTCGCGCGGGATCTCTTGCCAGTCTACGATAATCTTCGCCGCGCGCTCGATGCCGCCGGTGAGGAACAGCGCGCCGCCGCCAGTGGCGTGATCGAAGGCGTGGAACTCACGCTGCGCGAGTTGCTTTCGGTGTTCAGCAAGCATGGCATGACCCCCGTTGCCCCCGAGGTCGGGGATACGTTCGACCCTCAGCTGCATCAGGCCATGTTCGAGGCACCTGTTCCGGGCACCAAGGCGGGCGAGATCATTCAGGTGATGGCCGAGGGCTTCATGCTGCATGATCGCCTGTTGCGGCCGGCGCAGGTTGGCGTGTCCTCCAACACCGCGTCCTGATCACTCCTCGATCAGGTCCTTGAGCGTGTAGACAAGCTCCAGCGCCTGGCGCGGGGACAGCGTGTCGGGATGGATCTCGGCCAGCCGTGCTTCGACCGGATGCGGCCCCTTCTTCGGCGTTGGTGCGGCCTGCGGCTTGACCGAAAAGAGCGGCAGGTCGTCGATCAGCGTGCTGCGTTCGGGGCCCTCCCGCTCTCCCTTTTCCAGTGCTTCCAGAACAGATTGCGCACGCTCCACCACCGATTGCGGCAAACCGGCCAGCTTGGCCACCTGCACGCCATAGGACCGGTCTGCAGCACCGGCGCGCACCTCGTGGAGGAATATCACCTCGCCTTCCCATTCGCGCACGGTCATCGTGGCGTTGATCAGGCCGGGCAGTTTCTCCGCGAGCGCCGTCAACTCGTGGTAATGGGTGGCGAAAAGCGCGCGGCATCGGTTGGCCTCGTGCAGGTGTTCCACCGTGGCCCATGCGATGGATAGCCCGTCATAGGTGGCAGTCCCCCGTCCGATCTCGTCAAGGATGACAAGCGCGCGGTCGTCGGCCTGGTTCAGGATCGCGGCGGTTTCCACCATCTCGACCATGAAGGTCGACCGCCCCCGCGCCAGATCGTCCGACGCCCCCACGCGGGAAAAGACCTGGCTCACCAACCCGATCTCGGCGCTTTCGGCGGGAACGTAGCTTCCCATCTGGGCCAGGATCGCGATCAGCGCGTTCTGCCTGAGCCATGTGGATTTACCAGCCATGTTCGGCCCGGTCAGCAGCGTGATGGTGGCGCCGTCGCCCTCGGGATCGAGGATGCAGTCATTTGCGACGAAGGGCGCGCCGGTTCGCGATAGCGCGGCCTCCACCACCGGATGACGTCCGGCCACGATATTGAACCGCTGATCGTCGTGGATCGTGGGGCGACACCAGTCGCCTTCGCCGGCGCGCGTGGCAAGCGCGCTCTGCACATCAAGCTCCGCCAGCGCGCGCGCGGCCTGACCGATACGGTCGTTTTCCTCCAGCACGGCCTCGCGCAGGTGGCGAAACAGGGCCATCTCAAGCTCCAGCGCGCGTGTGCCGGCGTTCAGGATACGCGTCTCGAGGTCCGAGAGGTCCAGCGTCGTGAAGCGGACGGCATTTGCTGTCGTCTGGCGATGAATGAACCGTTCGGACAGGGGTGGCGACAGCATCTTTTGGGCATGGGTCGCGGTGGTCTCGATGAAATAGCCAAGCACGTTGTTGTGCTTGATCTTCAGGGACTGAACGCCGGTGTCGGCGATGTAATCGGACTGCAGGGTCGCGATCACGCCGCGCCCCTCGTCGCGCAGCTTGCGCGCGCCATCGAGATCCGCGTCATGGCCCGGCGCGATGAAACCGCCGTCCCGGGCCTGAACGGGTGGCTCCGCCACGAGGGCGGCATCGAGCATGTCGCGCAGCGTCTCGTGCCCGAGGCAGTCGACGCGTGCCTCGGCGATGATCCCGGGCGGGTCGCTGTCCAGCAGGCGCTCGGCAATCGCGGCCGCCTGCGCCAGGCCATCGCGAAGGGCTGCCAGATCGCGCGGCCCGCCCCGATCCAGCGCCAGCCGTGACAGGGCGCGTTCGATGTCGGGGCATTGCCGCAGGGCGGCCCGAATATCGTCTCTAACCCGCATGTCAGAGACGAAATACGCCACCGCATCATGCCGCCTTGCGATATCCTCGGCATCTGTCGCGGGCCCTGACACACGCCGTTCCAGCAGACGTGCGCCGCCTGCCGTCACCGTCCGGTCGAGAACGTCCAGCAGGCTGCCCTGCCGCCCGCCGCCCGACAGGCTGCGTGTCAGTTCGAGGTTGCGGCGCGTGGCCATATCGATCTGCATCAGCCGTGAGGCACTGGCCCGGCGCGGCGGGCGCAGAAGCGGCAATGATCCCTTCTGCGTGAGCTCGAGATAATCGGAGAGCGCCCCAAGCGCAGAAATTTCGGCCCGGCCAAAGCTCCCAAACGCGTCGAGCGACGCGACCCCGAACAGTTGCGCCAGACGCTTTTCGGAGGACGCGGAATCGAAGCTTCCCGGTCCCAGCGGTGTCACGGCGGCGCCCGCCTCGATCAGGGCGTCCTGCCGCTCGACATCCATGTCTGCGCGCACCAGAACCTCCCGCACCGACAGGCGGTAAAGCTCCGGGCCGAGGCGCACGGCGGGGCAGGACATCACGTTGAGGTCGCCGGTCGAGATATCCGTCCAGGCCAGCGCGCCCTCGCCGCGTATCTCGGCCCACGCGGCCAGGTAGTTATGCGTGCGCGCATCGAGAAGCGCGTCCTCGGTCAGTGTTCCGGGCGTGACCAGCCGCACGACGTCGCGCCGGACCACGGCCTTGGACCCGCCGCGCTTCTTCGCCTCGGCCGGGTCCTCCATCTGTTCGCAGACCGCGACGCGGAACCCCTTGCGGATCAGCGTCAGAAGGTAGCCTTCGGCGGCATGCACAGGCACGCCGCACATGGGGATGTCGTCACCGTCGTGCTTGCCGCGCTTGGTCAGTGCGATATCCAGCGCCTCGGCCGCCGCGACCGCGTCGTCGAAGAACATCTCGTAGAAATCGCCCATCCGGTAGAACAGAAGCGCGTCCGGGTACTGCGCCTTGATCTCCAGATATTGCGCCATCATCGGCGTCACATGCGCGTTCATGCCATCCCCCTGATGCGCCCGCGTCAGCCTACAAAGCGCGCCGCCGGGATTGAAGCGGCAAATCCATCGGTTGCGGGCGGCGGCATTGCCGGGATAACCCTGTCCGGCAGACGCGAAGGGGGGAGACATGGTCGACAAGACGCGCATCACACGGGACGAGGCGCTCGCCTATCACCTGGAGCCATCGCCCGGGAAAATCGACATTTCCGCCTCGACGCCGATGGCCACGCAGCGCGACCTGAGCCTCGCCTATTCGCCGGGCGTCGCCGTCCCTTGCGAGGTGATCGCGGAAAACCCAGAAACGGCCTATGACTACACGACCAAGGGCAACATGGTCGCCGTGATCTCGAACGGCACGGCGGTGCTGGGCCTCGGCAATCTGGGTGCGCTGGCCTCCAAGCCGGTGATGGAGGGCAAGGCCGTGCTCTTCAAGCGCTTCGCCGACATCAACTCCATCGATATCGAGCTCGATACCGAGGACGTGGACGAATTCGTCAACGCCGTGCGCCTGATGGGCCCCACCTTCGGGGGCATCAACCTCGAGGATATCAAGGCGCCCGAGTGTTTCATGATCGAGCAGCAGCTCAAGGAGATCATGGACATCCCCGTGTTCCATGACGATCAGCACGGCACCGCAGTGATCTGTGCGGCCGGTCTCATCAACGCGTTGCACCTGTCGGGCAAGAAGATCGAGGATTGCCGCATCGTGCTGAACGGGGCCGGGGCGGCGGGCATCGCCTGTATCGAGCTTCTGAAATCCATGGGCGCACAGCCGCAGAACTGCATCGTCTGCGACACGAAAGGCGTGATCTGGCAGGGCCGGACCGAGGGCATGAACCAGTGGAAATCGGCCCATGCGATCAAGACCGACCTGCGTACGCTGCAAGAGGCGATGGAGGGCGCGGACGTCTTCCTCGGTGTCAGCGTGAAGGGCGCGGTGACGCAGGAGATGGTGAAATCCATGGCCGACAACCCGGTGATCTTCGCCATGGCCAACCCGGACCCCGAGATCACGCCCGAAGAGGCGCACGAGGTGCGCGTGGACGCCATCGTGGCGACGGGTCGATCCGATTACCCCAATCAGGTCAACAATGTCCTTGGATTTCCATATCTGTTTCGCGGAGCGCTGGATATCCATGCCCGCGCCATCAATGACGAGATGAAGATCGCCTGTGCCGATGCGCTGGCAGCACTGGCGCGGGAGGACGTGCCCGACGAGGTCGCCATGGCCTATGGCCGCAAGCTGAGCTTCGGGCGCGACTACATCATCCCCACGCCCTTCGATCCGCGGTTGATCTACACCGTGCCGCCCGCCGTGGCGCGGGCGGGGATGGACACTGGTGTGTCGCGGCGCCCCATCGTCGATCTCGACACCTATGCAAAGACGCTGCGTGCCCGGATGGACCCGACAAGTTCCATCTTGCAGGGCATCTATGCGCGCGCACGCAATGCACAGGCGAGGATGATCTTTGCCGAGGGCGACGATGTCCGCGTCCTGCGCGCCGCCGTCGCCTACCAGCGCAACGGGCTGGGCAAGGCGTTGGTCGTCGGGCGCGAGGCGGATGTGAAGGAAAGGCTCGAGGCCGCCGGCCTCGGCGACGCAGTGCGGGAGCTGCAGGTCGTCAACGCCGCAAACACCACGCATCTGGAAAGCTACAAGAGCTTTCTCTACCAGCGTCTGCAGCGAAAGGGCTTCGACTGGCACGATGTCCATCGCCTCGCCGCGCGCGACCGGCACGTTTTTTCGGCGCTGATGCTGGCCCACGGGCATGGCGACGCGCTCGTCACGGGTGCCACGCGGAAATCGGCGCATGTGCTGGAGCTGATCGGGAAGGTCTTCGACGTCACGGCGCAGGACGGGGCGGTCGGGATCACCGCGCTGCTGCACAAGGGGCGGATCGTCCTGATCGGGGATACGCTGGTCAACGAATGGCCTGATGCCGACGATCTCGCGCTCATCGCGGAACGTGGCGCCCATGTCGCCCGCGAGCTGGGGCTGGAGCCGCGCGTCGCCTTCGTGAGCTTCTCGACCTTTGGCTATCCGGTCTCGGAACGGGCCGAGAAGATGGGCCGCGCGCCGCAGGTGCTGGATGAAAAAGGTGTTGATTTCGAATACGATGGCGAGATGACCGTGGACGTGGCGATCAACCCGGCGGTGATGGAACATTACCCGTTCTGCCGCCTGACCGGGCCCGCCAACGTTCTGGTCGTCCCCGCGCGCCATTCCGCTTCCATCAGCGTGAAACTGATGCAGGAGATGGCGGGGGCGACCGTGATCGGCCCGATCCTGACCGGTCTCGACCGGCCGATTCAGATCGCATCGACCGTGTCGACCGCGAACGACATCCTGAACATGGCGGTGATGGCAGCCTGCGAGATCGGGCGGACCTGACGGCTCAGTTCGCCAGGTCGTCCCAGAACTTGCGCACCTTGTCGAAGAACCCGCTGGCGTCGGGGTTGTTCGACTTGGCGCAGCTTTCCTCGAATTGGCGGAGCAGGTCCTTCTGCTCGGGCGTCAGCTTGACCGGCGTCTCCACCGCAAGCTCGATATACATATCGCCCATGCCGGTGCCGCGCAGTGCCGGCATGCCCTTGCCGCGAAGGCGCATCTGGCGGCCGGATTGCGAGCCTTCCGGCACCTTCACGCGCGACCGGCCGCCGTCGATGCTGGGCACCTCGACCTCGCCGCCAAGGGCCGCACGTGTCATCGAGACGGGCACGCGGCAGTAAAGGTCCATGCCGTCACGCTGGAAGAGCGGGTGATCCGCTACCTCGATGAAGATGTAGAGATCGCCCGACGGACCGCCGCGAAGCCCGGCCTCGCCCTCGCCCGACAGGCGGATGCGAGTCCCGGTTTCCACGCCGGCGGGGATGTTCACGTTCAGCGCGCGGTCCTTCTGCACGCGTCCCGCGCCGCCGCATGTCTTGCAGGGGTTCTTGACGATCTGGCCGACGCCCGAGCAGGTCGGGCAGGTCCGCTCGACGGTGAAGAAGCCCTGCTGCGCGCGCACCTTTCCCATGCCCGAACAGGTCGGGCAAGTGACCGGCTCCGAGCCGCCTTCCGAACCGGTGCCACTGCAGGACCCGCAGGCGACCGCGGTCGGCACGTTGATCTGCTTTTGCAGACCCGAATAGGCGTCCTCGAGACTGATCCCGAGCTTGTAGCGCAGGTCCGAACCACGGCTCGCCTGGCTGCGCCGGCCGCCGCGCTGCTGGCCACCCATGAAGTCGCCGAAGAGATCCTCGAACACGTCAGAGAAGGCGGAGGCGAAGTCGCCTTGGCCCTGCGGACCGCCGAAGCCGCCGGCGCGCGCACCGCCCGCCATGCCACCGTCGAAGGCGGCGTGCCCGAACCGGTCATATGCCGCCTTCTTGTCGGGGTCCTTCAGGACGTCATAGGCCTCGTTCGCTTCCTTGAACTGGGATTCGGCGTCGGGATTGTCGGAGTTGCGGTCGGGGTGAAGCTCTTTCGCCTTCTGGCGATAGGCTTTCTTGATCTCGTCCCCGGACGCGCCCCGTGCGATTCCCAGAACCTCGTAGTAGTCACGTTTGGCCATCTGCGTGCATCAGCCTCCGGAAACGCGCTGGCCGGCCAAGGATGTCCCGGCCGGCCAGGCAATGGTGTCAGGGACGATTACGAGCTTTTGCGATCGTCATCGAGGTCCTCGAAATCGGCATCGACGATGTCGTCGTCCACCGGGCGGGCTGCGTCCTCATCCCCGCCGTCGCCGCCTTCGGCCTCTTCCTGCTGTGACTTGTAGATGGCTTCGCCCAGTCGCATCGACGCTTCGGTGACGTTCTGGATGCCGCCCTTGATCTTGCCGACATCCTCGGTCTCCAGCTGCTCCTTGAGGGCCTTGACCGCAAGTTCGATGGCCTCGACGGTCGACGGATCGACCTTTTCGCCATGCTCTTCCAGCGATTTCTCGGTGGCGTGCACAAGGCTCTCTGCCTGATTGCGGGTTTCGACCAGCTCCTTGCGGGCCTTGTCGGCGTCGGCGTTTTCCTCGGCCTCGCGCACCATCCGGTCGATATCCTCATCGCTGAGACCGCCGGACGCCTGGATCGTGATTTTCTGCTCCTTGCCGGTGCCCTTGTCCCTGGCGCCGACCGAGACGATACCGTTGGCGTCGATGTCGAAGGTCACCTCGATCTGCGGCACGCCGCGCGGGGCGGGCGGGATGTTCTCGAGGTTGAACTGGCCGAGCATCTTGTTGTCGGCCGCCATCTCGCGTTCGCCCTGGAACACGCGTATCGTCACCGCGTTCTGGTTGTCCTCGGCGGTCGAGAAGATCTGCGCCTTCTTGGTCGGGATCGTGGTGTTGCGGTCGATCAGCCGGGTGAAGACACCGCCCAGCGTCTCGATGCCCAGCGACAGGGGCGTGACATCCAGCAGGACAACGTCCTTGACGTCACCTTGCAGAACACCGGCCTGAATGGCCGCGCCCATGGCGACGACCTCGTCGGGGTTGACGCCCTTGTGGGGCTCTTTCCCGAAGAACTTCGTCACTTCCTCGATGACCTTGGGCATGCGGGTCATACCGCCGACGAGGACAACCTCGTCAATCTCGCCCTTGGAAAGGCCCGCATCCTTGAGCGCGGCGGCGCAGGGCTTCATCGACTTGGTGATCAGGTCGCCCACCAGGCTTTCGAGCTTGGCGCGCGTCAGCTTCATGACCATGTGCAGCGGCTGACCATCCGAGCCCATCGAGATGAAGGGCTGGTTGATCTCGGTCTGGGACGACGAAGAAAGCTCGATCTTCGCCTTCTCGGCCGCTTCCTTCAGACGCTGAAGCGCCATCTTGTCCTTGGTCAGGTCGACGCCATTGGCCTTTTTGAACTCATCGGCGAGATAGTTCACGATCCGCATGTCGAAGTCCTCACCGCCGAGGAACGTGTCCCCGTTGGTGGATTTGACCTCGAACAGGCCGTCGTCGATCTCGAGAATGGTGATGTCGAAGGTGCCGCCGCCGAGGTCGTAGACCGCGATGGTGCGCGTTTCCTTCTTGTCGAGCCCGTAGGCCAGCGCGGCCGCCGTCGGCTCGTTGATGATGCGCAGAACCTCGAGGCCCGCGATCTTGCCGGCGTCCTTGGTGGCCTGACGCTGGGCGTCGTTGAAGTAGGCGGGCACGGTGATGACGGCCTGCGTGACGTCTTCGCCCAGATAGCTTTCGGCGGTTTCCTTCATCTTGGTCAGGATCTGTGCCGAGATCTGTGCGGGGCTGAATTTCTCGCCCTTCACCTCGACCCAGGCGTCGCCATTGCCGCCATCGACGATCTTGTAGGGGACAAGCGCCTTGTCCTTTTCCACCTCTGCATCGCCAAGACGGCGCCCGACAAGGCGCTTGACGGCGAAGACGGTGTTTTCCGGGTTGGTGACGGCCTGCCGTTTCGCGGGCTGGCCCACGAGGCGCTCGTCATCGGTGTAGGCCACGATCGACGGTGTCGTCCGCGCGCCTTCGGCGTTTTCGATGACCCGCGGCTGGCTGCCGTCCATGATGGCAACGCAGGAGTTCGTCGTTCCGAGGTCAATACCAATCACTTTGGCCATGATGCTACGGTCCCTTTCTTAAAGCGAACGGACGAATGCGAGTCCCGTTGAGGCCCCCGAGCCGCCCTGTCTTGGCTATGTGATATCTGGTCGGAAAGCACGCTCCGACCGGCTCGGAGGGTATATAAGTAGGGGTCAAACCGGCTGCAAGCGCGCACAGGCCCACGAATTTATCGAAACCGCGAAACACGGGGCCTGCCCCGGGCGTTCGCGGACACCCTTGCCCCACGCCGTTTCACGTCGTAGGCGCGGTGCGCATGATGGATTGCGATCCCCTGGAACTGCGCCCGGGCGCACGTGTCTGGCACGGCTTCATCGACCGGACGGCACAGCAGGCACTGGTCGAGGACATTCGACACGTCGTCGAAGCCGCGCCGCTCTTTCGGCCCGTCACCGCGCGGGGCAGGCCGATGTCGGTGCGGATGACATCGGCGGGTGAATATGGCTGGGTGTCCGACCGGTCCGGCTATCGTTATGAGCCCCGCCACCCCGAGGGCGTGGCGTGGCCCGCGATCCCCGGCCGCGTCCTCGATATCTGGAATGCCGTCTCTGGCGTCGACCGACCGCCGCAATGCTGTCTGGTGAATTTCTACGATGCGGATGCGAAGATGGGGCTGCACCAGGACCGGGACGAGGCCGATTTCACGATGCCGGTGGTCTCCATCTCGCTTGGCGACGATGCCCTGTTCCGCGTCGGCGGCACCGCGCGCGGCGGCCCGACGCAGTCGGTCTGGCTGGGTTCCGGCGACGTGGCGGTGCTGTCGGGAGAGGCGCGGCTTGTCTATCACGGCATCGACCGTATCCGACCGGGCAGTTCGACGCTTTTGCCAAAGGGCGGGCGGATCAACCTGACGCTTCGCGTGGTCGATTGATCGCAGCCTCAGCGCCGCGCGTCCCAGCTGGCCGAGGCGCGTTTGCGGGTAAAGAATTCCCCCATCATGCCGATCATGATCAGGGCGCAGGTGGCGTAGAGCGGATATTGCCAGTTCGAATGATGCGGGAAATAGTTGACGAAGACGAAGCCCCGCGTCTGGTCGATGATGTGAAACAGCGGGTTCCAGTCGAACATGGCCAGCATGAACCCCGGCAGCGTATTGGCGACGAACATCTTGCCCGAGGCGATCATGTTGGCGCGCACATAGACCAGCTGAAAAATGGTCACGACGTCCGGCGCCCATGGCTTCATCGCCATCAGGATCAGGCCGATGGCCGCGCCCGAGCCCCAGGCCAGCAGATACATCAGCATCGCGCCGGACCAGTCGTGCATCTCGATCGGCTGAAACAGCGTGTGCAGGACGAACAGGATCACCAGCAGGCTGATGGTCTTCACATAGAGGATCGACAGCGCCGAGGACAGGATCGCGACCAGCGTGTTCATCGGCGCGTGCTGCATCATGGGCGACGTCGAGTTTTCTGCATTCATCACCGAGGTGAGAGCCTGGATGTGCACGAGGTACAGGAAGATGCCCGACAAGAGGTACAGCATGAAGTCGCCGCGGATGGCCATCGTCCGGGCGCCCATGACGGTGAAGATCAGGTAAAAGGCCGCCAGGAACAGCACGCTTTGCAATACGCTCATGCCGATTGCGACAAGCGCGTTGCCATGGGTCTTGCGCACCTTCCGCACCGAGGCGTGATAGGTCACGCCAAGCAGGCTGAGCAGGAGCGAACCTGTACTGGTGCGTCGGGCGGTTTCGAACATCTGCCTCTGCTCTTGGTCTTGCGGCGCGGTTTTGCCCGGCGCCGTGTTTTTCCGCGCGGTTTGGCGCGCCACTTGGCCCCCGGGATGCCTACACCCTTGCCGAAAGACCATTCCAGACGATAACGCGGTGGCGACACGCGTTCAATTGCCATGCCCGGAGATAGGCGAGAAATGGATTACAACGAATTAATGGTTGAATTACGGCGGTCGGCGCTTCTGGCCGGGGACCGCATCATGGAGATTTACGAGGCCGACGATTTCGAGGTGCGGGCGAAGTCCGACGACAGTCCCGTGACCGCGGCCGACGAAGCCGCCGACGCCCTGATCTCGGAACGCTTGCGGGCCGCGTTCCCGGACGTCGCGCTGGTGACCGAGGAACAGGCCGGCAGCCATGCCATCGAGGCCCGCACCTTCCTGATCGTCGATCCGCTGGATGGCACCAAGGAATTCGTGCAGCGGCGCGGCGATTTCACGGTGAACATCGCGCTGGTCGAGGATGGCGTGCCGACGCGCGGCGTTGTCTACGCGCCGGCCAAGGGTCGACTTTTCTACACGACGGCCGATGGTGAAAGCGTCGAGGAAATCGGCCCGTTCGACGCCGAAACGCCGGGCGATGCCAAGCCGATCCATGTCCGTACGCCCGACAATGGCGCGCTTTTCGTCGTTGCGTCCAAGTCGCACCGCGATGCGGCCACGGATGCATATATCTCGCAATACGAGGTCGCGGACCTGAAAAGCGCGGGCAGTTCCCTGAAATTCTGTCTGGTGGCCACCGGCGAGGCGGACCTCTATCCGCGTCTGGGCCGGACAATGGAATGGGACACGGCCGCGGGCGACGCCGTGCTGCGCGGCGCCGGCGGCAGTGTCCTGCGCTTCGACGATCACGCACCGTTCGACTATGGCAAACCCGGTTTCGCCAACGGCTTCTTCATCGCCCACGCCCCCGGCGTCGAGCTGAAGGCGCCGTGACGACCGTCTGCATCATCCCGGCGCGTTACCCGTCCGTCCGCTTCCCCGGCAAGCCGCTGGCCCTGTTGCGGGGCGCGGGCGGTGAGGCGCGCAGCCTGATCGACCGCACATGGCGTGCCGCCCGCGAGGTCGAGCGTTTCGACGCCGTCTACGTCGCCACCGATGACGACCGCATCGCAGAGGCGTCGCGCGGGTTCGGGGCGGATGTCCTGATGACGTCCGAGACCTGCCGCAACGGCACCGAGCGTTGCGCCGAGGCGCTGGGCCTTCTGGGCGAAGGTGTCGAGATGGTCGTGAACCTACAGGGCGACGCGCCGCTGACCCCGGCCTGGTTTCTCGAGGCGCTGATCGACGGGCTGGAGGCCGACAGCCAGGCCGCGCTCGCCACGCCGATCCTGCGCTGTGACGGGGCGACGTTGAATGCGCTCAAGGCCGATCGAGCAGCGGGCCGCGTCGGCGGGACCACGGCGGTCTGCGACAGTGCGCACCGTGCGCTCTACTTCTCGAAGGAAGTCGTGCCTTTCACGCCGACAGCCTACGCGGACGACGAAGAGACGCCGGTCTTTCATCATGTCGGCGTCTATGCCTACCGCCCGTGGGCGCTGCATGCCTATCCCGACTGGCCGGTCGGACCGCTCGAAGAGCTGGAGGGCCTCGAACAGCTGCGGTTCCTCGAGGCGGGCCACAAGGTCCTTTGCGTCGAGGTGGAGGCCCGCGGGCGCAAGTTCTGGGAGTTGAACAACCCCGAGGACATTCCCCGGATCGAGGCGATGATGGCCGAGATGGGTATGGAATGACCGATGCGCCGTCGCTCAGCGTGGTCGTGGCCAGCCATGGGCGGCCCGGCGCGCTGCGGCGGTGTCTGATGGCGCTCAGCCAGAGCGCGCGGGTCCGGCTGGAAGCGGTCGTCGTCGCTGACAAGGAAGGTCTGGAGGCAGTCGCGCGTCTCCCCGATGCCGGACGGATCAGGACGGTTCTGCAGGCCGAGGCCAATCTCGCGAAAGCACGCAATGACGGCATCGCAAAGACTGCCGGCGATGTCGTCGCCTTCATCGATGACGACGCGGTGCCCGAACCCACATGGGCCGAGGCGATCACGTGCACCTTTCTGGCCGCGCCCGACCTTGCCGCGGTGACGGGGCCCGTGTTGGGGCGAAACGGTATTTCCCTGCAATGGGGGCCGGTTGCGGTGGACCGGCAGGGCCGCGATACCGCACTCGACGATCCTGACCTGCCCTTGCCGGATGCAACGGTCCTGAAGCTTCACGGCACGAACATGGCCGTTCGCCGCGACGTTCTGGATGATCTGGGCGGTTTCGATCCCGCGTTCCGCTTCTTTCTCGACGACACCGACCTCGCGCTGCGCCTCGCCGGGGCCGGACATGAGGCCATCTGGCTACCCTCGGCGCAGGTGCATCACGCCTTCGCGGCCAGCGCGCGGCGCACGGCGGACCGGGTGCCGCTGAGCCTTCATGATATCGGCGCGTCGACGGCAGTTTTCCTGCGCAAACATGCCCCGGACGAGATGGACGCGGCGCTGCGTCAGCTGGCCGAGGATCAGCGCGCCCGGCTGTTCCGGCTGGTGCGCAAACGCAAGATCGGGGCGCGCGACGTGGAAACCCTTATGCGCAGCTTGCGGGAAGGGATCGACCAAGGGTGCAGGCGACGTCATTCGTCGCCCCAGATACCGGGTCTGACGGAGGTTTTTCTGCCCTTGACCGAAACGCCGGTCGCAGGCGACGTGGTGCTCGGCGGATGGTGGGTCGACGCGGCCCGCCTTCGCGCCGAGGCGGAGAGGCTGACAAGGGCGCGCAGTCGTGTCACTGTATTCCTGTTCGAACCCACACCAAGGGCGCACAAGATGCGCTTCACCGAGGGCGGATGGTGGGAGCAAAGGGGAGGCCTTTATGGCCGGTCCGACAGGAAATCGCCGAGATTTCAGCTTTGGAGCGCAAAAGCGCGCCTTTCCGAAGAGCTTCGCCGCATCGGTGCCACAAGATTCGCGGATGATCCGCATGTGGAGTTCCGAATGCGTTAACGATTCGGTAACAAGGGCCAATTAACGCGGGGGGACGGCGCAGGGTTCGTTTCTCACGCTCACCAGTACGAGGCGAAGATGAAAAAACGGGTCACGAAAGCGATCTTTCCGGTCGCGGGTCTTGGAACGAGGTTCCTGCCCGCAACGAAATCGGTACCCAAGGAGATCATGACCCTCGTCGATCGTCCATTGATCCAGTACGCGATCGACGAGGCGCGCGCGGCGGGCATCAAGGAATTCATCTTTGTTACCAGCCGGGGCAAGTCGGCACTGGAAGATTATTTCGATCACTCTCCCGAGCTTGAGCATCAGCTGCGCAAGAAGGGCAAGACCGAGCTTCTCGAAACGCTCAAGTCGACCAATATGGAAAGCGGCGCGATCGCCTATATCCGGCAGCACAAGGCGCTGGGCCTCGGCCATGCGGTCTGGTGCGCCCGCCGCCTTCTGGCCAACGAGCCCTTCGCGGTCATTCTACCCGATGACGTGATCGCCGCCGAAACGCCCTGCCTGCAGCAGATGGTGGAAGCCTATGCCGAGCTTGGCGGCAACATGGTCGCCGCGATGGAAGTGCCCGACAACCGCACGAACGCCTATGGCATGCTCGACGTCAAAGAGGACATGGGCTCGGTGGTGTCCGTTAAGGGCATGGTCGAGAAACCCCAGATCGGAGAGGCGCCGTCGAACCTGGCGGTGATCGGTCGCTACATCCTTAGCCCGCAGGTCATGTCGAACCTGAACAAGCTGAAGTCCGGCGCCGGTGGGGAAATCCAGTTGACCGATGCCATCGCGCAGGAGATCGAGAATTCCGAAAACGTCTACGGGTTCCGGTTCCGCGGGCAGCGCTTCGACTGCGGGTCCAAGGCCGGTTTCCTGCAGGCGACCGTCGCCTTCGGCATGGCGCGTGAGGATCTGCGGGACGAATTCACCGAGTTCCTGACCGACATGCTGTCCGTGCGCAACGCCGCGCAATAACGGACAGGGGCCCCGTGCCGGCCGATGACGCCCTGACGGACGGCGCGGTCTGGCTGGATCTGACACGAACCCTGACAAGGGTGGGGCAGGCCGCGCCCACCGGCATCGACCGGGTCGAACTGGCCTGGGCGGAGCACCTGCTGACCGTGAACCCGCAGATGCGCGGGATCTGCCGCACGACGCGCGGGTTTCTGCTGTTGCCACCGGACGGGGTGCGGGTGCTGGTCGCCCGGATGCGGGACGGCGGTGCCGGGCTGGGCCGAGCCGATGCGTGGTCGCGGCTGACGGGACGCGGCGCGCGCCCGAGGCACAGGGCCGAGGCGATGCTGCGCGGTCATGCGATCGACCGCTGCCCGCCCTGGGGCCTTGCGGCGATGGCCCGGCGGCATGGCGCGCGCGTTTACCTCAATCCCGGTCACAGCAACCACACCGCGCGGGTTCTGGGCGCGATGCGCGGGAGCGGCGCGAGGGTGGTCGTCCTGGTCCACGACCTGATCCCGATCACCCACCCGGAACTCGTTCCGCCGAAACAGCCCGCGCGGTTCGTCGCGCGCATCGCCCGGGTCGCCGCCAACGCCTCGCTCGTGGTTGCGGTGTCCGGAGACACGGAGCGTGCGCTCGCGGCCCATTGGCGGACGGGAGGCCCAAGGGTCATCCGCGCCGAGATCGGCGTGCCCGGCCAGCCCGTGCCCGCCAAGACGAAACCGGGCACGGGCCGCTTTCTGATGGTCGGAACGCTGGAGCCGCGGAAAAACCACGCGGTGCTTCTCAAGGCGTGGGATATCCTTGCGCAGGACTTGCCCGGCGGGGAGGTGCCGCAGCTGGATATTCTCGGCCAGCAGGGCTGGCGCGGCGTTGAGATCGCCGAAGACATCGCGGCGCATCCGCAATTCGGAAAGACCATTTTCCTCGACACCGCGGCAGGGGACGATGCGCTTGCGGAGGCTTACCGCCACGCGGATACGCTCCTCTACCCGTCCCTCGCGGAAGGCTTCGGCCTGCCGCCCTACGAGGCGCTGACCCACGGTCTGCTGCCGATTTGTTCCGATCTGCCGGTCCTGCGGTCCGGATTGAACGCGGATGCCGTTTACGTGGACCCAAACGACGTCTATTCTTGGGTTGAAACGATAAAAAAACGGATGTCGGGCAAGCTGGACGGATCGCGGGAACGATCCGCCGGCAGGCCCGGATGGCAGGATCATTTCGGAACGGTAGCCGCGGCCCTGGCTGAGCTGCGGGATCGAGCAGAAAGGCCATGAATGAAGGTGGTGCAGCGCTATGCACTGCGCCTTGAGCGCAAGAAGTACCTCGTCCGCGCATGGCGGAAGGGACGCTCCCTGCTGCCCGTCGCGGACCGAACCGACGCGATCCGTCCCGATGACATCCTGTGCTTCGCCACCCTGCGTAACGAACGGCCGCGCCTGAAATACTTCCTCGGATACTACCGCGACCGGGGCGTGTCCCATTTCCTCTTCGTCGACAATGACAGTAACGACGGATCGCGCGAATATCTCGCGGAGCAGCCGGACTGTTCCGTCTGGATCACGCCCGAAAGCTACAAGCGCTCCCGGTTCGGCATCGACTGGATGAACCGTCTGCTCAGGCTTCATGGCACCGGGCATTGGTGCCTGACCGTCGATCCCGACGAATTCCTCGTCTACCCGTTCTCGGACACGCGGCCCTTGCCCGCGCTCTGCGACTGGCTCGATGCGTCCTCGGTGAAAAGCTTCGGGGCGATGGTCCTCGACATGTATCCCAAGGGTCCGATCACAGCGCAGCCTTGCGCCGACGGGCAGAACCCGTTCGACATCGCCTGCTGGTTCGACGCGGGCAATTACATGATCGAGCGGAACTGGACCTATGGAAATCTCTGGATCCAAGGCGGCCCGCGCGCGCGGAAGTTCTTCGCCGAGACCCCCGAACGCGCGCCGGCGCTCAACAAGATCCCGCTGGTGCGCTGGCAGAAGGGCTTCGCCTATTCAAGCTCCACCCACATGCTGCTGCCGCGCGGCCTGAACCTCGTGTTCGACGAATGGGGCGGGGAAAAGACCTCGGGCGTTCTTCTGCACGCGAAGTTCCTGTCGACCTTCCCTGAAAAGGCTGCCGAGGAGATGGAGCGCGGCCAGCACTACGCGGCGAGCGCGGAATACAAGGCCTATTACGACGGGCTGTCGCAGAACCCAGATCTCTGGACCCGATGGTCGGAACGTTACATCAACTGGCGCCAGCTCGAGATCCTCGGCCTCATGTCCAAGGGGAACTGGGCATGAGTACGCTGGGCTTCGCCATGATCTGCCACACCGCCCTGCCACGCGCCGCGCAGGTGGCGCGGCACTGGGCGGAACGTGACTGTCCTATCGTGATCCATGTGGACCGGTCGGTCCCGCGCGGCGCGTTCAACGAATTCCGGAACTCGCTGAGTGATCTGGACAATGTCCGCTTCTGCAAGCGCCGACGCTGCGAATGGGGGACGTGGTCGTTGGTGGAAGCCAGCCAGACCGCAAGCGAGATGCTTCTGGCCGAATTTCCCTCCGTCCGGCATGTCTACCTCGCCTCGGGGTCCTGCCTGCCGCTGCGCCCGGTGGAGGAACTGCGGTCATACCTCGCGGCGCGTCCGATGACGGATTTCATCGAAAGCGTCACCATCAGCGAAGTAGATTGGACCGTCGGTGGCCTCAACGAGGAGCGGTTCGAATTCAGCTTCCCGTTCTCGTGGAAACGCCAGCGTTTTCTCTTCGACCGCTACGTGGAGTTTCAGCGCAGGTTCGGCCGACGGCGCGAGGTGCCCGAGGGGATCACGCCGCACCTTGGCAGCCAGTGGTGGTGCCTGACGCGGCAGACGCTGTCGGCCATCCTGGAGGATCCTCGCCGCAGGGAACTGGACCGATATTTCAAGTACGTCTGGATCCCGGACGAAAGCTACTACCAGACGCTGGTGCGCAATTACGGCCGCAAGATCGAAAGCAGGTCACTGACCCTTTCGAAGTTCGATTTTCAGGGCAAGCCGCATGTCTTCTACGATGACCACCTGCACCTGCTGCGGCGGTCCGACTGTTTCGTGGCGCGCAAGGTCTGGCCTCGGGCCGACCGGCTCTATCGCACCTTCCTGAGCGCCGAACATAGCGGCGACCGGATGGCGGAACCCGCGCCCGGCAAGATCGACCGCGTGTTCTCCAAGGCGCTGGAACGGCGCACGCGCGGGCGTCCGGGGCTCTACATGCATAGCCGTTACCCCAACCCCGGATGGGAAAACGGGGTCACCGCCGGGCCCTATTCTGTGTTCCACGGCTTCAACGACCTGTTCCAGGATTTCGAGGCGTGGCTGTCGCGCCGGCTGGGCACGACGGTGCATGCCAACCTTTTCGCGCCGCGCCGTGCCCGGTTCGCGGGAGGTGCCGACACCTATGCGGGCGGGTTGAGCGCGTCGGCCAAGCTGAGGGATTACAACCCCGAGGCGTTCCTGACCAACCTGATCTGGAACACGCGCGGCGAGCGGCAGGTGTTCATGTTCGGCCCGCAGGACAACCAGCGCCCCGGCGCGTTCATGGCCAATGATCACAATGCGCAGATCTCGGTCATCACGGGCGCCTGGGCGGTGCGGCTTTTCGCGTCGAACCGCAATTTCTCGCATATCCGGACCGAGGCCGCGCGCCTGCAGCGGACCGAGGCGGAGTTCGTGGAAACCTTGCGTGACCGCAGCCGCCGCGCCGATATCCGCATCTGGACGCTGGCCGATTTCCTCGAGGAACCGATGGAAAACCTGCAAGGCATTCTCGACGCCATGGAAGGCGCGCCCGTCCAGCGGCTGACCGAGGCGCCCCGCATGGCGAAGCTCGAAGGCTTCCCGCAATTCCTGCAAAGCCTGAGAAACCAGGGCATGAACCCGTTCCTCGTCGGCGACTTCCCGCAGGAAGGCTACGGCGAAGACCCGCGCCCCTCCGACACCCACCGCCCCTACCTGGTGAGGTAGGGCATGGACCGGCAATACGACGCCTTCGTGATCTTCGCGGAGATGCGGACAGGGTCCAATCACCTCGAGGAAAGCCTCAATGGCCTTCCGGACATCCGCTGCCAAGGTGAGCTGTTCAACCCGGTCTTCATCGGGCGGCACAACCAATTCGAGATCCTCGGCTTCGACATGGCGCGGCGGGAGCGTGATCCCGTGGGTCTCGTGGAGGCGATCATCGCCGAAAACGGCCCGCTGCCGGGGTTCCGGTTCTTCCACGATCATGATCCCAGGGTGCTGGACCGCGTATTGTCGGACCGCCGCATCGCCAAGGTGCTTCTCACGCGCAATCCGCTCGACAGCTATGTCAGCCGCAAGATCGCCACGGCCACGGGGCAGTGGCGGCTGACGGACCTGAAGCACGCCAAGACGGACAGGATCACCTTCGACGCAGGCGAATTCGGCCAGATGCTGGCCGACTGGGCCGGTTTTCGCGACCTGCTTCGCCACGGGCTGCAGGTCACGGGGCAGACCGCATTCCACATTCGGTATGACGACATAAACGACGCCGATATCCTTAACGGACTTGCCGGGTTTCTGGGGTCCAGTCACCGTCTGGAGGCAGCGTCACAGCGTCTGAAACGCCAGAACCCCGGCGCGATCCGGGACAAGGTCGAGAACGCGGCCGAGATGGAAGCAGCACTTGCCCGGATCGACCGGTTCGGGCTGGACCGGATCACCGATGGAGAGACGCCGCGCACGCCCGGCGTGCCCGGCTTCGTCGCCCATCCCGACGCCGGGTTGCTGTTTCTGCCGGTTGCCGGCGCTCCGGTCGAGCCTGTGCTGGACTGGATGGCAGGGATCGGCGGCATCGGGCGCGATGCACTTCTGACGGGAATGACCCAGAAGGACCTGCGCAAATGGATGCGGACGCATCCCGGTTTCGCAAGCTTCAGCCTTGTGCGGCACCCCCTTCTCAGGGTCCTGCACGCCTATCGCGATCTTCAGCGGGCCGGAAACGCCCGCAGTATCGAAACCCGGGATGTCCTGTCGGAGCGTTGCATGGTGGACTTCAAGGGGCCGACGCCCGAGGCGATGCTGGCGTTCGTCGCCGCCCTGAAGGACAGCCTTTCGGGCCAGACCAGCCTGCGTGTGCCGCCCGACTGGGCGACGCAGGCCGCGCTGTTGCAAGCCGCCGCCCAGGTTGTGCTGCCGCAGCGCATCATCCGGGAACGGGACGCGGCGACGGAGCTTGCGCATCTGGCCACCCCGCTGGGCGTGGAGCCGCCCACGTGGCCGGGCGATGCGGCCTCCGACGACGGATGGCGCGATTGTCTGGAGGACGGCAACCTGCGCAAGGCGGTCTTCGACGCGTACCGCAAGGATTTCATCCAGTTCGGTTTCGCGATGTCCGACCGGGCGTAACGGTAGGTGGCTCAGGCCGCCTTGGTCTCATCCGCCTCGGTCAGAATAGTGTAGAGCGTCGCGGGATCGGTGTTGGCGCGCAGCTTGTTGCACAGGGTCTGGTCCCGCAGCGTCCGTGACACCAGCGCCAGCGCCTTGAGATGGTCGACACCCGTATCGGACGGCGCGAACAGCGCGAAAACGAGGTCGACGGGTTGCTTGTCCGCCGCGTCGAAATCCACCGGCTTCTCAAGGCGCAGAAACGCGCCGTGCACCTTGGTCAGCGCCGACAGCCGTGCATGGGGCAGGGCGACGCCATGACCGACGCCGGTGGGCCCGAGGCTTTCGCGTTCCTGAAGCGCGTCGAAAATCTGGGACATGGGCAGGCCGATCAGATCCTCGGCCATGTCCGCGATGGACTGCAGGAGCCGTTTCTTGCTGCTGATATCGGGCAGGACGCGCACGGCCTCCGGCTTGAGCAATGACGACAGATCCATGCCGGTTCCCCTGTTTCGGTCGCGCAGGAAACGGGCCGCTCCAACCAGCCCGCCAATGCGCAAGTCACCTAGCTTCGGCGCGGGTCGATCCAGCCGATATTGCCGTCATCGCGCCGATACACAACATTCACCCCGTCATGTCCCTCGTTGCGGAAGACCAGAAGCGGCGCACCGGCAAGCTCCATCTGCATCACGGCTTCGCCGACCGAGAGCGAAGGTATCTTCGTCTCCATTTCGGCCACGATGATGGGTTGGAGAGTTTCCGGTTCAGCGTCTTCGTTTTCCGCGTCGGACGAGGCGAGGATATAAGTGGCCGCGCCAAAAACATCAACCGGCTGCGTCCTATCGCGGTGATGGTCTTTCAGGCGTCGCTTGTAGCGCCTGAGTTGCTTCTCCATCTTGTCGGCGGTTTTCTCGAACGCGGCGTAAATCTCATGGGCGCCGGCCTTCGCGGACGCGGTCAGGCCGGTGGACAGGTGCACCGTGGCCTCGCAATTGTACTCGGCCCCCGAGCGGGAAAAGATGATCGTCGCGTCGGTCGGGCGCTGAGCGTACTTCTCCATGATGGCGCCGAGGCTGTCCTTCACGTGGGTCTGCAGCGCCTCGCCGATGTTGATTTGTTTTCCGCTGATCTGATAGCGCATGTGTCCTCCGACAAGAATGGCGCCATGGGCACGTGCAGTCAGGGCGCGGATGCGCCACCGGCTCGGTCCATGGTGTCTTGAAAAACCGGGCCCCGGCACCGCGATGCTGTCGGGTCGCGGGGCGTTCGGGGTCGGCTCGATGATGTGGCGAATGCGAACATCACAGGTATTTGGCGACGGTTTTGCGGGCGATGTCAACGCAAACGCAGAAGGCCGTCCACAATGGCTCGGGGGACACAGGATTTCAGGTGATGCGGAAACCCTGACCCAGATAGACGCGCCGCACGGTTTCGTCACGAACGACCTCGTCCGCCGTTCCGGACATGATGATCGTTCCGTCATGCAGGATATAGGCGCGGTCGACGATCTCGAGGGTCTCACGCACGTTGTGATCGGTGATCAGAACGCCGATGCCGCGCGTCTTGAGGTCGGACACGAGGTGTCGGATATCGCCCACCGCGATCGGATCGACGCCCGCGAAAGGCTCGTCGAGCAGGACGTAACGCGGGTTGGACGCCAGACATCGCGCGATCTCGGCGCGGCGCCGTTCGCCGCCCGACAGGGACAGGGCGGGCGCCCGGCGCAGATGCTCGATCGAGAACTCCGCCAGAAGCTCCTCCAGCCGTTCCTTCCGGCGCCCGCGTTTCGATTCGGCGATCTCGAGAATCGCCATGATGTTGTCCTCGACCGACAGACCGCGAAAGATCGACATTTCCTGCGGAAGATAGCCGATCCCGGCACGCGCCCGGCGGTACATCGGGTAGACCGTGACATCGACGCCATCGATGGTGACGGTTCCGCCGTCGGGCGTGATCAGCCCGGCGATGCAGTAGAAGGACGTCGTCTTGCCCGAGCCGTTCGGCCCCAGTAGTGCCACGACCTCCCCGCGGTCGAGCTTCATCGTCACGTCGCGGATGACAGGCCGGCGCTTGTAGCTCTTCCTGAGTTTATCGACACGCAGGCCGCTGCTGCCCTCGGTGACGGTGAAAGACGTGCCGGCGTTCATTCGTCGCCGCCGGTGTCGAGGACGGTGCGCACGCGCCCTTCCACCGACCCGCTACCGGTTCGCATGTTGACGACCATCCGGTCGCCGGCAACGGCCGTCGGCCCCTGTGTCACGAGCACCCCGCCCGCCATGGTCAGAAGCGCGCTTGCCACGTCGAAACGCGCCTCGCGCCCCTCGGCCGCGTCTGCGCCGCGCGTCACCAGAACGCCGCCCGAGGCCACGACCTCGTCGACCCCGCGCCGCCCGTCCGTTTCGCTGTAGAGCACCCGGACCTGTCCCGCCGCCATGCGCAGGTCGCCCTGATGTACGATGACATTGCCGGAAAACACCGCCTCGCCCGTGCTCTGATCGATGGTGAGGTTGTCCGCCGTCACTTCGACCGGCTGGCGCGCGTCATAGGCCACGCCGCCAAAACCGATATTCACCTGCGCCGCCGCCGAAACGGCGAAGCCGAGCGCGAGGGTCGCCCCCGCAAGACCGGTCAGGAGAAATCGAAGCATCAGGGATCCTACTCTACGGGTTCGTATAACACCCTGACGCCACCGGTGAAACTCAGAACCGCCGCGCCGCCGGGACCGTCCAGAACCATCGCGCCTGCTTCCAGCTGAAGGCCCGGGCCGTCGATGCGGACCGCCTCGGGCGTGGCCATCCCGAGATCGGCCAGCGACAACCGCATGCTGTCGGAGACGACGCGGTAGCCTTGGGTGGTTTCCGCCTCCACGCCGCCCGACAGGTTGGCGATCCGTCCCGCGACATCGATCCGTCCCTCACCTGCGTCGAGCAAGACAAAGCCATCCTCCGACAGGGCGATGCGCCCCTCGATCTGGTCGGTGACGATGACGTTGGTTTCCTCGAAATCGGGCGCGGCGGTGCGGGCGACCAGCGTGACCTCGCGCCCGTCCGGCATCACGCCGGCAAAGCGCGGCTGCGTCAGGCGCAATTCCCGCGCCAGCTGCGCGACATCGACCTCGGCATAGGGCAACGCGCGGTCGGGGTCGGGCGGGTCCGAAAAAAGGAACAGCGTGGACAGCAGCGCCAGCGCCGCGATGGGCAGCACGACCTTCAACCCGCCGACCAACCTGGAATAACGATTGTGCCGCGCCATCGCCTTGTCCGGTCAGTGCGCGAAGATATCGGTCTCGGGCCAGCCCGCGATATCGAGCCGCGCCCGCGTCGGCAGAAAGTCGAAGCACGCCATCGCGAGATCCATGCGTCCCTCGCGTTCCAGCCGCGTGTTCAGCGCGTCGCGCAGCCGGTGCAGATAAAGCACGTCGGACGCGGCATAGGCCAGCTGCGCCTCGGAAAGGCTAGGCGCGCCCCAGTCCGAGCTTTGCTGTTGCTTCGAGATGTCGACGTCCAGAAGCTCCTGCAGCAGGTACTTCAGACCGTGGCGATCCGTGTAGGTGCGGATGAGCTTCGAGGCGATCTTGGTGCAGTAGACGGGTGCCGCCAGCGCGCCGAAGGTGTGGTCCAGCACCGCGATGTCGAAGCGTCCGAAATGGAAGAGCTTCAGGACATCAGGGTCGGTCAGGAGCCTGGAGAGATTCGGCGCCTCCTGCTGGCCGCGCTCGATCTTGACCAGATGCGCGTTGCCGTCGCCCGCCGACAGCTGCACCACGCACAGCCGGTCTCGATGCGGGTTCAGCCCCATGGTTTCGCAGTCGATTGCGACGACGTCGCCAAGATCAAGGTCGTCGGGCAGATCGCGGT
>CAZOBK010000021.1:0-28981 GCA_964578115.1 uncultured Roseicyclus sp.
GCCTGGTGCCGGGCGATGCGCCGCTGACCATGGCCCAGTTGATGAGCCACAGGCCCGGCTTCGAGGAAAGCTACGCGATCTTCGATCCCGCCATCGCCGCCCTGCCGCGGGCCGAGGCGCTGGCGGCATCCGCGCCGGACCAGGTATTCCCGCGCGGTGCGGTGACGTCCTATTCCAACTGGGGCGTCGCGCTGGCGGGCCTCGTGGTGGAGGAAATCACCGGGCAATCCTGGGAAGAGGTGGTGCAGACGCGTATCCTAGACCCGCTCGGCATGGATGACACGACCTTGGGCGAAGGCTCGCGCCGCGCGGGCCAGCCGCCGCTGTCGCGCAGCTACAGGGTGCAGGGCGGCATCGCGCATCCGGCCTTCCGCATCGACATCGGCGCCTTCGCACCGGCAGGCGGCATCGCCAGCACGGCGGCCGACATGGCGCGATTCCTGCGGTTCCTGATGGGCGACGGGGCGCTGGAGGGCGCGCGCCTCCTGCAGCCCGGGACGATGCAGACCATCCGCACGCGGCTCTACGACGATCGGCCGGGCGCGGCGGACATGGCCCACGGACTGCAATCGCGGCCGCTATTCGGCACCACGGTCTACGGCCATGGCGGCGGCCTGAACGAGTTCCTGTCCAATCTCGTGTTCATCCCGGAGATCGAGGCCGGCGTCTTCATCTCGCAGAACGGCGGTGCCGGCGCGAGCCTGCCGCTGCTGGCGCCCGACCTGATCCTGGCCGAGCTTGCCGCGGAGGCCGGGCTGGAGCCGCCTGCGTTGGAAGCGGTGCCGGACGCCGCCGCGCGGGCGTCCGAGGCGGCCGGGCGCTATCTGAACAACCGGCGGACCTTTTCGGGTTCGGCGCAGTTCTTCGGGGCCCTGTCGGTGCTGCCGGTGACGGCGACGCCCGATGGCGCGCTGATGCTGCCCACGGGCAAGCTGCCCGCTCCGTCGCGGTTCGAGTCCATCGGCCCGGACCTGTGGCAGAATGCGCAAGGCGACCGGATCGCGCTGATCCGGGACGCGGAGGGACGTATCGTCCGCCTCGCCGACGGGACCGGCGCGCACACCCATGAGCGGCTGCGGGGGCTTGCGGACCCGGTCTGGCTTTTCGCGGCATTCGCGGCGGCCCTGCTGCTGTCGCTCACCACGCTGGTGGGGCTGATCTGGCGACACGGGGTCCGGGGCGGGTCGCGCGGCGGCGCGCTGGCGGCCTGGGCCGGTCTGGCCGGGGCGGCCTCCGTCTGGATCTTTGCAGGGGCCGCCATCGCCGCCGCGTTGACGGCAGCGCGTCTGGGGTCTGAATACATCTTCGATCAGCCGCAGCCGACGCTTGAGGCGGTGCTGGTCCTCGCAGACGGCATGGCCGTGATGGCCGCGCTGGTGCTGCTATCGCTCGTCTTCGTCCGGCGCGCGCCGGGGTGGAGCCTTTGGCGCAGGCTGCACCAGACGGCATTCGCGCTTGGTCTTGCCGTGTTCGGCGGTTTTCTCCTGCGCTGGGGCCTCGCGTTCGGCGGGCCGATCTGATGCCTGGCCGGGAGCGCTGCCGATGATCGCAGCCGTCCTCGGCCTTCAGGTCGCGCTGCCGCTGCCGCTTCTCGTCCGGCCCGCCGCCAACCCGTATGGCTTGGGCGCCTATCCTGTCGGGCATGGCGGGTCGAACACGCTGGTCAACGGACACATGCCGACCCTCGATCCCGGCGTCGAGAGGTTCAGGCCGTGGCGCGGTCAGTCCTACTCCGTCGGGTTCTTCGGCCTCGGGCCCTGGGGGATGCGTGCCGCCGGCTGACGGCCCGCCGATCCGGCGGCCTACGCGATCTTCGGCGCTTCCCTTCGCGCGCCCTGTGCGGGTACCGTCATGCGGACCGACAGCGACCGGGTCAACCATCTTGGCAACCACGTCATCGCGCGCCATGGCGGTGCGGAAATCGTTTTCGCGCATATGCGGGAGGGCTCCATCGGGGTCGCGCCGGGTGACCGGGTGGGGCTCGGCGATCCGCTGGGCGAGGTCGGCAAATCCGGGGCCTCGACGGAGCCGCATCTGCACATCCATGCGCAAAGGCCCGCGTAGTCTTCGTCAAGAAGTTCCAGCATGTTGTAGGCTGTCGCGACGCCGGAGAGGCTCGTGGTCAAGTCCGACAGATTGCCTTGCGCCGGGGCCGTGGAGGATTGTTGCACCATCGCGACCACCGCCAAAAGCGCGGCCCGTCTCATGGGGACTGCGTGCCGCCATGGCAGGATGCCCCGGTTTCGCCGACACCTTGGATCAGCCAGCGCAGAAACCACACGGCACCGCCAGATACCAGAATGAACCCGATGAAGGGCGCGGCCGCCTCGGCCCCGAATGCGAGGCTTGCCCCGAGATAGAGCCACCAGGCATGCGACCCCATCAATACAAATCGGCCGAGCCGCGATGCCTAACGGATCACGGCCCAGAGCGTGACGGGCAGGACAGCGAACAGGCTTAGCAGGTCCGCGCCCCGCGCGCCGTCGGCGGTAAAAGGCGTGTCGCGCCGGTAAAGGCCGGTGCCGTGAAGCTCCGAATCGGGCGGGGACCAAAACAACCCTGCCAACGCGGCAAGAACGCCGAATGAAAGCACCTGCAGTGTTGTCATGATAAGCCAGGACCTTCTGCTCACGGGTCGGGCCGCGTCATCTCTACTGGCCGCGTTCGAGAAGCCCGGCTTCAAGACCGTCGAGCGCCGCACGATCCAGCACGCGCCCGCCGACGATGACCATACGCGGCCGGCGGAGCGTCGCGAGGCCCTCCAGCGGGTTGGCATCGAGCAGAACCAGGTCGGCGCGCCGTCCGGGGGCGATGGTGCCGTCCTGATCCCGCAGGCCGAAAAACCGCGGCGGGGCGACGGTCGCTGTGTGGAGCGCCTCGCGCGGCGTGAGGCCAATGGCCACGTAAAGGTCCAGCTCGTCGAGCAGCGAGAAACCGTGGAAAAGGTAGGGATTGGCGAAAGAGGCATCTGTGGAGGCGAGGATCGGCACGCCAGCCCGGTGAGCCATGAGGAACGTCTGGCGGTCGAGCGCGATGCTGTCTGCGGCCAACGCGCGGACCTCGTCAGTCATCGCCTCGAGCCGGAAGTCGGGGCGGCCCCAGGCTTCGCGCAGCTCGGCGGGGATCATGCGCATCCTGGGCGCGTCGGGTGAGGGCCAGTTGCCGGTGTAGAAGTCGGAAACAACCAGCGTCGGGCTGACATGCAACCCGGCCCCGGCCATCCGCTCCAGGACGGATTGGCAAAGTGTTTCGTCCCACGTCTCGAGCACGATCCGGTTTCGTGACGCCATGATCTCGAAGATGCGGCCCAGTTCCGCGTCCTCGGCCATGGCAGTGCGCAGCTCGTCCAGCATGGCAGCTTCTTCGGTGGAGCAGGCCATGGCGACGCGCCCGAAATGCTCCATCCCGTCCTGACCGGCGTCGATGGCGGTGCCGAGCGCGACCTGTTCGGGGATGTGCCCGACGAAGGGCAGCCTGGCGTCGCGGGCCGCCTCGGCAAGGGCGAGATATGTCGCTTCATCCAGCATGGAGTAGGCCTTCACGGCCGCCCAGCCTGCGGCGGCGATCCCGTCCACGACATCCCGCGCCTCCTCCGGCGTGTCAGCCAGGAACATGCCTGGCCAGGATCCGGGCCGCGCATCGACCCAGGCCCCTGCGAGGATCAGCCGGGGGCCAAGCACCTCGCCCGCCTCGATCCGCGCCTGCAAGGCCTGCTGCTCAGCGATAGGCCAGAGCGCGCCCATGTCGCGGATGCCGGTGATGCCGTTCAACAGGTAAAGCGGCAGCGCCGTGTCGGGTTCGGTTGGCATGGAGAAGACGTGCACATGACTGTCCCATAGACCCGGAATCAGATAGCCGCCCGCGCCGTCGAGGCGGGTCGCCGAAGCCTGCGCGAGTTCCGCGCCAACATCTGCGATCAGACCGTCACGGATCAGTACGGATTGGCCGGGACCGAGCGTTCCCCCGATCACGTCGACGATGGTCACATCACTCAGCAGGATTTCGGATTGGGCGCGGGTCTCGGTCGCCAGGATCACGGTCAGGATCAGTGCCGAAAGGAACTTGAGACCGCGTATCATTGGTCCGTCACCCTCAGGACCAGTTTTCCTGAAACCTCCCCCGCCTCCACCCGCTCATGCGCCCGACGGACGTCGGCCAGCGGCAGCACTTCGGCGACCACCGGATCGATGCGGCCGGCCGCGAGCATCTCGAAAAGCGTTGCGAGGTCCGCGCGGAACCAGCCGGGGTGCTTCCGCCGCATCGCGCCGATGGAGTAGAACACGGTCGCGTGGCCGTTGGGCAGCCAGTCCCAGAGCTTCAGCTTCACGAAATCCATCGGGATGGAGCCGCCCCGGCCCAGCACCTCGTTCTGGAAGCCGAAGGCCACGAGCATGCCGCCGGGCTTCAGCGCGTGAAGAGAGCGCGACAGGCTTTCGCCGCCCAGGGGGTCGAAGACGGCATCGACCCCGCCGCCCGTCGTCTCAAGCAACGCCGCCTCGGGCGCGTCCGCGTCGATCGGCGTGGCGCCGAGGCCGCTGATCAGGTCGTGCTTGGCGGCCACATCGGTGCCGAAGGCCGCAATCCCCGCATCTCGCGCCAGTTGCAGCATCGCGGTGCCGACCGCACCGCCCGCGCCGTGGATCAGAAGGCTCTGGCCAGCCTGCAGCTTCGCCACGCGGGTCAGCATCTGGTATGGTGTCACCGCCGAAAGGATCATGCCGAGCGCATCGACATCCGACACGCCCACGGGCACCGGCGTCAACCTGTCCTCGGGCAGGCAGATGTACTCGGCATAGGCGCCGATGGTCGTCAGGTCCGCCACCCGGTCGCCCGGCTTGAACCGCGTGGCACCCGGACCGGTCGCATCGACGGTCCCCACCATGTCGTAGCCAAGGGTGAGGGGCGGCTTCTCCTTCACGTCCGGATACTTGCCCTTGCGGATCATCACGTCGGTGAAGGCCGCACTCGTCACCAGTACACGAACCCGAACTTCGCCCGCAGGGGGTTCTGGCAGGTCGGAGACGGTTTCAAGCACGAGGTTTTCGGGGCCACCGAAGGCCTGGAGGGTGACGCGGGTATGGGGCATGGGACCTCTCCTCGAAGAGTTCAGGGGGTGGGACCCCCGGTGATGAAGGCGCCGATCTCCCGCGTCAGATCGGCGTCATGACCGAGCCAGATATGCCCGCCGTCGGGATAGACGACGAGGCGCGCCTCGGGGATGCGGTCGGCCATCAGCCGCGCCGTCTCGGCGGTGCCGAAGAGATCGTCCTCGCAGGACAGGATCAGGGTCGGCGCAGCGATGGTCTCGAACGCCGTTTCTGTCGGCGTTCCCGCCCAGAAGCCATCGTTGCGCAATCCGTCGGTCTTGCGGCTGATCGGCGTGAGACCCTCGCGGATCAGGTCGGCGCGCCGCCGTTCTTCCGGCGAAACCCGGTCGAGCAGGGCAGGGTCCGTCGCGAGCAGTGTGCGCAGCAGGATATCGGGGGCGAAGGTCGCAAAGCCCCAGAACCAGGCATCCGAGGTCAGGACGCGCTCCACCGCCATGCGCTGCAGGGCGGTGAATTCCACCGGATCGCGCCCCGTCAGGTTCGCCGCCGGCACGATGAGGACGAGATGCGCGCAACGATCCGGGTGGCGCCGTGCGATTTCGGCGGCCGTCAGCGCCCCCGCCGAGCCACCCGCGATGGCGATCCGCCTGAGGCCGAGATGGTCGAGCAGTTCGACAAGCACATCCGCCTGGCGCGCTGGCGAGGCATCGTCGGGAAAGCCGCTGCGCAGGTAGCCGAAGCGCGACGGGGCCACGATCTGGAAACCGGCGTCGCGCAGGCCATGCGCAAAGAGAAGGCCCTGGTCGAACCCGCCGCCGGTGCCGTGGATCATCATCAGCGGCGGCCCGTCCCCCGCGATCGCGTATTCGAGCGGCCCCGCGCGCGTCGCGATGATACTGCTGCGACGCGCGATGCGGGTCTCTGCCCCCGCCATCGTGGCGCGGAACGCACCCGTGCCCCATGCTCCGCCTGCGACCGCGAGGCCGGCAAGGACGGTCAGCAGGGCGCGGCGCGCCATCATCGGACGGCCTCCATGGCTAGGTCTGCCAGCGCGGTCTCGAGCGCCGGGACAAGATCGCTGGTGTCGTCCACGATGCCGATATCGGTGTTGATCTGGAAGGCGACGGTGACGCCGTGATCGGGATAGTGGCGCAGGCTGGAAACATACGCGGGAATCCAGCCGCCGTGGCCCCAGACCGGTCCGCGCGGCGTGTCGGCGTAGATCGCCACGCCCGCGCCGTAGAGGATGCCGGGCGCGTCGGGGTCCACGGGCACGCCATCGAGCAGCCGGTCCAGATAGGGGGCGTCCATCGCCTCGCCGCCGAACAGCAGATGTCCCCAGCGCGCCAGGTCGGCGGACGTCGAGGCGAAACCGCCGCCCGCGGATTCCACCGCAGGGTTCCACAAGAGCCGCCCTGCGGCATCGGCGGTGCGCGCCGGCAGGCCGAACGGATTGTCGGGCGCGACATAACCCACCGCAAGCCCCGGCAGCGCGCGGCGGTCCGAGGGGACCGTGCCGGTCAGGTCGAGCGGTTCGAGAAAACGCACCCGGACGGCCTCGTGCCAAGCCTGTCCGGTCACCTCCTCGATCACGAGGCCGAGCAGGACATAACCCGTATCGCTGTAGGCCCAGCCCGCGCCTGCCTCGAAGAGCGGCTCCCGTCCGGCCACGAAGGCCATCAGCCGCTCGGGGTCGAACTCCCCCTCGTCCGCCGTCAGCCGGGTCCAGTACCGCTGGAATTCCGGCAGATGCACGTGGTCCGGCAACCCGGAGGTGTGGTGCAGAAGATGATCGACGGTGATGGTTTGGGCGTTGGGGAGCGTATCGAACCACGGGCGCTCGCCGAGATGGACGGACAGAAGATCGTCGCGCGACAGCCGCCCCTCGTCTTCCAGCGCCAGCACCACAGCGGCGACGAAGCTCTTGCCGATGCTCGCCGCCAGCATGGGCGTCTCCGGCGTCATGGCGCGCCCATTCTCCACATCGGCCAGACCGGTGGCCGCGGTCACCACCGTGCCGTCCGGCAGCGCGATCGCCGCCGTGGCGCCCGGAAAGCCGTAGCGCGCGCGGAAGTCCTCGAGCACCGAAGCCAGCCGATCCTCCTGCGCGGTTACGGGCGCCACCAGGACCGCGAGGGCGAGCCAGCACGCAAGGAGGAGGCGACCACGCATGATCCTAATCCTCAGGCTGCGGCGCGGCGTGGCGCGCAGCCGGGATGACCTCGGTCACGGCACCCTCGCGCGTGAACATCGTGTCGCGGTTCCACCAGACGACGACCACGGACACGGCTACGAGTAGCCACGTGTCCCATGGCTGCGCATCGGCCCAGAACGGGTTGATCAACTGCCAGTGAAACAGCATCGGCCAGAGCAGGCTGCCGCGCGCGCTGTTGAAGATCGGCGTGACCAGAAGCGCAAGCGTGATGTTGCCCACGAAGAAGGGCAGGAAATTCCAGTCGGCAAAGACCACGCCCGCAAGGAAAAACGCCGGCAGATGCCAGAAGCCCCAGGTCGCGCCGATGAGGATGCCCGCCCAGATCGGCGCCATGTGGCGTTGCAGCAGGGGCTGCATGACGCCGCGCCAGCCGAATTCTTCCACTGGGCCGAGAAACAGCATCATGAACATCACCGCCACGACCGCGCCTGCGCCCTCGGGCGGCAGCGGTGCCAGAACCGGCCCCCCCTTGATCAGCGATCCCGCGACGAAAACGAGTGGAATTACGAGCAGGATGAATGCCGCCCAACCCCATGATCCACGCCACATCAGCAGCCGTCCGAGGAAGGCGCGGATGCCGGTTGGCCCGCCATGCAGGAAGACCACGATGAAAGCCGCGATGGCCGGCGACCAGGTGGCGAGGAAGAACAAGGGGTGCGAACCGCTGATCTCGCCGAACGTGCTGACCGCAAGATCCGGGGCAATGATGTAGCTGCCGATCACGCCCCATGTGATCAGGAAGGTCACGGCGAGAAAAAGCACCAGGGCAGAGCTTGGTATCTTATTCGCAGATGGGACGCTTGAACGGGTGAGCACAGTCGGGACCATCGGTTTTTCGGAAGTTTCGAGTCTCTTTATCGAACACCTCGCAGCGTTTCTCACTGATACAAATCAAGCCCGCCCGTTGGAACGTTCGGCACGCCCCGCTTGTCAGCATCCCGCGGGCAGGCCGATGACTGCATCCAGTTCACGGACGGACAGTTCGGCCTGATCGGAGGCAAAACGGTGCATCCGAGCGCCGGATCGGTGCCGACCCGTCCCGAAAAGCTGGAGGCGTCGCGGACACGAGCCCGATTACCCATTGATATCAATGTAGGATTCTCTCCCGGGAACCATCGCGATTGCAAGCGGTTCTTCAAGGTGTTGGGCGCGGCATCCATGCAAGGGGGAGGACATGGCCAAGACGACAGCCGATTTCATGCTGGAGCGTCTTACCGAATGGGGCGTACGGAACATCTACGGCTATCCGGGCGACGGGATCAACTCGACGCTCAAGGCGTTGGGCAAGGCAATCGACCGCTTCACTTTCGTCCAGTCCCGGCACGAGGAAGAATCCGCCTTCATGGCCTGTGCGCATGCAAAGTGGACCGGTGAGCCGGGTGTCTGCCTTGCAACGTCCGGCCCCGGTGCAATCCATCTTCTGAACGGGCTCTACGATGCGAAGCTGGATCACCAGCCGGTCGTCGCGATCGTCGGCCAACAGGACAGGGCGGCCCTCGGCGGCTCTTACCAGCAGGAGGTGGACCTGCTCACGCTGTTCAAGGATGTCGCCCACAACTATGTCCATTATTGTCACGCCCCCGAGCAGATGCGGCACCTCGTCGATCGGGCTTTCCGCATTGCCAAGGCGAAACGCTGCGTGACGGCCATCATCCTTCCCGATGACGTGGGCAGCGAACCGGCGGTGGAAAAACCACCTCACCAGCACGGGACAGTCCATTCCGGCGTAGGTTATGCGCGCGAACCCCGCATCGTTCCGGAAGATGCGGATCTGCGCGAGGCTGCAGATATTTTGAACGCGGCCGAGCGACCGGCGATCATGATCGGCGCCGGCGCGCTCGGCGCGGGCGCCGAGGTTCGCGCCGTGGCCGAACGGCTCGGTGCGGGCGTATGCAAGGCGCTTCTCGGAAAGGCGGCGCTGCCCGACGATCTTCCCTACGTGACGGGGCAGATGGGTCTTCTGGGGACCGCTCCTTCCTACGATCTGATGATGGAGTGCGATGCCTTCCTGATGGTGGGATCGGGCTTTCCCTATTCGGAATTCCTGCCCGAGGAGGGCAGCGCCCGCGGCGTTCAGATCGACATCGATCCCGGAATGCTGTCGATCCGCTATCCGATGGACGTCAATCTCGCGGGCGATGCCAAGAACACGCTGTCCGCCCTCCTGCCGTTACTTGAAGAGGCGGACAGGAGCGACTGGCGGAAACGGATCGAAAAGAATGTCACAGAGTGGTGGCAGGGCGTGGAGAAGCGGGCGCACCTTCCGGCCGACCCGGTCAACCCGCAGCTTCTGTTCTGGGAATGTTCGCCCCGGCTTCCCGACCAGGCGATCGTGGCGGCAGACAGCGGCACGGCGGCGAACTGGTACGCCCGCGCAATCCGCATGCGAGAGGGCATGATGGGTTCGCTGTCGGGCACCTTGGCCACGATGTGCCCGGCCGTGCCGTATGTGACAGCGGCGAAGTTCACCCATCCCGACCGCGTTGCCGTCGCCTTCGTGGGCGACGGCGCGATGCAGATGCTGGGCAATGCGGGCCTCATCACCATCGCGAAGTACTGGCGCGACTGGACGGATCCGCGCTGCGTCATCGCGGTGCTGAACAACGAGGATCTCAACCAGGTTACCTGGGAGATGCGGGCCATGGGCGGTGCACCGAAACTGGAAGAGACGCAGTCGGTGCCGTCGTTCGACTATGCCGCCTACGCGGAGACGCTCGGCCTGAAGGGCATCCGCGTCGAGACACCCGAAGCGGTGGCGCCTGCCTGGGACGACGCCTTCGCCGCGGACCGGCCGGTCGTCATCGACTGCGTGACGGACCCCACGATGCCGGCCCTTCCGCCGAACATCACGCGATCGCAGCGTCGAAGCTACTTCATGGCCCTCATGAAGGGCGATCCCGACGAGGCGGCGATCATCAGAAACACGTTGAAGAGCTACTTCACCGGCTGAGCAAGGCCGAAACCTCGGCCTTGCACTGCCGTGACGAAGAGAGGCCGGCAAACGCGCAAGATCAGCCGTCTTGTCAAATCGCCGGGCACGAACGCAGGCCACCTTGGACGGAACGATCGTATCCACGAACGCTGTCGCAACAATCCGACAAGGGAGGCGAACCGGCGATGCCGGAACAACCCTTGGTGGCCAACAGTTTTCCCGGCAATGCATAGCAAAAACCACGACAGCCCCATGGCGGCAAAGCCCGGCCAAGCTGGAGACCCCGAGGGCCAGGCGGCCGCGGGCGCAAGCGACACGCTCCGCCGCCTTGTGCGGGGTCTGTCGGACCAGGCGGGTGCGCCTGCGGTGATCGGATTCGAGAGCGGCGAGGCCGAGACCGTGTCCTTTGACGACCTGTCCGGGCGGATCGCCCGGCGAAAGGCCGAGCTGCTCGGGCGCGGGATCGGCAAGGGCGACAGGGTGGCGATCGTCGCCGGCAACGGCGTGCGCTGGATCGAACTCTGCCTGGGTGTCGTCGATGCCGGCGCGGTCGCCGTCCCGGTGGATGCCGGCCTCGACGAGAAGACGCTCGCGCATGTCCTGTCCGATAGCGATCCCGCCCTCGCGTTCGTGGACGACCCGCGCCGCGAGCGCGTTGAAACGGTTCTGGAGGGGGGACCAGCTGTCCTTTCCATCGAAAAGACCCCCGAGACGAATGGGACCGACCGCGCCGAGGCGCCGCATTTAGGCCCCGAGGACGTGGCCCTGCTGTTCTACACATCCGGCACCACGGGACCGCCCAAGGGCGTGCCGCTGACCCACGAGAACATCCTCTTCGAACTCGACCGCCTTCTGGAGATGGAGCTGATGCGCCGTGGCGAGCGGCTCCTGCTGCCGCTGCCGCTCCACCACGTCTATCCTTTCGTCGTCGGCCTGCTCGCCGCGCTTGCCTACGGCGTCGGTGTCGTCTTTCCGCGCTCGCTGACAGGACCGGACATGCAGACCGCGATGCAGGAGGGCGGGGTCAATGCCATCATCGGCGTGCCGCGGCTCTACGAGACGCTGGTCGACGGGATAAGGCGACAGGCCGCGCAAGGCGGCTGGCTCGCCCGACACTCCTATGGCGCGATGGCGGGCGCGAGCCTGCAGGCGCATCGCAAACTGCACGTCCCGCTCGGCCGCCTGCTGATGCGCCCGGCGCGGAGGCGGGTGGCACCGGACCTCCGACTTCTGGTTTCCGGCGGGGCCGCGTTGAGCGAGGACCTCGCCTGGCGGCTCGACAGTTTCGGCTGGACGGTGGCCACGGGCTACGGGCTGACCGAGACCTCGCCGATGCTGACGGTCCTGCCCCCCGGCGACCGGCATTTTGCCAGTGCAGGAAAGGCCGTGGACGGGGTGGAGCTCAAGATCGCGCCCGAGGATGACCGCAACTCCGGCGACGCGGAAGGCGGCGAGATCCTCGCCCGTGGCCCGAATGTCTTTCACGGCTATCGCGACCTGCCCGACAAGACGGACGAGGCGTTCACGGAGGATGGCTGGTACCGCACGGAGGATCGCGGCCGGATCGACGGCGAGGGCTACCTGCACATCCTCGGGCGCTCCTCTCTTCTCGTGGTCACGGAGGCGGGCGAGAACATTTCGCTCGAGGAGCTGGAGAAAAGCTACGAGACGCATCCCCTGATCCGCGAGATCGGAATCCTGATGCACGACGGGCGCCTGTCCGCCGTCATCGTCCCGGATGCCGCCGAGATGCGAAACCGCGGCGCCGGGGATACCGGAGAAGCCGTGGAGGAAGCGGTGAGGGAGCACGCGAGCGACTTGCCCGACTACAAGCGCATCCTCGATGTCGAGACCGCCGGCGACGGACTGCAGCGCACGCTGATCGGCAAGATCCGTCGCGGCAAGCTGGAGGAGAAGTTCCTCGCGCAGCGCGAGGGTCGGGAGACGGGCGAGATCGGTCCCGTCCCGGTCGATGAGATGTCCAAGGACGACCGCGCGCTTCTTCGCGATTCCTCGGCCGAGGATGTCTGGCAGATGCTTGGCGAGCGGTTCGAAACGGTGCGCCTGACGCCAGACAGCAGCATGGCGGTCGATCTCGGCGTGGATTCTCTCGAATGGATCGATCTCACGCTCGACATCCGGGACCGGACCGGCATCGAGCTGGAGGAAGAGCAGACCGCCGAGATCGAGACCGTGCGCGACCTTCTGAAGGTGGTGCGGGACGCCAGCGAAACCTCCGCAGAAACCTCGGGCGACGTGCTGGAAAACCCCAACAAGTTCATCTCCGACGAGGAGCGTGCCTGGCTGCGCCCGCGCGGTCGGGTGGAACTGGCGCTGGCCTGGGCGCTCTACTGGATCAACAGGGGCCTGATGCGCGCCATCTTCCGTCTAAGTGTCGAGGGGCTGGATAACCTGCGCAAGGGGGACCAGGTCGCCGTCCTGCCCAACCACACGAGCTATCTCGATGGCTTCGTCATAATGGCCGCGCTTCCGTTCGACTTCCTGAGGCACGCGTCCGTCGCGGGCTCCGCCGAGCTTGCCTTCCGCACACCGGTTCATCGCGCGGTGATGCGGCTGTCCGGTGCGCTACCGATACAAGGCAACCGCGCGGCCCTGTCGAGCCTCGCCCTGCCGCTGATGAAACTGCGGCAAGGCTCTCACCTCGTCTGGTTCCCGGAAGGCAGACGGTCACGACATGGCGAACTGCTCAGCGTCCGCCCGGGGATCGGCATGCTTCTCGCCCGGGAACCGGTGACCGTGATCCCGACGATCATCGACGGCGCCCACGAGGCGATGCCTCTCGGTCAAACAGTGCCGCGGCCGCGGCAGATCACCGTCCGGTTCGGCAAACCGGCGTCCGTCGACGAGCTTTCAAGCCGCGGCGAGGGCGAAGAACCGCGCGAGCGCATCGCGCATGCCATCGGCGAAGAGCTTGCCACGCTGAAATCCGGCGCTGGGTTCTGAATGGGCAAGACGGACGGAAACAACCCCGACACATCTTCGCCGCGAGCCGCGCGATGGTCCTGGGCGCTCTATGACTGGGCGGGGGACGGTTTCTCGGCGGTGATCGTCGCCTTCGTCTTCAGCGCTTATTTCACCCGTGCACTCGCCTCGGATGTCGAGACAGGCACCACCCAATGGGGTGCGGCGCTTGCCGTGGCCGGGGTCGCCGCGGCCATGAGCGCACCGCTGGCGGGGGCCATCGCGGATCGGGGCGGGCCGGTCAAGCCGTGGCTGGCCGCTGCCACGCTGCTCACCGCGGCCGCGACGGCGAGCCTCTGGTTCGTTCAGCCGGGGGCGATCGCGGTCCCCCTCGCGCTGGTTCTGGTCGCGCTCGGCAGCTATGGCTCCGAACTGTCCAGGGTCTTCTACAATTCCATGCTGCCCCGCATCGCCTCGGTGGAGACGCAGGGGCGGTTGTCGGGGCAGGGTTGGGCGCTGGGATACGCGGGCGGCCTGTCATGCCTTGCGCTTGTCTATTTCCTCGTGCTGGGCGGCCGCACCGCCGGTGAGGAGGTCTCCGGCGCCATGCGTTACGTCGGGCCGGTCGTCGCGATGTGGCTGATCCTCTTCGCCCTGCCGCTGTTCGTCTTCACGCCGGACCGTGCCTCGACCGATGCGGGCCTGCGCCGCGCCGCGCGCGACGGGTTTGGCCGGATGCGCGCGATTCTGTCGGATGTCTGGCGCGACCGGAACCTGCGCCGGTTCCTGATTGCGCGGCTGGTCTATACCGACGGCACGGGAACACTTTTCGCGTTTGGTGGGGTCTATGCCGCCGGCACCTTCGATCTTGCAGTGCGCGAGGTTCTTCTCTTCGGCGTAGCGCTCAACGTCGCTGGCGGCATCGGCGCCTTGATCGGGGGATGGATCGACGACCGCGTAGGGCCAAAGCGCACGATCCTCGCCGCCCTGTGTGGCGTAATTGCCGCGGGAACCCCGCTTCTGTTCGTCGAGGGAGAGGCGCTGCTCTGGGCCTTCGGCATCCCGCTGGGATTCTGCCTCGGCCCGATCCAGCCCGCGAGCCGGTCGCTGCTCGCACGGCTCGCGCCGGAAGATCGCGAGGCGCAGATGTTCGGCTTCTTCGCCATGTCAGGCAAGATCACGGCTTTCCTCGGGCCGGCGCTGGTGGCCCTTTTCACGGCGCTTTCCGGCACGCAGCGCGCGGGGATGGCGGTGGTCGTCCTGTTCTTCCTCGGCGGTGCTCTCCTGATCCTGCCGGTATCGGACAAACCGCACCGCCAGCGCGTCTAGCGTGGATACGGGGACTTCCCCCGCGAGAAACGGGCGCGGATTGCGACGGCACCTCGACCGGATGGTCATGAGGATCACTGGCGAACGGCACGGCTTTGGCGGGCCGCCGATCGTGAGGGAGAAGACGCAGAGCCCGCCACCTCGCTTCGCGTAATGGGAACTCCTGCCGGTCCTCCGGGTTGATCATGAATGGGCGTGGCTTCCGGGTCCGGCCGGTCGGGAAGCCCGTTCTTCCGAGGAAGGGAGAAATGGCATGGCCATGACACGACGTGAGCTGCTGACGACGATCGGTATGACCGCCGGCACGGCGGCGATGTACTCCGCGATGACGAGCCTGGGGTTCGCGCAGGAGTCGAATTACAATGGACCGGTGAACTTGACGGGCGCACCGCAGGGGGCACGGGTCCTCGTGCTTGGCGCGGGTCTCGCCGGCATGACCGCGGCGCTGGAACTGAGGTCCGCCGGCTATGACGTCCAGATCCTCGAGTACCGTGAGAAGGCGGGCGGGCGCTGCTGGACGCTCCGTGGCGGCGACGTCTACACCGAAATGGGCGGTGCCGTGCAGGAGGTGGGTTTCGAAGAGGGGAACTACTTCAACCCCGGCCCTTGGCGCATCCCCTACAACCACTACGCCGTCCTCGATTACTGCCGCCGTCTCGGCGTCGAGCTTCAGCCCTTCATCCAGGAGAACCACAACGCCTACCTCCACCGCAGCGACGCCTTCGGCGGCGAGCCGCAGCGCTACCGCGAGGTTGCGACCGATTTCCGTGGTCATGTGTCGGAGCTGCTCGCCAAGGCCACGAACCGGGGCGCGCTCGACGAGGAGCTGACGGAAGACGACCGCGCGCTCCTGCTCGAGGCGCTCAGGGGCTACGGCACGCTCACCGAAGATTACGAATATGTGATGAGCGAGGAGACGAGCGACTACCGCGGGTTCGAGCGCTGGCCGGGCGGTGGGCAGAACGCACAGGGTGTTCCCTCCGAGCCTCTCGATCTCGAGACGCTTCTGGACAGCCGCCTCTGGCGCTGGCTGCCGGACGCCGAGACGGTGCACCACCAGCAAGCGATCTTTCAGCCGGTGGGCGGCATGGACATGATCGCGCAAGCCTTCGCGCGGGAAGTGGGCGATCTGATCACCTACAACGCGAAGGTGGTGACGCTCCGTCAGGACGAGAACGGCGTGACCGCGGGCTACGTCGCTGCGCAAGACCCCGGCGACGTCATCGAGGTCAGCGCCGACTGGTGTGTCTGCACGATCCCGTTCTCGATCCTCGGGCAGATCGACCACAATTTCACCGGCGTGCGCGCGCGCGCCATCCAGACCATGTACTACGCCGACGGCTTCAAGGCCGGGCTCGAGTTCCGCCGCCGTTTCTGGGAGGAGGACGAGCACATCTATGGCGGGATCAGCTATACCGACCTGCCGATCACGCTGATCAGCTATCCCTCGCACGACTACCTCAGTTCGGGCGGCGGTGTCCTTCTGGGCGCTTATTGCTGGGGCGCGCCCGCCTACCAGTTCAACGCGATGCAGCCCGAGGACCGGATGCGTTGGGTTCTCGAATACGGGACACGCATCCATGCGCAGTATCCCGACGAGTTCAAGACGGGTGTGAGTGTGCCTTGGCACAAGGTGCCCTGGGTTCTCGGTTGCTACGGCATCTGGGAGGACAAGGAACGCGATTACGAGGAGACGGTGCGCATGGCCGAGGGTGAGCGCATCGCGCTTGCTGGGGAACATCTTTCCTATCTGCCCGCTTGGCAGGAGGGGGCCATTCTCTCCGCACTCGACGCCATCCAGCACCTTCACGACCGCGCCACGCGACGCTGAGGAGACGTGACATGAAATCCATTATGACCATATTGCCCATCGCGCTCGTCATCGCGGGCATGGCCGGAGCGCAGGAGAACCAGCCGCCGATGGCAGAGCCCGAGGGCGAGCCCGGCTCGGAGTTCCGCACCTTCGACCCGACCGAGGCCGAGTTCGAAAACTTCCGTGGCGCCGGCAACATCCCGCACCAGGGCGGCGAGGCTGTCTACAATGCCGTCTGCTCCGGATGCCATATGCCGGAGGGAGAGGGCGCTGTCGGGGCGGGCGCGTATCCCGCGCTTGCGGCCAACCCACTCCTCGAGGCTCCGGCCTATCCGCTCACCATCGTCGTTCGAGGCCAGGGCGGAATGCCCCCCTTCGGCAGCCTTCTCGACGATCAGCAGATCGCGGATGTGGTGAACTACATTCGCTCGCATTTCGGCAACGACTTCGTCGACGGCGATTTCGGCGCAGCGACGGCCGAGGAGGTCGCGGCGACCCGGCCGTAATGCCATGGCGCGACGCTGCGGCCAGCGCGCCGCGGCGTGCGCGTCGGCATCAGCCTGTCGAAGCGCCGTCTCCTATCCGAAAACGATCGCCCGGATGCCGGGAACGGTGGCGGTTGCGGTACCGGCGATACCATGAAGCATAAAGTATAAGGAGCCCGTCTCGGCACGGGAGCCCGGCCTCAGGCGCGGTCGAGCGCAACGGAGCAGACCCGTGCAGCAGTGCGCCGAGTGCGGCGCGCGCGATGAATACCGGACAAGACAGCGGGCCGAAGTGCGGGTGCGCACCTTCCGCGTCCGCTCGCAAGTGGCTGGACGTGTCACGCGCAGTGCCGACGCGGGCCCTCGCATCCGCACCGCGCTTCAGCTCATTGCACGGGCGCCGGAGGTGGAGCGACCACGGGTGCCCATGGAAAGGCGATGGCGATCAGGCCAAACCAGAACAGCAGCAGGATCAGAAACGCACCCAGTCCCGCACCCGCACTGGGGTAGTATCTGTACGCCCCGCCATAGCGATACGGCCACCGATTGCGTGTGTATCCCCAGGGCGCGGCCGCGAAGGCGAAAACGATCAGGATGAAGAGAAGCCAGAACCAGAACGCTTCCATCTCGGAACTCCTTTCAGGCTGGCGGGGCGGATCAAGGCGCGTCAGCGGGTCTCATCCGCCCCGCGTCAATACTCACACCCTCGCTTCGGGGGTGCTCTCGGATACCTGCTTCAATGCGTCGTCGACGGCACCGCCGCGTGCGAGATCGGCCATGGCAATAACGCCGACGAGGCGCTTGTCGCGGTTCAGTACCGGTAGCCGACGCACCTTGTGCTCGGCCATGACGTCACTGGCCCTTTGCGCGTCCTCGTCCTCGAAGCAGTAGTACACGCCCTCCGACATGACGTCGCGAACGGTGCATTCGCTTGGCGCGCGGTCGGATGCGACACCGCGGGCAACGATATCGCGGTCGGTGACCATGCCAACCAGACGGTCGTTCTCGCCCACTGGCAGGGCGCCGATATCCTCGTCGCGCATGCGCTGTGCCGCGTCGCGCATCGTCGTGGCGGGGTCGATCAACTCGACATCTTTCGTCATGAGGTCCTGGATATTCATGTCGCTCTCCTTTTTGCTGGTCGCGGTTCACATGGGAGCTTTCACCCCCATCCACCGACCTTTCGGAAACGTCACGGGCCGTTGTGCGGTTCCAACGCGACGGGTGCGCGCAACAGTGGCCGACCCGTGGCAAGGGTCTTGTCCCGGCACGGACCCGGTGTTGGCGATATGCATGTCGAGGATCCGAACCACGGCGATCACGTCGTTCGCTGCGCCGGCAAGCGCCGCTCGCGTGCCTTTGGTGCGGTCGAGGATTGTCGCGGCCTTTTCCGGCTCCAATACCAATCCGGCCGGAACAATCATCGGCGCCGGCTCGTTGGGCAGGTGACACCCGTGTTCGCGAAAAGGAGATCGACATGAAGCTCGCCACAATCGCCAAGGGCGCAACGAGTGCCTTCGCCCTCGTCGCGGCCTTTCCAGCCGCAGCGCAGGACGAAGTTCAGCTGCTTTCCACCTGGAGCTACGATCCGCTCTATGCCGAAGGCTGGAGTGTTGAGAACATGTTCGCGATGACCGAAATCGTCGACGCGAACGGCGATGACATCGGCGACGTCGAAAACGTGATTTTTTCCAATGAAGGCGAGCTTCTCGGCATCATCGCGGAAGTTGGCGGATTCTGGGATATCCTCGACACGCATGTCCACGTCCCCTGGAACGAGGTGACGCTGGAAAACGGCATTCAGCGGATACAGATTCCGGTAACGGAAGAGACGATCGACGACTACGACGTGTTCGGCGATTATGCCTTCGACGAACAGGTTATCGACGCGACCGATACCGACGAAACGCAGCCGGTCGACGATGACCTCGTCGCAGGATCGGGCATCTTCAAGGCGACCGACCTGATCGGGGACTATGCCTACCTGTCCGATGGCGCGCGCTATGGCTACATCGCGGACATGATCATCCAAGACGGGGCCGTTTCCGCCATCGTCACAGATGCGGCCACCTATGGACGCCGCGGCTATTATGCCTACCCTTACGCTTATCGTGGCGACATGAACCGCCGATACGAGATCCCTTACGACCCGGTGGAAATCGACACGCTCGAGAACTTCGACTATGAGCAGCTTCAGTCTCGCCTGACCCCTTGACGCGATACCGCTTCGACACGTCGGCAGCCCCTGAGGCCAGCCCATGGGCCGGTCTGTTCCCGGCTGTCAGACATGGAACGACGTGGGGCTGTTGGCCTGCGGGAGAGGCGGTTCATCCGGTCCGGCGGCCGTCATCCGGAGGCGCCGAATGAACGCTGCCTGCCTTCCCACGCCAAGCGAAGGGTCCTGAGCGGCTTCTGTCAAAGAAACAGGGGTCGCGGCGGGGCAGGGGGCTGTCCCGCGTTCCGCCCAGACCCGGCCCGCCCGTTCGATCGGTTCACACCCTTTTCCGACACCCGACCGGTGGCGATGCTGTACCCCGGGTGCCGCGTGACAGCGCGAGACGGGCGTCCCCGTCCGCCCGTCACGACGTGGCAAGCAGCGGATGTGACGGGCAGGCAACGGCACCACGGTGTGCATCCCGGGTCGCGTCAAGACGCATGTATCACGTCAGCGTCATGCCCGCCATGAGGACGAAGGTGGCGATCCGTGCCAGATCCGCATGGAGCGACGGCCCCTCGTAGCGTTCGGCCGAACGCCAGACCCCGACGCTTGCGAGGATGTTGTAGGGCACCGACAGGCCATAGCCGACCAGCACGGCGGCCAGAGGCTGGTCCTGAAGGATCAGAAGCAGAAACAGGATGCTGGTCGCGATATTGACCAGCAGACCCACCAGCACCACCCAGGTCCAGAAGGCTTCGTCCAGGGCGAGGTCGCCGGACCAGAGGGCGCGGAGTTTCGTCACGTGGCGGACCTAGCATCGGGGGCGGAGGCGGCACAACCACAATGCAGCATGACGCGGCGGTGGCCGGCGCGGTGGAAGACACGCGCAGCGTTCATGCGCCAGCCGCGGCGCGAACCTGTCGCATCCGTCTGCGTCGCGTGCCATGGCGGTCCGACCCTCACCGGCCGGAATACCGGGCCAAATGGCCAGGAAATCGAAGGCCATGCGCCTTGTCCCGGCTCGCGTCCGGCCATGGCCCCTTGTGCGCGGAGCAAAAGAGGCCCATGTAGGCCGGGCGACTGTTTTTCTCTTCGAACCACTGCCTCCGTTCACCCGGCTCTCAGTTGATCGACATGGACTGACTAAGCCGGGCTGCCGCATTCTGCGGGCAGCGTACTGACTAGGAGAACACGGATATGGCCAATGGCACCGTGAAATGGTTCAACGCCTCCAAAGGCTTCGGTTTCATTCAACCCGCGAACGGGGGCAAGGACGTGTTCGTCCATATCTCCGCTGTGGAGCGCGCCGGCCTGACCGGCCTCGCCGATGACCAGAAGGTGACCTACGAGGTCGAAGCCGGCCGTGACGGACGCGAAAGCGCGACCGAACTGGCGCTGGCCTGAACGATTGTCGCCGGGCGCTCCGACGGGCGCCCGGCAGCAGGCCCTCAGGCACCCCGCATGAACGATCTCCACATCGGGACACCCGACATCCACACTCATCATACAACACCAGAAGCGGCGGCAGCATGGACGCGGCGTCTCGCCGCCTATCGCACGCCGATCATGGCACGCAGCCTGTTCGAACTGGCTGTAACGGCCATTCCCTTCCTGCTGATCTTCGCGCTGTCATGGGCAGCCCTTTCCATCAGTCCCTGGCTTTCGGTTGCGTTGTCACTGGCCAATGCCGCCTTTGTCGTCCGCCTTTTCATGATCCAGCACGATTGCGGCCACGGCGCGTTCTTCCGCAGCCGGCGCTTGAACGACTGGATCGGGCGCATCATCGGGGTTGCGACGCTCACGCCCTATGACGTGTGGCGGCGGAACCACGCGACGCACCACGCGACGACCGGCAATCTCGACCATCGCGGCATCGGCGACATCCCGACGCTTACCGTTGCGGAATACCACGCCAAGCCGCTGATGGGCCGCATCCTCTACCGTTTGCTGCGCCATCCGGTCGTGCTATTCGGGATCGCGCCGTTCTACAGCTTCTTCATCCAGAGCCGGCTGCCCGTCGGCCAGATGGGATCAGGCGCGCGCTTCTGGGTCAGTGCGCTTGTGACGGATGCCGCGCTGCTCGTCGTGCTCGGCACGCTGTTCGTTCTGGGCGGTCTGCCGGTGCTCTTGTTCGTCTACCTGCCGATGATGCTGCTTGCGGCCTCGGCCGGCATGTGGCTTTTCTACGTCCAGCACCAGTTCGAGGACACGTCATGGGACGGCAACGACACGTGGTCCGTGCAGGAGGCCGCGCTGCAGGGCTCGTCGCATTACGTCCTGCCACCCGTCCTGCGCTGGATCACGGCCAATATCGGCGTGCATCACGTGCACCACCTTGCCAGCCGCATCCCGTTCTACCGGCTGCCCGAAGTCCTGCGCGACCATCCGGTCCTGTCCGATGTTCACCGGCTTGGTCTGCGCGAAAGTCTCAGCTGTGCCGCGCTCGCGCTCTGGTGCGAACGGAACCGCAGGCTGGTGTCCTTTCGCGAGGCGCGGCGCCTGCGGTTATCGGCGGGTGCGGCCCAAGCATGACATTTCCCACCTCAGGAGAGGATAGCCTATGACACGTTCCACAGCAGTAAGCAGACAGAATGCGGGCAACGACCTTTTCAAGGGGATGACGAAGAAGAAGGTCAAGGACCGCAACCCGGACACGCCCATCGCGATCCTCGTGGGGGAGCATGGCCGCTACCAGGTCAAATCGGGTCGTCTTGCAGGGGAATACGTCGCGCGGGCCTTCCCCAAACCGCCGACCAAGGCGCGCGGCATGATCGCCGAGGCCACCGGCGCGACGGAAGAGGCCGCGATCGCGGCGCTTCACGATCTCATCGACGCGCGTGAAACCACCCGGACCGACGAACGCCGCACGGATACGGCCTCGGGCGTTGCGGTGCCAAGCGTCGAAGAATACGTCGAGGCGATCCGGCAGGTCACGCTGTCCGGGCCGCAAGGCGCGATGCTGACGGCGCTGTCGCTGGCCGGCGAAGACGGTCTGACCGAGATGCGCATGGCCAATTCGGCGGGATACAAGTCGCGCTCCTCGGCCAACAGGTCCTTCGCCGCGGCGGGTCTGCTGATCGCCGATTACCTCTCCATCACCCCGGTCGAAACCGCCGGCGCCGGCGATCCCGACGGCACGTCGCTACTGGGCTACCGGGGCGAGGCGTCCGGAGAGACCGATCCCGGAAACTGGATCCTCCACGCGGAACTGCGCGAGGCGGTCAGGGTCGTCCTTTGACGACCTGACGCGGCCCTGATCGCTTCCCGCATCACTCCGCGCGAAGCAGACGCCACAGGTTTGGCCCCGCCTGCACCACGTTGCGCCGTGATGCAGGCGCCAGCCCCTCGTTCAGAAGCTGGTCCATGTCCGCCCCCACCTCCGGGTTGTAGACGTGGTAGAGATGCCCCGTCGGGCTGCGGACCTCCAGGTCGCTCAGGTCGATCACCTCGACGCCCCCCAGGCGCGTCACGTCATTGCCGGTCTGGCCAAGGCGCGGATAGCCGTGCACCGTTTCGGACAGCGCAAGCGGCCGGTCGGCCGCGGCCACGTAGACCGTGATGCTCTGCACGATCGGGCGGATGCGCGGCAGCAGTTGCGCGAACACGTCGAAATCGATGTCGGGCGCCAGCAGCACCACGTCACCGAGCACCAGGTCGGGGTGCCGCGCAGCGATGTCGTGCAGCGCCAGCACCATGCCCCGCGCGCCAAGGCTGTGGCCGGCAAGATCGACCCGGCCCGAGCCGAAACGGTCCTCGAGCGAAAGGATGATCTCGGCCAGTTCCAGAACGCTCCAGTAGAGATCGGCCTCGTCATGGGTGTAATTGAATAGGCTGCCGTCCGAGGGCCAGCTGAACCAGAGGAACCGCCCCTCAAGCCCTGCGCTTTCCTGCAGTTCCGTGGCCCGGATGCAGCCCTTGTCGAAATCGATGTAGAACCCGTGGGTGTAGAGTAGCGGGGCGGCCTCGCCGGCGCTGGTCCCGAGGGATGACAGCACGTCATCGATCGGAGCGGGGCGTACATCCTCCGCCCGCAGGAACCCGTCGGGGACCTCGAACGGCGCGGCCTCGGCGACCGGTGCCAGCAGGTCGAACCGCTCTTCGGTGATGTCGCAATAGCCGGCCTCGAGCGGGCCGCGCGCAGCGCCGTAGACGCGGGCCGGATCGCTGTCGCCGGTGCGGTTGCGGTTCGTCAGATAGGGCACGCCACGGGGCGCCAGACCGTTCTCGGCCGTGACAGGTGCGGGCGCCAACGCGAGGGCCGCAGCCGCCAGAAGCATCGTCGAGATCAGCGCTCTGCGAAGTGACATGGTACCTCTGGATGCGGCACGGGGGCATGGTTGGGCGGGCGACAGCTCGGTGTGCGGCAGGCGCGCATCCGGGCCTTCAGGCCGGAGCGGGAATTATCGTGGAGATGCGGCTGCGGATCAACTTGGTTGCGGAACATCCGATGTCCGTCGCCGATCGCCCCTGATTTCTGGCCCCGAAAGCCAATTCGTCGTAGCCTTGACGGGCAAGCCTCGGCCGCGACGGGGGCAGAGCCGCATTGCAAGGCCTGCAATTCCGCCCACACGCTCAAAACAGACCGGAGCCCGACATGTCCACGCGTATCGAAGACCTCGTGCACCGTATCCGCGATCTGGAGGAAGCCCTCGAGGCGGACCTGCGTGAGAAACGTCGCGACCTCCGTTACCGGCTGGAAAAAAGCCGTACCGTGTTCGATAGGGACGTTGTGGCGCGCCACAGGGCCGCGCGTGTGGGATTGCTGGAATACCTTGCAAGCGCTCGCCTCGCGGTCGTGCTGACGGCACCTTTCATCTATGTGCTGATCGTGCCGCTGGTGCTTCTGGACCTCCTCGTCAGCCTGTTTCAGGCGCTCTGCTTTCCCGTCTACGGCATCGAGAAGGTGCCACGGCGCGATTTCGTCGTGATCGACCGCCAGCAGCTCGCCTATCTCAACGGGTTGCAGAAGATGAACTGCATGTATTGCGGCTATGCCAACGGCCTGATCGGCTGGGTGCGGGAGATCGCGGCCCGGACCGAGGCCCATTGGTGCCCGATCAAGCATTCGCGCCGCGTAGCACAGCCCCATTCGATGTATCCCGCCTTCATGGATTTCGGCGACGAGGCGGCGTTCCGGAAAAGGCTCGACGCGATATCCGACCGGTCCCATGCCTCCGAAAAGAAGGAATGAACGGCGGATGCGTCAGGCCTTTTTCCGCGCCCGGCCGGACGCAAGCGGCACCTGAACGGCCCAGTCGACCTCCGTGCCCCCGTCCGGTTCGGCGGAGGGCCCGCTTCGGCCCGGCTCCAGCAATGCGCGGATCTCGTCGAAACCGAGCGTCTCCTTTTCCTCGAGGCGCGAGACGAGCTTGTCCAGCTCGTCCTCATGGTCGGACAGGATCTTGGTGGCGCGGTCCTCGGCCTCCTTCAGAAGCCCGGCCACGGCGGTGTCCACATGCGACGCCATCGTGTCCGAGAACTCCCGCGGCTGGGCGATGGACTGTCCGAGAAACGGATGCTCCTCGCGCTGGCGAAGGTCGATCGGTCCGATGGTATCGGACATGCCCCAGCCCGCCACCATGGACCGGGCGAGGGCGGTGGCGCGCTTGATGTCGTCCTCGGCCCCGGAGCTGACCGAACCCACGAAAAGCTTCTCGGCCGCGCGCCCCGCCAGCAGAACGGCAATCTGCGCCTTCAGGTAGCTTTCGGGCAGCGTGTGATGTTCCTTGTCGGGCAGCATATGCGTCCCTCCGAGGCTCTGGCCGCGCGGAATGATCGTGACCTTGTAGAGCGGATCGGCCTCGGGCGTGAAATAGGCGACGGCGGTATGACCTGCCTCGTGCACGGCCAGCCTGTGGCGTTCCTCGGGATGGATGGCGAGCGTGCGCACGGTGCCCATCATCACCTTGTCGCGCGCCTCGGCGAGATCCTCGGCGGTGATCAGGTCGCCATGACGCCGCGCCGTCTGGATCGCAGCCTCATTGAGCAGGTTCTTCAGGTCCGCCCCCGAAAAGCCGGGCGTGCCGGACGCGATGTCGTCCAGATCGGCGGTGTCCGCGACGGGCAGGGCTGCGGCGTGGATGTCCAGGATCGCGCGACGCGCGGCCCTGTCGGGCAGGGTAAGCGTGACATGCCTGTCGAAGCGCCCCGGCCGCAGAAGGGCCGGGTCCAGCACGTCGGGCCGGTTGGTGGCCGCCAGCACGACGACGGCCTCCTTCTCGTCGAACCCGTCCATCTCGGCGAGGATCTGGTTCAGCGTCTGCTCACGCTCGTCATTGCCGCCGCCCAGTCCGGTGCCACGGCGCCGGCCGATGGAATCGAGCTCGTCGATGAAGATCACGGACGGGGCCGCGGCGCGAGCGGCCTCGAACATCTTGCGCACGCGCCCCGCGCCGACGCCCACGAACACCTCGACGAATTCAGACCCGGAGGTCGAGAAGAAGGGCACGTCAGCCTCGCCCGCCAGCGCCTTGGCCAGAAGCGTCTTGCCGGTGCCGGGCGGGCCCATCAGCAGAACCCCGTGCGGGACCTCGGCGCCAACCTTCTGGAAGCGTTCCGGCTCGCGCAGGAAATCGACCAGTTCGGTCACCTCCTGCTTGGCCGCGTCCTGTCCCGCGACATCGCGGAAGGTCACGCGCCGGGCGCCCTTGGAGGGCTCCGAGAACCGGCCGGAAAACAGCCGCCCGAGGCCGCGCCCCTCCAGCCCCCCGAGCTGGCCCATGCTGCGCCTCTGCAGCCAGAAGATCGCGCCGATGATCAGCAGCCAGGGCAGGAACAGGCTGAGGAACGACAGCGCCTGCGGCTCGCGCCCGGTGATCTCGATATCCTGCGCCTCCAGCAGCGGGAGCAGTTCGGGGTCATCGAGATTGGGGAAAGCCGCACGATACTGCCGCGGTGCGCCGGTTTCGTCGGACGCGGTCACGATGATCGCGTGTTCCTCGAGGATGGCGCTATCGACCTGCCCGTCGCGGATCATGGCCTTCACATCGCTGTAGGAGGCCGGCTCCGTGACCTCGCGGTTGAACAGAAGCGGCAGGAGGAGAAACAGGAAGGCCGTCAGGATGAGCCAAGGCAAGGCGTTTTGCGGGCCTTTCGGCCCCGGATCGCCCGGGCGGCGTTGCCTGCCGTCCGGCGGATTTTCCCTGTCCTCGCGCATGGGCCACCCCTCGTCTGACCTGAAAGGTATGTCCGACAATGGCGAAAAGCGCGTTGATACAAGTCAATCGGTGCCGTTCGATATCCCGGTGGCGTCGTGATCCGACCGCTCAATGGGCGCATGGCGGTGCATCGGCGGGCAAGCACCGGCGCCGGGAACGACGCTGCGATAATGCCGACAATTCGACACGACGCCCAAAGGCTGGCGCGGAGGAGGCAAATTTTGCATTGATCACCAATATCCTGCAGCACTGCGCGCGAAAATGCCCCGCCACGACGGCGTCGGATGCGGCAAGCGCCGGTTCACCCATTCTTCAGGAATTGCCGCGAGTGTGCAGCGGCCCGACCAAGGGTGCCACGATACTGTTGTTCAGAAAGGTTGATCGGATGCGCTTTCCCGCAATTGCCCTCCTGGCCGCCATGGCCGCCACCCCCTCTGCCGCGAGTGAATTCGACTCCGCCCTGCAGGCCTATCTGGAGGCGGAGATCCTGACCTGGTCGCAATCCGCCGAGATCGTCGATGCGATCCGGGGTCAGAACGTCCGGAACGCAGCGCTTGATCAGGCCCGGATCGACGCGCTTGACCAGGCATGGATGTCCGAGATCGGAAGCGGCTCGACCCCCACGATCGATCCCGTGATGCAGAATCCCGCCGCCGATTTCCTGCGGGCCCGCGTCGATGGTTCCGGCGGGCGCATCACGGAGATCTTCATCATGGACCTGCACGGCCTGAACGTCGCGGCTTCCGCGATGACGTCCGACATGTGGCAGGGCGACGAAGCGAAATTCACCGAGACCTACGGCATCGGCCCCGGCGCGGTGCATTTCAGCGATGTGGAACTGGACGAATCCACTCAGCGCTACCAGGCGCAGGTGTCGCTCACGATCGTTGACCCGACCACGGGGGAACCGATCGGCGCCATGACCGTCGGTGTCGACGCCGAAGCGCTTCTCTGAGCCCGATCAAGGAAATATGGAACGGATGCCGCCGATGGATGTCTCTCGCTTCAGCATGACCAACGCATCTGTGTTCATGAAATGCCTGATTTTGATGGCCGGGGCGACGATCCTCGTGGCAACCGTTCTGTCGGTTCTGAACATCCGCACGACGAACGGCGCCATCGACAACGGCATCCGGGAACTGGCCGAGGCGGCGACCTCCTCGGCGGCGGCGGCGAGCGGCGCGGCGCTCCGCTTCGGCAACACCGCAGCGCTGGAGGAGTCGCTCGACCGTGTTCTCGCGACCTCAGACGGTGCCGCTTTGAGCGCCATCGCGGTGAACGCACAAGGCGAAACGCTCGCCGAACTGGGCGCGGCGGGCGATGGGCAGACTGCCACGCTGGCCGGACTTGCACGCACGGCCGCCACGTCCGGCGCCGCGCAGGTGTCGGAAGACGGGTTCTTGCGCGCCGTGCCGAGTTTCGCGGGCTCCGACACCACGACGGCTGCCGGTGCCATCGCCATCCTCTGGACGCCCGCTCTCAGCAGGTCGGCGGCGCAATCCCAGCTTTTCATCAATCTCGCGATCTCTGCCGTGGTGCTCGGTGGGCTGCTCTACGGCGCCGGCAGCCTTCTGCGAGTGCTGGTATCGCGGCCGGTCACGGTGCTGGCCGAGGAAATCGTGACCTTGCGCAGCGGCCGCTACGACGCACAGGTCCCCTTTATCGATCGTGCCGATGAAATCGGCACAATCGCGCGCAACCTCGCGGATCTGCAATCGCAACTGGCCGATGCGGCAAGCGGTGCGGAGGCGCGGGCGCAGATCGAACAAGGCCGCAAACACGTCGTCGAACGGCTCGCCGTCGCCCTGCAGACCGTCGCAGGCGGTGATCTGACGCAACGGCTCGACACTCCTTTCGAGGCAGAATACGAGCCGCTGCGCAACTCCTTCAACGAAACGGTCGACACCTTCGTCCGCGTGATCGAACAGATGGCGCGAAACGCCGAAACGATCCGAAAAAGCGCCGAGGGTATCGCCCAGAGCTCCGATGACCTGTCCGCCCGCACCGAGAATCAGGCCGCCTCGCTCGAGGAGACCGCCGCCGCGCTGAACATGGTCACCTCCAACGTCGAAAGCGCCGCGGTGAGCGCTCAGGACGTCGAGCGGATCGTCGTGGATGCGCGCATGCGGGCCTCCGAATCCGCCGAGGTCGTGCAGAAGACCGTCGACGCCATGTCGAGGATCGAGGAATCGTCGAGGCAGATTACGCGCATCACTTCGGTCATCGACGAAATCGCGTTCCAGACCAATCTTCTGGCGCTCAACGCGGGCGTCGAGGCGGCGCGGGCCGGAGATGCCGGACGCGGCTTTTCCGTGGTGGCCAACGAGGTGCGCGCCCTGGCCCAGAGGTCTTCGGACGCTGCGAATGAAATCAAGGGGTTGATCAGCGAGAGCTCAGCATTCGTGGAACGGGGTGTGGATCTCGTCGCCAACGCCGGCAGTGAGCTGAGCGCGATAACGGAAAGCGTGTCCACCATATCGGAGCATGTCGAAGGCATCTCGTCGAATGCGCGGGAACAGTCCGCCAGCCTTGTCGAAGTGAACACCGGTGTGGCGCAACTCGACCGGGTGACCCAGCAGAACGCCGCAATGGTCAGCCAGGCCAACGAAGCCGGGCGCACGCTTCGCGACGAAGCCAACGAGATGGCCCGCAGCATCGCCGTCTTCAAGCTGCCAAGCGGCAGTACCACCGGCCGGGGCGGGTCCGACATACGTCTGGCCGTGTAAAGCCGCTACAAAAGCAGAACACGTGTGGCCGCGTCAGGCGGGGGGGCTGGCAAGGCGGCGGCCGACAAGAAGGTCACGCGGTCGGTTCGAGGCCCGGGAATGCGGCTCGGAACCCGAGTGTCTTGCGCCAGACAACGGGCCCCAGACAACGGGCCCCAGACAACGGGCCGCGTTCAACCGATCCGGGCATTTGCCC
>CAZOBK010000021.1:29081-33386 GCA_964578115.1 uncultured Roseicyclus sp.
CCAGACAACGGGCCCCAGACAACGGGCCGCGTTCAACCGATCCGGGCATTTGCCCTCCTGCCAAAGGGTTCCAGACCTCCGCTTCGCATGCAAGACGGCCATGCCGCGGCGTGAGGCCAGGCTCGCCTACGGACATCACGGCCCCGCAGGCGCGGCGCCCGGCACACCGCATGCGCGCCGGCACGGACGAACTGTGCATGTTCACCCCTGAGTTTTGGCGCCTTGCGTCGCTCCGGTGACGTGCGCGCTTCGACAGCCGGGGTCGACACCGGCCTTGCGTTCTGACGGGATTTGCACTTTATTCGACCGTGTGGTCAGGAATACTTGAGGGATGCGCGGGAGGGCCTCCTTGACCGAAACCGTATCCGAAGCCGTGATCTGTGACGGGCTGCGCACGCCCATAGGCCGCTATGCAGGCGCGCTCGCATCCGTGCGAACCGACGACCTGGCAGCGATCCCGATCCGCGCTCTGCTGGAGCGAAACCCGTCGCTCAGGCCAGAGATCATCGACGAGGTGCTTCTCGGCTGCGCCAACCAGGCGGGAGAGGACAATCGCAACGTGGCGCGGATGGCTGCGCTTCTTGCGGGTCTGCCGGTCGGGGTGCCGGGGGTGACGCTCAACAGGCTCTGCGCCAGCGGGCTGGACTCGGTGGGTTTTGCGGCGCGGGGGATCGGCGCCGGCGATTACGTCGTCGCGGTCGCCGGAGGCGTGGAGAGCATGACGCGCGCGCCCTTCGTGATGCCCAAACCAGGCGCGGCCTGGTCACGCACAAATGAGGTCCACGACTCCACCATCGGCTGGCGCTTCGTCAACCCGGCCATGGCGGAAGCGTACGGCACCGATGCGATGCCGGAGACCGCCGACAACGTGGCCGAGACCTACGACATCTCCCGGGCCGATCAGGACGCCTTCGCCCTGCGCAGCCAGGAACGGTGGGCCCGGGCCGATGCCGAGGGCATCTTTCGCGACGAGATCACCCCGGTCTACGTCCCGCAGCGGAAGGGCGATCCGGTGATCGTGGACCGCGACGAACATCCCAGGCCCGGCACCAACGCCGAGGGGCTGGCGAAGCTGAGCGGCATCAACGGATCTGACCGGACCGTGACGGCGGGCAATGCCTCGGGCGTCAATGACGGCGCGGCGGCACTGCTGATCGCGGAGCGGCGGGCGGCCGAGGCGCATGGCCTGACACCGATGGCGCGCATCCTCGGCATGGCGTCTGCGGGCGTCGAACCCCGCGTCATGGGCATTGGCCCGATCGACGCCTCGCGGAAACTGCTGGACCGGCTGGGCCTGACCATCGCGGACATGGACGTGATCGAACTGAACGAGGCGTTTGCCGCGCAGGCGCTGGCCGTGCTGCGCGCGCTCGGCCTTCCCGACGACGCGGCGCATGTGAACCCGAACGGCGGCGCCATCGCGCTTGGTCATCCGCTGGGCATGTCGGGGGCGCGGCTGGTGCTGACGGCGGCGCACCAGCTCAGGCGGACGGGCGGGCGCTATGCGCTTTGCACGATGTGCGTCGGGGTGGGGCAGGGCACGGCACTGGTGATCGAGCGGATCTGACCGGAGGAGGTCGAGGCGATGTATGCACAGATGGTTCAGTCGACCGGCAGGGGCGTGAAACCCCGCGCCGAGATGACCGAAGAGGAAGCGCGCTTCCAGGACCGCATCGACGCGGGCGAAAAGATCGAGCCCAAGGACTGGATGCCGGAGGGGTACCGAAAGACGCTGATCCGGCAGATCGGTCAGCACGCCCATTCCGAGATCGTGGGGCAGCTGCCCGAGGGCAACTGGATCACCCGCGCGCCCACGCTGGAGCGCAAGGCGATCCTGCTGGCCAAGGTGCAGGACGAGGCGGGGCATGGTCTCTACCTCTATTGCGCGGCCGAGACGCTTGGCGTCAGCCGCGATGAGCTGACGCAGGATTTGTTAAGCGGGCGAATGAAATACAGCTCGATCTTCAACTACCCGACGCTGACCTGGGCCGATATGGGCGCGGTCGGCTGGCTGGTCGACGGGGCCGCCATCATGAACCAGGTGCCCCTGCAGCGGACCTCTTTCGGGCCCTATTCGCGTGCCATGATCCGCATCTGCAAGGAGGAGTCTTTCCACCAGAGGCAGGGCTACGACATCATGATGAAGATGGCGAAGGGCACGCCCGAGCAGAAGCGCATGGCGCAGGATGCGCTGAACCGGTTCTGGTATCCCTCGCTGATGATGTTCGGGCCGTCCGACGCCGACAGCGTGCATTCCGCGCAGTCGATGGCCTGGAAGATCAAGATCAACACCAATGACGAGTTGCGCCAGAAATTCGTCGATCAGACCGTGCCGCAGGCGGAGCTTCTGGGCCTGACGGTCCCGGACCCTGAGTTGAAGTGGAACGAGGCGCGCGGGCATCATGATTTCTCGCAGCCGGACTGGTCCGAATTCTTCGCCGTGATTCAAGGGGATGGACCCTGCAATTCAGAGCGCATGGAAGCCCGGCGCAAGGCCTGGGATGACGGCGCCTGGGTCCGCGAGGGGCTGATGGCGCATGCCAGGAAGAAGGCCGCGCGCAAGCTCGCCGCGGAATAGGAGGCCGGTGACATGAGCAACGAATGGCCCCTGTGGGAGGTTTTCATCCGAGGCCAGCATGGCATCAGCCACCGGCATGTCGGCTCGCTCCATGCGCCCGATGCCGAGATGGCGATGAAGAACGCGCGCGACGTCTACACAAGGCGCAACGAGGGCGTGTCGATCTGGGTCGTTGAGGCGCGGCACATCGCGGCCTCCTCGCCCTCGGACAAGGGCCCGCTCTACGAGCCGTCGCAATCCAAGGTCTACCGTCACCCGAGTTTCTTCGACATCCCGGACGAAGCGGGGCACATGTGATGGGGGGGGTTGAGACGCCTACCGCTTCGCTACTTGAGGCGAAGAGCGACCTCTTCGAGTTCCTCCTGCGGATGGGGGACAACACGCTGATCCTCGGCCACCGGGTCAGCGAGTGGTGCGGCCACGCCCCCGTGCTGGAAGAGGACATCGCACTGGCCAACACCGCGCTGGACCTGATCGGCCAGACGCAGATGTGGCTGGGCCTCGCCGGCGAAGTCGAGGGGCAGGGGCGGAGCGCCGACGATCTCGCCTTCCTGCGCGACGTCTGGGATTTCCGGAACCTCCTGCTGGTCGAACAGCCCAACGGCGATTTCGGCCAGACCATCCTGCGGCAGTTCCTGTTCGATGCGTGGCACGTCGAGATGCTGACCCGGCTCACGGACAGCAGCGACGCGCGCATCGCGGCGATCGCAGGCAAGGCGGTGAAGGAGGCCAGCTATCACGTGGAGCGGTCCGGCGACACGGTGATCGGTCTCGGCGACGGGACCGAAGAAAGCCACGCGCGGATGCAGGCCGCCCTCGATAGGCTCTGGCCCTATCTGGGCGAGATGTTTCAGGGCGACGCCGTCGACGAAGCGATGGCGGGCGCCGGCATCGCGCCTGCGCCGGAGGCCCTGCAAACGCCCGTGATGGAGCGGATCGAGGCCGTTCTGGCCGAGGCCACACTCACCATACCCGAGACCCGACACGCCCAGTCGGGCGGCAAGACCGGCACCCGCCACAGCGAGCATCTGGGCCATCTCCTGACCCAGATGCAGTGGCTCCAGCGCGCCTATCCGGGGGCGACATGGTAGCGGTTGCGCCGTCAACGGACGACGTCTGGGAATGGCTCGACCTTGTCCCGGACCCGGAGATCCCGGTAATCTCGGTGGTCGATCTCGGCATCGTGCGGGACGTGGACTGGGACGGCGACACGCTCGTCGTTGCGGTCACGCCCACCTATTCGGGCTGCCCCGCCACCGCGATCATCGCGCTCGAGATCGAAGCGGCGCTGCGCGCGCGGGGGGTGGAGGATATCCGCCTCGAGACCCGCATCGCGCCGCCATGGACCACCGACTGGCTGAGCCAGAAGGGCCGCGCGCGGCTGGAGGAATACGGGATCGCGCCGCCTCGCGCCGCCGGAGGCCCCGCGCGCTGCCCCCGCTGCGGCGCCACTGATCTCGAACGGGTCAGCCAGTTCGGCTCCACCCCCTGCAAGGCGCAATGGCGCTGCCGGGACTGCCTTGAACCCTTCGACTATTTCAAGTGCATCTGAGGGCCGACCCCGTGCCGCGTTTTCACGATCTCACCGTAACCGGTATCGAAAAGACCATCCGCGACGCGGTTGTCGTCACGCTGCGCCCCCCCGAAGGCGCCGATTTCGCCTTTCGTCCAGGACAGTACCTCACCTTCCGCCGCGACTTCGACGGGCAGGAGATCCGGCGCACCTA
>CAZOBK010000021.1:33486-49297 GCA_964578115.1 uncultured Roseicyclus sp.
TGAACACGATCATGTTCCGCGAGGAGATCGAGGACCTCAAGAACCTCCACATGGGCCGGCTTCGCGTGATCCACGTGCTGGAACAGGACGCGCAGGAGATCGAGCTGTTCACCGGCCGCGTGACCGAGGCGAAATGCGCCGATCTCTTCCGCGGCTGGATCGACGTGGGCGCGATGGACATGGCCTTGATCTGCGGGCCCGAACCGATGATGAAGGGGATCGTCCGCGCGCTCGAGGCACATGGCATGCCGAAGGACCGGATCCGGTACGAGCTTTTCACCTCGTCCGCGCAGCAGGGGCGGTTGTCGCAGCGGGCCATGACGAAGGCCGAGGCCACCGGCGAGACGATCCGGCTGAGCGTCACGCTCGACGGTGCCACGCGCAGCTTCGAGATGGGCCCCGATCAGACCGTGCTGGAAGCAGCGCTTGCCCATGACCTCGATGTGCCGTTCTCCTGCCGAGCGGGGGTCTGTTCCACCTGCCGCTGCCGCGTGACGAAAGGCGAGGTCGCGATGGACACCAACCACGCGCTGGAAGATGACGAGGTGGCGCAGGGTTTTGCGCTGTCATGCCAGTCGCGCCCGCTGACCGATCATGTCAGCGTCGACTACGACACGTGAGGGCCGGGCCATGACGCTCCACCGGGTGCAAAGCTTCGTCGCGGGCAACTGGGTGATGCCGAGGGCGCAGGCACGCCCCATCGCCGATGCCGCCACCGGAGAGGTCTTTGCCGAGGCCGGGCACGGCGGCCTCGACTTCGGCGCGATCAGGGCGTTCGCGATCACCAAAGGTGGCCCCGCGCTACGTGCCTTGGGGTTCCACGACCGCGCCCGGATGCTCAAGGCGCTGGCGACGCATCTGAACGAACGACGCAAGCCCCTTTATCGCCTGTCCCACCGCACCGGTGCGACCATGGCCGACAACCGCATCGACATCGACGGCGGCATCGGGACCATGTTCGTCATCGCCTCCAAGGGCAGGCGGGAGATGCCGGACGGCGACATCTATCTCGATGGCGGGCTCGAGGCGCTGTCGCGCGGCGGCAGCTTCGTGGGCCAGCATGTCTGCACGGCCCTCCAGGGCGTCGCCGTTCATATCAATGCCTTCAACTTCCCCGTCTGGGGCATGCTGGAAAAGCTCGCGCCGACGCTTCTGGCGGGCATGCCGGCAATCGTGAAACCGGCGACGGCCAGCGGTTACGTGGCGGAGGCCGCGGTGCGGATCATGCTGGAAAGTGGCATCCTGCCCGAGGGCGCGCTCCAGCTTGTCTCGGGCGATCTGGGCGATCTTCTCGACCGGCTCGACGGGCAGGACGTGGTGAGCTTCACCGGCTCCGCCGCGACGGCGCTCACGCTCCGGTCCAATCCCAACCTCATGCGCGGCGCGGTGCGCTTCGTGGCCGAACAGGACAGCCTGAACGCCACGATCCTCGGACCCGACGCCGTGCCCGGAACGCCCGAGTTCGACCTGTTCCTGAAGGAGGCGCATCGCGAGATGACCGCCAAGGCGGGCCAGAAATGCACCGCGATCCGCCGCATCCTCGTGCCCGAACCCCATTTGGAGGCGGTGATCGACGGGCTGTCGCAGCGGCTGGCCGCTACGCGGATTGGCGCGCCTCAGCGCGAGACGACGCACATGGGCGCGCTGATCTCGCAGGCGCAAAGACAGGACGTCCTAGACCAGGCCGCGAAGATCGCCGCGGAGGCCGAGCGGGTCCATGGCGATCCCGACGCCTTCGAGGTCGACGGCGCAGACGCGCGGGCCGGGGCCTTCCTGCCGCCGATGCTTTACCATTGCGCGGATCCCGACCGGGCGGCGCGGATCCACGACACCGAGGCGTTCGGCCCGGTTGCCACCGTCATGGGATATGCCGGCCTCGACCACGCCGCGGCGCTGGCCAATCGGGGTGGCGGCAGCCTCGTGGTCTCTCTTGTGACGAACGAACCGCATGTCGCGCGCACCGTCACCACGGAAAGCGCGGCCCATCACGGGCGCATCTACATCAACAACCGGGTCTCGATGGGGGAGAGCACCGGCCACGGATCGCCCTTGCCGCATATGGTCCATGGTGGGCCCGGCCGCGCGGGCGGCGGTGAGGAACTGGGCGGCGTGCGGGGCGTGCTGCATTACATGCAGCGCACGGCGGTGCAGGCCAGCCCCGACATGCTCACCGCGATCACCGGCCAGTGGCAGAAAGGTGCGGCGCGGCCCGAGGCCACGCGCCATCCCTTCACCCGCGCCTTTGAGGACCTGGCCATCGGCGACACGCTCGAGACCGGGGAACGCAAGGTGACGCTGGAGGATATCGAGCATTTCGCCGCCTTCACCGGGGACACCTTCTACGCGCACATGGACGAGGCCGCGGCCCTTCGGAACCCGTTTTTCCCCGGCCGTGTCGCCCATGGCTACCTGATCCTAAGCTTCGCGGCGGGGCTTTTCGTTCAGCCCGACGAGGGGCCGGTTCTGGCCAATACGGGGCTGGAAAACCTGCGCTTCCTGAAGCCCGTTCCGCCGGGCGCAGCGATCCGGGTCAGGCTGACCGTGAAACGCAAGACACGCCGCACCGACAGCTACGGCGAGGTGCGCTGGAACGTCGAAGTGGTCGATCAGGACGGGGACGCGGTGGCGGAATACGACCTACTGACGATGGTGCGATATCGCGTGGAGAGTGCCGTCTGACACCCGGGCAGCTTGGTGCGGGCGCGCAGGTCGCGAAAGTCGGCCGGGCGACGTTGGCAGCGGGCTTGAGCCCGCGTCTGGACCTACGCCGACCCCGACGCTATTCCGAGGCGAGGATTTGCAGGGGAGGCAGGGATGGCAATTTTCGAGGGTGAGGTGGCGGTCGTTTCTGGGGCTGCGTCCGGGCTGGGCGAAGCGACCGCACGGTCGCTTGCCGCGCGCGGCATGGTTCCCGCGATCTTCGACCTCAACGCCGAGGCGGGCAAAGCCGTCGCACGGGATGTGGGCGGGCGGTTCTACACGGTCGACGTGACCGATCCGGCCTCCGTCGCCGGGGCCATCGCCGAGGTCGCCGCCGATCTCGGCACCATCCGCGTCGCCGTCAGCTGCGCCGGCATCGCGCCGGCGGCCAAGACCGTCTCGCGCGGCGAGGCCCATGATCCGGCGCTGTTCTCGAAAACCATCGCGGTCAACCTGATCGGCACGTTCAACCTCGCCAGCCAGGCCGCTGCGCGCATGGTTGGGGCCGAGCCCGTGGACGGTGACGGCACCCGCGGGGTGCTCGTGAACACGGCCTCCGTCGCGGCCTATGAGGGGCAGGTTGGGCAGGTGGCCTACGCGGCCTCCAAGGGCGGCGTCGTGGGCCTGACGCTGCCCATGGCGCGGGACCTTGCCGACAAGGGCGTGCGCGTGGCCGCCATCGCGCCGGGCCTGTTCCTGACGCCGATGCTCAAGGGCCTGCCGCAGGAGGTGCAGGACAGCCTGGGCGCGCAGGTGCCGTTTCCATCACGCCTCGGCGATCCGGCGGAATATGCCGCGCTGGTGGGTCACATCATCGACAACCCGATGCTCAACGGCTCGGTCCTGCGGCTCGACGGGGCGATCCGGCTGGCGCCGCGCTAGGCCATGGCGGGCGAGGTTCTCATCGCCGGCGGCGGGATCGCGGGGTTGAGCCTTGCGCTCACGCTCCACCAGATCGGCGTGCCCGCCCGCGTCTATGAGGCGGCCTCCGAAATCCGGCCGCTGGGCGTTGGCATCAACCTGCAGCCCAATGCGGTGCGGGAGCTTTTCGACCTCGGGCTGGGCGCGGAGATGCTGGACCGCGTCGGCCTGCCCGCGAAGGAATGGGCGCTGGTGGGCCTGAACGGCAACGACATCCATGCCGAGCCACGCGGGATCGACGCAGGCTACCTCTGGCCGCAATACGCCGTCCATCGCGGGGCGTTCCACATGGCATTATACGAGGCGGTGCGCGACCGGCTGGGCGAAGGGGCCGTTGAGACGGGCGCGCGGGCGCAGGGCTATGCGCAGGACGCAGGCGGCGTGACGCTGCACCTGTCCCACGCGGATGGCACGCGCTCCGAGGCGCGCGGCGCGCTCCTGATCGGGGCGGACGGCATCCATTCGGCAATCCGGGCGCAGATGCACCCCCGTCAGGGCCCGATCCACTGGGGCGGCGCGCTGATGTGGCGCGGCACGGTTAGGGCGCGGCCCTTGCGCACCGGGTCGTCTTTCGTGGGGCTTGGCACCGGGCGGCAGCGGATGGTGATCTACCCGATCTCGCGCCCGGACGCGGAAGGCCGCGCCCTGATCAACTGGATCGCCGAGGTCACCGTCGATAGCACCGGCGGCTGGACCGGCGCGCGCTGGTTCGAACCGGCGGAGATCGGCGATTTCATTCATCATTTCGACGCGTTCCGCTACCCATGGCTGGACGTGCCCGAGCTTCTGTCCGCAAGCGGGGCGGCGTGGATGAACCCGATGATCGACCGCGACCCGGTGCCCACGTGGGTCGCGGGGCGCGTGGCGCTGATGGGGGACGCGGCGCACGCGATGTATCCCACCGGTTCCAACGGCGCGAGCCAGGCCATCGTCGATGCGCGAATGATCGGCGCGAAGATGCTGGCGCATGGCGTCGGTCCCGGGGCGCTCTCGGCTTATGACGCCGAGCTTTGTGGACCGGTGTCGGAGCTTGTCCTGCGCAACCGCAACGCGGGGCCCTTTGGACTGCTCGATATCGTGGACGCGCGCTGCGGCGGGGTCTTCGACGATATCGACGCGGTGATCCCGCCAGACGAACGCGCGGCCTTCATCGCGGGCTACAAGGCCGCCGCCGGCTTCGCCATCGACCGGCTGAACGCCGCGCCGCCGACGATACCGCCGGGGGCACAGGTGGGTGCCGCTTAGGGCTGGCATCCGCCCGGAAAACGCGACACATCTTGGGCGACACGGGAAAGGTGCGAGTCCCGGGAGAACCGACATGACCAGTTCCAAGACCACGACCGAGATCCGCGCGCTCGATGCCGCGCATCACATCCATCCCTTCACCAACACCCGGGAGCTCAACACCAAGGGCGCGCGGGTAATCACCGGGGCCGAGGGTGTGTGGCTGACCGATGGCGAGGGCAACCGCATCCTCGACGGGATGGCGGGGCTGTGGTGCACCGCCGTGGGGTATGGGCGCGACAGCATCGTCGACGCCGTCGCGGCCCAGATGCGGGAGCTGCCGTTTTACAACACCTTCTTCCAGTCGACGCACCCGCCGGTGGCCGCGCTGTCCGAGCGGCTGGCGACGCTCACGCCGGCGCAGTTCAACCGCTTTTTCTACTGCTCGTCGGGGTCCGAGGCGATCGACACGGTGATCCGGCTCGTCGCGTACTACTGGCAGCTGCGCGAGAAACCGGGGCGCAACGTCATCGTCTCGCGCCGGGGGGCCTACCATGGTTCGACCGTGGCGGCGGCCAGTGTCGGCGGCTTCGACGCGATGCACCGGCAGGCGGGGCTGCCCGTGGGCAACATCTTTCACGCCCCGCGCCCGGCCTGGTGGGCGGAAGGCGGCGATCTGAGCCCGGAGGAGTTCGGAGCGAAGACCGCGCATGACACCCTGTCCCTGATCGACGGGATCGGGGTGGAGCGCGTGGCGGCCTTCATCGCGGAACCCGTCATGGGGGCGGGCGGCGTGATCGTGCCGCCCGACAGCTATTGGCCCGCGCTCTGGGCGGGACTGAAGGAGCGCGGCGTCCTGCTGATTTCGGACGAGGTGATCTGCGGCTTCGGGCGCACAGGGTCCTGGTTCGGCTGCCAGACCTACGGCACGGAACCCGATTTCATGACCATGGCCAAGGCGCTGACCTCGGGCTACGTGCCGATGGGCGCGGTTGCGGTGTCGGACCGCATCGCCGAGGTGCTGGTCGCCAAGGGTGAGGAATTCACCCATGGCTACACCTATTCCGGCCATCCGGCTGCAGCGGCGGCGGCGCTCGCCAATCTCGATATCCTCGAAGGCGAAGGCCTGCCCGACCGCGTGGCGCACGACATCGGCCCCTACCTGCAGCAGCGCTGGTGTGCGCTGGCCGATCACCCGGTCGTGGGTGAGGCGGTGATGACGGGGCTGATGGGGGCGCTGCAGCTCTGCGCCGACAAGGACGCGCGCCGGGCCTTTCCCGAAAAGGCGGAGGTCGGTCTGATCTGCCGCGAACATTCCGTCGCGGCAGGCCTGGTGATGCGCGCGGTGGGCGACCGGATGGTCGTGGCGCCGCCCCTGATCCTCAGCCACGACGAGGCCGACATGCTGGTGGAGCGGGCGCGGATCGCGCTCGACCGGACGGAGGCCGACGCGCGGAGCCTCGGCCTGATCTAGGCGCCGTGACCCTGGGCGCCCGGATTGGACGCAGGATCCACCGTTCCGTCCGCCGCAGCACCGGGCGAAGCGGACCGCTGGTGTGCCGCGAGCTTGTCCTCGAGCATGCGGCGCGCCCGCGCCTCGGCCGTACGGATGCGCACGGCGGTGCGGAAAAGCTCTTCCGTGGTGGGCGAGGAGGCCCCGATCGCCTGCGCGATGGTTTCGGCGAGACGTTCGTCATCAAGCTCTTCGGCGGCCTTCAAAACGTCCATCGCCAGCTTGTCGATCAGATCGGCATAGTAGCTCATGGGACGCTCACTCTCAGCGGGTAGTTTCTGTCAGGCGGCGGCGGACATAGGCCTGCACGCTCTCGATCATCGGATCCATATGCGGGTCCTCGAAGAAATGCCCGGCGCCATCCATCTCCTCATGGGTGATGGTGATGCCCTTCTGCTCGTGCAGCTTGTCGACGAGAATGCGCGTGTCCTGCGGCTTGGCGAACCGGTCGTTTGTGCCGTTGATGATGAGGCCGGAGGCCGGGCAGGGGGCGAGGAAGGAAAAATCGTACATGTTGGCCGGTGGAGAGACCGAGATGAACCCGGTGATCTCGGGCCTGCGCATCAGAAGCTGCATGCCGATCCACGCGCCGAAGGAGAACCCAGCGACCCAGCAATGCTTGGCATTGGGGTTGAGCGATTGCAGGTAGTCGAGCGCCGAGGCCGCGTCGGAAAGCTCGCCTATGCCCTGGTCGTATTCGCCCTGGGACCGGCCCACGCCGCGGAAGTTGAAGCGCAGAACGGTGAAACCCATCTGGTGAAAGGCGTAATGCAGGTTGTAGACGACGCGGTTGTTCATCGTGCCGCCGAATTGCGGGTGCGGGTGCAGGATGATCGCGATCGGGGCGTCCTTGGCCTTCTGCGGGTGATAACGTCCTTCAAGCCGGCCTTCTGGACCGGGGAAAATCACCTCGGGCATCCGGGTCTCCCTCGCGTATGGATCATGGGCCACGATTTCTTGACGCGGGCCCTGTCGCTGCCTAGTACCATTCAGGTCCGGATGGCGGCACCTTCCGAACCGCTCCGCAGTTAAGCGCCAATGGCGCAAAGGTCAATTGGTCCGGGCCCATCACCCGTGTCTTGCCGTGGAGAATGCGATGAAACTGTCCACCAAGGGCCGCTACGCAATGGTCGCGATGACCGACCTTGCGATGCTTCCCGAGGGCGAATTGAGCGCGCTGTCGGAACTGGCCAGGCGTCAGAACATCTCGCTTCCCTATCTCGAGCAGCTCTTCGTGAAGCTCCGGCGCGCCGGTCTGGTGACGTCGGTGCGCGGTCCCGGCGGGGGCTACTGCCTCGCGCGGCCGGCCTCCGACATCCGGGTGGTCGAGGTCTTCGCCGCCGTCGACGAGATGGTGGATGCCATGCACAAGGGCGCCAGCGCCACGGGCGCGCAATCGGGCAGCCGGGCGCAGAGCATGACCAACCGGCTCTGGGAAAGCCTCAGCGCGCATGTCTACGTGTTCCTGCATCAGACCCGCCTGTCGGACGTGGTGCGCAACGACCTGACGCCATGCCCGGCGGTGCCGACGCTTTTCGAGGTGGTCGACGAGGGCTGAGCCCGACCGGCGGCTTCGCCAATGTCGATGAGGAAATGCGTATTTACGGAAAGATGAAGGGGACCCGTTGGTGAGAAGGGCGCGCGTCTATCTCGATCACAACGCGACGATGCCGCTGCGGGCGGAGGCGCGCGCGGCCATGCTCGAGGCGATGGACGTGGTGGGCAACCCGTCTTCCGTCCATGCCGAGGGGCGCGCGGCCAAGGCGCTGATGGAGCGGGCGCGCGCGCAGATCGCGGAGGCCGCGGGCGCGCAAGGCGCGGATATCGTGTTCGTCTCGGGTGCGACCGAGGCCGCGGCGCTGGCGCTGGCCGGGCGGGGGCTGCATGGCGCGGCGATCGAGCATGACGCGGTTCGCGCCTGGGTGGAGGATGACCTGCCCGTGGCGCCTGATGGCTCGGTCGCGGTGACGGACCCGTCCGCCTCGACGCTTCAGGCGGCCAATTCCGAGACCGGCATCTTGCAGGACCTGCCCGAGGGGCTGGCGGTCAGCGACTGGACCCAGGGCTTCGGGAAACTTCCGATGGCCTTCGACTGGTCGGGTGTCGATATGGCGCTGATCTCGGCCCACAAGATCGGCGGGCCGAAGGGAATCGGGGCGCTGATCCTGCGCCGCGGGCTGGACGTCGCGGCGCGCATTCGCGGCGGCGGACAGGAGATGGGGCGGAGGTCGGGCACGGAGAACCTGATCGGCATTGCGGGATTTGGTGGTGCGGCACGGGCAAGCCTACAAGATGTTGAGGAAGGCACCTGGGGCCGGGTCGAGAAACTTAGAAATATTCTAGAAAAGACTCTGGAACCCCGCGCAAAAGAGACTATTTTTGTCGGGCAAGACGCACCGCGCCTTCCCAACACATCCTGCCTGGTCACGCCCGGCTGGAAGGGGGAGACGCAGGTGATGCAGATGGACCTGGCCGGTTTCGCGATCTCCGCGGGCTCGGCCTGTTCATCGGGAAAGGTCCGGTCGAGCGACGTCTTGACCGCGATGGGCCTCGACGAGAGGGCGGCGGCATGCGCCATCCGCGTCTCGCTCGGGCCCGACACGACCGAAGCGGAGGTGCGCGCCTTCGCCGAGGCCTGGGGAGCGGCCCATGACCGCTTCCGTGCCCGTGGTGCAAACCCGGCGGCATAGACCGGTCCGACAAGGGGCCGGCGCCGCAAAGGCGACAGGGCCGCTGAACAGGACCGGGTGGGCGACCATCCGAAAGGAAACGAAGCGGTCACGCGACCGCGACGGAAACGGGCCGGGCATCCCGGCACCAAGGAGGTATGATGACCGCACTTGATACGGAAGTTCGCGAAGGCGTCGAACGCGAGACGGTCGAGGCCGTGAAGGCGCTCGGCGGAAAGTACAAGTACGGCTGGGAAACCGAGATCGAGATGGATTACGCCCCAAAGGGCGTGAACGAGGACATCGTTCGCCTCATCTCGGACAAGAACGGCGAGCCGGAGTGGATGACCGACTGGCGTCTGCAGGCGTTCAAGCGCTGGAAGCAGATGGACGAGCCCGAATGGGCGATGGTGAACTATCCCCCCATCGACTACCAGGACCAGTATTATTACGCCCGTCCCAAGAGCATGGCGGAAAAGCCCAAGTCGCTCGACGAGGTCGATCCCGAACTGCTCCGTACCTATGAAAAGCTGGGCATCCCGCTGAAGGAACAGATGATCCTCGCGGGCGTCGAGGGTGCAGAGGATATGCCGGCCGAGGGCCGCAAGGTGGCCGTGGATGCCGTGTTCGACAGTGTTTCCGTCGGCACCACCTTTCAGGCGGAACTGGAAAAGGCCGGCGTGATCTTCTGCTCCATCTCGGAGGCGATCCAGAAGCACCCGGAACTGGTGAAGAAATACCTCGGGTCGGTCGTGCCGATCACTGACAATTTCTTCGCCACCTTGAACAGCGCGGTCTTCTCGGACGGCTCGTTCGTCTACGTGCCGCCGGGCGTGCGCTGCCCGATGGAGCTGTCGACGTATTTCCGGATCAATGCCGAGAACACCGGCCAGTTCGAGCGCACGCTGATCATCGCCGACAAGGGCAGCTATGTCAGCTACCTCGAAGGCTGCACCGCGCCGCAGCGCGACACCCACCAGCTGCACGCGGCCGTGGTGGAACTGGTCGCGCTCGACGATGCGGAGATCAAGTATTCGACCGTGCAGAACTGGTACCCGGGCGACGAGGAAGGCCGTGGCGGCATCTACAATTTCGTCACCAAGCGCGCCGATTGCCGGGGCGACCGGTCCAAGGTGATGTGGACGCAGGTCGAAACCGGCTCCGCGATCACGTGGAAATACCCGTCCTGCATCCTGCGCGGCGACGACAGCCAGGGGGAGTTCTACTCCATCGCCATCGCCAACAACGCCCAGCAGGCCGATACCGGCACCAAGATGGTGCATCTGGGCAAGCGCACGAAGTCGCGGATCGTGTCCAAGGGCATCTCGGCGGGCCGCGCCCAGAACACCTATCGCGGGCTCGTGTCGATGCACCCCAAGGCGAAGGAAAGCCGCAACTACACCCAGTGCGACAGCCTTCTGATCGGCGACAAGTGCGGGGCCCATACGGTTCCCTATATCGAGGTCAAGAACAACTCCTCCCGCGTTGAGCATGAGGCGACGACGTCCAAGGTCGACGACGATCAGCTGTTCTATTGCCGCCAGCGCGGCATGGACGAGGAAGAGGCCGTGGCGCTGGTCGTCAACGGGTTCTGCCGCGACGTTCTGCAGGCCTTGCCGATGGAATTCGCAATGGAGGCGCAGCAGCTTGTCGCGATCAGCCTGGAAGGGTCGGTGGGCTGACGCGCCGCATCTTGCCCCCACTTGCCGAGAGACGAACGCGATGAACTGGAAATACTGGCTGAGCCCGGCGGAACCCCGTGCACGCTATGCCCTGTTGCTGGCGATCGGCGTGGTGATCCTGATGACGCTGACCTATGGCGTCTGGTACCCCGGCGGACCCGGCCTTGCGGCTTTCGCGACTGTGTCGGCGGTCATCGTCGCCCATGTGTCGGCCAAACTCATCATGCGGAGCAAAGGAAAATGATCACGACCACCACACCGTCGGTCGAGGGGCGCCCCATCACCGCCTATCACGGCATCGTCGTCGGCGAGGCGATCCTCGGTGCCAATGTGTTCCGCGATCTGTTCGCCGGGATCACCGACATCATCGGTGGCCGGTCCGGTGCCTATGAAGAGGAACTCGGCAAGGCGCGCACCGTCGCGCTCGACGAGATGCAGGACCGGGCACGCGACTTGGGCGCCAATGCCGTGGTGGGCGTCGATCTCGATTATGAAGTGATCAACAACATGCTGATGGTCTCGGCCTCCGGTACGGCCGTGACGCTGAGCTGACGGAACAGACCAAGGTGAACGGCGACGGCACGATTCGACGCCGCTGAAGGAACATGGACCACCTGTCCGCGCCGGTGAGCGCGTGACGAGACGGAGAATAAAATGCTTGAGATCAAGAACCTGCACGTCAAACTTGAAGAAGAGGACAAGCAAATCCTCAAGGGTGTCGACCTGACTGTCGAGGCCGGAAAGGTGCATGCGATCATGGGGCCGAACGGGTCCGGCAAATCGACGCTGAGTTACGTGCTCTCGGGTCGCGACGGATACACGGTCACCGATGGCGCGGCGACGCTGGGGGGCGCGGATCTTCTGGACATGGATCCCGAAGAGCGCGCGGCGGCGGGCCTCTTCCTTGCGTTCCAATACCCGGTCGAGATTCCCGGCGTCGGCAACATGACCTTTCTGCGCACGGCGCTGAACGCACAGCGCAAGGCCCGTGGCGAGGAGGAAATCAGCGCCGGCGATTTCCTCAAGCTCATCCGCGCCAAGGCCAAGGATCTTCAGATTGACGCCGACATGCTCAAGCGGCCCGTGAACGTCGGCTTCTCGGGCGGTGAAAAAAAGCGCAACGAGATCCTGCAGATGGCGCTTCTGGAGCCGAAGATGTGCATCCTCGACGAGACTGACAGCGGCCTAGACGTCGACGCGATGAAGCTGGTCTCCGAAGGGGTCAACGCGCTGCGGGACGAAGGCCGCGGTTTCCTTGTCATCACCCATTACCAGCGTCTGCTCGACCATATCCGGCCCGATGTCGTGCACATCATGTCAGATGGCCGCATCGTGAAGACGGGCGGTCCCGAGCTTGCCCTCGAGGTCGAGAAGAACGGCTATGCCGACATCCTCGAGGAGGTCGCGTGATGGCGCTTGCGCAGGCCAAACTGGATCTGACCGAAACGCGTCTGGCAGAGCTGCCGCCTCCCTCGGCGGAGGCCGTCTGGGCGACCGAGGCGCGGGCGGCGGCGGTTGCGCGGGTGCGGGCCATGGGCCTGCCGACGCGGCGCGACGAGTACTGGAAATTCACCGATCCCGCGACGCTCACGCAGGCGGCCGCGCCGCGTGCGGCCGTGTTCGAGGCAGAGGGCGAGACACCGCTTTACACCGATATCGACCGGCTCAAGCTGGTCTTCGTGGACGGTGTGTTCGACCCGGAGCAATCCGACGATCTCGCGCTGGAAGGCGTTGAAATCGAACACCTTTCGGATGCATTGAACAAGGACATCCACTGGGCGCGCGACCTTTTCGGCGTGCTTGAGGCGCGCGGCCAGGATCCGGTCGATCGCCCCCTTGCCGCGCTGAACACCGGGTTCGCCACCGACGGTATCGTGATCCGCGCCACCGCGAAGGTCGAAAAACCGATAAGTTTCGTATACCTGCACCGCGCCGACACGTCCGACGCTACAATGCACCACCTCGTGCGCGTCGAGAGCGGAGCCGAGGTCACGGTTCTGGAAAACGGGCCAGCCGCCGCTCGGTTCAACAAGTGCATGGAAATCGACGTGGCCGATGGCGGCGCGTTCCATCACGTCCGCGCGCAGGGCCGCGACCATGAGCGGCGCGCCGTGACGCACATGTTCGCGCGGCTCGGGGCAGGGTCGGCCTACAAGTCCTTCTCCCTTACCGCCAATGGCGCGATGACACGCAACGAGCATGTGATCGAGCTGACGGGCGACGACGCGATCGCCCATGTGGCCGGGGCCGCCATGGGCGACGGGGCAAATGCGCCGTTCCACCATGACGACACGGTCTTCGTGACCCATGACGCGCAGCGCTGCGAAAGCCGCCAGGTCTTCAAGAAGGTGCTGCGCAACGGCGCCGAGGGCGTGTTCCAGGGCAAGATCCTGGTGAAACCCGACGCCCAGAAGACCGACGGCTATCAGATCAGCCAGGCGCTTCTGCTCGATGAGGATTCGTCCTTCCAGGCCAAGCCCGAACTCGAGATCTACGCCGATGACGTGCAGTGCTCGCACGGCTCCACCACCGGTGCCATCGACGAGACCGCGCTTTACTACCTGCGCTCGCGTGGGGTGCCGGAATCGGAGGCGACCGACCTTCTGGTGCTGGCGTTCCTCGCCGAGGCCATCGACGAGATCGAGGACCCGAGGCTGCAGGACGATATCCGCAGCAGGCTGGACCAATGGCTGTCGCGGCGGCGCCGCGGCTGATCCCATGAGCGTCTCGCGCGACATCGTGGTGACGTGGCGGCGTCCGCGCAGTGTCATGCGCTCCCTGCTGGACCAGGGCCGGCGGGAGGATCGTGCGCTCATGTTTCTGATCCTCGCCTGCGGCATCATCTTCGTCGCGCAATGGCCGGCGCTGAGCCGCGCGGCCTTCGAGGACCCGTCGGTGCCCTTCGACGCCCGCCTCGGCGGCGCGCTTTTTGGCTGGCTGTTCTGGATGCCGTTGCTGGCCTATGCGCTCGCTGCGGTCAGCCATCTGGTCGCGCGGGTCTTCGGCGGACGGGGCACGTGGTATTCGTCACGCCTCGCGCTGTTCTGGACGCTGCTGGCCACGACACCCGCCTGGCTCTTGCACGGGCTGGTGCGCGGTTTCATCGGGCCCGGCCCCGCCGAACAGCTGGTCGGTGCCGGCCTGCTCTTGGCCTTCGTCACGATCTGGGGCATCTGTCTGAGGGAGGCGGAGATCGCCCCGGAAACAGAGGCCGCGACATGACGGACATTCTGACGCTCGGAAACCTCCTGCGCCTCGCGCGGGAGACGGTGTCGAACCCCCGCGAGGGCGCGGCCACGGTGCTCAGTTTCGCGCCCGAGCGGCAGGCGCTGTGGCTGATGTTCGCTCTGGTCATTGTCCTGTCCCTGCTGTTGCGGGAATTCGTCGCCGTTTTCGCGGGCTTCCCGCTGGACGGGCCGATCACCGGACCGATGCAGGGGTCCACCCTGATGCTGGGATTGGTGATGGCCGGGTTTCTCTACCTGACCATGCATGCGGTGCACCGGATCGGGCAATTCTTCGGCGGGACCGGAAGCTTCGAGGAAACCGCGCTTCTGGTGATCTGGCTGCAGTTCATCCTGATCTGCCTGCAGGTCATCCAGATCGCGACGCTGTTCATCCTGCCGCCCGTGGCGGGGCTGATCACCATCGTCGCCATCGCGCTCTATGTCTGGCTGCTGGTCAACTTCATCGCGGTGCTGCACGGGTTCACATCGCTGGGCATGGTGTTCGTGGCCACGCTCCTGTCGGCCTTCGCGCTGCTCTTCGCCTTCAGCCTCGTCCTGTCGCTGCTGGGCCTCGGGGTCGCACCCCCCGCTTGACCGCTTGATGCCGGTGTCCGACGCCCCACCATTGGCGTCGACACGGTGAAAGGAAATCCGATGTACGATATCGACACGATCCGCGCCGACTTCCCGATCCTTTCGCGCGAGGTGAACGGCAAACCGCTGGTCTATCTCGATAATGGCGCTTCGGCACAGAAACCGCAGGTGGTGATCGACGCCATCACGCAAGCCTATTCCATGGAATACGCCAACGTCCATCGCGGCCTGCATTACCTGTCGAACCTCGCGACCGAGAAATACGAGGCCGTGCGCGGCACCATCGCTCGCTTTCTGGGCGTGGCGGATGAGCGCGAGATCGTCTTCACCTCCGGCACGACGGAGGGCATCAACCTCGTGGCCTATGGCTGGGCCATGCCGCGGATGGAGGCGGGCGACGAGATCGTCCTGACCGTGGCCGAGCATCACGCCAATATCGTGCCGTGGCATTTACTGCGCGAGCGGCAGGGCGTGGTCCTGAAATGGGTCGAGGTGGACGCCAATGGCGATCTCGACCCGCAAGCCGTCATCGACGCGATCGGTCCCAAGACCAAGCTTGTTGCGATCAGCCACATGTCGAATGTGCTGGGTACGATCTTCGACGTCAAACCGGTGATCGACGCGGCGCATGAGCGCGATGTCCCGGTGCTGGTCGACGGATCGCAGGCGGCGGTGCACATGCCCCTCGATCTCGACACGCTCGGCGCCGATTTCTACGCGATCACGGGCCACAAGCTTTATGGCCCCTCGGGCTCCGGCGCGATGCATATCAGGCGCGAACGCATGGACGAGATGCGGCCCTTCATGGGCGGCGGCGACATGATCCGCGAGGTGCATCGCGACACGGTCACGTGGAACGACCCGCCGATGAAGTTCGAGGCCGGCACGCCGGGCATTGTCCAGCAGATCGGCCTTGGCGCAGCACTCGACTACATGATGGATGTGGGGATGAACAACATCGCCGCCCACGAGGCGCGCCTGACGGACTATGCACGTGCGCAACTTGGTGGGCTCAACTGGCTGAACGTTCAGGGGAATTCCGCGTCCAAGGGCGCGATCTTCTCGTTCACTATCGAGGGCGCGGGCCATGCGCACGACATTTCGACCGTGCTCGACAAGAAGGGCGTGGCGGTGCGCGCGGGTCACCACTGCGCCCAGCCGCTGATGGAACACATGGGCGTGAACGCCACATGCCGGGCGAGCTTCGGCATGTACAACACCGAGGCCGAGGTCGACGCGTTGGTGGATGCGCTGCAGCTCTGCCACGAGCTTTTCGCCTGA
>CAZOBK010000022.1:0-47307 GCA_964578115.1 uncultured Roseicyclus sp.
CAGCGCGTTCTAGCGTCTCTGCGCGCGGTGTCCACCCGGGGAAAGGGGGGCGGGGGTGGCGGGACTTGTCAAGCTGCGCCCCACGAAACTCACCGCGCAAAGCCGGGCGAGCGCCTGCCCGTGGGATGGCGCGAGCCACGGTCGTTCGGCGCACTTTATGGCAGCCAAGTCATCGCACCGAATGAAGGAAGCGCCCGGCCGTCAAAGCGCCAGCCCGCCGGAACGGGCAGGCGCTCGCCCGGCGCCTTTGTCGCTATTCGGGCCGGAGCCTTAGCACCATTGCGTTCTTGTGACGGCACATCGGACTGTTCAGTCCTCAATCGGCAAGACCAGCGCCAGTTCTTTCTTGCCTAGTGAGGTTTTGTCGAAGACGTCACGTCGCATCTCTAGCAGCAAACCGGCAAGCAGGTTCTTGAACACGTTCATGTCTCTGACGGAGCCTGGTTTCGAACTACGAGCCGCGTAGCCAGCGAACTCATTCATGCTACGGAGAACGGCATCCGATGCGACCAAGGCAATTTGCATACGAACTTCATTGTAGCGGTGGGGATTGGCCCCGGCACCGCTTGACATAAGCGATTCGAGGAATTCTGCGTATAGTTGTCGCTTATGGTGTCGCAGAACAGACAAGCGATCAGCTCGGCGCTGAAGCGCAAACAACACAAGACTTCCGACGACAGCAATCGACGCAGCGGCAATTGTAGCCGTAGCTACCCAAATCTCGATCCCAGTTTGGCCCATCACATCCCCGCGTGAACCGTCGGCACCTCCAGCGCGCTGAATCCATAGTGCCGCAGCCAGCGCAGATCGCTATCGAAAAACGCCCGCAAATCGGGAATCCCGTATTTCAGCATCCCGATCCGGTCGATGCCCATGCCGAAGGCGAAGCCCTGCCATTGCGACGGATCGACCCCCGCCGCCTCAAGAACCTTCGGATGCACCATGCCCGAGCCCAGCACCTCGAGCCAGTCGTCGCCCTCGCCCACCTTCACGGTGCCGCCTTCCCACGAACACTGGATGTCGACCTCGGCCGAGGGCTCGGTGAACGGGAAATGCGAGGCGCGGAAGCGGGTCTTCACCTTGGTGCCGAAATAGGCCGAGAAGAACTCCTCCAGCGTCCATTTCAGGTTCGCCATGGAGATGTCGCGGTCGATGGCCAGACCCTCGACCTGATGGAACATGGGCGTGTGCGTCTGGTCGTAATCGGCGCGGTAGACGCGGCCCGGGGCGATCACCCGGCAAGGGGCGCCATGGGCCTGCATGTGGCGGATCTGCACCGGGCTGGTGTGGGTGCGCAACACGTGCGGCGGGCGATCGTCGCCCTCGGCGCGGGCCATGTAGAACGTGTCCATCTCGGCCCGCGCGGGGTGGTGGCCGGGGATGTTCAGCGCGTCGAAATTGTAGAAATCGGTCTCGATCTGCGGCCCCTCGGCGACAGTGAAACCCATGTCGGCGAAAATGGCCGTGACCTCTTCGGTGACCTGGCTGACGGGATGGATCGTGCCCACGCGGCGGTGGTGCGCGGGCAGCGTGACGTCGAGCCACTCGGCCCGCAGACGCGCGTCGAGCGCGGCATCGGCAAGTGCGGCCTTCTTCGCGGCGATGGCGGAGTTCACCTCGTCCTTCAACGCATTGAGCGCGGGGCCCGCGACCTGCCGTTCCTCGGGGGTCATGCGGCCCAACTCGCGCATCTTCAGGCTGATCTCGCCCTTCTTGCCGACGGCGGCGACGCGAAGCTCCTCCAGCGTGGCCTCGTCGCTTGCGGCACCGATCCGGCCCAGCCAGTCCGATTTCAGGTTGTCCAAGCCGTCCATGATCCCCGTCTCCGTTCCCGTCGTCATCTCGGAAAATGCGCCGTTTCCCCTACCATGCAGCCTCGGGAATGCAAGCGCGGCGCAAACACGAAAAGGGCCGCCCCGAAAGGCGGCCCGTTCGATTCCCGTCAGGCGATGACCTCAGAGCGCGGCCTTGGCCTGTGCGACGATGGCGCCGAACGCGTCAGGCTCATGGATGGCGAGATCGGCCAGAACCTTGCGGTCCACCTCGATCCCGGCCTTTGCCAGACCGTTGATGAAGCGCGAATAGGTCAGGTTCTCGTCATGCGAGCGGACAGCGGCGTTGATCCGCTGGATCCACAGCGCGCGGAACTGGCGCTTGCGGGCCTTGCGGTCGCGGGTCGCGTACTGGTTGGCCTTGTCGACGGCCTGCGTCGCGGTGCGGAAGCTGCGCGACCGCGCGCCGTAATAACCTTTGGCCGCGTCAAGAACCTTCTTGTGGCGGCGATGGGTGACGGTTCCACCTTTGGTGCGGGACATTGTGCGGCCTCCTCAGCGGTCGTAGGGCATGTAGGATTTGACGATCTTCTGATCAGGCTCGCTCAGCACCTGCATGCCGCGCGCGTTGCGGACGAACTTGTTCGTCCGCTTGATCATCCCGTGCCGCTTGCCGGCCTGTGCGGCCATCACCTTGCCGGTGCCCGTCACCTTGAAGCGCTTCTTGGCGCTCGATTTGGTCTTCATCTTCGGCATTTCCGTCTCCTGGTCTCGAGGGTCGGTTCAGGCGCGACTCGGCATGCCGTTCTGGCCGGCCGCACCGTGGAGCGGGTCGCATACCGCCATTGACGGGGCGTGACAAGTTCTCAATTCAGGATGCGGGCCGCCACGAGGATGAAGGATTCCGGGATATCCATCAGGGACAGGCCGTCGGGCAGTTGCAGATGCACGAAGACCAGCAGCCCCAGCCCGATCACCAGCGAGACCAGCGCCATCACCGGCCTGGTGCGGGTGGCCCAGCCCGCGACGACCGAGGACAGCGCGAAGCCGGTCACGACTGTTCCGATCACGATGAGGATGTCCGCGCCAATGTTCATGGGGCGACCCTATGCGATCGCGCGCGCGCGGCAAGCCTGTTCGGCCCGGATCAACCGGGATCGGTGGCGTAGATCAGACGTTCCGCGCAGGGTGCGACGCGCAGGATGTTCGTCGAGCCCTGAACGTTAAAGGGCACGCCGGCGACGACGATGATCTGATCCTCTTCCGTGGCGTAGCCGCCAGAGCGCGCCGCGCGGGCGGCCGAGACCACCGCGCCCTTGAAGCGGCTCTGTTCCTCGGTCATGAAACACGCGATCCCCCATGTCAGGCACATGCGCCGGGCCACCCCCACCAGCGGTGTCAGCGCGAGGATCGGCACGTTCGGACGTTCGCGCGCCACCAGTGCGGCGGTCTTGCCCGATTGCGTGAAACAGCAGATCGCCTTGATATCCACCGTCTCGGCGATCTCGCGGGAGGCCGCGACGATCGCATCTGCGGTGGTGTTGCGTTGCACCACGCGCGACGCCTGCATGATGTCGCGGTAATTCGGATCGCTTTCGACCTCGACGGCGACGTTGTGCATCGTGGTCACGGCATCGATCGGATAGTCGCCGGCGGCCGATTCCGCGCTGAGCATCACCGCGTCGGCGCCCTCGTAAAGCGCGGTGGCCACGTCCGAGACCTCGGCGCGGGTCGGCATCGGGCTTTCGATCATGCTTTCCAGCATCTGCGTGGCGACGATGACCGGCTTGGCCGCGGTCCGGCACTTGCGCACGAGGCGCTTCTGGATCGGCGGGACGGCGTGCACCGGCAACTCGACGCCCAGATCGCCGCGCGCGACCATTATCCCGTCCGAGGTGGCGAGGATCTCGTCGAAGGCCTGCACGGCGGCGGGTTTCTCGATCTTGGACAGGATCGCGGCGCGTCCCCTGGCGAGCCCCCGCGCCTCGTGCACGTCGGCGGCGCGCTGCACGAAACTGAGCGCGAGCCAGTCGACACCAAGCTGGCATACGAATTCGAGGTCCTTGCGGTCCTTCTCGGACAGCGCGGCCAGCGGCAGCACCACATCGGGCACGTTCACGCCCTTGCGGTTCGAGATCGGGCCGCCGGCGACGACGGTGCACTCGGCGAAATCGGGGCCGCAGGTATCGACGCGCAGCCGCACCTTGCCATCGTTGACCAGCAGCCGCGCGCCGGGTTCGATGGCCGCGAAGATCTCCTTGTGGGGCAGCTGGACGCGGCGCGCATCGCCGGGCGTCGGGTCGAGATCGAAGCGGAAGGATGCGCCGTTCTCGAGGTCGTAGCCCTCGCCGTTGGCGAAGGTGCCGCAACGCAACTTGGGACCCTGCAGGTCGGCGAGGATCGCGATGGGGCGGCCCACATCCTTCTCGACCTGCCGGATCGCGGCGTGGCGGGCGCGAATCTCGTCATGGCCGCCATGGCTCATGTTGAGGCGGAAGACATCGGCCCCCGCCTCGTAGAGCTTGCGGATCATGTCGTAGCCTTCCGACGACGGCCCGAGCGTGGCGACGATCTTGACATGTCTTGCGCGTTTCATGGCGGGCCGTTCCCTCTGCGTACTGGCGTCCTGCGCACGGCGTCGGCCGGTGGGCCGGGGGCGATGTTACCGCTCACATCCGTGCTGTCGCCGTCTTGGCGCATTCGTCGCATCAGGACAACCGGGGACAGCGCCCTTGCGGCACTTTGCATTCCCCCGGCCATCGCCTATGCCCGGCTCCGGACCACGCAAGGGTGACAGGGCAATGACGGCCTCCCAGCAATCAGCCCCCTACCATGTCAAAGGCGCGGACAGGCCCGCGCGCTGGGTGATCACCTGCGATCACGCCTCGAACCGGGTGCCGGAGGACGTGGGCGGCGGGGATCTCGGGCTGCCGCGGCAGGACATGGAACGCCACATCGCCTATGACATCGGCGCCGCCGGTGTCGCGCGTGCGCTGGCCGAAGCGCTCGACGCGCCGGTGATCCTGTCGGATTTCTCGCGCCTCGTGATCGACCCGAACCGGGGCGAGGACGACCCGACGCTGCTGATGAAGGTCTATGACGGGTCGATCATCCCCGCGAACCGCCATGCCGACGCCGTGGAGGTCGAGCGGCGTCTGGCGCGCTACCACCGCCCTTACCACCGCGCGATCGAGGCGCTGATCGCCGCGCGCGCGGACCCGGTGCTCGTCGCCATTCATTCCTTCACGCCGCAATTCGTCGGCCGCCCGCCGAGGCCGTGGCATGTGGGCGTGCTCTATGCCGCCGACACACGGCTTGCCCTGCCGCTTCTGGCGCGACTCAACGCCGAGCCCGACCTTTGCGTGGGCGACAACCAGCCTTATTCGGGCCATCTGCCCGGCGACGCGCTGGACCGGCATGGTGTGCAGACGGGCCTGCCGCATGTGCTGGTCGAGGTGCGCAACGATCTGATCGAGACGGAAGACGCTCAGTCCGCGTGGGGAAGACGGCTGGCGCCGATGCTTGACGCGGCGTTGCGGATTGCCGAGGTCTGAGGAAATGGCAACGGAGGACACCGCGATGGACGAACAGACGAAGACCGAGCTCGAGGCGGCCGCGTTCCGCCGGCTGCTCGCGCATCTGGACGACCGCAAGGACGTGCAGAACATCGACATGATGAACCTGACCGGGTTCTGCCGGAATTGCCTGAGCCGCTGGTACCAGGAAGCCGCCGCCGAGAAGGGCATCGAGATGGACAAGGAGGCCGCGCGCGAGGTGGTCTACGGCATGCCCTATGCCGAGTGGAAAGAGAAATTCCAGGCCGAGGCGAGCGCGGAGCAGCAGGCTGCCTTCGAGAAGTCGACCCCCGGGCACTGAGCGGGACAGGATGAGCCGTCCGCGGCGCTGCGGGCGGACCCGGCGCGCACCGCTCAGGCGGCGGCCTCGGCCGAGGCGCGGCGCAGAAAGGCGGGTTTGCCCGGTTCGCTCAGCGATGGCTCATGCGCATAGCCGCCTGTGTCGAAGGCGCGAAGCTCATCCGGGTCGGTCAGCCGATTCTCGACGATGAATCGCGCCATCGCGCCGCGTGCCTTCTTGGCGAAGAAGCTGACGATGCGCGGACCGTCGGGCTTGTCCTCGAGGAAGACCGGCGTGACCACTTGCAGGTCGAGTACCCCGGCATCGACGGCCGAGAAATATTCCACCGAGGCGCAATTGACCAATGTACCGGTGCCGAGCGTGCGCGCCTCGTCGTTGAGCGCATCCGCCAGCCGTTGCCCCCACCAGTCATAAAGCGAGCGGCCCTTCTCGGTCCGCAGGCGGCTGCCCATCTCGAGCCGGTAGGCCTCGATCGCGTCGAGCGGACGCAGGATGCCGTAAAGGCCCGACAGGATGCGCAGGTGGCCTTGGGCATAGCGCAGCGCGTCCTCGTCCAGCGTGCCGGCCTCGAGCCCCGCATAGGTGTCGCCCGCGAAGGCGAAGGCGGCCGGGCGACGGTCGGACAGGTCCTCCCCGAAGCGCGCGAAGCGTTCGGCGTTCAGCCCGGCGAGGTCGCGGGAGATGCCCATGAGTTTCATCAGCGCGTCCACCGACAACTCGCGCGCCACCGAGGCCAGCGCATCCGCGTCATCCTGAAAGCGCGGCTCGGTCATCGCGGCGCCGCGGTCGGACCAGTCGAGCCGTTTGGCCGGGGAAATCACGGTCAGCATCTGGTGCGCCTCCTGGTTTGGTATCGGGGTTCAGGACCGACCTAGCCCGCCGCGCGCAGGACGTCCAGAAACGCCTCCGCGAAGCGGTCGGCACGACGTTCGCCAAGCAGTTTCTCGACGGATTCGCGGTCGGTCGGGCGCAGGTCGGCCAGTTTGGCAAGCTGCGACGAGGAGCAGGACAGCGGCTTGTCGAGACCGCTGTCGCCGCGCGCCAGATCCGCCTGCACCGACAGGAGCCGGTCGTAGAGAACGCCCGCCTCGCGTCCCGCGAGCTTGCGGCGCGCGGGATGGGACGGGGCCTCCGCCTCGCCGGTGACGACCTCGAGGAAGGCGGCGCCGTAGCGTTCGAGCTTGGTTGCGCCGACGCCCGAGATGCGCGCCATTTCGTCAAGCGACTGGGGTTTCGTCTCGGCCATCTCGATCAGCGTGCGGTCGGTGAAGATGACATAGGCCGGCACGCGCGCGGTCTCGGCCAGCGCGCGGCGCTTGGCCTTGAGCGCGGACAGAAGCGGTGCGTCCTCCTCCGACACCAGCGCCTTGGCGGCGGGGCGCCGTCCGCCTCTGGCCAGCGTGTCCTTGCGGAGCGTGATCCCCGCCTCGCCACGCAGGATGGGGCGCGCGGCCTCGGTCAGGCGCAGTGCGCCATGGCGCGCGGGATCGGGACGCACGAGGTCATGGCCCATCATCTGCCGGAACACCGCCTGCCACCCCTTGCGGTCGAACTCGGTGCCCACGCCGAAGGTCGGCAGGCGGTCATGACCCCGGTCGCGGACCTTGTCGGTCCCGGTTCCCGTCAGGACATCGATCAGGTGGCCGGCCCCGAACCATTCGCCGGTGCGCAGAATGGCGCTGAGCGCTTTCTGCACGGCGGTGGAGGCGTCGAAGGTCTCGGGCGGCTTGGTGCAGAGATCGCAGTTGCCGCAAGGCTCCGCCGCCTCCCCGAAATAGCCGAGAAGCTTCTGGCGGCGGCAGGAGATCGCCTCGGCCAGCCCCAGAAGCGCATTCAGACGCGCATGATCTGCGGCCTTTCGGTCCGGGGGGGCGAGCCCCTCGTCGATCTGGCTGCGGCGAAAGCGGATGTCGTCGGGACCGTAAAGGGTCAGCGTGTCGGCCGGCGCCCCGTCGCGGCCGGCGCGGCCGATCTCCTGATAATAGGCCTCGATCGACTTGGGCAGGTCGGCCTGTGCGACCCAGCGGATATCGGGCTTGTCCACGCCCATGCCGAAGGCGACGGTGGCCACGACGATCAGCCCGTCCTCGGTGGCGAAGCGGTGTTCGACATGGCGGCGGTCGTGGGCCTCCATCCCGCCGTGATAGGCGCAGGCGCTATGGCCATCATCGCACAGCGCGCGCGCCAGCGTCTCGGTCTTGGCGCGCGTGCCGCAATAGACGATGCCCGATTGCCCGCGACGCGCTGCGGCGTAGCTGAGGATCTGGCTCCGCGGCTGGTTCTTGACCTCGAAGGCGAGGCTCAGGTTGGGACGGTCGAAGCCGCGCAGGAACACCTCGGGGGCCGCGCCGTCGAAAAGCCGCGCGACGATCTCGTCGCGGGTTTCGGCATCGGCGGTGGCGGTGAAGGCGGCCAAAGGGACACTCAGCGTGCGCCTCAGCGCCCCGATCTTCAGGTAATCGGGCCGGAAATCATGGCCCCACTGGCTGACGCAATGGGCCTCGTCCACGGCGATCAGGCTGACGCCGGCACGGTTCAGCATCCGCTCGGTGCCGGACGACGCGAGCCGTTCGGGCGCGATGTAAAGAAGCTTCAGCCGCCGCTCCTCCAGCGCCTGCCAGACGGCGTCGGTTTCCTCGGGCGTGTTGCCGGAGGTCAGCGCGCCCGCCTCGACGCCGGCCTCGCGCAATCCACGAACCTGGTCGCGCATCAGCGCGATCAAGGGCGAGATCACCACTGTAACGCCGTCCCGCATGATCGCGGGCAGCTGGAAGCACAGGGACTTGCCGCCGCCCGTCGGCATGATGGCCAGCACATTGCGACCCGCCGCCACGGCGTCCACGATTTCCGCCTGCCCGGGGCGAAATCCGTCGAAACCGAAAACGGTGGAAAGGAGCGCCGAGGCGTCCGGGCGGGTCTCCAGCATGGGGGCAGCCTGTGGGGTTCTTGGTTTATGCTCGATTGTCCCTGAAGGTCCCATATTGAGGTTTCGTTAACAAGACCCGCGACATCTGGATTCGGGCGTGACGCCGGAAAATTCCCTCGCGCCACGTGGCAGCGGCGGCATGCCTCATTACATGCCCCCGGTCGGACCGTTAAGCGCCCGGCAGATCAGGCAGGATCGATGACGGAGGTCCGCACATGCGATTTTTCATCCCCTTCGCGCTGACCGTCGTCAGCCTCGCCGCCGTTGGTCCCGCTCCGGCGCAGGATGCAGAACCGGAGGTGACGCTGCGCTTCCAGCATTTCGTATCGCCGCTGTCGGCGAACCCCACATACTTCATGCAGCCCTGGGCCGACGCCATCGAGGAACAATCGCAAGGCCGCATCCGGGTCGAGCTCTATCCGTCGATGCAGCTTGGCGGAGCGGCGCCAGCGCAATACGACCTGATCCGCGACGGCGCCATCGACGGGGGATGGGTCATCCCCGGATACCAGCCGGGCCGCTTCCCCGAGGCCGAGGCGCTGGAGCTGCCCTTCATGACGACGAAATCCGCCGAGGAAGCGAGCCGCGCCGCATGGGAGTTCACACAGGCCCACCTGATGGACGATTTCGCGGAGGTCCACGTCATCGCGGCGCATATGCATGGTCCCGGTATCATACATCTTGCGGGGCCGCCGATCGACGCGCTCTCGAATTTCGACGGGCTGAGCCTGCGCGGCCCGTCGCGCGCGGCGACCACTCTGCTTGAGCGGCTCGGCGCCACGCCGATCGGAATGCCGGTGCCCGCCTTCCCCGAGGCTCTGGCACGCGGCGTCGTGGATGGGGGCGTGATCACCTGGGAACAGGCGCCGTCGCTTCGCCTCGACGAACTGGCAAGCAGCCATACCGACGTGGCGGGTGACCGGAGCCTCTACAATCTCTATTTCCTCTGGGCGATGAACCGGGATGTCTACGAGGGACTGCCGGATGATCTGCGCGCCGTGATCGACGCCAATTCCGGCATGATGGCAAGCGCCTGGGCCGGTCGTGCGCACGACACCGGCGATGCCGAGGGGCGCGCGGCGATGGCGGCGGCAGGCAACGAGATCGCCGTTATGTCCGAGGATCTGACCGCCGAGGTCAGGGCGGTCGGCGAAGCCGTCACGCAGGGCTGGATCGCGGAAATGACCGGGCGCGGACTGGACGGTGCCGGGCTTGTCGATGCCGCGCGGGCCGCGATGGCCGACCACGCCGGCACCGCGACACGGACCGACTAGGCCCACCCCGCAGGAGTTAAAGGTATCGCGCCTGCGACCCCAAGGGGCTGCCGGCCGACAAACGCGGGCCTCAGGTGTCGAGCTCATCCTCGTCGAAGGCGATGGGTCCGATCCTGCCCAGCGGTGGGGCAACGGGTTCCGCCACGATCCCGCCGAAGCGCGCGGCACTGACGCGGACCGGGCGGCCGTCGAGAAGGCCGAGAAAGCCCTGCGCCTCGTGGAACGCGTCCTCGCCCGCCCGGCGCCATGCGAAGCCCTCCGAGATGGAGGTGTTGCCGAATTCCAGCTGGTGGCCTTCCGCGTCGGTGATCCTGTCGCGGCAGAGCGCGCAGATGTACCAGGGGTGGCGCGCCATGGCCGGAAGCGGCGCACCGCAGGCCGGACAATGGTGCGAGGCCCTCGTCATCCGGCAGGGCCGGGCGCGGATCTGAAGCGACCCGGGATCATGGCGCCTGAAGCAGGCTGATGCTGGTGCCGCCATAGCGCCGTTCATCCAAGATCTCGAACGCCGGCGGCGGCAGCGGGGGGGCCTCCTCCTCCCAGACGATGGTCGCGCCGGGCGCGATCCAGCCGCCTTCCCGCGCCGAGGCGAGCGCCCTGTCACCCAGACCCATGCCATAGGGCGGGTCGAGGAAGATCAGCGTGAAGGGCGCGCCCCGGTTCTCGCCGAGCTGCGTGGCGTCTCGGCGGAACACCTTGGTCACGCCCTGCGCCGAGCAGCGGCCGATATTGTCCCGCAGAAGCGCCCGCGCCGCGCCGCCATCGTCGACGAAGGTCGCATGGACCGCGCCCCGCGACAGCGCTTCGAGACCCAACGCCCCCGTCCCGGCGAACAGGTCCAGCACACGTGTGCCAGTCACCAGATCGCCCCAGCGGCCATTGGTCAGAAGGTTGAAAAGGCTTTCGCGAACCCTGTCGGTGGTAGGCCGCAGATGGGCCGCGGGATCGCCCTGGCCCAGATCGGCGAGGACCCTGCCCCGCCAGCGTCCGCCCACGATCCTCAAGCGGCCCTCATGCGCGCAAGAGCGCCTTGAGGTCGGTCGCGGGATCCGCCACGGCGTCCCGCGCGGGGGATTTCCCCGCCTCGATCAGGCGCTTGCCCACCATGTAGGCGCGCGGATCGTTCATCGCGTCCACCGACACCAGCGTGTCGCCCGCATAATACCAATGCGACCGCGCTTCGCCCGCGTCGCGCACCACGATATCCGTATAGCCAGTGTTCAGCCCCGCGATCTGCAGCTTAACGTCGTACTGGTCGGACCAGAACCACGGATGCGGCACGTAATCCTCATCCGCGCCAAGGATGTTCCTGGCCACGGCCTCGGCCTGGTCGATGGCGTTCTGCACGCTTTCCAGCCGGATGCGCCCGCCGCGATAGGGGAAGCTCGCGCAGTCGCCCGCAGACCAGATCGCGGGATCGCTGGTGCGGCCCAGCGCATCCACGGCGATGCCGTTGTCGATGGTCAGCCCCGCGGCCTCGGCCAGGGCGCTTGCGGCCGTGATGCCGATCCCCGCGATCACGAGGTCGAAAGGATGCTCGGACCCGTCCGAGAGAACAGCGCCCGCGACATGCCCGTCCGCTTCGGTCAGGGTCGTCAGGCCGACGCCCTCCAGCACGGTCACGCCATGGCTTTCGTGCAGGGCGCGGAACCACGCGGAGGTCTCGGGGCAGGCCACGCGCGCAAGAATGCGGTCGGCCATCTCGATCAGGGTGACGTCGAGCCCCTTCTTGCGGCAGACGGCCGCCGCCTCCAGCCCGATATAACCGCCGCCCACGATCAGGGCGCGGCGGCCCTCGGCGATCTCGGGGGCCATCTCGTCGACATCATTGAGCGTGCGCACGACATGAACGCCGCCAAGCTCGCCGCCGATGCGCCCGGGCAGGCGCCGTGGTACGGAGCCCGTGGTGAGCACCAGCGCGTCATAGGAAATGGCGTGCCCCGAGGCGATCACCTTGCGGTCGGCGCGGTCAATGGCCTGCACGGTGGTATCCAGCATCAGGTCGATCCCGTTTTCGGCGTAATAGCTTTCGGGCCGAAGGTAGAGCCGTTCAAGCGCCATCTCGCCCAGCAGGTAGGCCTTGGACAGCGGCGGGCGCTGGTAGGGCGGCGCGTGTTCCTCACCGATCAGCGTGATCGCCCCGGTGAAGCCTTCGCTCCGCAGCTTCGCCACGCAGGATGCTCCGGCCTGACCCGCGCCGATCACCACAATCTTCTCCATCGCCTTCACCTTTCGCGTTGGCCGCCCGTCTTTCTCGTTGGCCGTGTGTCGCGCGGAGCCTATATGGCCAGCGAACGGATACACAAGCGAGGGAGATCCCAACAGATGACCATTTCCGTCGGCGACACGCTGCCCGATGCCACGCTCCTGATCTTCGGCGCCGAAGGGCCCGAGCCGGTGAAGATGAGCGACAAGGTCAAGGGCCGCAAGGTCGTGATCTTCGGCCTGCCCGGCGCCTACACGCGCACCTGCAGCGCGGCACATGTGCCAAGCTTCATCCGCACCAAGACCGATTTCGACGCCAGCGGGGTCGACGAGATCATCTGTGTTTCGGTCAACGATCCTTTCGTGATGGCCGCCTGGGCCAAGGACACCGGCGCGGAAGAGGCCGGGCTGACCTTCCTCGGGGATGCGGGCGCCGAGTTCACCAAGGCGATCGGCATGAACTGGACGGCGGAACCGGCGGGCTTCTACGACCGCTCCCGCCGCTACGCGCTCTATGCCGAGGACGGCGTGGTGAAAGTGCTGAACGTCGAGGACGGCCCGGGCGCCTGCGAGATCTCGGCAGGCGAAACGCTGCTCGCGGCCATCGGCGGCAAACCCTCGATCGCGGCCTCCTGACAGACCTTCGAGGCGCGGGCGACGTGTCCGCGCCTCAGCCGGCCGCCATGCGGTCCATCTTGGAGGCCAGCGCGACATCCAGGTTGGACAGGCCATCCACGTCATGGGTGGTCAGCGTCACCTCGACCGTCTTGTAGACGTTGAACCATTCCGGGTGGTGGTTCATGTGCTCTGCCACCATCGCGATGCGGGTCATCCAGCCGAAGGCGGCGTTGAAATCGGAGAACACGAAGCGCTTCGTGATCGCGTCCCTGCCCTCGACGACCGTCCAGCCATGATCGGCGAGCGCGGCCAGCGCCTTGTCCCGGTCATCACCCTCCAGCTTGTGCGACTCGATCATTCCTGTTCCTCCACGTCTGCCTTCCTGAACGGCCCCCACGACGTGAGGACCTCGATCTCCTGGTCGACGGCTTCCCGCTCGGCTTCGAGATACTGCGCGATGGCCTCCGCAAAGCCGGCGTCGCGCACCCAGTGCAGCGAATTGGTCGTGACCGGCAAGTAGCCGCGCGCCAGCTTGTGCTGGCCCTGCGCGCCCGCCTCGACCCGGCCCATGCCATGTGCGATCGCGAAATCGATTGCCTGATAGTAGCACAGTTCGAAATGCAGGCAGGGGTGATCCTCGATGCAGCCCCAGTAACGGCCATAAAGCGTATCGCGCCCGATGAAGTTCAGCGCACCCGCCACCGGCCGCCCGTCGCGTTCGGCCAGAACCAGCAGCATGTCGTCGCGCAGCAGCTCCTGCGCCGTGTCGAAGAAGGCCCGCGTGAGATAGGGCATCCCCCATTTCCGCGCGCCGGTGTCCTGGTAGAAGACCCAGAACGCGTCCCAATGCTCGGGCCGGATCGCGTCGCCGGTATAGGCCACGATTTCGCCGCCGAAGCCCTGTGCGCGCTCCCGCTCCTTGCGGATGTTCTTGCGCTTGCGCGAACTCAGCGCCTGCAGGAAGCCATCGAAATCCGCGTAGCCGTCGTTGAACCAGTGAAACTGCTGGCTCGACCGGCGCATCAGGCCCATCGCCTCGCCGTCGCGCGCCTCGCCCTCGGTGCAGAAGGTGACATGCAGCGACGACAGCGCATTGTCGCTGGCCAGTTGCACGGCGCCCTGAACCAGCGCGGCGCGCCCCGTTTCCTCCCAGCCGGGCCGGGTGAGGAACCGCCGCCCTGTCGCCGGCGTGAAGGGCACGGCCATCTGCAGCTTGGGGTAATAGCGCCCGCCCGCCCGTTCATAGGCATGGGCCCAGTTGTGATCGAAGATGTATTCGCCCTGGCTGTGCCCCTTGGCATAGAGCGGGGCGCAGGCGATGACCTCGCCGTTGCAGCGCGCCACCACGTGACGTGGCTGCCACCCGGTCCCGGTGCCCACCGAGCGCGAGGTTTCCAGCGCGCTCAGGAAACGATGGGTGGTGAAGGGGTCGTTCGGCCGTCCGCCATCCGCCGCCTCGGGACAGGCGCAGGCATCCCAATCGGCTGCCTCGATCTGGTGGAGACCGGTCAGAACCTCGATGTCGATCTGTGCGCTGCCGTCCACGGGGGCCTCCGGCTACCCTGCCAAGTGTGGATTGACACTACAGATGGGGCGCGCGCCGACACGGTCAATCCCGGCGCGGGGCCGACACGAGACGATCAGTCCGGGATCGACGGCAGATATCCCTCGAAGGTGATGTTGTCGGCCACGCGCCGCGCCTCGGCCTCGATCTGGGGGGTGGTGACCGTCCAGCACAGGATCGGCGTGCCATTGGCCTTGAGTTCCGAAACGCGGGGGCTTCCCAGATCGGTCCAGTCATGGCTGATGAAGCTTGCGCCCACCCTGCCGAAATCCGCGATCGAGCGCAGGCGCGTGCAGGTCTCGGACGTGATCTGGGGCCATCTCGACGGGATGAAGGCGCAGGACACGAGGCCGCGCGGCACGTCCGGGGCATGCCGGCGCATCGCGGCGGTGCAATGCGGGTTGAAGCTCATCACCGCCAGCGGCCCCGCGTAACCCGCGAGGTCTTCGGCCACCGCCCGCTCGAGCCGGTCGTCGCCCGCGACCATCGCGCCCGACTGGTCCTTGATCTCGACCAGAAGCGGCACTTGCGCGCCGACAAGCTCCAGAATGTCGGCCAGAAGCGGGATGCGGTCCTCGCTGCCCCTCAGCGTCAGGTCCGCCAACTCCCGCGCCGTTCTCGTCGCGACGGGACCCGTGGCATGGGTAAGCCTCTCGAGCGTGTAATCGTGAAACACGACCGCGCGCCCGTCCGCCGACAGTTGAACGTCGATCTCGATGCCGTAGCCCGCGCGAACCGCCCGCTGCACCGCCGTGCGGCTGTTCTCGGGGATGCCATGGGCCAGGTCGTGCAGCGCACGATGCGCGATCGGGGCGGACAGGAACTCGGGCGGGAGGGTCATGGCACGCTCACGGTCTGATCTGGAACACGCCTTCGATCTCCACCGCCACGCCGAACGGCAGGGACGCCGCACTCACGGCGGATCGGCTGTGCCGTCCGGCATCGCCCAGCGCCTCTACGAGGAAATCCGACGCGCCGTTGATAACCTTGGGCTGGTCGCCGAAATCGCCGGTCGAATTGACGAACCCGGTCAGCTTCACGACACGCACCAGCCGGTCGAGATCGCCGCCGCAGGCCGCCTTGACCTGCGCTAGAAGGCTGATCGCACAGGACCGCGCCGCCGCCGCGCCGGCCTCGACATCCATGTCCGCGCCCAGCTTGCCGGTGACGAAGGCGCCGTCGGCCATCGACACCTGGCCGGAGATGTAGACGATGTCGCCCGCGGTGACATGAGGCACGTAATTCGCCCCCGGTGCCGGTGCATCCGGCAGGCTGACACCAAGCTCTGCAAGCCGTTTCTCGATCTGTCCGCCCATCATCGCGGTCCTCCCCGGTTCATGACATCCCGGCGCGGATCGGCCGGTTCGGCGCAACGCTAGCGCCGCACGCGCGAAAGGGAAAGGGACCCTGTTGCCGCTGCACGATGCGCGTCCGCTCCGGACAACCTGCTGCAAACTTCGGTGCCTCATCACGTCTTCGGGATATGGCTGAAGAATGTCGAGCAAGGGGGTAGAACTGGCCTTTCGGATCGGAACGCCCCGGACTAGTCTGCGTGAAATTCGCAAGATCGATCCGGGAACGCTGCCCTTGTCCCTAGCCCTTCTTCTTTCGCATCCGGTCGCCGCAGGGCAGCGCGCGCCGCGCGCCCTTCTGCGCCTTTTGGCAACGCTTGGCCTGCTCGCCATGGCGGCCTGTGGTCCGGCGACGCTGCCGCCCGGGGATTCCATCGAGGACGCGAGCGAGTTTCAGAACCGCGCCATGCACCGCTTCAATGTCTCGCTTGATCGCGCGTTGGTCGGACCCGCCGCGAACGCCTATGGCACTGCCGTACCCGCGCCGCTGCGCCGGGGCGTGAACAATTTCGCCTCCAACCTGAACCAGCCCGGATACGTCCTGAACGATCTGCTGCAACTGCGGGTCGGCGATGCCGCGCAGAACACGCTCAGGTTCGCGATCAATTCGACCATCGGCATCGGCGGCCTGCTGGACCCCGCCACGGCCATCGGCCTGCCCGCCGCCGAGACCGGTTTCGGCGAGACCATGCATGTCTACGGGCTGGGCGAGGGCGATTATCACGTGCTGCCGGTCTTCGGGCCGTCCACGACACGTGATTCCGTGGGCCTCGTCGTGGATTTCGCGCTCAATCCGCTGCGTCACGTGGTGGAGTCCCCCGAAACCGGTTATCTGGCAGGGGCGCGCGTGCTTGCCCGCTTCGGCGACCGGCACGATTTCGCCGGCTCGATCGAGGACGTTCTCTACCGGTCCGAGGACAGCTACACGGCGCTGCGCTCACTCTATCTTCAGAACCGCCGCTTCGAGCTGCGAGGCGACGATACGGACTATTTCGACCCGTATTCCGACGAAGCGGTGGCCTCCGACCCCACGGGCGAGGCATACTACGACCCGTATTCGGACCCCTATTTCGACCCCTACAGCCAGTGAACCCGACGCCGGCTGGCCAACGTGCAGACGACAGGACTGGCCAGACATGACAAGACTGCATTCCCGCTCACGCATCATCGACAAAAAGACAGGCACAGGCCCGGTCTCACGACGCAAGGCGATGGCCACGCTTGGGGCGGGTACGGTCGCGCTCGCCTCCGGCTTGCCGCTTCGCGCCGCCGCACAAAGCCCGGATGCCGCCGCCGCACTGGTCAGCCGCGCCGTTGGCGATGTGCTCGGCATCATCAACTCTGGCCGCAGCGAAAGCGCGATGTTGCGGGAGTTCGAGCGCATCTTTCGCGACTACGCCGATGTTCCGATCATCGCGCAATCCGTTGTCGGCCCGCAATGGCGCAGCGCCAGCGCCGCGGACCGCTCCGCGTTCATCGCTGCGTTCCAGAGCTACATGGCCCGGAAATACGGGCGCCGGTTCCGTGAGTTCATCGGCGGCGAGATCACGGTGACGGGCACACGGCAGGTGCGCAACTTCGTCGAGGTGATCTCGACCGTTCGCATGCCGGGGACAGCGCCCTTCGAAGTGCGCTGGCTCGTGTCCGACGGCTCCGGCCAGACGCGCTTCTTCAACATGATCATCGAGGGCGTGAACCTGATGATCACGGAACGCTCGGAAATCGGTGCCATGCTCGACGCCCGTGGGGGCGATCTTGGCCGCCTTGCCGCCGACCTGCCATCCATGGGCTGAGACCCGGCCAACACCCCCGCGCGACCGGCACCCTTCATCCTGGCAAAAAAACCTCCGGGGGAGGCCGAAGGCCGGGGGCAGAGCCCCCTGCCCGACCGGCCAGCCGGTACAACGATTTCAGTTCTGGCCGAAGATGCTGCCCAGAACGTCCATCAACAGGCTTTCCACCGCATCGGGGTCACGCCCTCCGACCTGCTGGCCACCGGGAAGGTATTCGATCACCTGCGGCGGGCGCGCCTCCTGCGCGGGGTCGATCATCGGCAGGGGCCGGGGCGGCAGGTCCTCGTGAATGCGCGCCATCGTCTGGCGCCAGATCTCCGCCGGCAGGCCGCCGCCGGTGACGCCTGACAGCGGCGTGTTGTCGTCATACCCCATCCAGACGCCGGCCACGTAATCCGCCGTGAAGCCGACGAACCACGCGTCGCGTGCGGCCTGCGTCGTGCCGGTCTTGCCGGCGACCTCGCGCCCGGGCAGGGCGGCGCGCTGCGCGGTGCCCGTCGTGACGGCACGATGCATCATGTAGGTCAGCTGTCGCGCCGCGTCCTCCGAGATCACCCGGTCGCGCAGACCCGTGCGCTGTTCCAGAAGCGGACGATCGTCGCCCACGATCCGCACCTCCTGCAGCCCGTAGGGCCGCACGGCGGAGCCGCCGTTGAGAATGCCGGAATAGGCCCCCGTCATCTCCAGCAAGGTCGATTCCGAAGCCCCGAGCGCAAGCGCCGGACCGTCCGCGAGGTCGCTTTCGATACCGAATTCCGAGGCGACGGTGCGGACAAGGTCGCGGCCCACCGTCTCGGAAAGGCGCACGGCCGGGATGTTGAGGGACCGGGCCAACGCCTCGGTCAGCGTCACCTCGCCGTAGAACTCATCGGAAAAGTTCGAGGGTGAATAGGGACCCGACCCCGGCACGTCGATGGTCAGCGGCGCGTCGAGGATCATGTCGTCGAACCGTGAGCCGAGGTCGAGCGCCGTGGCATAGACGAAGGGCTTGAAGGCCGATCCGGTCTGCCGCATCGCCTGCGTCGAGCGGTTGAACAGGCCCGCGCCCTGCGTGTCGCGCCCGCCCACCATGGCGCGCACGGCGCCGTCGGCGCTCATCACCACGATGGCGGCCTGTGCCTCCGAGCCCTCGCGGACCTGGTTGGTGAAGATCTCCTCCAGCGCGGCTTCGGCGGCGGCCTGCATGGCCGGGTCGAAGGTGGTGCGGATGACCACGTCCTCGGTCGTGTCGCTGGTCAGGAAATCCGGCCCCTCGGACATGATCCAGTCGGCGAAGTAGCCGCCGATATTCTGCTCGGCGGCCTCCGACAGGGTCGCGGGATTTTCGATGGCGGCAGCGGTCTCGGCCTCGGTGAGGTAACCTTCCCTCTCCATCAGGGTCAGGACGGTCTCCGCCCGGCGTTGCGCGCGTTCGAGGTTGCGGGTCGGCGCGTAATAGGAGGGCGCGACCAGCAGACCGGCCAGCATCGCGGCCTGCGCGGGCCCGACCTCTGTCGCCGACACGCCGAAATAGCGCTGCGCCGCGCCTTCGAAGCCGCGCGCGCCCGCGCCCAGATAGGCACGGTTGAGATAGATGGTCAGGATCTCGTCCTTGGAATAGCGAAGCTCCATCGCGAAGGCGAAGGGCATTTCCTGGATCTTTCGCCACAGCGTCGTGCGGCGGCAGTCCTGCTCATAGGCAGTTTCGGTGTCCCAGATCTCGGGGTCGAAGGGCACGCCGAGGCACATGAGCTTGGCGACCTGCTGGGTGATGGTCGATCCCCCGTGGCCCTCCAGGGGCCCGCGCCCCTCGCGCAGGTTGATCCGGACGGCGCCCGCGATGCCGCGCGGACTGACGCCCAGATGCCGGTAGAACCGCCGGTCCTCGGTGGCGACCACCGCGTTGACGAGGTGTGGACTGGCCGTGTCGGGGTCGATCACGCCACCGAACTGGTCGCCGCGCCAGGCAAAGACGTTGCCGTCGCGGTCGAGCATGGTCACCGAGCCCCGCGACCTCGTGTCGACGGCGGCCGAAACATCCGGAAGCTGCGTGAAATAATACCCGGTCGCCAAAGCGAGGATCAGAGCGACGGCGACACCGCCGCGCCATGTCAGCCCCCAGATGATGCGCAGGACGAAGCCGAAGGCCGCCGCGATCCAGCCACGCAGCCCGCGCGATCGCTTGCGCGCGGGCGCTCTCTTGCGCCGGGACGCCTTGGGCGGCGCGCTGCCTTTCCGTTTCGATGGACGGGGCGTGCGCCGCTCCGCCACCAGCGTGCGTTTCCCCCGGGGGGGCGGTCTGCGCCCCTGACCTGAACCACTCATCACGATCGCCTTTTTCCGGCGCCTTACGGGCCTGCCTCGTTTTGTCGAAAGATAGGCATTATCGAGTCGATTGTGGAGTGCGGAAGCCCTTACCGGATGTATGTGATTTGCTCAAAAAGCAGGCATATGTCAAAATTTGCGCAAAATTTTTGCAATCTTCCGTCTGAGCCATGGGTGAAAGCCGTCGCTCCGTTGCCCTTACCCCGTCCAAAGCCTGACTTGAGCAACGTGACGTTCCCCCCCGGCCTTTGCCTTTCTGCCGGGAGTGGGGTGGGGACACCAGCAACCGGAAGGGTATACCACGTGAAACTCATCATCGCAGCAATCAAGCCGTTCAAGCTTGAGGAGGTGCGCGAGGCGCTGACCTCCATTGGCGTGCGCGGCATGATGGTGACCGAGATCAAGGGCTTTGGCTCGCAGTCCGGCCACACCGAAATCTACCGTGGCGCCGAATACGCCGTGAACTTCGTGCCGAAAGTGAAACTCGAAATCGTCGTGGCGGACAGCATGGCCGACCAGGTGGTCGAGACCATCCAGACCACCGCCAAGACCGACAAGATCGGTGACGGCAAAATCTTCGTTCTCGATGTCGCGAGCGCCGTACGCGTCCGGACGGGCGAGACCAACGACGACGCGCTCTGAGCGCGGCTTTCCACGAAAAGGATCAATCCGCCATGAACAAGAACTATTTCCTTCCCCTGGCAGCCGTGGCGACCGCCGCGCTTCTGCCCGCGATGGGCTTCGCCCAGGAGGCCGAGGCACCGCCCGCGGTCACCGACGAAGTCGTCTGGATCTTCAACTCGCTGCTGTTCCTGATCGGCGGCTTCCTCGTGTTCTTCATGGCCGCAGGCTTCGCGATGCTCGAAGGCGGCCTTGTGCGTTCGAAGAACGTCACCATGCAGATGACCAAGAACGTCGCGCTCTTCTCGCTGGCGGCGATCATGTACTGGCTGATCGGCTACAACCTGATGTACCCGCTGGGTGACTGGGCCATCGAGGGCTACTTCTCGGGTCTCTTCCCGTCCTGGGGCGTGATGGAGCCTGTCTACCTGAACGACATGGGCCTCGAAGGTGCGGATGACGCGGGTTACGCCTCGACCGGTTCGGACTTCATCTTCCAGCTTATGTTCTGTGCCGCCACGGCGTCGATCGTGTCGGGTGCGCTGGCAGAGCGGATCAAGCTCTGGCCGTTCCTGATCTTCGTGATCGTGCTCACGGGCTTCATCTACCCGCTCACCGCGTCATGGCAGTGGGGCGGCGGCTGGCTCTCCGAAGCGGGCTTCTCGGACTTCGCGGGCTCCACCGTCGTGCACGCCTGTGGCGCGGCGGCAGCGCTTGCCGGTGCCATAGTCCTCGGCCCTCGCCTGGGCAAGTACAAGGACGGCAAGGTCAACCCGATGCCGGGCTCCAACCTCGCCCTTGCCACGCTGGGGATGTTCATCCTCTGGCTCGGCTGGTTCGGCTTCAACGGCGGCTCGCAGCTGGCCATGGGGTCGGCCGCCGACATCGCCGACGTGTCGCGGATCTTCGCCAACACCAACATGGCCGCCGCCGCCGGTGCCGTCGCGGCGCTGATCCTGACGCAGCTCTTCTACGGCAAGGTCGACCTGACCATGGTGCTGAACGGCGCCCTGGCCGGCCTCGTGTCGATCACGGCAGAGCCGCTGGCGCCGTCGCTCGGCCTCGCGCTCATCATCGGCGCCGTGGGTGGTCTGATCGTGGTGTTGACGGTTCCGATGCTCGACAAGATGAAGATCGACGACGTTGTCGGCGCCATCCCGGTGCACGGCTTCGCAGGCATCTGGGGCACCCTCGCGGTGGTCCTGACAGGTGGCTACCACGGCGAAGCTGCCCTGGGCACGCAGATCCTGGGCATGGTCGCCATCATCGGCACCACCTTCGTCCTGTCGCTGATCGTCTGGTTCATCCTCAAGGCCGTCATGGGCATCCGGGTCTCCGAAGAAGCGGAACTCGAGGGGCTCGACGTGTCCGAACTGGGGATGGAAGCCTACCCGGACTTCACCAAGGGCTGAACGTCACGCTTGCAGCGCGGCCCGGATCCTCCCCCGGGCCCGCACACCAGAAAGGGGCGCCCCCATCCGGGCGCCCCTTTTTCGTCGGTCTGGGAGGAGGACGGCGGAAGACTTATCAATAGGAAATTCCCATCATTTCTTCAATTTCAATAGCCTTAACAATGACGCACGGAGTACCATCTGCCTTTCATCACCAACCGGAGGTCAACTCATGTCGACGAACACGCAGGGGTCCGACGCGCGGACGGAACCGCATACGCCCGCCCCCACCACAACGGTCACGTGGATGCGCACGCCCATTACGGTCACGGTGGAGCGATGGGTGCCGGTGGCCGCAGGCCTCGGGGCGCTGCTCCTTGTTCTCTTGGCGCTTGACTGAAGGAGGCCTTCACCATGAAAGCTCTCGCCCCACAGGCTATTGCAGGCCTCGTCATCGCGTCATCGCTTGCCGGTCCGCTTTTCGCGACGACGGACGGCGCGACTGTCGCAACTCTAGCGCCCGGACAAAATGTGACCCTGACGGGCCAAGTCGAGCGTATCGCCGACGAGGACGAGTTCCTGCTTCGCGATCCGACCGGGACCGTCCTCGTTTATGTTGGTCCGAACCGCGTCCCCGCGGCACAGGGCGGACACATCACCGTCTTCGGCGTTGTCGATGACGACGGCACGCTGGAGGTCTACGCCACAGCGATCACCCGCGCCGACGGAACGATGATCGACCTTCCGCACAGCTATTGAGCAGCCGCCGCCCCATCAGAAACGGTTCATCGGTATCTTGAGGTAGCTGTGCCCGTCGTCCTCGGGCGCGGGCGCACGACCCGCGCGCAGGTTCATCTGCAGCGCATGCAGCATGCGGTCCGGCAGGGGGAGGGTCGCGTCCCGCTCCTCGCGCAGGCGCACGAACGCCTCCTTGCTCGTGCCGCCACCGATATGCGCGTTGTCCCGCGCCTGTTCGGCCACCGTGGATTCCCATGCCGGCCCGTCGCGGCCGGACGCGCCGTAGTCGTGGCCGATGAACAGCCTCGTGTCGCCGGGCAGGTCGAGGATCGCCATGAGACTGTCGTAGAGGTCCGAGGCCGTCCCGCCGGGGAAATCGGCCCGCGACGTGCCCACGTCGGGCTGCATGAACGTGTCGTGGACGAAGGCCGCGTCCCGTCCGACAATGTAGCTGATCGATCCGAGCGTGTGGCCGGGCGACAGGAGGACGCGAACGTCCAGGTTGCCGATGGAAAACGTGGCTCCGTCGGCAAGGAGATGGTCGAAATCAGCCGCCGGATCGAACGCGTCGGGGAGGTTGTAATAACCGCGCCAGAGATCGGCGATCTCCTGCACCTTCTCTCCGATCGCGGTCGGCGCGCCGGTCATCACGCGGAGCCACGCGGAGGCCATGACATGATCGGCATGGGGATGCGTGTCGAGAACCCACTCGATCGTGTAGCCCGCGCGCTGCGCCAGCTCGAGGACATGCTCGGCGCTCTCGGTGCGGGTCCGCGCGGCCTCGGGGTCGAAATCGAGGACCACATCGATCAATGCGGCCATTTTCGTCTCCGGGCAGGCGGCGATGTACTGGATGGAGCCGGTGTCCTTGTCGTAGATGCCCGTCACCTCCGGCGAACCGGGCCCCGCCGACGGGCTGACGCGGCTGATCGGGTCGCTGGCTGGCATGGTGTCCCTTTCTTGTTGAACGGCGTCAATAAAACGCGCGAACCAGCGGACGGGTTCCGACATGAAAAAAGGGCGCCCCCTGCGACGGAGACGCCCCGTTCATGATGCCGGCAGGCCGTTGACGGTTCAGACGGCTTCTTCGATCCACTTCTGAAGCGCCGCCTTGGGGGCCGCGCCGACCTTGTTCGACACGACCTCGCCGCCCTTGAACATGAACAGCGCCGGGATGCCGCGCACGCCCAGCTGCATGGGCGCGTTCGGGTTTTCGTCCACGTTGACCTTCACGATCTTCACGCGGCCGTCGTATTCCGCCGAAAGCTCTTCCAGCGCAGGGCCGATCTGCTTGCAGGGGCCGCACCACTCGGCCCAGAAATCGACCACGACGGGAATGTCGGACTGGCGCACTTCGGTGTCGAACGTGGCGTCGGTGACGGGTACGGTTGCCATCTCGGTGGCCCTCCTCAGGGGGTAATGGTTGGGGTCAGAACCTATGGACACCCCCAGACCTCGTCAAGAAGGCGCGGATCACGGTACCGCGCGCCTCAGGGCCTCCATCACGAGGGCATCGGGCAGTTCCATGAGCACAGCCTTTCGTGACCACAGGATCGCCGTGGCGATCTCGCGCCCCGGGTAGATGGCGCGCAGCATCTCGGCATAGGCGCCCATCTGCCGCAACAGCCCCTCGGGCACGTTCTCGGGCCGGGTGGGCACCTCCATGTTGGTCTTGAAGTCGACCGCCAACACGCGCGCGTCCCCGACGATCAGCCGGTCGATGGTGCCCAGAACCGTGCCGCCCAGAACGGCGCTGTCGGCATGGAGCGCGACCTCGGCCAGCGTGCCGGGCGCGAAGACATGGGCGAGGTGGGGCGCGGTCAGGACGCTTTCCGCTTCGTCATAGATCTCCGCCAGTTCGGAATCGGAGACATCGGGCGCTTCCAGCGCGGCGATCCGGGGCGCCGCGTCGCGCCATCCCGGCGGGGGCACGTTCGGCAGATGCTCCAGCATCAGGTGGACCAGCCGCCCGCGACGGAGCGCACCGTGCCCAAGCGCAGCCTCCGGGGCGCCGGGCAGAACCTTGTCGCCGCCAAGGTCCGAGGGGCTCAGCGCCGGTGTGTCGCGTGGCACCGGGGCTGCCGGTTGCATCGCCCATTCGGGCAAGGCCGCGGCACGATCCGCGGAGGCGGGCCGGGGCGCGGTTGGTCCGGCATGGGCAAATGCCCCGCTCTGCAGCCTCAGGCCCTCGCCCTCCAACCCCGGCACGTGGACCGGTTCGGCGCCGAGGTCCTGAAGCCCCGCCTCGACCGCGCCGTACCATGTCGCCGCTCGCTTTTCGGGATCGTCGGTCAGGTTGCCGGCGGCGGCGACGATCAGCCAGCTTTCGGCGCGCGTCAACGCCACGTAGAGCAGCCGGTTACGCTCGGCCCGGTCGCGGTCCTCGGCCGCGTCCAGCGCGGCGCGCACGGGGTCCGCCGCTTCCGCACGCGAACTCGGCCAGTAGACGGGCCCGTCGCCGTCGCGGACAAGCCGCGCGCCACGGCCCCGGCCCTGCACGGCGCCGGTGTCGGGCAGGATGACGACGGGGGCCTCCAACCCCTTCGCGCCATGCACGGTCATCACCCGGATCTGGCCCTTGGATTGCGCGAGGTCGCGCTTGACCGTCACCTCGCCCGCCTCCAGCCAGCCGATGAAGCCGGTGAGGCTGGGGACCTCCATCCGTTCATAGGCCAGCGCCTGGGACAGCATCGCGTCGATCCCGTCCTCGGCCTCGCCGCCCAGCCGCGCGATCAGGCGGCGGCGGGCATCATGGCGAACGAGCGCCCGTTCGAGCAGGTCGTAGGGCCGCTTGAACTCCGCCTCGTTGCGCAGATCGCGCAGCATGGCGTGGCTTTCGGCCCAATCGGCGCGCTCCTCCGCGCGGCTGCGCAGCGCCTCCCAGAGGTAGCCTTTCCGGCCGTGGGACAGCCGGAACAGGTCATCCTCGCTCCAGCCGCCGATCGGGGAACGGAGCACTTCGGCAAGCGACAGGTCGTCCTCGGGCGTGGCGAGAAAGCGCATCAGCGACAGGAGGTCCTGCGCCGCCAGGGGCGCGGTCAGCGCGCTGCGGTCGACACCGGCGATGGGCAGCCCACGCGCCTTGAGCGCCGAGATGATCTGCCTGAACAGGGGCGACCGGCTGCGCACGAGGATCAGGATGTCGCCCGCCTCGACCGGGCGCCGGCCCTTATCCGTCTCGATCTCCGGGCGGTCTTCGTGGAGCATCGCGTGCAGGCGCTCGGCCAGCGTCTTGGCCAGAACGGCATAGTGGTGCTCGGCCCCCCTAAGGTCCTGCGGGTCGAACCATGCCAGGTCCTCGCCCCCCGGGGAAGGCGGCACCACGGGCCAGAGGTCCACGCGCCCGGGCCGCTGGGCAAAAAACGCCTTGTGCTGCAGATGCCCCCCGACCTCCGTGGGCCGTTCGGGTCCGCAGACCGTGTCCACGAGATCGAGGATCGGCCGCGCGGAGCGGAAGGAATAGAGCAGGTCGGCCGCCTGCAACGGCAGGCCCGCGCCCCGCAGCCGGTCATCGAAATGGTCGCGCATCCGGTCGAAGCCTTCGGGGTCGGCGCCCTGGAAGGAATAGATCGACTGTTTCTTGTCGCCCACGACGAAGATCGTGCGGTTCACGTCCGTCCGTGCGCCCTCTCCGGCCGCGAAATCCTCGGCCAGCCGCTTGACGATATCCCATTGCGCGGGGCTGGTGTCCTGCGCCTCGTCCACGAGGATGTGGTCGATGCCGCCATCGAGCCGGAACAACACCCATTGCGCGATATCCGGCGCGCGGAGCAGTTGCCGCGTGCGCCCGATCAGGTCGTCGAAATCGAGCCATCCGCGTTCGGTCTTGGCGGCGGCATAGGCGGGCAGGAAGGCCGTGGCGAAGACATGAAGCGCGTGGGTCTTGCGGGCGTTCAGAAGGCCCGTGCGCAGGGGGCGCGCCGCCTCGACCCGTTCCGTCAGGTCGGCGAAGGCCTCCATCACGTCAAGTCCGATGGCGTCGCGGATGGTCTTGTTGCCGATGCTCTGGCCCTTTGCCGCGAAGGGGGTCTTCGTCTTCTCGCCGCTCAGGCAGACGGTTTCCAGATCGGCCAGCGCATCCAGCGTCATCGCCTCCCACGGCATGTCTCCGAGGACGCCATGCACCCGCGCCTCGTTCCGCTTGTCGGGATCGAACTGCGGCCAGATCGCGTCGCAGATCGCACGTTCCTCACCGGTCAGAACGGCGGACAGCACGCCCGCCTCGGTCAGCCCCGGGTCGATCCCCATCGCCGCGCAGACCGCGTCCCAGCCCAGCGGCGGGTCGAAGGCCTCCGCCTTGCCGGCGACGTCGCGGGCAAGCTTCATGATGCCGTCCTCGTCGCCCAGATACGGCACGACCGCGTCGATGGCGCTGCTGCGGGTGGGGTCCTCGGCCATCTCGTCGAGAAGGTCCGCAATCAGGCGTCCCTGCACGCGTTCGTCGATCTCGGTGAAGCCCGGGCTGACGCCTGCCTCCAGCGGAAAGCGGCGCAGGACGGAGGCGCAGAAGGAATGGATCGTCTGGATCTTGAGCCCGCCCGGCGTCTCGATGGCGCGCGCAAACAGCGTGCGCGCCCGCGACAGAAGCTCGGGCGTCAGCCGCTCGGGCGGGACGCCCACATCGGCGAGCGCGCTTCGCAGGTCGTCCTCGGGCGTCATCGCCCAAGTGCCCAGCCGGCCGAACAGACGGTTCTGCATCTCCATCGCCGCGGCCTTGGTATAGGTCAGGCACAGAATGCGCTCGGGCGGCACCTCGTCCAGCAGCAGCCGCGCCACGCGATCCGTCAGCACCCGCGTCTTGCCGCTGCCCGCATTGGCCGAAAGCCACGTGGACACGTCGGGCGCGGCCGCCGCGACCTGCGCGCGGGTGGCGTCGTTCATCGTCCCGGTCATGGCGTCTGGTCCCCGACGGGCTGGCGTAGCGGGGCCTCGGTCTCGTCCCATTCGCCATAGCGGGCGAGCTGGTCGTAGTCGCCGGCAAAGCGCGTGGTCCTGACCGCGCGGCGCGACGGGAAACCGGTCTGCGGGTCGAGGAAATGGGTGAGCAACTGGCGGAACTCGGCCTTCAGCGTCTCGATCTGGTCGCGGGTCGGGTCATGTTCCACGACCACGGGGCTTGCGCCCAGCCCGATATAGGCGATGCGCGCGGTCTCCAGCGGCCCCGCCTCGCCAAAGGCGCCGTCGGCGGCCATCGCGGCCTCGAGCCAGAGCTGCTTGGCGAAGCTCCGCTCTTCCTTGTCGGTGGGCGGCTTGCCGGATTTGTAGTCGTAGATCGCGATGCGCCCGTCCTCCAGCCGGTCGATCCGGTCGGCCTTGCCCACCAGCGTCATCGCGCGGGCATGGGGCAGGCCGGTCACGGTCCACCTGCCCTTGGCCTCGCGCAGCCATGGTGCGGCGAAGGCGCGTCGCTCCCCCTCCGTCCGAACGAACCACGGCGCGACCCGCGCAAGCCGCGCATGCCAGAGCCGCCGTGCCGCGGGCCAGGGCGCCTGCTCGGCAAGCACGTGGTCGGCGAGGTCGAGAAGCTCATCTTCCGCGCCATCGGGCAGCGCATCGGGGAAGGCCGCCGTGAACCGGTCGAGGATCTCGTGCAACGCGGACCCCCGAAGTGCTGCGTCAGGCTGCGGCCGGAGCGGGTCGAGCGGGCGCAGGCGAAGGACGCGGCGCGCGTAGACCTTGTAGGGGTCGCGCACGAGGTCCTCCACATCGGTGACGCTGATCTCCGTGGGCCGGGCGGCGGCGGGCGGCGCGGGGGCCGGGCGCGGCGCGGGCGCGACGGCCTCAGCGGGGCGCATCAGCGCCTCGGCCATCTCGACCCAGCGGTCGCCGCGCGCCTTCATGTCGTCGAGCGCCTGTTTCGACTCCGCGCTCGCACCGCTCAGGAGGTTCGTCAGGCGGTTCAGCCAGCGCGACGGCACGGTATCCGTCTCCGCGTCGCGGCGCGCGCGGCAGAGCCACACCTCGGGCGCCGCGACGGCCTGCTGGAAGTCATGGGCCGAGAGGCCGATCACCCGGTCGGGCAGGCGCAGCCCCGCCGCATCGCGAAGCGACCGGTTCAACCACGGGTCCGGGCCGGGTGCGGCGGGCCAGATGCCGTCGTTCAGCCCCGCGAGGATCAGAAGATCCGCCCCCTGCACGCGCGCCTCCAGCGTGCCCCAGATCTGGATCAGCGCATGCGGGCGCAGGACGGAACGCGCCTCGCGGTCGGCGGCGAGGCCGGTGAAGAAATCGGCGTAGTCGCGGGCGGACATGGGCCCGCCGACCGATGCCTCGGACATCAGGTCGTCGATCAGCGTGCGCGCGGCTGCGCCGGCATCCTTCTCGTAAAGCTCGCCCGACCCCGCCTGCCCCGGACCGGCCGCAAGCGCCTCGGCCACATCGACATGGGCCGCGACGCGGGCGTCGAAGGACTGCGGACCCGGCATGCGCCGGCCCAGAAGCGTCGCGGCCACCCAGTCGGCCCATGCCGCTGCGTTGCCCTGGTCCGCTGGCGACACCGTGGCGGCCCAGGCACGCAGGTTGGCGGGCGTGGGGCTGGCGACCTTGCCGCGCAGCGCCTTCAGCTCGAATTCGCGGGCAAACCGCAGATGATCGCCGCGATCCGCGCCGCTGTGGCAGAGCGGATGGGACAGAAGCGCGACCAGCGCCTCGGAGGTCAGCGGACCGGTCAATGCCTCGGCCACCATCCGCAGGAACCGCCCCGGCGCGGTCAGGCCCAGCGGTTCGCCGGCGCTGTCATCGGGGGTGATGTTCCAGCGGTCGAGGGCCGCCGCGACCTGCCGTGTGAGGTTGCGGTCGGGGCTGACCAGCGCAGCGCGGGTGCCGTTCTCGGCCGCTTCGCGAAGGCCGAGCGCGATCGCCGTGGCCTCGGTCTGCGGGTTCGGCGCCTCCAGGTAGGTGACAGTCCGCAGCGCCTCGGACAGGCCCTTGAGCCTCGGCCCCTCCTCGCGCCACTGGTCGGTGACCGGCGCGGGCCGCAGCGCCAGCGAGACGAGGCGGTTCCGTGCGGCGCTGGCCGGCGCGAAGGACGGCGCCCAGTCCGGGATGGCAGCGGGCGACAGACCGGCGGCACCGGCCACGCGCGCCAACCGGTATTGCGGATGATCCTCACCGCCCAGACCGGGCCTGCGCCGCCCCTCGGTCAGCTGCGTCCAGACCGACGCGGGCATGTCCCGGTCGAGCCCCGGAAGCACAACCGCGCCATGCGGCAGGCGCGAGACCGCGTCCATCAGCCGTGCCGTCGCCCCGCGCGATCCGGTGGAGCCCGCGATCAGGACGGGATGATCGGGCGGCGCGTCCGCCCATTGCCGCGTCAGCCGGTCGACGAGGCGGGCCTGACGCGCCTCTGCCGTCAAAGCGGCGTCCCCGCCGAAGAAGTCCTCGACCACGCCAAGCACCGCCTGGCTGCGCGCCCAGTGGCCCGATTGCGCGCCCATGTCGAGGCCCGCGATCGCCTCGGGCGTGACGCGTTCCTCGAACATCTCTCCCATCAGGTCGGCGAGGCTGTCGGCCAGCGGGTAGATGGCGGAGCGCGGCGCAAGCTCCGGGTCGCGGTCGATCAGCCGCCGCACCAGATCGGCCAGTTTCAGGCGCAGGCGGAGCGGCGGCATGGCAGGCTCCAGCCCGGCGAGATCCGAGGCCTCGGACAGGCCCGCCACGGTCCTCAGGCGCGGCAGGAACCCCGGCCCGCGCGCGAGGTAGAGCGACTGCAACCGCCGCAACATGCGCGCGTTGGCGACGAGGATCTCGACTCGCGCGATGGCCTCGGGCGGCTGACCGGCGAGGCGGCCCTCCAGCCCCTCGATCAGCGCGGCGCAGAAATCGACGCCGAGCGGTGTCGCGTAAAGGCGCAGCGCGCCGTCGGCTGCCGGTTCAAAGAGCTGCGTCATGGCCCACCATCGCCTCGGCCGCCGCGATGCCGTCAGGGTGGCCCACATCGGCCCAGCGCCCTTCATGCACATGGCCGATCAGCCGCCCCTCCTGCATCATGGCGTTCCATGTCTCGACCAGCGAAAACGCGTGCTCGGGATGGGCCGCGATCCGGTCGGTCGTGATGATCTGCGCGCCCACGTAGACCAGCCCGCCCGCCCCCTTGTCCCAGCCGAGCCGACCCGCGCCATCGCGGGAGAAATCCCCACCCCCCTGCCGCCCGATGGCCGCATCCCTTTGGACCAGCGCCAGAAGCGCGTCCATCCGCTCCGGGTCCCATGCGCGGGCGAGCGCATCCAGCGGGGCAGGCCCGCCCCAGGCCGCATCCGCGTTCAGGGTAAAGAGCGGCCCATGACCCAGAAGGCCAAGCGCGTTCTTCACCGCCCCGCCGCTGTCGAGGATATCCGGTGTCTCATGGAGGAAATGCACATCGGGCGCATGCACCGCCAGCCACGCGCGCAGCGCCTCGGCCCGGTAGTGGCCGTTGACGGCAATGGGTCCGGCGCCGGCCTGCCGTGCTGCGTCCAGCGCATGGGCGATCAGCGGCCGACCCGCCACTTCGATCAGCGCCTTGGGCCTGTCGTGCGTCAGGGGCGCCATGCGGGTCCCGAAACCGGCCGCAAGGATCAGGCAGGGAAAACTCACGCCGCCGCCTCCGCCTGCCAATGCGCCGTCCGGTCGAGCAGTTGGGCCACGAGCGGACGCAGACGGTGCAGCTCCGGGTGGCTGGCGCTGCGGGTCAAGAGCGTGCGGGTGCGCGGCAGGAACCGGGCGTAGGCCGGACGGTCGAGTTCCGAGGCCAGCCGCCGGAAGATGCCGAGAATGCGCAGATTGCGTTGCAGCGAGAGCAGATCGACCCGGCGGGACATGTCGGCCTCGCTCCGGCCCGTGGCGGCGGCATGGGCGCGGATCAGGTCGACGCGCCATGCCTCGGGCACGGTGCGGCGCGGATCGTCCACGAGCGAGGCAAGGTCGTATCCGTCGGGCAGGACCAGCGCGTCCTGGAAATCCAGAAGGCCTATGCGCTGCGGCCCCGTCCTGTCGGGTCGCCAAATGAGGTTGTCGCCATGCACATCGCGCAGCGACACGGCGAAGTTGTCCCATATACCACCGAGATGTTCCGCCAGTTCGCCGCGCGTCTCCTGCGCCAGCGCCTCCGATCCGGGCAGGAGCGAGAAGGTCAGGTCGACCATCGCGGCCATCCCGGTCGCGTCCGGCCGCGCCATCCAGTCGGGGCCGGGTTCCTCCGCCAGACGCAGCAGGACGCACAGGACGGCGTCATAGGCCTCCCGCGCGTCGGACGCGCCCCGGTCGAGCAGCGCCGAAAGCGGCACCTCGCCCAGATCCTCCAGCAGCAGCAAACCCGCCTCCGGGTCCGCGGCCAGCTCGGCAGGCGCGGCGAGGCCAAGCCCGCGCAGACAGTCCGCCACCCGCCGGAACACGGTAAACTGACGGGCCGCCGCGTCCGAGATCGTCACGGGCGCCTGCATCAGGATCGCTGTCGCGCCATCGGCTCGGCGGAGGCGGCGATAGCTGCGATCAGACGCGTCGGACGGGATGGACACCACACGCGCCCCCGCCCAGCCCGCGCCGTCGAGGAAGGCGGCCTCGCGCGTCATTGGCCCACCCCCGCCGGCCAAGCGGCGCGCACGCGGCGCGCCGTCGGCCCGTCGGCTTTCGACCAGAGCCCGATCAGGCGCGCGTCGTCATCTTGCGGGTCGGCCTCGAAGCGAAGCATCACCGCCGCCTCGGGCCAGTCCGGCGCAAGGCGTTCGGGCCATTCGATCAGGCAGCGTGCGGTGTCCATCGCCTCGTCCAGCCCCAGCTCGAGGCTCTCCTCCGGGCCGCCGAGCCGGTAGAGGTCCGCGTGCCAGATCTCGCCCGTATCCGTCTCGTAGGTCTGCACCAGCGTGAAGGAGGGCGAGGGGATGTCGGTTTCCGCCGATCCCGGGCCCAGCGCGTGGCGGATGAAGGCGCGGGCGAAGTGGCTTTTCCCCGCGCCAAGCTCTCCCGACAGCAGCAGCGTGTCGCCGGGTTCCGTGGCGTCGGCAAGCCGGCGCGCCAGCGCATCCGTCGCCTCCGGTGTCCCGGCACGAAAGAGCGCGCGCCGCACCCAGCCGGGCGGGCGTTGCCATGCGACGGCGGGGACGGGGGGAAGGGGCGCGTCGGACTTCATGTCTCCGACTCTATCCAAGGGGGCCGTGGCCGCAACTCCTCAGGCGACGCCTTCGCCGCGTTCGGCGCCCGCCCTCGCGGTGTCCCGCGTCACGCCGCTGTCGCTTTCGCCCAACCATGCCCCGTCCGACAGAAGCCCCGCCCAGCCGGTATCGGCGGGCAGGAACCAGACGACGGTATTGCCGCCCCTGAGCGGCGCGACGCGGCAATGCATCCGTGCGCCCGATCGTTCGGTCACCGCGTCGGACCACGCCGCCCGGTCGGTCTCATGGCGGACGAACTGCCGGATCTCGCCCCAGAGGCCGGAGGGAAGGAAAACCTCCTGCCAGACCAGCGTCATCTCGGTCAGGGTGGCCTCCGTCGTGTCGAGGGCGGACACTTTGTTCGCCGCGCCGTCGAAGCGGTCGCGCATCAGCGCACGGTAGGCCGCGTTGGTGCGCAGGACCTCGCCGTCCCTGTCGAAGACGATCATTCCCGCAGGCAGGTCGTCGAGGATGCAGAGATCGAGGTCCAGATCGGTCCGGAACCGCCGCGTCAGGGACACTTCCTGGCTGATATCCTCGAACACGAAGGCGATCGCACCATTGGGATGCGGTCGGCCCGTCACGCGCAGCGTCTCACCGCTCGGCAAGGTCCATATCTCGTGATAGCGGTCCGCCTCCGCGCCCTGTTCGAGCAGCGCGATTTCCTCCCGCCAGTATCGATAATCGCGCGGCTCGGGCATGCGCTGAACCTCGCGCAGCTGGTCAAGGAAGGCGCGCAGGGTCGGGCGGCGCGACAAGAAGGCGGGATCGAGGGTCGAGACCGACACCAATGCCGGGTTGAACAGGACAAGCTCACGCTTGCGGTCGAACACCACCAGCCCCACGGGCAGGGTGGCGAAGGTCTTGGACAGCGTCTGCACGAAGTCCCTGAGCGAGGTTTCCGCCGTCACCAGCCGGTCGATCGGCCGCGCGCTGAACAGGATGCCCCCCCCCTCGAGGCGGAGCGAGGTGACCTCGAACCAATGCGTGGCGTCGGGATTGCACCGCCTGAGATGACAGCGCCGCTGGTTTCCATCGGTCGGGGGTGGGTCCAGCTGTTCGCCGAACAGACGGATGGGCGGCCAGCGCAGCCGCTCCGGTCCTTCGCCGCGAGTCTCGGCGGCAAGCTTCAGATAGGCCTCGTTGCACCATGTCACGCGCCTGTCGGCGGCCTCGGTCCACTGGGCGTCCGCATGGAGGGCGAGCGCGCGGCGCAACCGTTCAATATGCCGCTCGGCGAGGTCGAGGGATCGGCCCTCGCCCTCCGTGGCGGGGGCGATGGTCACGGCCAGATGTTCGCGCTCGGCCTGTCCGGCGACGGAAAGCGCGTCGGACCCAAGGTAGCCGATGACGCGGAAGGGTTCTCCACGGGCCATCAGGTCGGCGATCCGGTCCGGCAGATCGGGATGCAGCGTCGCCATCGCCTCGCTCAGGGCGGTCTGTGCGTAAAGCCGGTCGATATCCGGGGCGAGGAACGGGTCGTCCTCGCGCACCTCGGACAATAGCCGCCCGTCGGCGAAGGCGTAGCGGATCGGCGCGCTGACCGGCGCCGCCGCACCGGCCGTCTGCGCATCCGGCCCCGCCTCGGGCGGTGCCACACGGGGCCGCCGACCGATCGCGTTCTGGAGATAGCCCGTCAGAATCATGGCGGCGGCTGCCGACAGCAGGCTGATCGCGGCGAACAGGAGATAGAGAAGACCCTCCGGAAAGGTCATGGCCGTCCTTTGAGTCATCCCGCATGCGCCCCGCCAGACGATGCCGGGTAACCGTTAACGGATGGTTAAATTCGGGCCAGCCAGCCGACGCGCGCGCTTTCAGATGGCGATGGGCTGGTTCTCGCCCAGCGGGCCACCGGCTTCGTCCTCGAGAAGGCCGATGGCGTCATGGGGCCATGTCACCTCCACCCGGGCGCCGCCGCGCGCGTCCATGTCCTCGCGGCCTAGAAACGGATCGGTCGCATTCACGAAGGCGACTTCGGCGCCGGAACGCTCCAGCAACGTCTTGGCAATGAACAGGCCCAGACCCATGCCTTCGTAGCCCGGCCGGCTGCTGTCGGGGGCCCGCGCGCGGCGGCGCAGGAACGGGTCGCCCAGCCGGCCCAGAAGGTCGGGGGGATAGCCGGGCCCGTCATCGGTGATGACGAGCCGGATCGTGCCGTCGCCCCAGTTTCCGTCGATCCAGACCCAGCCTTCCGCGAAATCGACCGCGTTCTGCACGAGGTTGCGCAGACCGTGGATGATCTCGGGTTTGCGCCAGATGATCGGCTGACCCTCCGGCGCGCCGGGACCGGCGGCGAAATCCATGACGATCTCGATACCCCGGTCGGCATGGGGTTCCGCCGCTTCGCGCACCACGGCCCCCAGCGGGGCGGAGCGCATGTGCAGGTCGTCCTTTCCAGCCCGCCCCATTGACCGCAGGATATCCCGGCACCTGTCCGCCTGACTGCTGATGAGCCGCGCATCCTCGGCGAGCTGCGGCTGGCCCTCAAGCTCCTCTACCAGTTCGGTCGAGACCAGCTTGATCGTGGCCAGCGGCGTGCCGAGTTCATGTGCCGCGGCCGCCACCACGCCACCAAGGTCGGTCAGCTTCTGCTCCCGCGCGAGCGCCATCTGCGTTGCCAGAAGCGCCTGGCTCATCGAATGGCTTTCGGAGGTGATGCGGCGGGCATAGGCCGACAGGAAGATGATCCCGATGGCGATGGCGGTCCAGAAGCCGAGGATGAACAGGTCGGGAAGCTGCAGAACCTCGCCCGTCGTCAGCGTCAGGGGCACGTGAAAATACGCCAGAAGCGAGATCAGCACGATGGCTAGCGCGCCGAGGATCGTGGTCGAGCGCATCGTCAGCGCGGTGGCCGAGATGGTGACCGGCGCAAGGATCAGGAGCGCGAAGGGGTTGTTCAGCCCACCGGTCAGGAACAGCAGGAACGACAGTTGCGCAAGGTCGAACAGAAGCGTCAGCATCGCATCCCGGTCGCTCAGGCGCTGATTTTCGGGAAAGATCGACATCGCGATCAGGTTCGAGATCACCGACGCGCCGATGGCGAGGAAACACAGGCCCAACTCGACCCGAAGGCCGAGATAGAAGCTGGCGGTGACGACCGTGACCGTCTGCCCCAGAATGGCGAGCCAGCGCAGCACCAGAAGCGTGCGCAGACGAACCCAGTCACTGCGGGTATCGTGACTGACGAGGTCGATCGATGGGTTCGTCGCTCCGGCCATCAGGGGCGTTCCGTCGCAGTTGCGGGATCGTGAATTGATAGGTGCAGGGCCTTAGGTATTCAACGTCAGAACGTTTTCCAACTCGGGGTCCCGTGCCGTGTCACGTATCTACGCTCTCGCTTCCGTCGCCTTGATCGGCGTGCTCGTCGCCGGGGTCGGCGTCGCGATCTGGCTGGGCCAGCGGGGCGCGTCGGATGACGTGTTCGCGCAATGCCGGTCCACGTCGGTCGCCGGCGGCACGGCGCAGATCGGCGGGCCGTTCACGCTGGTGTCGGAAACCGGCGAAACGGTGACCGATCAGGACGTCGTCACGATGCCGAGCCTCTTCTATTTCGGCTACACCTTCTGCCCCGATGTCTGCCCGCTCGACACGGTGCGCAACGCCGAGGCCGTGGCCATGCTGGAAGACCAGGGCGTCATGGTGCAGCCGGTGATGATCACGGTCGACCCCGAGCGCGACACGCCCGAGGTGATGGACGATTTCACGGCAAACGTGCATCCGCGCATGCTGGGCCTCACCGGCACGCCGGAGCAGACGGACGCCGCGGCGCGCGCCTACCGGGTCTACTACCGCATCAATCGCGAGGGGGATGACCCCTATTACCTCGTCGATCATTCGGCGTTTTCCTATCTCGTCCTGCCGGAACACGGGTTCGTCGAATTCTTCAACCGCGAGGTCACGCCCGCCGAGATGGCCGAGACCACCGCCTGTTTCGTAGAGGCCGCGGCGAGCGGGTCCTGACCGCCACAGGCTCGGCGATTTCCGCTTCTGCGTGGACAAATCCTGCGCGCTCAACCTATACGCGACAAATTGACCATCCTCTCCACTGCCCTATAAGTGGATCAAACGACCGGAGGAATTGCCGCGTGAGCCAAGAACGCACCCTGAGGGACATCGGACAGGACAAGTCGCTCTTGCTGGTGGACGATGACGAGCCGTTCCTGCGACGGCTCGAAAGGGCCATGGAAAAACGCGGTTTTGCCGTCGAGGCGGCAAGTTCCGTCGCCGCGGGAAAGGCCATCGCCACGGCGCGCCCGCCCGCCTACGCGGTGGTCGATCTCCGGCTGGAGGACGGCAACGGGCTCGACGTGGTGGAAGTGCTGCGCGAAAAGCGGCCCGACAGCCGCATCGTGGTGCTGACGGGCTATGGCGCGATCGCCACGGCGGTCGCCGCGGTCAAGATCGGCGCGACGGATTACCTGTCGAAACCCGCCGACGCCAACGACATCACCGCCGCCCTTCTCGCCGAGGCGGAAGAGATGCCGCCTCCGCCTGAAAACCCGATGTCGGCCGATCGCGTGCGCTGGGAACATATCCAGAGGGTCTACGAGCTCTGCGACCGCAACGTCAGCGAGACCGCGCGGCGGCTGAACATGCATCGCCGGACGCTTCAGCGCATCCTTGCCAAGCGCAGCCCCCGGTAACGATCCGAACCCGATGCGCCATGTCATTGCCCTGATCGTCTCCGCCTTCGTGCTGTCCGCATGCGTGACCACGCCCGAGGAGCCGGAGCTTCCGGTCTTCACGCTGACCGGCACCGGGATCGATCCGACGATCTCGCGGCTCAGCATCGATTTCGGCCGCGCGCAGGTGGGCGTGATCGACACGGTCACGCGGTTGTTGCGGGCCGGACCGGTCGAGGTCACGACGGTCGCGGAATGCGGCGCGGGTCCGATGACCATCGCGCGTTGGGACGGCGGCCTGTCGCTCAACTTCGTCGATGAGGATTTCCGGGGCTGGGTGTCGTCCGACCCGACGCTTCCGATCGATGGCGGCTTCATACCCGGCCAGGCCCGGACCGAGATGCCGCAGGTCAGCTTTCAGGTCACGACGCTCGGCAACGAGTTCAACATCGGTCCCGTAAGCGGGCTTCTGGACGAAACCGAAAGCGCGATCCTGCTGATGTGGTCCGGGGCGACCTGCTTCTTCCGCTAGCCCCTAGTCGAGGTCGTAGCGCGTGCAGATCCGGTCGACGACCCGCCCAGGCGCGATCTTCACCCCGGTCTCGCGCTTCCACACCCGAAACCCGCGCGACTGGTAGTAGATGAGCCCGCCCTCGTTGTCGGCGCGGATCGTGGCGTTGATCCAGACATAGCCGAGATCACGCGCGGCCCGTTCGGTCGCCGTGAACAGGGCCGAGCCGATGCCAAGCTGCTGACGTCCCGGAAGGACGAATGTCGCGATATCCGCGGCCTCGTGCGGCAATCCCGCATGTGGTTCGATCCATTGCAGGCCGAGGATCTCCCCCGCCTCGCCCTCGGCAACCGTCCAGCGCGACCGCGCGGGGGCGGCGGCCATCCACCCCCGGATCGTGTCGGCGCCCACCGGGCCCCTGATCGCGGAGGTGTCGGCGGCCGCGAGGACCCGTGACAGCATGGCGGCGATGTCACGAGCATCGGCAGGGCCGGCGCGGCGAAGCGTGACGCCCCTCAAAACGCCGCCATCAGATCGACGTGGCGTGCGGTGAAGGCCGCGCGCACCTCGGCCGGCGGACGCAGGCGCAGCGTCAGGCCATCGATCAGCGCGGCATCGGGACGACCGAAGAACCGGTCCGCCTCCGCCTCGGCGAAACCGGCGATCTGCACCGCCTCCAGCCAGGCCGAAACACGGTCGGCCTTCTTGATCGCCTGTTTCACCGGTTTGGGCAGGACGGCAGGCAGGCCGAAGCGCAGATGGATCGCAGCGGCGAGCCGCGCGTCAAGCTCGCCATAGCCCGGCCCCACCGCGGCCTTCACCGGCGAGATCATGTCGCCGATCACGTATTCAGGCGCGTCATGCAAAAGCGCCGCGAGTCGCCATTTCACCGGCACCTCTGGGTGAAGGCGGCCGTGGATGTCCTCGACCAGAAGCGAGTGTTCCGCCACGGAATAGGGATAGTCGCCGCGCGTCTGGCCGTTCCAGCGCGCGACGAAGGCGAGACCATGGGCGATATCCTCGATCTCGATATCCACGGGCGTGGGATCGAGCAGGTCGAGGCGTCGACCCGACAGCATCCGCTGCCAGGCGCGGGGCGGGGCTTTGGGCACGGGGCATGGCTCCGGTATTGGGACCGTGCGGCCTTGTAGCATCTGCCGGATTGGGGGCCAGCCCCCAAGCCCCCGGAGTTTTCTTCCAGGATGAAGGGGCCGCCCTCGCACATATGCAGGACATGGAAATCCTGCCGGCCATAAACCCCGTTTGCCATGCGGCATTGCCGCATCGGGGTCCCGGTGCTAAGTGCCCGGAAACCCTTTGATCACCTGCAAGGACAGAGCCCCGTGACCGACTACATCGTCAAAGACATCTCACTTGCCGAGTTCGGCCGGAAGGAACTCGACATCGCCGAAACCGAAATGCCGGGCCTCATGGCGCTGCGCGAGGAATACGGCGCGGACAAGCCGCTGGCAGGTGCGCGCATCGTCGGTTCCCTGCACATGACCATCCAGACGGCCGTCTTGATCGAGACGCTCGCCGCGTTGGGCGCGGATGTGCGCTGGGCCTCGTGCAACATCTTCTCGACGCAGGATCACGCGGCCGCCGCCATTGCCAAGGCCGGCATCCCCGTCTTCGCCATCAAGGGCCAGACGCTGGAAGAACATTGGGATTACCTCGACAAGTCCTTCATGTTCTCCGACGGACCGAACATGATCCTCGACGATGGCGGCGACGCCACGCTTTACGTTCTGCTGGGCGCGCGGGCCGAAGAGGGCGAGGAGATCATTCCCGTCCCCCAGTCCGAGGAAGAGGAAGTCATCAAGGCGCAGATCAAGAAGCGGATGGCGGAAAGCCCCGGCTGGTTCACCAGGATCAAGGCGCAGATCAAGGGCGTATCGGAAGAGACGACAACCGGTGTGAACCGCCTTTACCAGCTGATGCGCGATGGTCAGCTGCCCTTCCCGGCGATCAACGTCAACGACAGCGTCACGAAGTCGAAGTTCGACAACAAGTACGGCTGCAAGGAAAGCCTTGTCGACGGTATCCGCCGCGCCACCGACACGATGATGGCCGGCAAGGTCGCCGTCGTCTGCGGCTATGGCGACGTGGGCAAGGGATCGGCCGCGTCCCTGCGCGGCGCCGGCGCACGCGTGAAGGTGACCGAGGCCGATCCGATCTGCGCACTGCAGGCGGCCATGGACGGGTTCGAGGTGGTTCTGCTGGAGGAAAACCTGGACGCCGATATCTTCATCACCACGACCGGCAACAAGGACGTGATCCGCATCGAGCACATGCGCGAGATGAAGGACATGGCGATCGTGGGCAACATCGGCCATTTCGACAACGAGATCCAGGTCGCCGCGCTGAAGAACCACAAGTGGACCAACATCAAGGAACAGGTGGACATGATCGAATTGCCCTCGGGCAACCGCATCATCCTGCTGTCCGAGGGGCGTTTGCTGAACCTCGGCAACGCCACGGGGCATCCGTCCTTCGTGATGTCGGCCTCCTTCACCAACCAGGTTCTCGCGCAGATCGAGCTCTGGTCCAAGGGTGAGCAGTACGAGAACCAGGTCTACGTCCTGCCCAAGAAGCTCGACGAGAAGGTCGCGCGCCTGCATCTGGGCAAGATCGGCGCGAAGCTGACGCCGCTCGACAAGGAACAGGCCGACTATATCGGCGTGCCGCAAGACGGGCCGTTCAAGCCCGAGCACTACCGCTACTGATGCGGATCATCGTTCACGGTATCGGCGCGGTCGGCGGCACGATCGCCGCCGCGCTGGCCGAGGCCGGCCGGGAGGTTCTGGGCATCGCCCGGGGCGGGATGCTGGAGGCGCTGAAAGACGCGCCGATGACCCTGCGCCATCCGGGCGGCGACGTGAGCGTGCGGTTTCCGGTCGTGGGGCACCCCGGCGAGATCGATTTCCGGCCGGACGACCTGATCTGCCTGACGATGAAATCGCAGGACACGGGCGATGCGTTGCGGGCGTTGCGCGCGGCCGGTGTTCGCAACCAGCCGATCTTCTGCCTTCAGAACGGCATCGCGAACGAGCCGATGGCGCTGCGGCTGTTTCCCAATGTCCATGGCGTCACGGTGATGATGCCCGCCACCTATACCGTGCCGGGCGTCGTGGTCTGTCACGGCACGCCGAAGCTGGGGCTGTTCGATATCGGACGCTTTCCGTCCGGTCACGATCAGGCCGACGCGGCGCTGGCCCGGGCCTTCGACGAAAGCGGCATGGCGGGCTTCGTCCATGAGGACGTGATGGCCAGCAAGCGCGGCAAGCTTCTGCTGAACCTCGGCAACGCGCTGGAGGCCTCGCTGGGGCGCGGCACCGAACGTGGCGACTGGCCCGCGCAGGTGCGGGCCGAGGCGGAGGGCGTGCTGAGGGCCGCCGGTCTGGCGTGGGACGATGTCGGCATGGACATGCCCCGCCGGAAGGAGCTGTTGCAAATGGGCGAGATCCCCGGCGAGGAACGCTTCGGCGGGTCCACGTCGCAGAGCCTCGTTCGCAGCACCGGGCGCGTGGAGACCGACTATCTGAACGGGGAAATCGCGTGGCTGGCACGGATGCACGGGATCGAGGCGCCACTGAACGCGTTCCTGACCGACCTGATGGCCGTGATCGCGGCGCATGGCGTCGGGCCCGGCGCGCTGAACCTCGCCGATCTGGATGCGCAATTCGCGGACTGGCAGGCGGGTGCGGCGATCGACATCGCGGCGACCTGAGACCACGGACCGCGTCGCCCGGCGGGATGACATGGGAGCCGAAGGTGCTAGAGTGCGCCCGGGCATCAACATGGCGCGGGGACGACACCATGAGCGAGACGGTCAGCTTCACCCGGATGAAGGACGGCACGAAGGAAGAGTACGAACTGCTCCACGAGTTGGAGAAGCCGTTCCTCGCGCTGACCGCCGACCGCGTGCTGGAGGAGTTGCGCCGGCAGGAGCAGGTGACGCTGGAAGGCTACCGGATCACGCGGGCCGGGCACGGGCTGCAATCGGCCACGCGGGCAGAACGCGACGGCGCGGATATCGACTGGATCGTGGCGGCCCTTCTGCACGACATCGGCGACGGTCTGGCGCCGCAGAACCATGACCGCATGTCGGCGGAGGTCCTGCGGCCCTTCGTGCGCTGGGACGTGGCATGGGTGGTGGAGCATCACGGGATCTTCCAGATGCTGTACTACGCGCATCACTATGGCTGGGACCGCAATGCGCGCGACCGGTTCCGCGACCATCCCTGTTTCGACAGCTGCGCCGAGTTCTGCGAACGCTGGGACCAGTCGAGCTTTGACCCCGATTACGACAGCCGTCCGCTGGAGCATTTCGAGCCGATGGTGCGCGAGGTCTTCGGGCGCAAGGCCTATGATCCGGCGGTGATCCGCGAGGGCTATGTCTCGGCGCTGACGGGCTGAGCGGCGAAACTCGCGGCGAGGATCGCCTCGAGCTGCCTTGCATCTTCTTGCGTGAAGGCATCTGGCCGGTCGCTGTCGATATCGAGCACCGCGATCAGCGCGCCGGACCCGTCGCGCACCGGGATCACCAGTTCCGACCGCGTCGAGGACGCGCAGGCGATATGGCCGGGGAATGCGTCCACGTCCGGCACGAGCTGCGTCTTGCCGGTCCGCGCGGCGGCCCCGCAGACGCCCCGGTCGAAGGGGATCACGAGGCAGCCATGCCCGCCCTGGTAGGGCCCGATCTTGAGCAGTCCCGGTTCCGTGACGCGGTAGAAGCCTGTCCAGTCGAACCGATCGTCGGAGTGATGGATCTCGCAGGCGAGCGTGGCCATGAGCGCGACGGCATCGGTCTCGCCCTCGGTCAGCGCGACGACGGTTTTTGCGAGCGTTGGGTAGTCGACCTGCATGGATGCGTCCTTGGCTGGTGGCGGGAGCGAGGGGTTTTCCACCCCTCGCGCTCCCCGGAGCGGTATTTTTGGAAAGATGAAGGGATCAGGTCCGTTCGATGGCGATGGCCGTGCCTTCCCCGCCGCCGATGCAGATGGCCGCGACGCCGCGTTTCAGGCCGTGTGCCTCGAGCGCGTGGAGCAGCGTCACCATGATCCGCGCGCCGGACGCGCCGATCGGGTGGCCCAGCGCGCAGGCGCCGCCATTGATGTTCATCTTTTCGCGGGGCACGCCCAGTTCCCGCATGAAGGCCATGGGGACGACCGCGAAGGCCTCGTTGACTTCCCAGAGGTCGACATCGTCCACGTTCCAGCCGATGCGATCCAGAAGCTTGCGCGCGGCCGGAACGGGGGCGGTCGGAAACTGCGACGGGGCCTGCGCGTGGGAGGCATGGCCGAGGATGCGGGCGCGGACGGTGAGGCCCTTGGCCTCGGCAGCCTCGGCGCGGGAGAGGACGAGCGCCGCGGCGCCATCGGAGATCGACGAGGAATTGGCCGCCGTGACCGTGCCGCCCTCGCGGAAGGCGGGCTTGAGCTGCGGGATCTTTTCGGGGCGCGCCTTTCCGGGCTGTTCGTCCGTATCGATCCGCGCCTCGCCCTTGCGGGAGCGGATGGTGACGGGTGCCACCTCGGCCGCGAAGGCGCCGCTTTCGATTGCGGCCAGCGCATTGGAGAGCGAACCCAGCGCGTAGTCGTCCTGCTGGTCACGGGTGAACTGGAACGCCTCGGCGCAATCCTCGGCGAAGGTGCCCATCAGGCGGCCCCCGCCCTGAGAATCGCGTTCATAGGCGTCCTCGAGCCCGTCGAGGAACATGTGGTCGTATGTCTTCTGATGGCCGATGCGCGCGCCGCCGCGCATGGCCGGCAGAAGGTAGGGGGCGTTCGTCATGCTTTCCATGCCGCCGGCGACGATCACGTCGGCCTGGCCCAGCGCCAGCCGGTCCCAGGCGATCATCGCCGCCTTCATGCCCGAGCCGCACATCTTGTTGAGCGTCGTGGCCGGCACTTCGTCGCCGAGGCCGGCAAGAAAGCCCGCCTGCCGCGCGGGCGCCTGCCCCTGGCCGGCGGGCAGGACGCAGCCCATCAGGACCTCGTCAACCTCGGGCGTGCCGGCACCGTCCAGTGCGGCGGATATCGCGGCGCCGCCAAGCTCCGCGGCGGAGAGGGGCGACAGGTCCCCCTGGAAGCCACCCATGGGCGTGCGGGCGGCCCCCGCGATGACGACGGTTTCCATGATCTGCACCTCCCTCTGGCCCGCGAGCGTCCACGAATTGGAAAGACTCGGCGCCTAACCTGATAGCAGAGCAAATCGTCGGAGTGCAGTCGTGAACTTGTCGTTTGAAACCGTCAACGGCGTGGGGGTCGTGCGCGCGCACGCGCAACGCATCGATGCGGCCGTCGCCATCCAGTTCAAGGATCGTTTTTCGGAAATCACCCGGACGCTGGACCGTGAAGCGCCGGGCCTGCCCGGCCCCCGTTCCGGCCGGGCCGTCCTGCTCGACCTGACCGAGGTGGAGTTTCTCGATTCCAGCGGGCTTGGCGCCGTCGTCGCCGCACGCAAGCTGCTGGGCGCGGGTCACAGGCTCGCCCTTGCCGGTCTCCAGCCCGCTGTCGAAAAGGTCCTGCGGCTGACACATATGGATCGGGTCTTTCCCATATACGCGGACGCGGAGGCCTTTTTTTCGGACATGCACGATCGCCAAAGGGCCTAGAGCTGCGGTGACCGGGGGCGACGGATACGTTATGGCTACTCCGCCCGATGGCCGGGCGGTGCTGCGCTTCGACTCGGGCAAGGGCGTCGTCTCTGCCCTTCTACGGGACGTGGCGGGGTATTTGACGGGGCGGGGCCTGCCGCATGACAAGGTAGAGGACGCGACCATCGCGCTGGCCGAGGCGCTCAACAATATCGAGGAACACGCCTATGCGGGCCAAAGCGGCCTCCCGGTTCTGATCGAGATCGAGGCCTGCGCCCGTCGCCTGCATTTCAGGATCGAGGATCGGGGCACGCCGCTGCCCGGTGATACCCTGCCCGGAGGCAGCATGCCCGCCACCGACCCCGTCGCACTTGAAAAATGGCCCGAGGGCGGGTTCGGTTGGCCGCTGCTGCGCCACCTGACCAGTGACCTGTCCTACAATCGGCGCGGCGACTGGAACCGGCTTTGTTTCACGATCTCCTGACCGGCCGTGACTGCCCTGCGGCAAACTCCGGAGGGATGGCGGACAGGAGGGGCAGGCAGGTCCGCCCATTTCTGCCGCCAGAACAAGGAAATGCCATATTGCGCACCAATCTCCGCCGCGAATCGTTGCGATACCGATTGGCGTAGCTGCAGAGGCTTCCCTCGGCGTCGCGTGTATCAAGCCCCCACCCAGTGCGCGACGTCGAGGTCTTTGCCCCAGCCCCTTCCCGCCAGCACCATGAAACACGCCCTTGCCGTCGGCGTCAGGACCCGTAGTTTGCGCGTCGGGCATCCGAGCGGAGGGACAGAATGCGAGATTTCCATCATCCGGGCCGGTCCGCGGTCTACGCGGAAAACGGCATGTGCGCCACGTCGCACCCATTGGCGGCGAAGGTCGCCGTCGACATCCTTCAGGCGGGCGGCAATGCTGCGGATGCCGCGATCGCGGGCAGTGTGCTGCTGGGTCTTTGCGAACCCGCGATGACCGGGATCGGCGGCGATTGCTTCGCGCTGGTAAAGCCCGCCGGAAGCGAGGAGATCATCGCGCTCAACGGATCGGGGCGCGCGCCTGCCGCGCTGTCCGCGGCCGGGATGCGGGCTGCCGGCCATAGCCACATGCCGCTTTTCGGCGCGCCCGAGCCCGTCACGGTTCCGGGTGCGGTGGACGCGTTCTGCCGCCTGTCCGAGGATCACGGGAAACTGGGCCTCGACGCGGTGCTGGCCCCCGTCATCCACTATGCCGAGGCCGGCGTTCCGGTCGCGCCGCGCGCCGCCTTCGACTGGAAGAACCATCACGACAATCTCAGCGGACGGGCGCGCGATTACTACCTGATCGACGGCGAGCCACCCTGCCCGGGCCAGCTGTTCCGCCAGCCGCGCCAGGCCGACGTGCTGCGCAGGATCGCCGCCCAGGGGCGCGCCGGCTTCTACGAGGGCGAGGTGGCCGAGGACATGGTCGCATCGCTGCAGGCCATCGGCGGCGTGCACACTGCCGATGATTTCGCGTCGACCCGCTCGGATTACACCACGCCCGTCAGCGGTTTCTACAAGGGCGTCGAACTGGTGGAGCATCCGCCGAACGGTCAAGGCGCCACGGCGATCCTGCTGAACCACATCCTGGCCGAATTCGACATCGCCGCGATGGACCCCTGGGGCACGCTCCGCGCCCATATCGAGGCCGAGGCGACCAAGCTCGCCTACGCGACGCGCGACCGGATCATCGGCGACGCGGATCATGTCACCGGTTTGCAGGAGATGCTGGACCCCGCGACGGGCAAGGCGCTGGCCGCACAGATCGACCCTTCGCGCGCCATGCCCTGCCCGCCCCATCCTACCGAAAGCCCGCACAAGGAAACCGTGTACCTGACGGTCGTGGATCGCGACCGCATGGCGGTGTCGATCATCTATTCGATCTTCAAGGATTTCGGCTCGGGCGTGGCGTCGGACAAGTTCGGCATCCTTTTCCACAATCGCGGCGCGGGGTTCCGCCTCGACGAGGGGCACCCGAACGAGGCCGGTGGCGGCAAGCGGCCGATGCACACGATAATCCCCGCGATGCTGCGACAGAACGGCAAGGTCGTCATGCCATTCGGCGTGATGGGCGGACAGTACCAGTCCACGGGACACGCGCGCATGGTCACGAATATCGTCGATTTCGGGCTCGATCCGCAGGCGGCGATCGACGCGCCGCGCTGCTTCACCGAATACGGGCCGATGAAGGTTGAAAAGGGCTACTCGGACACCGTGCGACAGGAACTGGCGGAGATGGGGCACGACGTCGTCATCCCCGAGACCGGGATCGGCGGCGCGCAGGCGATCCGCATCCATGACCATGGTGTTCTGGAAGGCGGGTCTGACCCGCGCAAGGACGGCTGCGCCCTCGGCTACTGAGGGCGTGGCGGTCTGGTGGCCAGTTTCGGGTCAGAACCCTAGTTGAGCTGGAATTCCAGAGGATAGCGCCCTTCGGAGAACTCCCCGAAGAGGTCGCCCAGATCCGGATGATCCACCGGCTCCCCGGTTTCATCGGGGATCAGGTTCTGTTCCGAGACATAGGCCACGTAATAGGTGTGATCGTTCTCGGCTAGGAGATGGTAGAATGGCTGACCCTTGCGAGGGCGGGCGCCCTCGGGGATCGCGTCATACCATTCGTCGCTGTTCGAGAACTCCGCGTCGATGTCGAACACGACACCGCGGAACGGGTGCTTCTTGTGGCGCACCACCTGACCAAGATTGTATTTTGCTTGAGTCTTCAACATTGCCATCAGCCCCTGCCCAACTGCTAACGTCCGTTGGGGGTTCTTGTCCATGGATCGCACCGCGATTCGAGGGAAACAGACTGTGGAAACACGACCGACAGTCGATTTGACGCAAAGATGCGCCGCATGCTTCGCCGCCGCGCGATCACGATTGCGCAAAGACCGGCGCCCCGCCCCGACGCCCCGGTTTTCTTGAGGCGATTTCTGGCGTATACTGTCGCAAAGGTCGAAAACGGCCATCGAGCAGGCAGCAAAATGAAACCCTATTTCCTCC
>CAZOBK010000022.1:47407-49144 GCA_964578115.1 uncultured Roseicyclus sp.
GCAAAGGTCGAAAACGGCCATCGAGCAGGCAGCAAAATGAAACCCTATTTCCTCCTTGTCATTGCGGCCGGATTCCTTGCCGCGTGTGGTGGCGGCAGCTTCAGCGCCCCGCGGAATCTGGACAACGCGTGTCTTCTGGCCGATGAGCGGCCGCAGTATTTCAGGGCTATGCAACAGACCGAACGCCGCTGGGGCGTGCCAGTTCCCGTGCAGATGGCCACCTTCCATCAGGAAAGCCGCTTCGTCGGTGATGCGCGGCCACCGCATGTCTACGCGCTGGGCATCATCCCGATGGGACGCATGAGTTCGGCCTACGGTTACAGCCAGGCGCTGGACGGCACTTGGGCGGAATACCGGCAGGAGACGGGAAACCGGCTGGCACGCCGCACGGACATCCGCGACGCGTCCGATTTCATGGGCTGGTACATGACGCTCAGCGCCGAGCGCAACGGCATCCCCCTGAACGACGCGCGCAACCAGTACCTCGCCTATCACGAGGGGCACGCGGGCTATCGCCGGGGCAGCTACAATGCCAAGCCATGGCTTCTGCGCGTTGCCGACAGCGTGGCCGAGCGTGCCGCCACCTACGAGATGCAGCTGATCACCTGCGGCAAGCGCTAAGACGCCGTCACTCGCCGCTGCGCCGGTTGATCTCGATCGGAATGCTGAACAGCATCTGGGACAGGCGCTCTTCCCTGTCGAGGTTGCCCAGCACCACCGTCGTGTCCGTGCCGGCCTGATCGGTGACGACCCATTGGCGAAGCTCCACCGGGTCGCCGGTGAAGACCATCGTCAGGCTCCCGATCTCGGGCCGCTCCGGGTCCTGCGCTATGACGCGGGTGGCGGTGCCGTCATACTCGTGGCCGACGACCATTCCCGATCTGGAAAGGTCCACGGACCGGTCGAGGATGATCGATAGCGGCGTCTGCGACAGCGGATACTGTTCGGCCATGGTGTTGCCGCGCCCGTCGAAGATCGCAAGCTGTCCGCCGCCGGCGATCACGAGCAGATCGTCGTCGTCATATTCGAACCGCGCACGCCCCGGACGCTGGATATAGAACTGTCCGGTCGCCACGGTACCGTCCGCGTTGATCTGGGTGAAGGTGCTTTGCGCCATGTCGATGTCGTTGAGATATTCGGAAATCTCCGACAGCGGCACGATGTCGGCGGCCGCCATTGCGGGCACCGAAAGCGTGATGGCAAGGCTCAGGGCAAGACGTTTCATGCCGCTCATGTAGGCAGCCTCGGCGTCGCCGTAAACGCCCCGGCGCGGGTTTGACGGGAATGTCATCGCGCCGGGCGCTGCGCCGCTCATTCCTGTTCGGGCACCAGGATATCGCGCTTGCCGACGTGGTTGGCGGGTGACACGAGGCCCTGTTCCTCCATCTGCTCCACCAGGCGCGCGGCCTTGTTGTAGCCGATGCCCAGCTTGCGCTGGATGTAGGAGGTGGAACATTTGCGATCCTTGATGACGATGGCCACGGCCTGATCGTAAAGCGCATCCTCGCCACCCGTGTTGCCGCCGGTGTTGAGACCGAGGACCGCGTCGATATCGCTTTCCTTTTCCTCGTCGGGGCCGTCCAGAACGCTGGCGGCATAGTCGGGGGGACCGAAGCTTTTGAGGTGGCTGACGATCTCCTCGACCTCCTCGTCGGAGACGAAAGGTCCGTGGACGCGCGTAATCTTCGCGCCGCCCGCCATGTAGAGCATGTCGCCCATGCCCAGAAGCTGCTCGGC
>CAZOBK010000023.1:0-48694 GCA_964578115.1 uncultured Roseicyclus sp.
ACGGGCTCAGCGATTACGACGCCAGCGTGCTGACCACGGACCTCGACGCGGCGCAGTTTTTCGAGGACGTGGTCGCGGCCGTGGGCCCCGAAAAGGAGAGTGGCAAGCTTGCCGCCAACTGGGTGATCAACGAGCTGTTCGGCCGCCTCAAGAAGGAGGAGCACGACATCGCCCGCAGCCCCGTCTCGCCCGCGCAACTGGGCGGGATCATCACGCTGATCAAGTCCGGCGACATCTCGGGAAAGATCGCCAAGGACCTGTTCGAGATCGTCTATACCGAAGGCGGCGATCCGGCCGAGATCGTCGAGGCGCGCGGCCTGAAACAGGTCACCGACACCGGCGCGATCGAGACCGCCGTGGACGAGATCATCGCCGCCAACCCCGCTCAGGTGGAAAAGGCCCAGGCCAACCCCAAGCTTGCGGGCTGGTTCGTGGGCCAGGTGATGAAGGCCACCGGCGGCAAGGCCAACCCCAAGGCTGTCAACGAGATCGTGACGGCGAAGCTGGGCCTGTGACGGGCATCACCGCGTAGGGCGGGACTTGTCCCGCCGCGCTACGGGCACCCGCCCCATTCCCCGCTTGCCCTCCGCCCCCCGCAGCCCGTAAACAGCGCCGAACCAAGCCCCGGAGACCAAGCCATGCCGTTTTACGAGTACAAGGTCGTTCCCGCGCCGGAACGCGCGCCGAAGGTCAGGGGCCTCAAGGGCACCGCGAAATTCGCCGCGGGGCTGGAGACCCTGATGAACGAACTGGCGCAGGACGGCTGGGAATACCTGCGCGCGGAAAGCCTGCCCGACGAGGAAAAGAAGGGGCTGATGGGCGGCAAGGAGATCGTGACGCGCAATATTCTGGTGTTTCGCCGCGAGCTCTATTTCGAGGACGCCACCGAAGAGGCCCCCGCCGTGGAGGAGGCCCCGGCCCCGCGAACCCCGCCCCTGACACTGTCGCGCCGCACGGAGCCTGTGGCACCCGTTCGGTCCGACCCGCAGGCCGAGGCCGACGAAGCCGCCGACATGGACAGCATCTATTCCGGCGCTCAGGCGGAGCCGGAAGAACCCGCGCCGACCGAGCGCCGCCCACTAGTCGCGGATCGTAAGGGACAGGGCGTGGATTTCTGAGACCAGATCGCGGCCCAGCGCCTCATGCACCTTGCGGTGGCGGGCGATCCGGCTGAGGCCCTTGAAATCGTCGCTTTCGATCACGACGTTGAAATGGCTTTCACCGCCCTCCTGAAACCCCGCATGCCCCCGGTGGCTTTCGCTGTCGTCGATCACCTCCAGCAGGCGCGGCGCGAAGGCCTCTTCAAGCTTCACCCTGATTTTTTCGGTTCGTGTCACGTTTTCATGCCCTCGCCTCTTCACCTTGTCTGCCAAAACCCTAAACTGCCTCTTCCGAGTCGAGAAGGGCAGCCACCATGACCGACAAAGACCCGTTCAACTTCGACCTGCGCGTGTCCACAGACAAGAAAAAGCGCCGTTCCGGACGGCGCGGCATGTCGGGCGCGTTCGAGACGTCGCAACGGCCTTGCGAGCATGAAGGCTGCGAGGAGCCGGGCCAGTACCGAGCCCCCAAGGCGCCCGACAATCTCGAGGATTTCAAGTGGTTCTGCCGCGAGCATGTGCGCGAGTACAATCTCAAGTGGAACTTCTTCGAAGGCACCACCGAGGCCGAGATGGAGGCGCAGCTCGACCGCGACCGGGTCTGGGACCGCCCCACGCGCCCCTTCAAGAAATCCGTCGAGGAAAAGGCATGGGCCCGCCTTGGCATCGAGGACCCGCACCAGGTGCTCGGCGACAACGCCACGCGCAACCCCGGACGCGCCACCAACGGGTCGGGCCGGAAACTGCCGCCGACGGAACGGCGCGCGATCGACATCCTGGACGCCAAGGAAAACTGGACCAAGGCCGAAATCCGCAAGTCCTACAAGGCCTTGATCAAGGTTCTTCATCCGGACATGAACGGCGGCGACCGCTCGGACGAGGAACGCCTGCAGGAGGTCGTCTGGGCCTGGGACCAGATCAAGATCAGCCGCAACTTCGCAGACTGAAGGGCGCTCAACCCCGCCAGAAGGCGGCGGTGAACAGCACCAGCACGACGATCAGCTCAAGCCGCCCCAGCAACATGGCGAAGGCGAGGATCCATTTCGCGGTGTCGTTCAGCGTCGCGAAATTGCCCGCCGGCCCGATCGTGTCGCCCAGACCCGGGCCGATATTGCCGATCGCCGTCGCCGCCCCCGAGACGGAGGTGACGAAGTCGAGGCCCGTCAGCCCCAGCAGCACCGCGATGATGCCCAGCGAGACGAAGAACAGCACGAAGAAGGCCATCACGGAGGACACGATCTCCTCGTCCACGGGGCGTCCCTCGAAACGCGGCTCGAAGACGCCGTGCGGGGCGTATAGCCTTCGCACCTGCGTGGAGATCGAGGCGAAAACGATCTGCCAGCGGAACACCTTGATCGAACAGGAGGTCGATCCCGCGCAGCCCCCGATCATGCCGATGCAGAAAAACAGCGCGACCGGGACGGTGCCCCACAGCTGGTAGTCGACCGAGGCATACCCCGTCCCCGAGATGATCGAGGTGACGTTGAAGATCCCCTCGCGGAACCCGTGTTCCCATGTGTCGTCGTTCATCACCACGCGGTAGAGCGTGAGCAGGACGGCCAGCGCGAGGATCGTACCGAGATAGGCGCGCACCTGGCTGTCGCGGAACAGCGGCTGCGCGGTTCCGGCGACGATCTGGATGTAACGCACGAAAGGCAGGCTCGCGAGGATCATGAAGACCGCCGCCGCGTATTCGAGCGGCCCCTGGAAGGCCCCGAAGGACGCGTCGCCATTCGAGAACCCGCCCGTGGACAAGGTCGTCAACGCGTGGATCAGCGCGTCGAACCCGGACATGCCCAGCGCCACATATGTCAGCCCGCACAGGACCGTGAGCCCCACGTAGATGACCGAGATCCGGGCCGCGATCTCGGTGGCACGCGGAAGGATCTTGCCCATCGTGTCGAAGGCCTCGGACCGGAAAACCTGCATGCCGCCCACGCGAAGTTCGGGCAGGAACACCATGGCCACCACGATGATCCCGATGCCGCCGAACCATTGCATGAGCGCGCGCCACAGGTTGATCCCCACGGGCAGGTCGTCGAGTCCGGAGAAGACGGTGGAGCCCGTGGTGGTCATGCCCGACATGGCCTCGAAAAACGCATCGACAAAGCGCGCTCCGCTGCCGTCCGGCTGCATTGCACCGAGCATGAAGGGCAGCGCCCCGAAGAACGGCAGGACCAGCCAGACGCCGGTGGTCAGGATGAACGTTTGCTGGATCGACAGGCCCGAGCGCACCGCATTGGCGCAGGCCAGCATCAGGAAAAGACCGATCAGCGCCGTGATCGCCGATGCCTCGGCGAAGGCGCCCCAATGGCCGTTGCCCGCCAGGAGATCGGCGCCAAGCGGCAGGAGCATGGCCAGCCCGAGGGTGAGGACGAGAAATCCGAGCGCATGGCCCACGGGGCGCAAGTCATACATGGCGCGGAGCGTTGTCGCGTGGGCGCGGCGCTGTCAAGCGCTCAAGCCACAGGAAAGGGCCGCGGGAAACGCCTGATCGCAGGGGCGTTTCCCGCGCAAGACACCGTCAGCCGATGTGGATGAGCGAACGGAACAGATGCGGATCGAGACTGGCCTGCGCGAAGGTCTCGCCCTCGGTCAGCACGCTCACGGCATCATGGCTGTGCAGGCTTTCCTGATGACTTGCCACCACGCGGAAATCGCCGACGCGCGGGTCGCATTCCAGCTGCTCGGCGAAGAGGCGGGCGGCATCCTCGACGAAGATCGGGTTGGCGGCGTTGAGTTCGGCGAAGGCCTGCTCGTCCTCGCGCTTGACCATGACCTGCGTCTCGGTCGGCACGGCGGCGCGCGCCATGTCGATGAGGTCCTCGAACCAAAGGCAGCCCTGCCCCTCGGCCAGTTCAACCGACAGTCGCGCGACGGAGCGCTGCGAATGGGGTGTGGCAAGCTGGTTGCGCGTCTCCCTTGCATGTTCGCTAAGCTCCAGAGAGCACGGGCAGGTCGACGAGTAGACGAAGTCGAGATGCACGATCTTCTGGCGCACCCCGTTCCGTTCGACCAGTTCAAGCGCGATGTCGTAATACTGGTAGCCCGAAAGGCCCGAGCGCAGGCTGTCCACCCGCATCGGAAAGCTCAGGCGCATCTGGATACGCGCGTCGAAGCTTTCGAGATCGGCCTTGTAGTCGTCGAGCGCCGCCTCGATCACCTCGAAGCTGAAGGTCTTTTCGGCATGCGCATAGAAGGACCGCATGATGCGGCTCATGTTGATGCCCTTCTTCTCCGCCTCGAGGCTGACGGTGCCGGTGACCGAGGTCTCCAGCGTCAGGTCGCCGTTATCGCGCGTGTGATAGCGGATCGGCAGGCGGAAATTGGAAATGCCCACGTGCTGGATCTGCCGGTTCGCGCCCCGGATCAGCGAGGCCGGGCCGTTCTGCAGATCGGGCAGCGTCGCCTTGTAGGCGGCATCGGCGCGGAAGTCCTCGGGATAGACACGGTCGAAGGCAGGATATGCTTCCCGGCCCTTCAGAAGCCGCACCACGGCGGGGTCGAGCGCAGCCACATCCTCGGCGTCGGCAGTGTCGGCCCAGTCCCGCAAAAGGCGCAACGCTTCGGCTGCATCCTCACGGGTCGGCACATCGGCCTCGGTCGTTACCTGAATGTTCATCGGCGTTCCCCTTCCATCGATCCTGCGCCGTAGGCATATGGCGCGCGTGCGCAGGAACCCAAGTCTTGTCTTTCCATGGAGATACGCTATCAGCGCCTGTCTGGATCAAATTGAGTTTAAGTTTCAGGAATTTATGGGGTGTCCGCCCCGGGTCGGCCGAAGCCGGATATTTCATCCGTAGCGCGCGACGAACCGCGCGAGAATCATTTCCGGCACGGTGATCTCCTCGGCCAGCGCAGCCTCGGTCAGCGCCTGCGCGTCGGCGGGGTCGAAATAGCCACGGTCCTTGTAGATGCGGATGCGCGTGGCGAAGGTCTCACCATTGGCCTCGGGGTGGAATTGCGTGGCATAGACGTTTTGCCCGGTACGGACCATCTGCACCGGACACGGCGCGGAGGAGACCAGATGCGTCATCCCCTCGGGCAGCGCCTCCACCGCCTCCTTGTGGCCGACCAACGCGCGAAACTGCGTGGGGAAGCCGTCGAGCAGCGGGTCACGCGCGCCCGCCTCTGTCACGGTGCAATCAACGCCGCCGATGGGCTCGCCGTAAAGGCCCTTGCCGACGCGCCCGCCCATGTGATGCGTAAGAATGCCAAGGCCATAGCAGCAGCCCATGAAGGGCACGTCGCGATCCACGATCTCGGGCATGAGCGAAAGGATATCGGCCTCGATCCGCGCCTCGACGGGGTGTTTCGTCTCCGGCGGGTCCGAGACGCAGCCCGGGCCGCCGCCCACGATCACGCCAGCGTAGTCGTCGAGCGACAGCGCGGGCATCCGCCGCTGGTCGAGGCGAATGCGCTCCACCTGCGCCTCCGCCAGACCGCCACGGGCGAGGAAGGCCGCAAACTCGTCGTCGGCGGCCTCGTCCTCGGGGCGCAGTTGCAGCACGAGAAAGGGTTTCACGCGGCCGCCTCCGCCCCGCGGACACCCTTTGCGAGATCCTTCTCCATCAGCGCGTTTGGCAGGCCGATCCCGCGTCGCCTGACCACCTGCCGGTGCAGCACGACCCAGCCGCGTGCAGCGAAGAAGGGCTCAGCCACGCGGCTGGCTTCCGTCTGCAGGCGGTTCAGGCCCATGGTCCGCGCCCGCCCCTCGAGCACCGCGTAAAGCGTCGCCGCCACGCCGCGTCCGCGCACGCAAGGGTCCACGTAGGCGAAATCGACGAAGCCCTGGCCCGCGTCGAGCGCCATGAACCCCACCGGCCCCGAGGGCAGTTCCGCCACCACAGTCTCGATGCCGCTGAGCCGCGCGTGCCAGTCGGCCCCGTCGCCCGCACGCGGCGACCACGCCAGCCGCTGGACCAGCGAATAATGCGCTCCCGTGCCCCGCCGAACCGCACGGTGAAACACCCGCGCCAGATGTGCGGCATCCTCCGGCCGGTACGGACGGATCAAGAGGTCCTTCATCGCGCCGCCTCCAGCGCCTGCTTGAGGTCCGCGATCAGGTCGCCCGCATCCTCCAGCCCCAACGACAGGCGCACGAGGCCCGGCGTGATGCCGAGTGCCGCGCGCGCCTCGTCACTGAGGCGCTGATGGGTGGTGGTCGCGGGATGGGTGATGATCGACTTCGCGTCGCCGAGATTGTTGGAGATGGTGACGATCTCCAGCGCGTTGAGAAAGCGGAACGCGGCCGCCTGCCCGCCGGCAAGCTCCAGCGCGATCATCGTGCCGGGGCGTGTCATCTGCGCCTGCGCCAAAGCGTGCTGGGGGTGCGAGGCGAGGCCTGGGAAGATCACGCGGGCGAGGCTTTCGTGCCCCTCCAGCGCCTCGGCGATGGCCTGCGCGCTTTCGGCCTGCGCGCGACAGCGCAGTTCCACATGTTCCAGCGATTTCAGCATCACCCAGGCGTTGAACGGGCTCATCGCGCCGCCGGTATGCTTCATGTAGGGCTCGACCGTCTTGCGGATGATCTCGCGGGACCCGAGGATCACGCCGCCAAGGCACCGCCCCTGCCCGTCGATATGCTTGGTGGCCGAGTAGATCACCACATCGGCCCCGAGGCCGATCGCGTCGGAAAAGACCGGCGTGGCGAAGACGTTGTCGACGATCACCTGCGCGCCGACAGCATGGGCGAGGCGAGCGACCGAGGCGATATCGATCAGTTCCAGCGTGGGGTTCGACATGGACTCGAAGAACACGGCTTTCGTGTCGGGGCGGATCGCCGCCTCCCATGCGGCAAGGTCGGTGCCGTCGACGAAACTGACCTCGACGCCGTAGCGCGGCAGGATATCCTCGAGGATATAAAGGCAGGAGCCGAAAAGCGCGCGCGCCGAGACCACGTGGTCGCCCGCCTTGAGCATCGCCGTCAGGGCGCCGTTCACGGCCGCCATACCGCTCGCCGTGGCGAAGGAGTCCTCCGCCCCTTCAAGGGCGGCGATCCGGTCCTCGAACATCGCGACCGTGGGGTTGCCGTAGCGGGCGTAGATGTATTCGTCCGGTCCGGTCTCGACAAACCGCGCCTCGGCGGCCTCGGCGCTGTCGTAGACGAAACCCTGCGTGAGGAAGAGCGCCTCGCTCACCTCGCCGTACTGGCTGCGGCGTGTGCCGGAATGCACCGCGCGGGTGCGGGACTTCCATGGTTTTCGGGGCGGGTTGGGTGCGTCCTTCATGCCCTGTTCTCCCAAACAGTCTGCCCCTTGGGGCCAAGTGCGGGCCGGGTTCGGGGCTCTCGCCCCCGGGGCCCATGAAGTTCATGGCCGGGGACGGGCAGATGGGCGCACGCCTCGACCTCTTTAGCGGGTTGTTTAGCGTGGCCCGCAATCCGGTTCACAAATCGCCACGTGGTGCGTCGGCGATACGGTCTCGCCCAGGCCCGGTCAAGGCCAATTGTCGGCGTGCCGCCTGTCACCGTCGGGTCACGTTACCGAACTGTCGTGGTTGCGTTACCGACATGTTGCGGAACCCTCGTATCTGCCCACCAGATCATGATGGGGCGGGCTGGCGGATGGCGCTTCTCAGTGTGAATGCGGCGCAGGGCGCGGCGGGGCATGTCCCGGCGGGCGAGCTTTCACTTTCCGATGCGCTCAAGGCGCTGGCCCCGGGGCGGTCGGTCACGATCATGATCCACGGCTACCGGTTCTGTCCGTCCAGCCCCGAACACGATCCCCATCGCCACATCCTCAGCGTCACCCCACGCCCCGACTGCTGGAAAGCCGTCAGCTGGCCGCGCCACCTGCATCTCGACCGGCCCGGCGCGGCTCTGGGCATCGGCTTTGGCTGGCCTGCCACCGGTCCCCTGCCCCGCGTCGCCCGCCGCGCCCACGAGGCGGGGCGGCAGCTGGCGCGGATGATCGGCGCCATCCGTGCCGCGCGACCCGATGTGCCGGTCAACCTCGTCGCCCATTCGCTGGGCGCGCGGGTCGCGCTGACGGCGCTCGAGACCGCGCCGCGCGGGGCCGTGGCCCGGATGATCCTGATCTCGGGGGCGGAATACAGGGCGGCGGCCGAACGCGCGCTGTCGTCTGCGGCTGCAGCGCGCTGCCAGGTGCTCAACGTCACCAGCGGCGAGAACGCGGCGTTCGACCTTATGTTCCGGCTGGCCGTGGCGCCGCCCGATCCGTTCGACCGGCCGCTTTCGGCGGGGCTGGGGCACCTGCCCCGCTGCATCGACCTCGCCATCGACGACGACGCGACCCGCGCGGCGTTGCAGGCCCTTGGCCACAAGCTCCGCGCGCCCGCGACGCGCATCTGCCACTGGTCCGGCTACATGCGCCCGGGGCTGTTCGCGGTCTACCGCCGGATGCTCGACCTCGACAACGCGGGGTTTGCCCGGGATCTGTCGGAGGCGCTCGGCCCGCCTTCCGAACTCGCCGCACCAGGCCCCGGGGCACGCCGCCGCGCTTTTGCCCGCATCAAATGCGGGCTGACGATTGCAGCCTGGCCCGGCCGATCACAGGTGTAGGGGCAGAGACAGGCGAGATTCCGTTGCCTGTGACGGCTCCGTCTGGTTTTTGAAACGGAACGCGCCTATCGTGACTGCAAAACGAGCGCGACGACCCTCGGGGATGGTATGAGTTCAAGCTTTCTGCAAGGTGTGGCCTTCTTCGCCCTGAGCGTGATCATTCTGGCGTCCGCCTTCGGCGGATTCGGAGTGCTCTGAGCCATGGCGAAACGGTATGGCGGACAGCACAGCCCCACGGGCCAGCGCCCCGGCGCGGCCCCGCGCGACACGGTAACCGCCGAACGGCTGGAAGTGCCCAGCTTCAAGGGCCGCACGCCCATGCGCCACGGCGCGAAGATCAACATGCTCTTCGTGCTGCCGGTGATCGCGCTTGGCGCGACGCTGTTCTCTTTCCCGCCGGTGACCGAACTGGCCACGGAGCTTGCCGGGATCGCGGCGCTTTTTCTCGGCGCGTGGCTGACGCGCGACGGGGTGCGTGCCGAGGATGCGTTCAACGAGCGCAAGGTCGCCCGCCGCCCCGCCATCCCCCGCAAGATCTTCGGGTCGGTCGCCACGGGGCTGGGCACCGGGCTTCTGGTCTTCGGCGGCGCCTGGGTCCTGCCCGCCGCCATCGTGATCGGCGTGATCGCGGCCGCGCTCCACCTTGTCTCCTTCGGGCTCGACCCGATGCGCGACAAGGGGCTGGAGGGCGTCGACCGGATGCAGACCGACCGCATCGCGCGCAAGATCGACGAGGCCGAGGGCGTTCTCGACGAGATGTCGGACGCCATCCGCCGGGCCCGCGACCGGCAACTGGAGAGCCGCGTCGAGACCTTCCAAGGCACCGTGCGCCAGATGTTCCGGCAGGTGGAGGCAGACCCCCGCGACCTGACATCGGCGCGCCGCTATCTCGGCGTCTACCTGCAGGGCGCCCGCGACGCGACGGTGCAGTTCGCCGACCTTTACGGGCGCAACCGCGATCCGAAGATCCGCGGCGATTACATGGATTTCCTGGACGACCTGGAAAACAACTTCGCCAAGCGCACCCGCGCGATGCTGACAGATGACCGGTCCAATCTCGATATCGAGATCGAGGTACTGAGGGAGCGGCTCAACCGCGAAAACCTGCACATAGAGGAATGAGGACAGATGAGTACAAAAACCCGCGAACAGGCCGAAGAGGTCGCGAAATTGGTGGATGAGCTGAACGCCGTCGTCCTGCCCGAACCCTCGGCCGACCTCGTGCCCCTGCCCCAGGCGGACGCGCCGACCGCCGAGGAAATCAGCCGCCGCGTGGCCGAGATCGACATGACCGACACCAATTCCATCGTGTCCTTCGGTTCCGCCGCGCAGGCGGAACTGCAGCAGATCAGTCAGTCGATGCTGCAAGGCGTGAAGAACAAGGATGTCGGTCCCGCGGGCGACTCCTTGCGCGAAATCGTCGGCACCATCCGCGGCTTTTCGGTCGATGAGCTCGACCCGAACCGCAAGCAGTCGTGGTGGGAGCGTCTCTTTGGCCGGGCCAAGCCGCTGCATGACTTCATTGCCAAGTTCGACGAGGTGCAGGACCAGATCGACAAGATCACCGACAATCTGCTGCACCACGAGCACACGCTGATGAAGGACATCAAGTCGCTCGACAAGCTCTATGAAAAGACGCTCGATTTCTATGACGAGTTGGCGCTCTACATCGCCGCCGGCGAAGAAAAGCTGCGCGAACTGGACGAGGAGACGATCCCCGCCAAGGAAGCCGAGGTGCAGGCCGCGCCCGAGGACGGTCAGGTCATCAAGGCGCAGGAGTTGCGCGACCTGCGCGCCGCGCGCGACGACCTTGAGCGCCGGGTGCATGATCTGCGGCTGACGCGTCAGGTGACGATGCAGTCGCTGCCCTCGATCCGGCTGGTGCAGGAAAACGACAAGAGCCTCGTGACCAAGATCAACTCGACGCTGGTCAACACTGTGCCGCTGTGGGAAACCCAGCTGGCGCAGGCGGTGACGATCCAGCGCTCGACCGAGGCCGCCAAGGCCGTGCGCGAGGCCACCGACCTCACCAACGAGCTTCTGACACAGAACGCCGAGAACCTGCGCGAGTCTAACCGCATGGTCCGCGAGGAGATGGAGCGCGGCGTCTTTGACATCGAGGCGGTGAAGAAGGCGAATGCCGAGCTTGTCTCGACCATCGAGGAAAGCCTGCAGATCGCCGACGAAGGCAAGCGTCGCCGCGCCGAGGCCGAGGTCGAGATGCAGAAGATGGAAGCCGAACTTCGCGACACGCTGGCCTCCGCATCGGCCCGCAGGCCGACCGCAGACACGCCGCCCCCCGCATAGGGCGGTGCCTGATCCGGAGACAAGGGTCACCTGATGAACGACCGGTCAGCATGGGACCTGCCCGCCCTCTCCCGTCTGGGACGCAGGGTGGCCTTCGCCGTGCTGGCCGGCGCGCTGACGGGCTGCGTCGCCACGCCGCTCGCGCCGCCGCCTCCCCCCGAACCGATCGAGGCCGCCCCAGAAGGCCCCTCGGCGGAAAGCCGAAGCTTCGCGCGCTACTACGCGTCGGTCGAGGCGCGGCTGCTCGACGACGGCCTTCTGCGGACCGACGGGGGTGGCGCGGACACCCCCTTCACCGCGCGAGATCTGGTGGAAAACTTCGAGCGCATCGCGCTTTACGACGAATACACGCTCTCGGGGGGGCGCTTCGTCGCGCAGCAGACGCCCTCGCGCCTGCGCCGCTGGGACCAGCCCGTGCGCATCGAGGCCCATTTCGGCCAGACGGTGTCCGAGGAACAGAAGGCCATCGACCGGGCGGAACTGTCCCGATACGCCGCCCGCCTCGGCCGCGTCGCGCGCCATCCGATCCGGACCGTGGGCTCGGGCGGCAATTTCCATGTGCTCTACATCAACCGCGACACCCAACGGCAGGTGGGCGATCTCGTGCGCGACCTCGTGCCGGGGATCAGCGCGGCGACGGTCGCCGAAATCGAGCGTCTGCCGCGCTTCACCTTCTGCTCTGTCTACGCGTTCTCGCAGGCCGGCGGCGGGTCCACCTATGTCGCCGCCATCGCCATCATCCGCGACGAGCATCCGCCGCTTCTGCGCCGCTCCTGCGTGCACGAGGAAATCGCCCAGGGTCTGGGCCTGCCCAATGACAGCCCTGCCGCGCGTCCCTCGATCTTCAACGATGACGAGGAATTCGCGCTTCTGACCCGGCATGACGAGCTTTTGCTGCGCATCCTCTACGACCGCCGCCTGACCCCCGGCATGCGTCCCGACGAAGTGCGCCCGATCGTGCGCCGGATCGCCGAGGAACTGGTCGGCGGGCCGTCATGACATGACCGCCGCCGCCGCAGCCCTGCCGCTCGCCATCGTTCTGGCCGCGATGGGATGGGCGCATCTCTCGGCCGCGAAGGCCGGGGCGATCGGGCTGGCCGTGGCGCTGGCCATCGTCGTCGTGGTCTTCGCCCCGCACGAGGGCGGCACGATCCTGACGCTTGCCGGCGCGGGGGCGGAGGCGCTGAGTTCCACCGCCACGATCCTCTGGATCGTCCTGCCGGCGCTGGCGCTCTACGAGTTTCAGGCCGAGGTCGGCGCGCTGGAACGCATTCGCGTGGCGCTGACCGGCCTGACCGGAGACCGCCGCATCCAGGCCATCCTTATCGCATGGTTCTTCGGCCTCTTCATGGAGGGCGCGGCGGGCTTCGGCACGCCCGTGGCGCTGGCCGCGCCCCTGCTGGCGGGCCTCGGCTATCCGCCCGTGCGCGCGGTGATCCTCGCGCTTCTGGGCCATGCGGCGGGCGTATCCTTCGGCGCGGTGGGCACGCCCACGCTGGCGCAGATCAACCTCACCGGGCTCTCGCCCACGGCACTGGCGGGATCGGCGGCGCTGATGCACGCCATCGTCTCGCCGCTCCTGCTGATCGCGACGGTTCGGCTGGCGGGCGAAGGCCGGCTCAGCGCCTCTGACATCGGCTGGACCCTGCTGGCCTGGATCAGCTTCGCGGTGCCCTCCGTCGCTTTGGCGGCGCTGGCGGGGCCGGAACTTCCCAGCCTCGGCGGCGCGCTGATCGGGCTGATCGTTTTCGCCATGGTCCTGCGCCGCAAAAAGGGTGGCACCCTCCCCGATATGGCCGCGCTGGCCCGCGATCTCGCGCCCTACGCCGCCATTCTGGCGTTCGTGCTTGCGACGCGGCTGATCGGCCCGGTGCAGGAGACGCTGAGCGGCCTCGCGGTCTCCTGGTCGCTGGAGGACCGTTTTTCGGGCAGTTTCGCACCGCTCTATCACCCCGGCACGCTGCTTTTCGCAGGGCTCGGCCTCGGCGCGCTGGCGACGGGACGGACAGGCGCGCTCCTGCCCGCGCTTTCGGGCGCGCTGGCGCGCATCGGCCCCGTGGCGCTGGCGCTTCTGGCCATGCTGGCGCTCAGCCGCGTCATGGTCCATGGCGGCCTGATCTCGGCGCTGGCCGAGGCCGCGGCGACGACAGGCGCGTTCTGGCCGCTGCTGGCGCCGCTGATCGGCGTCTTGGGCACCTTCGTCACCGGCTCGGCCACGGCGTCGAACATCCTGTTCACCGAGTTCCAGACCAGCGTGGCCCAGACGCTGTCCCATCCGCCGGTTGTGCTGGCCGCGGCGCAGGGCTTCGGCTCGGCCATCGGCAACATCGTCGCGCCGCACAACATCATCGCGGGTTCGGCCACCGTGGGCATCGTCGCGCGCGAGGGCGAGGTCCTGTCGAAAACCCTCGGCCTGTGCCTCGCCGCCTCGCTGATGGGCGGCGCGCTGACTTTCGCGGCCACGTGGCTCTTCCCCATCTAGCGCGAGGGGGGCAAAGCCCTTACTCTGCTACCCGACAAGTATCGTGCAGAGGTATGCCCATGGTCTTCAACTTCCTGTCCGGCCAGTTCATCGACGTCATCGAATGGACCGACGACACCCGCGACACGATGGTGTGGCGCTTCGAGCGCTACGGCAACGAGATCAAGTATGGCGCGAAGCTCACTGTGCGCGAGGGGCAGACGGCGGTCTTCATCCACGAAGGCCAGTTGGCCGACATCTTCACCCCCGGTCTCTACATGCTCGAGACCAACAACATGCCGATCCTCACGACGCTGCAGCACTGGGACCACGGGTTCAAATCGCCCTTCAAATCCGAGATCTACTTCGTCAACACGAACCGCTTCACCAACCTCAAATGGGGCACGAAGAACCCGATCATGCTGCGCGATCCGGAGTTCGGGCCGACCCGCATCCGCGCCTTCGGCACCTACACGGTGAAGGTCGCGGACGCGGGCCGCTTCATGACCGAGATCGTGGGCACGGATGGGGAGTTCACGACCGACGAGATCACCTTCCAGATCCGCAACGTCATCGTGCAGGAATTCAGCCGCGTGGTCGCGGGCTCCGGCATCCCGGTGCTCGACATGGCCGCCAATACGGGCGAGTTCGGCAAGCTGGTGGCCAGCCGCATCTCCGAGACGATCGCGCAATACGGCCTGACCCTGCCCGAGCTCTATATCGAGAACATCTCGCTGCCGCCCGCGGTCGAACAGGCGCTCGACAAGCGCACCTCGATGGGCGTCGTGGGCGATCTGAACAAGTACACCCAGTTCTCGGCCGCCGAGGCGATGCAGGCCGCCGCCTCCGCGTCGGGCGATGGCGGCACCATGGGCGCGGGCCTCGGTGCGGGCCTCGGCATGGCGATGGGCAACATGATGACGGGCGCCGGCGGGCCCCTGGGCCAGGCGCAGCATCAGCCGCACCAGCAGGCGCATCAACCGGCCGCGGCCCCCCCGCCGCCGCCGGTCGAACATGTCTGGCACATCGCCGAGAACGGCCAGACGAGGGGACCGTTCTCCAAGGCCGATCTCGGCCGCATGGCCGCTGCGGGGGAGCTCACGCGCGAGACCCATGTGTGGACCGCCGGTCAGGACGGCTGGATGCAGGCCGAGGACGTGACGGAACTCGCGCAGCTCTTCACGGTGATGCCGCCGCCACCGCCGCCACCGCCCGCGGGGTAAGGCACGCCTGCAGGGCGTTTCAGGTCTCGTCGCCCAAAACCTCACCATCGTGAGTCGGGGACCGGGTCAAGGAGGCCGCGAGGCCCCGCCGAAGGCGGCTTGTCCTTGAGGCGGTCCCCTGCCCGCATCCCACCATCGACAGGGCCTGTTTGATGGCACAGCTGCCAGCAAACGGCCTCCCGGCAGAAAGGCAGCCACCCGCCCCGCCGTGCTCTCGCCGCCGATTTGCGCGCCGCCGCGCGGCAAAGCCGCGCCGCGCCCAACCCATGGCAGGCCGCAAGGCCGAATGGGGCGGGAGCGCCCCCTTCCCCCTTGATCGCGGCCGCCCGAGACAGGACAAGGGGACGAGAGCAGCCCGAAGGCCATCCCATGTCCGAGACCGCCCCGTTCGGCACCGCAGCCCCCGAGGACGCACATCGCTTCCCCTGCGACCAGTGCGGCGCGGACATGCGCTTCGCGCCGGGGCAGAACAAGCTGATCTGCGATCATTGCGGCAACGAGAACGAGATCAGCGATGACGTGGAAGGTGCGGGCCCATGGGACAGCGCCGAGGGTGGCATCCGCGAGCTGGATTTCCGCAGCGCGCTGCGCGACAGGCTCAACGCCGCCGAGATGGAGGAAACCCGCGTCCTGCACTGCGACAATTGCGGCGCGCAGGTCACGCTGGCCTCCGAGGTTCACGCCAAGGAATGCCCGTTCTGCGCCACGCCCGTGGTGACCGACACCGGCACGCACCGGCATATCAAGCCGCAGGGGCTCGTGCCCTTCCAGCTGTCCGAACGGCAGGCTCATGACGCGATGAACCGCTGGCTCGGGCGGCTGTGGTTCGCCCCCAACGGCCTTTCGGACTACGCCAGGAAGGGGCGCAAGATGGACGGCATCTACGTGCCCCACTGGACCTATGACGCCGACACCCGCACCCGCTACACCGGCCAGCGCGGCACCGCCTATTACGTCACCGTGCGCGGCAAGGACGGCAAGACGCAGCGCGTACGCAAGATGCGCTGGACGCCGGTCTCGGGCCGGGTGGCGCGCTTTTTCGACGACGTGGTGGTCCTCGCCTCCCGCTCGCTGCCCAAGCGGTTCACCGACGCGCTGCAGCCCTGGGGGCTGGAGGCGCTGACCGAGTACCGGCCCGATTTCCTCTCGGGTTTCCGGGCCGAGGGCTATACCGTCGATCTCGACGATGGCATGGCCGAGGCGCGCGCGATCATGGACGCCCGCATCCGCCACGATATCGCCCGCGACATCGGCGGCGACGGCCAGCGGATCGGCCGGGTCGACACGCAGGTGTCGGACGTCACCTTCAAGCACATCCTCTTGCCGGTCTGGGTCGCCGCCTACCGCTACCGTGGCAAGCCCTACCGCTTCGTGGTGAACGGCCAGACCGGCAAGGTGCAGGGCGAACGGCCGTGGTCCGTCATCAAGATCGCGATCGCCGTCGTGCTCGCCATCCTGATCGGAGCCGCCGTCCTTTACGGGCTGCAACTGGCCGAGGAGGGCGGCATGGAGTTCGGCGCGGCGCCCGCCAGCGTGACGATCACGGACACGGTGTAAGGCTTTCGCCTCAGCCTTTGCCGATCTTCAGGTTGCGCGACGCGCCCGGACATCCACGCGACCAACCATCGCTGGTGACATCGCCCCACGTCCCTGCGGTGCGTCAAATCTCTGGCGGAGGCGCGCGTGCGCCGTTAGCAAGGGGGACACCAGAACGGGAGACTGGACCATGATCCTGTGCGCGGGCGAGGCCCTGATCGACATGCTGCCCCGCAAGACCGAGGCGGGCGAGGCCGCTTTCGCCCCCTACCCCGGCGGCGCGGTTTTCAACACCGCCGTGGCACTGGCACGGCTGGAGGTGCCGGTGAGCTTCTTCACAGGGCTCAGCGACGATCTTTTCGGCGAGCGGCTGTCGCGGTCGCTCACGGTCAACGGCGTGGATCAGAGCCTGATCGCGTGCTCGGCCCGGCCCACGACGCTGGCTTTCGTGACGCTGTCGGGCGGCAACGCAAGCTACACGTTCTACGATGAGAACACGGCCGGGCGCATGGTTTCCGAGGCCGATCTGCCCGCGATCCCCGAGACCGCCGAGGCGGGCTTTTTCGGCGGCATCTCGCTGGCCGTGGAACCCTGCGCGGAGGCCTATGCCACGCTTGCCGCGCGCATGTCCGCCGCAGGCAAGCTGGTGATGCTGGACCCCAATGTGCGCCCGGGTTTCATCGCCGACGAGGCCCGCTACCGGGACCGGATGCAGCGGCTTCTGTCGCTGGCCGACGTGGTCAAGGTCTCGGACGAGGATCTGGCCTGGCTCATGGGCGAGGGCGACACGGGCGTTCTGGCCGAGGCCGTGCGCGCCCACGGGCCCGCGCTTGTCCTCGTGACCCGGGGGGCCGAGGGCGTCACCGCGTATTTCGGGGGCGATCCCCTGCACCATCCCGCGCCGAGGGCGGACATCGTGGACACGGTGGGCGCGGGCGACACGTTCAATGCGGGCTTTCTCGCGGGGCTTTCCGATGCCGGCTGCCTTTCCGTCGACACGGTGCGCGCGGGCCTTTCCGACGACGCGCTGCGGACCGCGCTCGACCTCGGCGTTCGGGCGGCCGCCATCACCGTGGCGCGCGCGGGCGCCAACCCGCCCCGCCGCGCGGATCTGTCATGAGGGCGCTGGTCCAGCGCGTCACCTCCGCCGAGGTCGCCATAGAGGAATCTGTGGTGGGCCGCACCGGCCCCGGCATGCTGATCCTCGTCTGCGCCATGCAGGGCGACACGAAGGCCGAGGCCGAGAAACTGGCCGCAAAGATCGCGAAGCTGCGCATCTTTCATGACGAGGCGGGCAAGATGAACCGCGCGCTCACGGATACGGGCGGCGGCGCGCTGGTCGTCAGCCAGTTCACACTGGCCGCCGACACGCGCCGGGGCAACCGGCCGGGGTTTTCCGCCGCCGCCCCGCCGGAAGATGGCGAACGGCTCTATCTGCATTTCGCCCGCGCGCTGGCCGCTCTCGGCCCGAATGTCGAAACCGGCGTCTTCGGCGCGGAGATGGCGGTGACGCTGACAAATGACGGACCGGTGACAATATGGCTTGATACAGAGGCATAATGCCCAATAATTGTGCAAACCGCGTCAGATACCCCCTTGTGGGCCGTGGTACGCTGGCGCTCGCGCGCAGTTTTTGCAGCGTTAAGGGGGTTGGGGAGACACCGGTAGCGCATGCAGGACAAATCACCGTTCTTCGATGAAATGCTGGCCGCGGAGGACACCGCGCGCGCACCTTATGCCGATTATCACGGCTGGTTCTCGGGCGAGGACCTGTCCGAGCTGCGCAAGAAATCCATCGAGGCCGAAACCTTCTTTCGCCGCACCGGCATCACCTTCAATGTCTATGGGGCGGCGGAGGCGGATGAACGCCTGATCCCGTTCGACATCGTGCCCCGCATCATTTCAGCGCGCGAATGGGCGCGGCTGACCCGCGGGATCGAGCAGCGGGTGCGCGCGATCAACGCGTTCCTGCATGATATCTACCACCGGCAGGAGATCCTGCGCGCAGGCCGCGTGCCCGTCGAGCTGATTGCGCGCAACGACGCCTTCCTGCCGCAGATGATCGGCGTCGCCCCGCCCGGCGGTGTCTACACCCATATCGTGGGCATCGACCTGGTGCGGACGGGCGAGAACGAGTTTTTCGTGCTGGAGGACAACGCCCGCACCCCCTCGGGCGTCTCCTACATGCTGGAGAACCGCGAGACCATGCTCCAGATGTTCCCGGAGCTGTTCACCCGCATCAAGGTTCAGCCGGTTCAGGATTACCCCGTGAACCTGCGCCGCTCGCTCGCGGCCAGCGCCCCCACCGATTGCTCGCCCGACTGCACCGTCGCGGTGCTTACGCCCGGCATCCACAATTCCGCATATTACGAACACGCCTTCCTCGCCGACCAGATGGGGGTGGAACTGGTCGAGGGGCATGACCTCAGGATCACCGACGGCAAGGTCGCCATGCGCACGACCGAGGGCTACAAGCCCATCGACGTGCTCTATCGCCGGGTGGACGACGATTTTCTCGACCCGATGAACTTCAACCCCGAAAGCACGCTGGGCGTGCCGGGGATCATGGATGTCTACCGCGCGGGCGGCATCACCATCGCCAACGCGCCCGGCACCGGCATCGCCGACGACAAGGCGATCTACAGCTACATGCCCGATATCGTGGAGTTCTACACCGGCGAGAAGGCGATCCTGAAGAACGTGCCGACCTGGCGCTGTTCCGAGCCCGAGGCGCTGTCCTACGTGCTCGACAACCTGACGGAACTGGTGGTCAAGGAGGTGCACGGATCGGGCGGCTACGGGATGCTGGTGGGCCCCGCGGCGTCGAAAAAGGAGGTTGCGGCCTTCCGCAAGAAGCTGCAGGCGCGGCCCGGCAACTACATCGCGCAGCCGACGCTGGCGCTCTCCACTGTGCCGATCCTGACCAAGGCGGGCCTCGCGCCGCGCCATGTGGACCTGCGCCCCTTCGTGCAGGTGCGTCCCGACGGCTGCACGATCACGCCCGGCGGGCTGACGCGGGTGGCGCTCAAGAAAGGCTCTCTGGTGGTGAACTCCTCGCAAGGGGGCGGCACCAAGGACACCTGGGTGCTGGAGGAATAAGGGCATGCTGGGCAAGACCGCAGGCGGGCTTTTCTGGATGTTCCGCTATCTCGAACGCTCCGAGAACACCGCGCGCCTGATCGAGGCGGGGTTTCGCATCGCGCTCACCCGGCCCGACGGGGCGGATGACGAATGGGCGAGCGTGTTGCAGACCGCCGCCGTGGCCGATGCCTATCACGAGCGGCACGGCGAGGTGGACGGGGCCAAGACCGTCGATTTCCTCCTGCGTGACAGCGCCAATTCCTCTTCGGTGTTGTCGGCCATCGCCGCGGCGCGCCAGAACGCGCGCATGGTGCGCACCGCGCTGACCCGCGAGGTGTGGGAGGCGGTCAACGACACCTACATGATCCTGAAAGAAGAACTGGCCCGGCCCGTGCGCACCCGCGACCTGCCCGAGAAGCTTGCCATGGTGCGCCAGCAATCGGCGCTGGTGCGAGGCGCGCTCCACGGTACGATGCTCAGAAACGACATCTTCGATTTCTGCAGGCTCGGCACCTTCCTTGAACGCGCCGACAATACCGCGCGCATTCTCGACGTGAAATACTACGTGCTCCTGCCCTCGATCAGCCAGATCGGATCGAGCCTCGACAATGTGCAATGGGAGACGATCCTGCGCTCAGTCGCGGGCCAGCGCGCCTATCGCTGGCTCAACAAGGGCGAAAGCAGCCCGATGGGCATCGCCGATTTCCTGATCTTCGACGGGCGGATGCCGCGATCGCTGCGGTTTGCCGCCATGAAGATCGGCACCAACCTGACGTATCTGGAAAAGGCCTACGGCATGCGTCAGCCCAGCCATGACCAGATCGACGTGCTGACAACCCGGCTCGACACGATGACGATCGAGCGCGTCTTCGACGACGGGCTGCACGAGTTCATCACTGATTTCCTGACCGATATCTCGCGGCTCGGCGGCCAGATCGAAAGGGACTACCGGTTTCTCGGCTAGGCAACACATATGCACCTGAAGATCCTGCACACCACGACCTATCATTTCGACCAGCCGGTGGCCTACGGGCTGCAACAGCTGCGCCTGATCCCGAAAAGCCGCGCGGGACAGGTCGTCAGGCGCTGGCACATGGATATCGATGGTGGGCAGATGCAGACGGAGTTCAACGACCATCACCAGAACCGGGTGACGCTGATCTCCTTCGACCCGCACGCGACATCCATCGTCGTCCATTGCGAGGGCGAGGTCGAAAACGCCGACCTGCATGGTGTGATCGGCAAGCACGGTGGCTTCGCGCCGCTGTGGTACTTCCGCCGGTCCACCGAATTGACGCGGGCGGGCCCGAACGTCCGGCGCCTGATGAAGGGCCTGCGCGAGGAGGTGGCCGAGGATATCCCCCGCCTGCACGCGCTTTCGGCGCGGATCATCGCGGAGGTGCCCTACGTGGTCGGCGCCACCGACGCCTCGACCTCCGGCGAGGAAGCGATCGAGCAGGGCGCGGGCGTGTGCCAGGATCACGCGCATATCTTCGTGGCCGCCGCGCGCACCATGGGCTACCCGGCGCGCTACGTCTCGGGCTACCTGATGATGAACGACCGCGTGCACCAGGATGCAAGTCACGCCTGGGCCGAGGCGCATATCGACGGCATGGGATGGGTGGGCTTCGACGTCTCCAACGGCATCTCGCCCGACGCGCGCTACGTGCGCGTGGCCACGGGGCTCGACTACCGCGAGGCCGCGCCGATCTCGGGCCTGCGCTTCGGCGCGGGCGGCGAGGCGCTATCCATCGACATACAGGTGCAGCAGCAGTAGCTTCGCTGCCAATAACAAGGGCGCAGGGGCAGAAGGGCGGCGGGAATGACCTATTGCGTGGGGCTGAAGCTCAACCGCGGGCTGGTGATGATGTCCGACACGCGGACCAATGCGGGCGTCGACAATATCAGCGTGTTCCGCAAGATGTTCCTCTGGGAGGCCGAGGGCGAGCGGTCGATCACGCTGATGACGGCGGGCAACCTCGCCACCACGCAGGCGGTCGTCAGCCTGCTGAGCGAGCGCGCCAAGCCCGCGGAGGAGCGCGGCCAGCCCTCGATCCTCGAGGCGCCGTCGATGTTCCAGGCCGCGCGGCTGGTGGGAGAGACCCTGCGCGAGGTGATCGCGCAGGAATCGGGCGTCGAAGGCCCGCAGGCCGACAGCCCGTTCTCGGCCACGCTGATCCTGGCGGGCCAGGTCCGGGGCGGCGAGCCGCGCCTGTTTCTGATCTACCCGGAAGGCAATTTCGTGGAGGCCAGCGTCGACACGCCCTTCTTCCAGATCGGCGAGACGAAATACGGCAAACCGATCCTCGTTCGCGCCTACGATCCGGACATGAGTTTCGAGGACGCGGTGAAGCTGTTGATGCTGAGTTTCGATTCGACGCTAAAGGCCAATCTTTCCGTTGGCTTGCCGCTCGACCTTCATCTCTATGAAGCGGATAGTTTCCGTCACGGCGTGATCCGGCGGATCGAGCGCGAGGACCCGTTCTTCGAGATGATCTCATCGGGATGGGGCGAGGCCCTGAAAGAGGCATTCCGACGCTTGCCGTCCTATACGCTGGACTGAGGCGCTCTGGGCTGCCGACGGGAGCGAGGGGGCCCTTCGCCCCCTCGCGCTCCCCCGCGCGTATTTTCGGAAAGATGAAGGATCAGCCCCGCGTGACGTCGTGGCCGTGAAGCCACTCGAACCGGCCCGTCACGGCATGGGGCGCGACGCGCTGCGCAAGACGGAGAGCGCTGTGCGCGGCGAAGCGCCAGGGGCCCGGGCGCAGATGGTAATTCGTCGCGTTGGCCTCGGCCGCCTGCACGATGCGCGCCGCGCGCGGGCGGCGCAGCTCGGCATAGGTGGCAAGCGCATCCGCGGTATCGGGGTCGCTGGCCAGTGCCGCCACGAGGGACCAGGCATCCTCGAGCGCCATGTTGGCGCCCTGGGCCAGGAAGGGCAGCGTCGGGTGCGCCGCGTCGCCCAGAAGCGCGAGATGCCCTTGCGTCCAGACCGGCGCGACCGGGTGGCGGAAGAGACCCCAGAGATGCACGGTTTCCACCCGGTCGAGCAGGCCGCGCAGCTCGGGGCAGAAATCGGTGAAGGCGCGGCGCAGGTTGGCGGGATCGTCGGTATGGTGCCAGCCTTCGGGACCCCAGGCGTCGCGTTCCTCGACCGCCACGATGTTGACGAGCCGGCCCTGCCGCAGCGGGTAGCGCACGAGGTGCCGGCCCGGCCCCATGAACACATGCGCCTCCGCCGCGAGGTCGCCCGCGTCGGGCACCGTCGCGCGCCAGGCGACCTGGCCGGTGAACCAGGGGCGGGACTTGGGGTTGAGCGCCGCGCGCGCCGGCGAATGGATGCCGTCGGCGGCGAAGGTAAGCCCATGGCGTTCGGGCAAGGTGTCGGACAAGGTGAGCACGGTCTCGACACCGTCGAGCTCCACCGCCTCGACCCGCGTGTGCAACCTGATCTCGACGCCGGCGTCGCGGCAGGCCGCCGCCAGGATGTCGATCAGGTCGGCGCGATGCACGGCGTGAAACGGCCGGTCGGCGCGGGAGAGCGGCATGGTGAAGACCTGCGCACCGCGGCGGAAATCGCGCAGGCGCACGGCGGTCAGGCGGGGGGCCTCGGCGGCGACGGCCTGATCCAGGCCCAGCGCCTTCAGGACGGCCCAGCCGTTCGGGCTGATCTGGATGCCGGCGCCGACCTCGGCGATCTCGGGGGCCTGTTCGAGCACTGTGACCTGCGCGCCGTGCCGGGCGGCGGCGAGCGCCGCGGCCAGCCCGCCGATGCCGCCGCCGATGACCGTGATGGGTTGTCCCGCAAGCATGCCCGCCCTCTCCGAACACAAAGGGCGCCCCGCAAGGGCGCCCCTGTTTCTCTGCGTCGCGCCGATGGTCTCAGTCGTCGCGATGGACCTTTTCGCGGCGCTCGTGGCGTTCCTGCGCCTCGAGGCTCATGGTGGCGATCGGCCGCGCGTCGAGGCGCTTGAGCGAGATGGGCTCGCCCGTGACCTCGCAATAGCCGTATTCGCCTTCCTCGATCCGCCTGAGCGCGCTGTCGATCTTGGCGATCAGCTTGCGCTGACGGTCGCGCGTGCGCAGTTCCAGCGCGCGATCCGTTTCCTCGCTGGCGCGGTCGGCAACGTCGGGAATGTTGCGCGTGCCATCCTGCAGCGTCTCGACGGTCGAACGGCTCTCCTCGAGGAGGTCGTTCTTCCATGTCAGAAGCTTGCGGCGGAAATACTCGAGTTGACGTTCGTTCATGAACGGCTCGTCCTCGGCGGGACGGTAGTCTTCAGGCAGAAAGACTTCGGCTTTCATGGTGCTCCCCTCGCCGGAGCCGGCGTGCAAAATCGGGTCAGGCATCAAATCCCCTCCGGCTTCCGCCGCCCGATTACAAGACCGGGGGGGCGTTGTCACCCGTCTTGTGCGCTCAGTGCCTTGATTATCGGCGGCCAAATCGGCCGGACGCGGAAAATCCGGCGCGCGGGCGATGAAATTCGAGGGCCGCGCGCGCCGGCCCTTCGCCCTGTGCTGGACTCTGCGCGCCGCGCCGCCTAGGTCGCTCGGGAACCGAGCACTCCGGAGGAACCCGCAGATGCGTTTCGAGGGCACCGAAAGCTATGTCGCGACCGAGGACCTGACCGTCGCCGTGAACGCGGCGGTCACGCTGGAGCGGCCGCTTCTGGTCAAGGGCGAACCCGGCACCGGCAAGACCGAGCTTGCGCGGCAGGTGGCCACGTCGCTGGGTCTGCCGATCATCGAATGGCACATCAAGTCCACGACCCGCGCCCAGCAGGGGCTTTACGAATATGATGCAGTCAGCCGGCTGCGCGACAGCCAGCTGGGCGAGGAGCGCGTCCACGATGTCGCCAACTACATCAAACGCGGCAAGCTCTGGCAGGCCTTCGAGGCGGAGGGAAAATCGGTCCTCCTGATCGACGAGATCGACAAGGCGGATATCGAGTTCCCCAACGACCTGTTGCAGGAACTCGACCGGATGGAGTTCTTCGTCTACGAGACCGGCCAGACCGTCAGGGCGCGCACCCGGCCCATCGTCATCATCACTTCCAACAATGAAAAAGAGCTTCCCGACGCCTTCCTGCGGCGCTGCTTCTTTCACTACATCCGGTTTCCGGACATCGAGACGATGAAGGCGATCGTCGAGGTGCATTTCCCCGGCATCAAGCAGCAACTTCTGACCACGGCGCTGACGCAGTTCTACGAGATCCGCGAGCAGCAGGGTCTGAAGAAAAAGCCATCGACATCGGAAGTGCTGGATTGGCTGAAGCTTCTCCTCGCCGAGGACCTGGAGCCCGAGGACCTGCGCCGGGACGGGGCCAGCGCGCTGCCGAAGCTGCACGGCGCGCTCCTGAAGAACGAGCAGGACGTGGCGCTGTTCGAGCGGCTGGCCTTCATGGCGCGTCGCCAGCGCTAGCCCCCGCCGCGTCGCCCCGTTCACACACCGGTGCAATATTGTGGCGCGAGGGGCGGGAAAACGCTGCGGTCCTCACGGAATGATGCCATATTGCGACATTAGACGCATGCAACGACATGCGGTTTCACAAGGGACGCGGCCGTGGCAAACGGCCCTGGCAGGTTCGACATTGGCGGACGGAATCGAGATCAGGCCCCTCGAGGCGGGCGACCGCGCGGATTGGGATCGCCTCTGGGCGGACTACCTCGCGTTCTACGGGACCCGGCGGTCGCCTGACATCTTCGACACCACCTTCGCGCGCTATCTCGACCCGGCGCGCGCCGACATGCTGGCCTTTGTTGCCGTGGCCGACGGCGCCTGCGTCGGGCTTGCCCATGTGATCGTGCACGCCCATGGCTGGCAGGTCGCGCCCGTGACATATCTGCAGGATCTCTACGCCGACGCGTCCCTTCGCGGAAAAGGCGTGGGCCACGCGCTGATCGAGGCGGTCTATGCCGATGCCGATGCGACGGGCCGGCCCAATGTCTACTGGACGACCCAGACCGGCAACACCACCGCCAGGCGGCTCTACGACCGGATCGGCGTGGCCACCGATTTCATGAAATACAGCCGGAGCTGACGCGCCCTTGTCCCTCGACATCACCCTGCCCCGCCGCCTCCTGTCTCTCGCCGCACTTCTGGGCGTGCTGGCGGCCTGTACCCCCGCCACGCCGACCGTGGGTATCGCCGAGCGGCGGGTGACCGACCTGCCCGGCGACAGGGCCGCGATGAACCGCTTCACCGTCGCGCGGCCCAGTGCGCCCGCGCGCGGCAACGCCGCGATCGCCGCCGATTTCATCGATCTTTCCTTCGTCATGGAATCGGGCCGACCGATCCCGCGCATGTCGCGCTTCGAGGGGCCCGTCACGGTCGCCGTCAACGGCACGCCGCCGCCCACGCTCATCCCCGACCTCGACGCGCTGATTTTGCGGCTCCGGCGCGAGGCCGACATCGATATCGCGCGCGCCCGCGCTTCGGACGGCACGGCCTCGATCACCATCGAGACGCTGCCGCGCAGCCGCATGCAGCGGGTCGTGCCGCAGGCCGCCTGTTTCGTCGTGCCCCGCGTCAGTTCCTGGGCCGAGTTCCGGCGCGCGCGCGGCAGCCGGGATCTGGACTGGACCACGCTGACGACACGCGACCGGGTGGCCGTCTTCATCCCCTCCGACGTTGCGCCGCAGGAGATCCGCGATTGCCTCCACGAGGAGGTGGCGCAGGCGCTGGGGCCGCTCAACGATCTCTACCGGCTGCCGGATTCGGTTTTCAACGACGACAATTTCCACGCCGTGCTGACCGGGTTCGACATGCTGATCCTGCGCACCTATTACGATGCCGGACTTGCCAACGGCATGACCCGCGAGGACGTCGCGGCCCGGCTGCCGGGTATCCTCGCGCGGCTCAATCCCGGCGGCGCACGGGGTTCGGGCGGCGCCATGAGCGCCACCTCTCGCGCCTGGATCGACGCCATCCAGGCGGCGCTGGGTCCCAACACCTCCGAGGCGGGACGGATACAGGCCGCCGAACGGGCCGTGACCATCGCGCGCAACGCGGGATGGCAGGACACGCGGCTGGGCTTTTCCTTCTTCGCGCTGGGGCGGCTGACCCTGTCGCGGGATGCCGACCGGTCGGTGCAGGCCTTCCAGACCGCCGCGTCGATCTTCGAGCGCGTGGCGCCGGGCGGCATCCAGTCGGCGCATGTGGACATGCAACTGGCCGCCTTCTCGCTGTCGGCGGGTCGCGCGGATGAAGCCCTGCGGCTGACCAGCCGGGCACTTCCGGCGGCCACGCGCGCGGAAAACGCGGCCCTTCTGGCCACGCTGCAGATGATCCGCGCCGAGGCGCTCGACGATGTCGGACGCGCCGCCGAGGCGCGGGCGGTGCGCCTCGACAGTCTGGGCTGGGGCCGCTATGGCTTCGGCTCGAACGCGGCGGTGGGCGCGCGGCTGAGCGAGGTCGCGGCGCTTTCGCCCTGAGGCGAGGCGGGGACTCATATGCTGAACATCATCGGTGGCGTGGTCGGTCTGGTCCTTGGCGTGATCGTGGCGCGGCGCAGGGGCGGCAACAGGCTCGACATGGCGCAATACGCCGCCGTCTTCGCCATCATCGGCTTCCTGCTGGGCACGCTGGCGATGCTTCTGGTCCCCGCGCCGGTCTGAGGCCTAAGAAAAACTTCGGTTCTTCATGCGGGAAAGCGGCGGTTTCCCAGCAAGACGCACGTTTTGCGCCCCCCTCGGGTACGCGACGTTGCCCATTCCCTCGCCCGCCCGACTGCCCTACCCTGCGCCCATGTTCCTGCCGTTCTTCGACGCCCTGCGCCGCGCACGCATCCCTGTGAGCCTTCGCGAATACCTCGCCTTCATCGAGGGTGTGTCGGTGGGTCTGGTGACCTATGACGTGGACGGGTTCTATTACCTCGCCCGCGCCGCCATGGTGAAGGACGAGCGCCACCTCGACCGGTTCGATCAGGCCTTCGCCCATGTCTTCGGCGGGCTTGAGAACATCTCCGCCGAGGACGTGATCGAGGCGACCGAAATCCCCGCCGAATGGCTGGAAAAGCTCACCGAGAAACACCTGAGCGAGGCCGAGCGCGCCGAGATCGAGGCCATGGGCGGCTTCGACAAGCTGATGGAGGCCCTGCGCAAGCGGCTGGAGGATCAGAAGGGCCGCCACGAGGGCGGCTCCAAATGGATCGGCACCGCCGGCACCTCGCCCTTCGGCGCCTATGGCTACAATCCCGAGGGCGTGCGCATCGGCCAGGACGAAAGCCGCCATCGCCGCGCCGTCAAGGTCTGGGACAAGCGCGAATTCCGTAACCTCGACGACAGTGTCGAGCTGGGCACGCGCAACATCAAGGTCGCGATGAAACGCCTGCGTCAGTGGGCGCGAGACGGCGCGGCGGAAGAGCTCGACCTCGACGGTACGATCCGTGCGACGGCCGAACATGGCTATCTCGACGTCAAGACCCGGCCCGAGCGGCGCAACGCGGTCAAGGTGATCCTGTTTCTCGACGTCGGCGGGTCGATGGACGACCACGTCAAGGTTGTAGAAGAACTATTCTCCGCCGCCCGCGCGGAGTTCAAGCACCTCGAATACTACTACTTCCACAACTGCCTGTATGAAGGCGTCTGGCGCGACAACCGCAGGCGGTGGACGGAGGTCATCCCGACCCATGAGGTGATGAACACCTACGGGTCCGATTACAAATGCATCTTCGTGGGCGACGCCTCGATGAGCCCCTACGAGATCGCCTTCGCCGGCGGCGCGAACGAGCACTGGAACGAGGAGGCGGGTCAGGTCTGGCTGGAACGCGCGCGCACGCAATGGCCCGATCACCTGTGGATCAACCCGGTGGCGGAACGCTATTGGGATTACACCCAGTCGATCGGCATGATCCGCCAGATCTTCGAGGACCGCATGGTGCCGATGACGCTGGAGGGGATCGACCGGGGCATGCGGGTGCTGGGCCGGTGAGCGGCCCGCCCCTCATAGACCTCGACCCCCGCGCCTTCCGGGCCGACCCCTACCCCGATCTCGCCCGGCTGCGGGCCGAGGCGCCCGTGGCGCAGGTCCCCGCACTCGGCGATGCCGTCCTGCTGACGAGGCGCGCCGACATCCACCGTGAGGAAAAGCGCATCGACATGCTCTCGTCGCGCCAGCCCGAGGGGCTGATGACCCGGCTGATGGGCGAGAACCTGATGCGCCGCGACGGAGAGGCGCACCTGACCGAACGCCGCGCGCTGTTCCCGGCGGTGAGCCCGCGCACCGTCAACGACATCTGGGCGCCACTTTTCCGCGAACGAACGGCGGCCATTCTCGACGCCCTCGCGCCTCGTGGCGCCGCCGACCTCGTGCGCGAATACGCCATGCCGGTTTCGGCCGAGGCGCTGAAGCTGATTACCGGGCTGACGAACATGGCGGCCGCCGAAATGGACCGCGTGAGCCAAGGCATGATCGACGGCTGCGCGAACTACGCGGGCGACCCGCGGGTCGAGGCGCATTGCCACGACTGCACCGCCTCGATCGACCAGCATATCGACGCGATACTGCCAGCGCTCAGGGCCACGCCGGACATGTCCGCCATCTCCGTCATGGACCGCGCGGGGCTGGGCCGTGACCGCATTTCCGCAAACACCAAGCTCATCATCTCGGGCGGACAGAACGAACCGCGCGACGCCATCGCAGGCGCGGCCTGGGCAGTGCTGAGCCATCCGGAGGTGCGCGACGCCACCCGGGACGGCACGCTCGGCTGGGATGCCGTCTTTGCAGAATACGCCCGCTGGATCAGCCCCATCGGCATGTCCCCGCGCGAAGTGGCGCGCGCCGATACGGTCGCGGGTGTGGACCTGACCCCCGGAACCCGCGTCTTCCTGATGTTCGGCTCGGCCAACCGGGACGAGGACTGGTTCGATGCGCCCGAGCGCTTCGATCCGTGGCGCGACACCGGACCCGCCATCCCTTTCGGCGCCGGTCCGCATTTCTGCGCGGGCGCGGCGGCCTCGCGGTCCCTGATCGCGGATGTGGCGCTGCCGATGCTGTTCGAACGCCTGCCGGACCTCGCGCTTGCCGGGGACGCGCCGTTCGCCGGATGGGCCTTTCGCGGGCCGCTGCGCGTGCCGGTCAGCTGGTAGGCGCGTGGCGCGCATCGAAAAGGCCGCGCCCCGGGGTCGGGACGCGGCCTTCGTCGCAGCGCAGAGTATCGTTGTCAGGCCATCTTGCGGCGGCGGCGTGCCACCACGAGCGCCCCCAGTCCCGTCCCGAGCAGGAGCACCCCCGCCGGCAGCGGCACGGGCGCGGCCGTCAGAAGGTCCTGGTTGGTGCCGGACAGGTAGTAGGAGATGCTGTATTTCTCCTCGGTGCCGAGATTGGCGAGCCAGGTATTCGCCTGGTCCTCGACGTCGTCATTGTGCCATGCCCGGAAGTCGCCATCATCGACCGTGAGCGCGCTCGCCAGATCTTCGTAGACGATTTCCCAGATCGCCACCTGGAACGCCGCGCCTTCGGTGGTGGTGTCGACCTCGTGATAGAAGCTGGTGAACAGCCTGTTCAGCAGGCTGGCCCGCGCATCGCCCAGCGGATTAGACGCCATGTGATAGGTGACGTGGTTGCCCACGTTCTGCGCGATGTCGAAGCACCACGCAACGAAGTCGTCGACCTGGTCGGTCACGCGGAACGGGCCAGCGCGCACGCCGATCGGTCCCCGCACGGGGCCCTTGATCGCCACATATTCGGAAAGGTTGGGCGACCCGAACGGCCCCGATCCGGTGTAGTCGAGCCTTACCGTCGATCCCGAGGATGGCGCGGCGGAAAAGGCCAGCAATGTAACCGCTGCGGCGGCAAGAAAACGCTTCATGAAAAACCCTCCGATACCAAAGCGACAACACAAAATCAAAAGCGGTCGCAGAATGTGTCGAAAGATGGGCAGACGCAGCTCTGGAAGGCCAGCGAAACCGCCGTTTCCAGATTGCAAACGAATGGAAGTTTCGCTCTCAGGTATCTGTAAAAATTAGAAAAAGAGCTTTCGATCGCATGTGGAAACAGAGAGTTCAGCGCCCCATTTTCGCCATTTTTCACCATTGTTCAGCCAAGTTTGCAGGTCGCGCTTTCCACGCGCCTTGCCATTGCCCGCCACGCCGCGCGGCCCCATATCTCGATCATGCTGAAGTTCACGCCCCTTCTTCTGGCCGTCCTCTATGCGCTCGCGATGTACCAGTTCTCAAGCTGGCGCACGCGACGCGAGCTCGATGCCAAGTCCACGGAACTGGCCGATGCGACGCTGAAATCGCTGACCGACCGTATGGCGGCGGCGCTGGGGGTGGAGCGGATTCGCGTCAATCTCTACGAGGTGGACGTGGTCAACGGGCTGGCCGCGCCCGACGGGCGGATCTTCCTGACGCGCGGCTTTTACGAGAAATACCGCCGTGGCGAGGTGACGGCCGAGGAATTGGCCAGCGTCATCGCCCACGAGTTGGGGCATGTGGCGCTGGGGCATACGCGGCGGCGGATGATCGACTTTTCCGGCCAGAACGCCATCCGCGTGGCGCTGGCCAGCGTCCTGGGCCGGATCGTGCCCGGGATCGGCGTCTGGATCGCAAACATGCTGACCACGCTGCTGGCCGCGCGGCTGAGCCGTCAGGACGAGTACGAGGCCGACGCCTATGCCTCTGCGCTGCTGGTGAAATCGGGCATCGGCACGACGCCGCAGAAGACGCTGTTTTCCAAGCTCGAAGGGCTGACGGGCATGGGCGGGCGCGCCACGCCCGTCTGGCTGATGAGCCATCCCAAAAGCGAGGAACGCATCGCGGCGATCGAGGCGCTGGAGGCGCGCTGGTCGCGCGAATTGCCCAAGGACTAGCGGGTCAGCGCGCGGCCCAGCCGCGGCAGGCGCGCACGCTTCAGCAGATCCCTCAGCGACAGCGCGGCGCCCGACAGGCGTTCCGCCTCGGCATGCACATCGCGCACCACACCTTCGACCGCCTCAGGGCGTGACGCGAGCAAGCCCAGCAAGAACGGGTCGGGATGCACGGCAACCAGGCCAAGGGGCGCAAGCTCCCGGCGCGGGAAATCGCGCAGGTTCATCGTGACGATGCCCTGGGCCCCCGCCACCCGCGCCGTGGCCAGAACGTGGATATCCGCGGGGTCGGGCAGCCAGAGCGCGGCCTCGTCGTCGGGGGCGTGCTCCGTCCGGGTCCGGGCAAAGCGCGCCGCCAGGCGCGCGGTCTCGCCGCGCGCAAGCTCGGCGTCCCCCGGCCCGCCCTTCCGCCCGGCGGTGCGCACCCATTCCTCGGCGATGCGCGGGGACCATGCGGGCTCGTACAGATCGCGCGCTGCGCAACCGATCAGGATCTCCCGCAGGACGGTGGGATAGAGCACGCAGGCGTCGAGAACCCAGATCGGTTCCCGGGTCATGGCATCAGCCGGAAGCCCAGCACCTTGAGATACCCTGTCTCGGTCAGCGCGGGATGCTGCGGATGGTCGGGCCCGGCGAAACCTGTGTGGATCAGCCGCGGATCGCGTCCGGCGCGGCCCAGCCCGCGCAGACAGGCTGCGCGGAATTTCTCAAGATCGGCGGCGTGCGAGCAGGAACACAGGATCACGATACCGCCGGGCGACACAAGGTCCGCGGCGAGCCGGGCCACGCGCTCATAGGCGCGCAGGCCCTGTTGCAGCGCCTGTTTCGACGGGGCGAAGGCCGGCGGGTCGCAGATCACGAGGTCGAAGCGCGCGCCCTCCTCCGCCAGCGCGGCCATCGTGCCGAACGCGTCGCCCGCGCGCGTCTCGAACCGGTCCGAAACACCCGAAGCCTCCGCCCCGTCCCGGGCGAGTTCCAGCGCGGGTGTCGAGGCATCGACCGCAAGCGCCGAGGCCGCACCATGGGCAAGACAGGCCAGCGCGAAGCCCCCCACATGGGAGAACACGTCGAGCACGCGCGCGTCATGCGCAAGCCCAGCGGCGAAGGCGTGGTTGGGCCGCTGGTCGAAGAACAGTCCGGTCTTCTGCCCGCCCATCACGTCGGCCTTGTAGACCGCCCCGTTCATCGGCACGTCGAGCGGCCCCTCGGGCGCATCGCCCAGAAGGACGGCCATCTCCTCGGCCAGCCCCTCGGCTGCGCGGGCGCGCGAGGTGCCGTTCTTGACGATGCACGTGGCCCCGGTCTGCGCCTGCAGGAGCGCCGCAAGGCTGTCGAGCCGCTCCTCCAGCCAGACGGCGTTGGGCTGCATCACGAGCGTGTCGCCGAACCGGTCCACGATGAGACCCGGCAGCGCGTCGCCCTCGGCATGGATCAGACGGTAGAACGGCGCGTCGTGGGTCCGCGCGCGCAGGTCCAGCGCGGCCTTCAGCCTTGCGCCGAGCCAGTCGTCGTCGATCCGGGCGCCTGTGTCCCGGTCCAGCATCCGGAACCCGATGCGCGCCTCGACCGTCGCCACGCCCACGCCCAGCGGCACGCGCTCCGCATCCTCGAGGATGGCCAGCGCGCCGGGCGCGATGTTGCGCGACCGCCGGTCGAGCACGAGATCGTCGGCCCAGGCCCAGGGATGGCCGTGGCGGATGCGCCTTGCGTCGGCCTTGGGCCTGAGCCTCAGAACGGGGAAAGGGGATGCCTGCATGGCACCCCCTTACGCCTGTCTTCAGCGCTGGAAAAGGGTCAGATCGCGGACTGTGCCGCAAGCACCGTCGTCAGCCGCGCACCGGGGAACGTGCCCTGCACCCAACCGACCAGCTGTTCGGTGATCCGGCTGCGCTGCGTGATGCCCCGCTGCGTCGCCTCGACCGCCTGCCGCCCGCCAAGGGCACGGAACGTCAGGTCCACGGGGCGCGGCCCGGACAGGAGCGCGCCTGTCTCGGCGTGGCGCACCACGTAGACGAATTCGATCTCGTGCTGGCCGCCGGTCGTGTAGCGCGCCCGCTCGGTCAGGGCGTGAAAGCGCGTGACTTCGACGACCACCTGCACCGGAATGTCACCGTTCATCGAGGACAGCGCCGGTTCGAACGCACCACGCATTATGTCTTCCACCTGCGCATGACGGTCGCCCGGCCCGTCCTCGCGCCAGACGATATCGGCGCGCGGCTTGATGCCGTGCGCCTCCGACACGGCCAGCGTGCGCGGAACGTTCACCACCAGGTCCGCCAAGATCCAGTTCTGGCGCGGCGCGTCGGCGACCGGGCCGATGTCGAGCCCGATGTTTCGCGACACGCCGGTCGTGGGCGTGCAGCCCGCCGCGAACAGCGCCGCCAGCCCCAGAAGGGCGTAGAAAAAACGTATCTTGTACATGCGACTTGCCTACCTCTGCAAGGTTGAACTGGCCGGGTGTTCCCGATCCACACAATACTCACACCTCAAGGTCGCGAGAGTTAGCGCCAACAAGTTGATGAAAAATGGGCGTTTTCTGGGCGCCACGCCGCCCCGTCAGCCGATGTCGCGGATGCCAGCGACCTCGCGGCGCGCGCCCTGCAGCATCCAGGCATGTTCCGAGGCGATGAAAAAGACGCTGACCCCGTGTTCGGCATGAAGCGTGCGTGCGGCCCCGGCATTGGCGGCGAAGGTCATGAAGGCGCGTCCCGCCGCGCGCGCCGCAGCCCCCGTCCGCGCGTAGGCTCGGGCTACATCCGCGTTGTCCTGCGCCACATGGCCATAGCCCACCGTCAGGTCAGCAGGCCCGAGGAACAGCGCGTCGATGCCCGGCGTTGCGGCGATCTCCTCGACGGCCTCGACCGCCTCGGGGTCCTCGATCTGGGCAATGACCAGCGTCCCGGCGGCGTCCTCCAGCACCTCGGGCATGGTGCGCGTGGCGAAGCCGGCCCAACGGGTTGAGCCCGCATAGCCCCGCCCACCGGGCCCGAAACGGGCGGCGCGGGCGACACGTTCGGCGGTTGCCGCGTCGGTCACATGGGGCACGACGATGCCATGGGCGCCCGCGTCGAGCGCCATGCCGATCTGCTCCGCGCTGCCCGAGGGCACACGCACCAGCACCGGGAAATCGGCGGCGCGCGCCACGGCGCAGAGCGCGTTGAGCGCCGCCCGGTCGAACGGCGCGTGTTCGGCATCGAGACAGACGAAATCGAGCCCGCCTAGGATCAGGACCTCGAGGATATCGACCGCCGGGGTCTTCATGAACGTGCCGGCCAGCGGCGTGCCGTCCATCACCCGTGCCCGGAATTCCTGAACAGACATATGCGCACTCCCCCTGACCATCCGCCCTGCGTCGATCGGGACCCTGCCGCCCTGGCCTGCCGAATGCAATGCCCGCCGACGCGGTGAGGGTCAGTCGGGAAAGGCGCCGGGGTCGATCGGCACCGTTTGCGCCGCGAACTCGAGGGATACGGCGTCGGGCGCGACATCGTCGGGGCGCCCCTCGGTCGGCGGAGCGGCGGCGACCATCGGCTCCGGCGCGGCGAATGGGGGCGCCCGGGGCGTCTCCTGCGACATATCCCGGCCCGTGCGTTGCGGTTCATGAGCCAGAGCCACGGGTTGCGGCACTGTAGCGGGCACCGTCGCGGGCACCGCCCCTGCAGCCCCTTCCGTCATCCGCAAGGCGCGTTGACCCCCGATCTGGCCCAGCCGCCCGCGCAGGACGGTCTTGCCTTCGGGCGTCTCAAGGCACACGGACGCGAGGTCCGAGGCCTCGAACCCGATCAGGTCGCCGGGGCCGAGCGCCTCCACCTCGCGCAGGGTTCGCGTCGTCCGGATCAGGATCGCGTCGAGGCCCAGCCGCGCCTCGGCCATCGCGGCTTCGAGCGCGACGCGCCATGCCTCCGGCGCGACACCCGTGGCGGCGGTCGCGCGCGGCACGGGATCGCGCGTGCGCGGCAGGATCAGCGTGGCCCGCCCGCCGCGCACACCCTCCTCGCCCAGCGCGAGTTCGGCGGACATCACGTGGTAGACCCGTTCCGCCAGAAGCAGGCCGAGTTGCCTGCGATCCGCGATGCGGCTTCCGAAATTCATCCGCTGGGGCCAGTCGCGATCCTCCACCGATTGCGTCTCGCGCGAGAAGGCGGCGAGGCAGAGGTCGATGAAATCCCGGCAGAGCGCCTCGTCGATGCGGGTGACGGGGCGCGGCGGCAATTCCCGCGTATCGACACGGCCCGTCGTCTGCACCTCGACCAATGCGTCGAGCGTTCCGTGCGACAGCGCGATCAGGCCACGCGCGCCATCGCGATCCTCCAGCACGGCGATCAGTCCGTGTTCGGGCAGGGCGTCGAGCGCGGAGGCAAGGTCCACATGCTCCGCCACCTCCGCCTGCCGGGGCGCCATGTCCAGCCCCTTGAACGGAACGGCGGCATGGCGCAGCGCCCGCCCCCATGCCGGGGCGAGCAGTGCCGAACGATCGCGCGCGGCCGCGGCCTGGCGCCGGTGGGCGGCCGCGATACGGGCAAGCACGCTCGGCATGGCGTGATCGGCGGGCTCTTCTTTATCGGACATGCACGAAAACGCAGTTCGGACCTCGCGGGGGATGGGCCGGTTCTGACATGCGTCCGGTTAAGGAAGTCCTTATTCGGCGACGGAGCGGGGGGCGACAGCATCGGACAGCCCGAGCGGCAGGCGCACCACGAACCGTGTGCCGTCGCCATCGGGCCGGTAGCTCAGGCTGCCTCCCAGCCGGGCCATGATCTCGCGGCTGATCGCAAGTCCCAGCCCGGCGCCCGGCGCGCCCTTGGCCGTGTCGAGCCGCGCGAATTTCTCGAAGATCAGGCTTTGCTGGCGGGCGGGGATGCCCCTTCCGTTATCCGCGAAGACGATCTCGACCGCGTCGGACCCGCGCCGGACCTCGATGCGCAGCTCCGGCTCGGCCGCGTCGCAATATTTCTGGGCATTGGAGATCAGGTTGATGAACACCTGCGTCAGCCGGTCGGGATCGGTCACCAGCGTGACCTGCTCGGCCGCGGCGTCGCGGCGGATGGCGATGCGGCCGCCCTCCTCCATGGCGCCGGCGGCATAAAAGGCGCGGTCCAGCACATCGCGGAGCGTCGTCTCGCCCCGGTGCAGCGTCACCAGACCGTTCTCCAGCACGCTGAGGTCGAGAAGATCGTCCAGAAGCCGCGTGAGCCGCAGGCTTTCGTCATGGATGATGCGGCTGAACCGCGTGCGCGCCGCGTCGTCCACCGCGTCGGCCTGCATGAGGATTTCAGAGAAGGACCGGATCGAGGTCATGGGCGTCCTCAGCTCATGGCTGATCTGGCTGAGAAAGGCGTCTTTCTGGACCGACAATTCGGTGAGTTTCTGGTTCACCTCGCGCAGGCGTGCGGCGGTCCGCGACAGCTCGGCCGATTTCGCCTCGAGCTGGCTGGAATATTCCATGATCTGCGCGGTCTCGTCGGCCACGGCCAACAGGTCGCGCACCGACACGCTGGCCCCCCCGGTGATCTGCGCGACCATGGCATGCGCCGTCGCCGCACCGACCGATCCCGCAAGCTCCCGCTCGAGGCTTTCGAGGAAATCCGGCGTGGGTTCGGGCAGGTCGCCCGATCGCCCCTGCGCAAGCGCCGCATCCTGGAACAGGCGTCCGGCGCGCGAGGTGCCGAGGATGCGCTGCGCCATGATCAGCAGGTCATCGGCCGTCCCCACCGCCCCGCGCCAGCCCAGAAGCGCGCGGGAATGGTCGTAGACATTGACGAATTGCGCGCCCTGAAGCCGCTCCAAGGGACTCGGGAAGGAAAAGAGCGAGCCGAGGATGAAGAGAAGCGTGTTCACCCCCAGCGACAGCATCATCGCCGTCAGAAGCGGATCGGTCGCCTGAAGGCCGAGCGGCGTCGCGGGACTGAGCCAGAACAGCCCGAAAGGCCCGGTATCGAGCATGGACGGCACCAGCCCGCCGGTCTCGGCCACATTGGGAATGAGCAACAGCCACGCCCAGATCGCGAAGCCCGCGCCGATGCCGATGGCCGCCCCCACCCGCGTCGCGCCCCGCCACAGGATACCGCCCAGAAGCGCCGGCAGGACCTGCGCCACGCCGAGAAACGCGATCAGCCCGATCTCGGCCAGCGCGTCGGCGCCGCCAGAGAGACGGTAATAGCCGAGGCCGAGGAACAGGACGCCGCCGATCGACAGCCGCCGCGCCATCAGCGCCACGCGCCGCATGTCGCCCGACATCGGGTCCTCGTTGCGCGTCGCCTGCAGCCAGAGCGGCACGATGATGTGGTTCGACACCATCGTCGACAGCGCCAGTGCGGCCACGATCACCATGGAGGTCGCCGCCGAGAAGCCGCCGAGGAACACCAGGAGCGCAAGCCCCTCGCGGCCCAGCCCCAGCGGCACCGTCAGGACAAAGAGGTCCGGATTGCTTCCGGCCTCGGGAAGGGACAGGCCGATCACGGCGATGGGCACCACGAAGAGGCTGATCAGCAGAAGGTAGAGCGGAAAGGCCCAGGCCGCCGTCGCAAGATGCCGCTCGTCGGAGTTCTCGACGACCAGCACCTGGAACATGCGCGGCAGGCACAGGATCGCGAAGGCCGACAGCGCGGTCAGCCCCAGCCAGCGCGCCCCGTTCCAGTCGGCGTCGGACACCGGGCTCGCCTCGATCCGGGCCAGCATGTCACCGGGGCCGTCGGCCACGCCCCAGACGACGAAGACGCCCACCGCGAGGATCGCGAAGAGCTTCACGATGGCCTCCAGCGCGATGGCCGAGACCAGCCCCGGGTGCCGTTCATTGAGGTCGAGCGAGCGCGTACCGAAGACGATGGTAAAAAGCGCGAGGCCGCCGGCGACCCAGACCGCCGTCTGCTCGGTATCGGGCGCGCCCAGTGCGCCGGGCCGGGCGAAGACCTCGAAGCTTAGCGTCACCGATTGCAGCTGCAGCGCGATATAGGGCGTGGTTCCCAGCACCGCGAGCACGGTGACGAGTGCCGCAAGCCCGCCGCTCTTGCCGTAGCGGCTGGAAATCATGTCCGCGATCGAGGTGATCCGCTGCGCCCGCCCGATGCGCACCATCTTCCGCAGAAGCCAGAACCACCCGATGAAGACCAGCGTCGGCCCGAGATAGATCGTCAGGAACTCCATCCCCGAGCGCGCGGCCGAGCCGACCGCTCCGTAGAACGTCCAGGCGGTGGTGTAGATCGACAGGCTGAGCGTGTAGGTGATGGGCGAGTTCAGCCAGCGCGCCTTGCCGTCCATCGCACGCTTCTCGGCGAGGAAGGCGACGCCGAACAGCCCCGCCACGTAGAGCACGCAAACCGCGACGAGACCGTCGAAACTCAGCATCTCAGGCCCGCCGGTCGGGGGCCGGCGCCGAGGGGGCCTGCGGCGGCTGCGTGTCGCTCCGCTCAAGCGCGCGGCTTACCAGCGCCGTCACCGCGATCAGCACGACCCAGACGACGAAGCAATAGACCAGCCACTCCGCCATGCCGGCCCCGGCCTGCCCGCTGGTGTCCTCGACAATGAAGACCGGGCCGAAGAACAGGATCATGCCCAACACCGGCAATAGACGCGCTGCGTCCTGAAGCCGGTTCTTGCGGTAGGTCCTGCGTTCGAGGAAAACACGCCGCGCCATGAAGAAAGCCCCCGGTCAGGCGCCGCCGCGCCGGTCGTGTCCGGCGGCGGCAGAGGGCGCGCGCCCGTCGGCGAGGGACCGCACGGTGGCCACGAGTTCGTCGTTCGAGAAAGGCTTGGTCAGGAACGCGTTCGCACCCAGCGCCATGGCCTGTTCACGGTCGCGCGTCTGGCCCTTGGCCGTCAGCAGCAGCACGGGCAGTGCGCGCGTCGTAGGCCGCTCGCGCAGGTCGCGGAGGATATCGAAGCCCGAGCGCCCCGGCAGCATCACGTCCAGCACGAGGATGTCGGGATCGACCCGTTCGATCTCGGCCAGCGCGGTTTCACCCTTGCCGTGACCAAGCACCTCCCACCCGTCGCGTGACAGGATGAAGCCGATCGCCTCGAGGATATTGGCCTCGTCCTCGACCAAGAGAATGCGCTTCGCCACGGTGTCCGGCCTCCCTCCGGCAGGAGTTGCAGTGTGCAGAACGCCTGCCGAATAGGCAATGATCAACTGGAAGCGCGTCGGCGCAGGGCTTAACGCCTCGCCCGGCATCCGGTTCGGGGGCAAAGACTGCAGCCCGGACCGATGGGAATGGCCGCGCCGTCCCCGGCCTCGACGGGCGAGATCAACATCGTCGCCTGCATCACCGGCGCGCTGCCGAAACCTGTCTGCGAGACGGGCTGCGCCACGGACCATGCGCGAAAGCGGGACGCGGCGGGTGTTTCGAGGATCGTCATGTCGGGCTGGCCGGGCCGCGCAAGCGCCGCATAGAGCGGCCAGAGCGGGCAACCCGGCCCGAAGCGCGGGATCGAGAACGCCATGAGCCTGCGGCGGAACAAGAGCGCCCCTGACGCGTCGCAGACCGCCAGCCCGAAGGCGGGCGCGGGTTCCTCGCGCGGCAGCGTGGCGAGCCTGCGGAGCACAAGTGCCACGTCACCGCCGCCCAGTGACAGGAGCGCCGAGGGATCGAAGCCGGCCGCGTGGGCCTCAGGCAAAAGTGACGAAAGGGGCAATCGCGCCGCATCCTCTGCATAGCGCGTCAGCATCCGCTCGGCCATGACGCGGCTGGCGGCGTCCTCCATGCCCGCGCTCTGGTCGAGGATGGCCGGGATCGCCGCCCCGCCCCCGGTCTCGATGGCGGGGAAATGGTGGTCGTTGGCGTCGAACAGCGCCTCGGCCGTCTCGACAGGCGTGGCCGACAGCGTCTCGCCCCGCGCATCTGGCGCCTCGAAATGACCCAGAAGCGCCGTGGCGCGCCGCGAAAGCCGCTCGGCCTCCTCGTGGAGATTGCGGTGGAAGCGGCCGCGCCACGCGGGGTCGAGATCGGCTTCGCGCACGAGAATGTCGGCGGTCGACCGGATGGCGGCGGCACTCGACAGCACCTCGTGCATGGCCTCCGCCAGCACCGGGTCATGGGCCAGCCGGTCGCGCAGTCCCTCGACCGCGGCCTCGAGGTCTCCGATGCGCTTGCGCTGCTGCGCGATCAGCGCGGTCCAGCCGGGAAATCGTGCCGCCAGATCGTCGATCCGGTCGGTCTCGGGCCCGCCGCGCCCGCCCTCGCCCAGCCCGTTGGCGGCGGCCTGCAGCGTATCGTGGATGGTGGCATCGGCGCCGTCCGACAGCACGCCCGGCTCCACCCCCAGCGCGCGCGCCAGTTCGATCAGCAGCTTGCCGCCGATCCTCCTGCGGTTGTGCTCGATCAGGTTGAGATAGGACGGCGAAATGCCCGCCGCCTCGGCCAGCGCGGACTGTTTCATGCCGATCAGAAGCCGCCGGTCCCGGATGCGGCTTCCCGTGAGCTCGACGCGCCCGTTGCGCTCCGCAAGAGTGGCCATGCAGGCCTCCGCCTGTTTTTACAGGACTGTTTTACAGCATTGCGGATGTTTTTCAATCATTTGAGACCAGCGTTCCGGCCGGAATTTTCAAGACGCCTGCGACCATCGCCCGCTTGCCTCGCGCGCGGGGATGAGAAAAACTCCACACAACGTCAGGATGTGTCCAGAACGTGCCGCCAAGCCCGTCCGCATCACCTGACACCTTTGGAGGAGAGACACCAATGCCCAACGACATGACGCCCCCTTCGGCCGAGTTCGCCTCGAACGCGCATATCGACGCCGCGCGCTACAGGGAGATGTACGACGCCTCGGTCAGTGACCCGGAGGCCTTCTGGGGCGAGCATGGCAAGCGCATCGACTGGATCAAGCCCTACAGCACGGTCAAGGATGTCAGCTTTGCGCCGGGCAATGTCTCGATCAAGTGGTTCGAGGACGGCACGCTGAACGTCTGCGCCAATTGCGTCGACCGGCACGTGGCCACGCGCGGCGATCAGACGGCGATCATCTGGGAACCCGACAGCCCCGATGAACCCGCTCGTCACATCACCTACGCGGAACTGCACCGCGAGGTCTGCCGGATGGCCAACATCCTGGAGGACATGGGCGTGCGCAAGGGCGACCGGGTCATCCTCTACCTGCCGATGATCCCCGAGGCGGCCTATGCGATGCTGGCCTGCGCCCGGATCGGCGCGATCCATTCGATCGTCTTCGCGGGCTTTTCCGCCGACGCGCTCGGCGCGCGGGTGAACGGCTGCGACGCGAAGGTGGTCATCACAGCCGACTACGCCCCGCGCGGCGGGCGGCAGACGGCGCTGAAATCCAATGCCGATGCCGCGCTTCTGAACGTGTTGCACGAGGTCAAGATGCTGGTCGTCAAGCGCACCGGCGGGCAGACCACATGGGTCGACGGACGCGATTACGACTACAACGAATTGCGGCTCGAGGCCGACGACTACGCCCCCGTGGCCGAGATGCGGGCCGAGGACCCTTTGTTCATCCTCTACACCTCCGGCTCGACGGGCATGCCCAAGGGCGTAGTGCATAGTTCGGGCGGTTATCTCGTCTATGCCGCGATGACCCATGAATACGTGTTCGACTACCACGAGGGCGATATCTTCTGGTGCACGGCCGATGTCGGCTGGGTCACCGGCCATAGCTACATCGTCTACGGGCCGCTGGCCAATGGGGCCACGACGCTTATGTTCGAAGGCGTGCCCACCTATCCCGACGCAGGCCGGTTCTGGGCCGTGTGCGAAAAGCACAAGGTCAACCAGTTCTACACCGCGCCGACCGCGATCCGCGCGCTGATGGGACAGGGCGACGAGTTCGTAACGAAATACGACCTGTCGGACCTGAAGCTGCTGGGCACAGTGGGCGAGCCAATCAACCCCGAGGCGTGGAACTGGTACAACACCGTCGTGGGCAAGGGAAACTGCCCGATCGTCGACACCTGGTGGCAGACCGAGACCGGCGGCCACCTGCTGACCCCCCTGCCCGGCGCGACGCCCACGAAACCGGGCTCGGCCACGACGCCGTTTTTCGGCGTGCATCCGGTGGTGCTCGACCCCCATTCCGGGCAGGAGATCACCACGACCGAGGCCGAGGGCGTGCTTTGCCTCAAGGACAGCTGGCCGGGCCAGATGCGCACCGTCTGGGGCGACCACGAGCGGTTCGAGAAGACGTATTTCTCAGACTACAAGAACTACTACTTCTCGGGCGATGGCTGCCGCCGGGACGCCGACGGCTATTACTGGATCACCGGCCGCGTCGATGACGTCATCAACGTCTCGGGCCACCGGATGGGCACCGCCGAGGTCGAAAGCGCGCTGGTGGCGCATGCCAAGGTCGCCGAGGCGGCCGTGGTGGGCTATCCCCACGACATCAAGGGACAGGGCATCTATGCCTATGTCACCCTGATGAACGGGATCGAACCCTCAGACGAGTTGCGCAAGGAACTGGAGGTCTGGGTCCGCACCGAGATCGGCCCCATCGCAAAGCCCGACCTGATCCAGTGGGCCCCGGGCCTGCCCAAGACACGCTCGGGCAAGATCATGCGCCGCATCCTGCGCAAGATCGCCGAGGACGATTTCGGCGCGCTTGGCGACACCTCGACGCTCGCCGAACCTGCTGTGGTCGACGACCTGATCGAAAACCGGATGAACCGGGGCTGACAGCCTGCCGGGAGGGGCGCCATGTGCGCCCCTCCCGTCCCGGACGCCAAGCGAGACCGCCCTTTTCTGCAAATCACCCGCATTCGCGAAGACAAGCGCTTGAGCCATCGTGCCCGGCTCTTTAAGCCCGGCGCATCCGAAGGGGAACGCGATGTCCGCTGCGCTCAAACTCGCCCTGGGCAGCCTTCTGATCGGCGGCGTCGTGCTCGGTCTGAAGGTGCTGGCCTGGTGGATGACCGGCTCTGTAGCGCTTCTGTCCGATGCGCTGGAAAGCACCGTCAACCTCGCGACGGCCTTCGCAGCACTGGTCGCGATCCACGTGGCGCAACGGCCCGCCGATGCCGGCCATCCCTTCGGTCACCACAAGGCGGAGTTCTTCAGCGCCGTGCTGGAAGGCGTGATGATCATCGTCGCGGCACTTTTCATCCTGCGCGAGGCGTGGGCGGGCTTCATGGCGCCCCGGGTCCTCGACGCGCCGCTCGAGGGGCTGCTGGTCAACGGCGCGGCGACCGCGATCAACGCGGTCTGGGCCTTCGTCCTGATCCGGCAGGGCCGGCGCCTGAGATCGCCCGCGCTTCTCGCCGACGGCCGCCACCTCTGGACGGATGTCTTCACCTCCGTGGGCGTCGCCGTGGGCGTGCTGCTGGCCGTGCTGACGGGGTGGTGGATGCTCGACCCGGCAATGGCGGCGCTTGTGGCGGTCAACATCCTGTGGTCCGGCTCACGCGTGGTGCGCGCATCCCTGAGCGGCCTGATGGACGAGGCCGTCCCCGAAGAGACGCTCGCCCTGATCCGCGATGCGATCTCCGCCGAGGCCCATGGCGCGGTCGAGGCGCATGACCTGAGGACCCGTCACGCCGGCAGCGCCACCTTCGTCGAGTTTCACCTCGTCGTTCCGGGGGAGATGAGCGTTTTCGACGCGCACGAGATCTGCGACCGGGTCGAGGCCGGGATCGGGCGGGCCGTGCCCGACGCCCGCGTCACCATCCACGTGGAGCCCGAGCACAAGTCGAAACAGACGGGAATCGTGGTTCTCGACTGACCCCGGCGCAGGTCCGCTACGGTCCGGGATCATGGCGAAAAGGCGGAGAATGCTTCGAATGCCGCCGATCCCCTTGGGACCTGCCCGCCATCGTGGCATGTTCAGCACCGTGGTGGGGGCTCCATGAGACGGAGCGCAGGTGATGACACCGACCGCACCTTCCACTGGCCCTGCCCTGCCCGCCTCGGCGCAGGGCACGGCGCCGCAACCAAGCCCGACGGGGTCCGTGCCGCCGGCCGCGCCGAGGCCGCTTCTGGGCACAAGCGCCGTGACGCAGGCGGACGCGGCGGCCAAGACCGCGCTTGGCGTACCGGGCCACACCACGAAATCCGTGCCCGAGATCCCGCCCGATCCGCCGCCCGTCAAGGGGCTGGGCATCCCGCCCCTGCACATGCGCGCGGTGGGCGATTCCGATGCCGCGCGCGACGCGCCACCGCCCAGCATGGGCGATCTGGTGAACGCCCTGCGGCCGCCCGGCCCGAGGGGGCTCGACCTCCGGCTTTAGGCCACGAAAAAGGCCCCGGCGCGATACGCCGGGGCCCGTCTTTCCTCGGGTCGTGTGGTCCGGATTACTCGGCCAGCGCCGCCTCGGTGATGACATGGGTGAAGGCACCCTCCGGCACCGACGAGATCACCGGGTCGGAGCCGCCGGCCAGCAGCGTGTCGATGGTCCGCTGGTAGGCCACTTCGTCGAGGCGTCCGTCTCCACCCTCAACCAGGAGCCCGATCTCGCGCATCATGCGCAGCTGATGCTCCTCGGTCTGCGCGCCCGTCTCGTCGTAGTCGAGCACGATCATGGCCGCGTCGTCGGGGTTCTCGGCCGCCCACTGCCAGCCCCGCATCGAGGCGCGGACGAAGCGGACCATCTTGTCGACGAAGGCCGGATCCTCGAGGTTCTCCTCCAGCGTCCAGATACCGTCCTCCAGCGTCGCGACATCGTAATCCTCGTACTTGAACGTCACCAGTTCGTCGGGGGAAACGCCCGCGTCGATGATCTGCCAATACTCGTTATAGGTCATGGTCGAGATGCAGTCGGCCTGCCGCTGCAGGAGCGGGTCGACGTTGAAGCCCGCCTGCAGCAGCGTGATCCCCCCGTCGGAGCCATCCACCGGGATGCCCAGCTGGCTCATCCACGACAGGAACGGGTACTCGTTGCCGAAGAACCAGTGCGCCACGGTCTTGCCGGCGAGGTCGGCGGGCTCCTCGATGCCGGTGTCGGCCCAGCAGCTGAGCATCAGGCCCGAACGCACGAAGGGCTGGGCGATGTTGACGACGGGCAACCCCGCCTCGCGCGCCGCGAGTGCCGACGGCATCCAGTTCAGCATCACGTCGGCGGCCCCACCGGCCAGCACCTGAGGCGGCGCGATGTCGGGCCCGCCCGGCATGATGTTCACGTCAAGGTTTTCCTCGTCGTAATAGCCGTTCTCGAGCGCCACGTAGTAGCCCGCGAACTGCGCCTGGGTGACCCACTGCAACTGCAGGTTCACCGTGTCCTGCGCCTGCGCCATGCCGGTGAGGCCAAGCCCTGCGGCAAAGGCGGTCATGGTGATCCGTTTCATTTGTCTTCCCTCCTTGTTGGGTTCGTTTGTTGTTGGTTCGGTCCGCCCTCAGCCCGTTCTTTGCGACGGGTGCCAGAAGGTCAGCCGGCGCTCGACGACGGCCACAAGCCCGTAGAATGCCGTGCCCGCCATCGCGGCCACGGTAATCGATGCCCAGACCATATCCATGGACAGGCGCCCCACCTCGATTTTTATGCGAAAGCCCATGCCCACCACGGGCGAGCCGAAAAATTCGGCAACGATGGCCCCGATCAGCGCAAGGGTCGTGCAGATTTTCAACCCGTTGAAGATAAAGGGCATCGCCGTGGGCAGGCGCAGTTTCAGAAACGACTGCCAGTAGTTCGCCGCATAGGTGTGCATCAGGTCGCGCTGCATCGCCTCGGAGGCCTTCATGCCCTGCACGCAATTGACCAGCATCGGGAAAAAGACCATGGCGATAACGACGGCGGCCTTGGACTGCCAGCCGAAGCCGAACCACATCACGAGGATCGGCGCGGTGCCCACGATGGGTAAGGCGGCGATGAAGTTGCCCACAGGCAGCAGCCCCCTCTGCAGGAAGGGAGAGCGGTCGATGGCCACCGCCGTCAGGAACGCCGCGCCGCAGCCGATGACATAGCCCGACAGTGCCCCCTTGAGGATCGTCTGCCGGAAGTCGGCCCAGAGCGTGGGCGTGTTCTCGGCGAAGGTGGCGGCAATGACCGATGGCGCGGGCAGGATGATGGGCGAGATCTCGTAGAGCCGGACAGCCATTTCCCACAGGCCCAGAAGGGTTGCGCCGAAAAGCAGCGGCACGAGGAACCGCACGCCCGCCCCCCGGCCCCGGCTGGCCATGACCGCGTTCAGGCCCCATGCGCCGAGCCAGACGGCAAGGATCGCGCCGAGGCGGGGATCAGCGACAAAGCCAAGCGCCACCAGAGCCGCACCCAGCGCGGGCATCGTCCAGGACGGCATGGCGGAAAGGCTCTTCATGGCCAACACCGTGCCGGAAATACCGGCATTTTTGCCCCCGCCCCGCTCATCGGTCGAGCCCCATGCGCCTGAGCGTGACACGCTCGACGAAGCTGAGCGTCGCCACCAGCGCCGCGGCACAGATCGCCGCCATGAAGAGCGCGGACCAGATCTGGATCGTCTGGCCGTAATAGCTGCCGGTCAGAAGCCGTGCGCCGAGGCCGAAGCGCGCGCCGGTGGGCAGTTCCGCCACGATGGTGCCCACCAGCGCCGCCGCGATGCCCACCTTGAGCGAAGCGAAGAGGAACGGCACCGAGGCCGGCAGGCGGAGTTTCCAGAACGTCTCGGCCCCGCTGGCCGAATAGGTGCGCAGAAGGTCGAGATCCATCGCGCCGGGGCTGCGCAGACCCTTCACCATGCCCACGACCACGGGAAAGAAGCTGAGATAGGCCGAGATCAACGATTTCGGGATCAGCCCCTCCAGCCCGATCGAGTTCAGCACCACGATGATCATCGGCGCGATGGCGAGGATCGGGATGGTCTGGCTGGCGATGGCCCAAGGCATGACGCTGAGGTCCATCGCCCGGTTGTGGACGATCCCCACGGCCAGCAGGATACCCGCAAGCCCGCCGATGACAAAACCCATCAGCGTCGGCGCCAGCGTCTGCCAGGCGTGGAAGAACAGGCTCCGCGGATTGGGCCGGTATTCGCCGCGCCGCTCGCGCAGGATCGGCTCGCCCATCGTGGTGTTCCACAGCTCCGCCGCAACCTGGTGCGGCGCGGGCAGGACAGGACGGTCCTGGCGCATGGCGTCCGCGATGATCTCGCCCGCGGTCAGTTCCACCCCCTGGCGCTGCGCGGCGTCGAGCGTCCATGCCCGGTTCATCCCGATGGCGGCGACATACCAGAGCACGACGATGCAGGCGACCACGGTCAGGACAGGAAGGACGGCGCCCGAAACGCGTCCGAGGCCCCGGCCGAGCGCGCCGATGCCGCCACCGGCAGCGGTGTCGGCGGTCGCGCTCATCTGCCGGCCTCAGTCTTCATAGGCATGCCCCGCCCTCAGCCCCTCGCGCACCCGATGGGCGATGGCGAGAAACTCCGGCGTGTCGCGGATATCCAGCGGACGCTCGGCCGGCAGGTCGCTTTCGATCACGTCGGTGATCCGGCCGGGACGCGGGCTCATCACCACGATCCGGGTCGAGAGATAAACCGCCTCGGGGATCGAGTGGGTCACGAAGCCGATGGTCTTTTCCGTCCGCTTCCACAATGCGAGTAGCTGCTCGTTCAGGTGGTCGCGCACGATCTCGTCGAGCGCGCCGAAAGGCTCGTCCATCAGCAGAAGGTCGGCGTCGAAGGCCAGCGCTCGCGCGATCGAGGCGCGCTGCTGCATGCCGCCCGACAGCTGCCACGGGAATTTCTTTCCGAACCCTTCTAGATCAACCAGTTGCAGCACGTCCTTCACGCGACTTTCCTGCTCGGCCCGGTCGAAGCCCATGATCTCGAGCGGCAGCTTCACGTTCTTCTCGATCGTCCGCCACGGGTAGAGGCCCGCCGCCTGAAAGACGTAGCCATAGGCGCGGCTCCGTCGGGCCTCGTCCGGGGTCATGCCATTGACCGTGATGGAGCCACCCGTGGGATGCTCCAGCGCCGCGATGACACGCAGCAAGGTAGTCTTGCCGCAGCCCGAGGGGCCGATGAAGCTGACGAAATCGCCCTTGTCGATGGTGAGGTTCACGTCGCGCAGCGCCTGGACCGGGCCGTCCGCGGTCTGGAACGTCAGGTCAAGGCCGCGCGCCTCGATCACGGGCGATACGGGTGCTGGCTTCGACGTCGGTGTCTGCGCTGCCATGCTCACGCTGGCCTCTCCCCACCGGTGGCGAAGCCACTTGAAGACCCCGCAACACCTTGTTGTTCCAAAACCGTTTTCAGGGCGTCACACACCCGTCACCGGAATGCCCGACCGCTCCACCGGTCGCGGCGCGGTCAATTCCTTCCACTGGCTGAGCGCGCGGTTGACCGAGCCGTTCGGGGGCCGCTTCACGAAACGCCCATGACCTTCCTGCGTGCGCACCTCGCCGTCATGGATCGCCACATGCCCGCGCGTCAGCGTGAAGCGCGGCAGGCCGGTGACCTCCTTGCCCTCGAAGACGTTGTAATCGATGGCCGATTGCTGGGTACCGGCGGTGATCGTCTTGGATTTCTCGGGATCCCAGACGACGATATCGGCATCCGCGCCGACGAGGATCGCCCCTTTTCTCGGGTAACAATTCAGGATCTTGGCGATGTTTGTTGACGTGACCGCAACAAATTCGTTTGGCGTCAGCCGGCCCGTCTTCACGCCATGGGTCCAGAGCATCGGCATCCGGTCCTCAAGGCCCCCGGTCCCGTTCGGGATCTTGGTGAAATCGCCCACACCTGTGCGTTTCTGCTCGGTGGTGAAGGCGCAATGATCCGTCGCCACCACGGAAAGGGAGCCCG
>CAZOBK010000024.1:0-48448 GCA_964578115.1 uncultured Roseicyclus sp.
TGGCTTTGTCGAAAGCGCTGGGTGCGGCCGGCCTGAAGGCGCCGGTGCGCCCCCGTCTGCGCGACGAGATCTGGGTGAAGCTTTGGGGGAACCTGTCCTTCAATCCGATCTCGGCCCTGACCCACGCCACGCTCGACGTCTTGTGCACCGATCCCGGCACGCGGGCCGTGGCGCGCGCGATGATGCTGGAGGCGCAGGAGATCGCGGAAAAGCTGGGCGTGAAGTTCCCCATCGACGTGGAGCGGCGCATCGACGGCGGCGCGGCGGTGGGGGCGCACCGGACCTCGATGCTGCAGGACCTCGATGCAGGAAGGCCGATGGAGATCGACGCGCTGGTGGGGTCGGTGCAGGAACTGGGGCGGATCACCGACACGCCCACGCCCACCATCGACACCGTGCTCGGCCTCATCCGCCTGCGTGGGCGGGTCGCCGGGCTTTACCAGTAGGGAGATCGTACATGGTCACCACCCATGACGCGCTGGAGGATCCGCGCAACGCCGATATCCTCATCTACGTCAATGGCACGCTCAAGCACCGGGACGAGGCCGTGGTCTCGGTCTATGACTCGGGCTTCATGTTGGGCGACGGGATGTGGGAGGGGATGCGCCTTTACGATGGCGTCTGGGCGTTTTTCGACGCGCACATGGATCGTTTTTTCGACAGCTGCAAGACGGTGAGCCTCGATCCGGGGATGGACCGGAAGGGCATTTTCGAGGCGCTGGAAATGACTCGGAAGGCCAACGGGATGGAAACGGATGTCCATTGCCGCCTGATGCTGACGCGGGGGGTGAAAGTGCGCCCCTTCCAGCATCCTGCGCTCAGCCGGTCGGGCCCGACGCTCGTGATCATCATGGAGCATTCCAAACCGGTCGACCGGTTGCAGGAGCGGGGCATCAGGCTTGCCACGGTGCCGCAGGTGCGGGGTCTGCCCATGAGCCAGGACGCCAAGCTCAACAGCCATTCCAAGCTCAACTGCGTGATCGCCTGCCTGCAGGCGGAACAGGCGGGCGCGGACGAGGCGCTGATGCTCGACCCGCAAGGCTTCGTGAACACGACCAATGCCTGCAACTTCTTCATCGTGCGTCGCGGCGAGGTTTGGACCTCGACGGGTGACTACTGCATGAACGGGGTGACGCGCCAGAAGGTGATCGACCTCTGCCGCGCCGACGGCATCCCGGTCTTCGAGAAGAACTATTCGCTCTACGAGGCCCATGGCGCGGAGGAGGCGTTTCTGACCGGCACATTCGGGGCTCAGACACCGGTGGCCGAGATCGACGGCAAGCCGGTGGGGGACGGGTCGCGGCCGGTGACGCAGCGGATCCGGGACGTCTACAAGGCGCATGTGGCCGAGCACGTGGCGGCGGCGAAGGCCGGCGGCTAGAGGTCGATGCGCACCCCGTCGCGTCCGAGCGTGAGCGGCCCGGCCCATGTCCGGCGCACGGCCTCTTCCCAGTGGCTTTCCGAAAAACCGGGGATGCCGTCGGGGACGAAATGGTTGAGCGCGAGGTGCTTCACGCCGGCCTCGGTGGCGATGCGGCCTGCATCTTCCGCATCGGTGTGGCTGCGCAGGATATGGGTGCGCAAGCGGTCGTCGCCATTGGTCATCCGCGCCATCAGCGCATCCACGCCATGGGTCAGCATCGCCTCGTGGACCAGCAGGTCGGCGCCCCTGGCGAAATCCACCATGGCGGGGATCGGGGCCGTGTCGCCGGAGAGGACGATGCGCCGCTCGGGCGTTTCGAAGCGGAAGGCGTAGCTGGGGCGGACGGGCGGATGCGCGTTTTCCAGCGCGTGCACCGTGATCCCGCCGAGGTCGATCGGGCTGTTCTCCGGGATCGCGTGAAGCTCCACCAGATGCGCAAGGTCCGGACGGCCCTCATCCTCGATCCTCAGCGCGATGTCGTCCTGCATCGAGGTCAGGAACGCCCGCCAGTAGTGCGACAGGCGCGGCGGGCCGTAGACGGGCAGAGCGCGGTTCAGGCCCGCGGTCCAGGCAGTGTGAACAAGCGGACCAAGCTCCAGATAGTGATCGGAATGCAGGTGCGTCACGAGGATCGCGTCGATCGCGGTCAGCGCCACGCCCTGATCGCAGACGCCCCGCGCGGCACCGAGCCCCGCATCGACGAGGATCGTCTTTCCGGCGAGCGACAGGAGGGTCGAGGTGGGCATGTTCGACCCGGGCCGGATCGCCGGGCCGCCTTTCACGCCCAGAAGGGCTACGAAATCCGTCATGCGATGCCTCCCGATGCGTTTCCTGTCGCCGCCGGCATGCCCTGCGGCAAGCGCAGCACCGCTTCAGTGCCCTGCCGGTTCCACGTCGGCGCCCGCGCGGCCGGCTTCCCGCTCTTCCAGCAGATGTGTCAGCCAGTCGGGATCCATCTCCGGTACCGATGACAAAAGAAGCTCGGTATAGGGATCATGGGGCGGCTGGAACACCTCGAGCTTGGGACCGGCCTCGACCACGAGGCCCTCCTTCATCACCACGACCTCGTCGGCGATGGCCCTGACCGTCGCGAGATCATGGGTGATGAACATGTAGGCGAGGTCGAACTCGCCCTGCAGCCGGTCGAGCAATTTCAGGATCCCCTCGGCCACCAGCTGGTCGAGGGCCGATGTCACCTCGTCGCAGATGATGAATTGCGGCTCGGCTGCGAGGGCACGGGCAATGCCGATACGCTGTTTCTGCCCGCCCGAAAGCTCCGAGGGCACGCGGTCGATATAGTCGTTCGGCTCAAGCTCGATCAGGGACAGCAGGTCCTTGATCCGGTCCGTCAGCGCCTTGCCCTGCAGTCCGAGATACATCTGTGCGGGCCGTCCGATCAGGTCGCGGATCTTCAGCTTGGGGTTCAGCGCCGTGTCCGCCATCTGGTAGATCATCTGCGCTTGCCTGAGCTGCTCGCGCGTGCGCTTACGGTAGTCGGGCGGAAGTGCCTCGCCGTTGAACAGGATCTCGCCCCGGCGCGGCGGCAAGAGGCCGGTGATGACGCGCGCGGCCGTCGACTTGCCCGAGCCGGATTCGCCCACCACGGCGACGGTGCGGCGCGCGTGGATGTCGAAACTGATGTTCTTGAGGACATTGATCGTCCCGTAGGCCGCCGTGACATTGCGGACCGAGACCACGGGCGTCACGCCCTTTTCGACAGGCGGCTGCGTGGGGCGGGTGAAGCTGCGCACGGCCCAGAGGGACTTGGTGTAATCCTGCGTCGGCGCGTCCAGCATGGTGCGCGTGTCGGCCTCCTCGACCTCTTCGCCCCTCAGCAGAACCTTGATGCGGTCGGCCATCTGCGCCACCACGGCAAGGTCGTGGGTGATGTAGATCGCCGCCGTGTCGAACTGTTCCACGATATCCCGGATCGCTGCCAGAACCTCGATCTGCGTCGTCACGTCGAGCGCCGTGGTCGGTTCGTCGAAGATGATCAGGTCGGGTCGGCAGGACATCGCCATCGCCGTCATCGCGCGCTGCAACTGCCCGCCCGAGACCTGGTGCGGGTAGCGGAAGCCGATCTCCTCGGGGTACGGGAGCTGCATGCGGCGGTAGAGCTCCACCGCGTCGTGCTCGGCCTCGGACCGGCTCATGACGTGGTGCTGGACCGGCGCCTCGGCATACTGGTCGATGAGCTTGTGGGCGGGGTTGAAGCTGGCCGCCGCCGACTGCGCCACATAGGCGATGCGCTTGCCGCGAAGGCCCCGGCGTTCGGGCTCGGAGGCCGCGCGCAGGTCGATCCCGTCAAAGGTGATCTCGCCGCCCGAGATGCGGCATCCATCCCGGGCAAATCCCATCGCGGCGAGCCCGATGGTGGACTTGCCCGCGCCGCTCTCGCCGATCAGGCCCAGCACCTCGCCCTTGTGCAGCGTCAGATCGATACCCTTGACGATCTCGGTCCATTCCTCGTCCGCGCGGCCCTCGATCCGTAGGCCTTTCATGGACAGCAGGACTTCCTTGTTCGTATCGGTCATCGCCTCACTCCCTCAACCCGCTGGCGCGGTGCAGCTGCCAGTCGACGACGAAATTCACGCTGACCGTCAGAAGCGCGATGGCGCCCGCCGGCAGAAGCGGCGTGATGTCTCCGAAGGAGATCAGCGTGGCGTTGTCCCGCACCATCGACCCCCAGTCGGCCGTGGGCGGCTGGATGCCGAGGCCAAGGAAACTCAGCGCCGAGATGGTGAGGAACACGAAACAGAAGCGCAGGCCGAATTCCGCCACCAGCGGCGCCATGGCGTTGGGCAGGATCTCGCGCGTGATGAGGCGCCAGAGGCCTTCGCCCCTGAGCTTGGCGGCCTCCACGTAATCCATCACGACGATGTTCATCGCCACGGCGCGGGCAAGGCGAAAGACCCGCGTGGCGTCGATGACCGCGATCACGAGGATCATGTTGATGACCGACGTGCCGACGATGGTCAGCAGCAGAAGCGCGAAGATCAGCGCCGGGATCGCCATCAGCACGTCCACCGCCCGCGACAGAAGCTGGTCGAGCCAGCCGCCCACCACCGCCGCCAGAAGGCCGAGGACAGAGCCGAGGGTGAAGGCGAGCGCGGTGGTGGCAAAGGCGATGCCCACCGTGTTCCGCGCCCCGTAGATCAGCCGCGAAAGCATGTCGCGCCCGAGATTGTCGGTGCCCAGCAGGTGCACGTCGTCCCAGGGCTGGTACTCGCGACCGACGATCTCGGTCTCGGAAAACGGAGCGATAGCGGGCGCGAAAACTGCGACGAGAATGTAGATCGCGATCATCAGGAGCCCGAATCCCGCCGTCAGCGGCATGGTGCGGAATTCCTTGGCCAGGCCGTGGGGGCTGACGGTGATGACGGCGGTGCGGAACGCCCAGCCCGCGGCCATGGCGCCCGCGATGACGGCGGCAAGCCAGAAAAGACCTGTCAGAAAACCCATATCCGTCCCCCCTCAGCGCCGGTGCACGAGGCGCGGGTTGGACAAGGTCGCCAACACGTCCGCCGTGAGGTTGAGAAGGACATAGGCCCCCGCGAAGACCAGCGCGATGCCTTGCACCACCGGCATGTCGCGCGCCGATACGGCGTCGACCATCAGCTGCCCGAGACCCGGGTAGACGAAGACGACCTCCACCACCACGACGCCGGTGATCAGATAGGCGAGGTTCAGCGCGATCACGTTGATGATGGGCGCCAGCGCATTGGGCAGGGCATGCTTCACGATGATGCGCATCGGCGACATGCCCTTGAGCCGCGCCATCTCGATATAGGGAGAGGCCAGCAGGTTGATGATAGCCGCCCGCGTCATCCGCATCATGTGCGCGGTGACCACGAGCGTCAGCGTGAGGGCCGGCAGGAAGGCGCGGTAGAGGAACTCGTCGAAGCTCGGGTCGGTCCGGAAATTCGAAATCGACGGAAAGACACCGCCTGCACCGGCCAGAAAGAAGATCAGGATGTAGGCGACGAAGAACTCTGGGAACGAGATCGAGGTCAGCGCGCTGGCATTGGCGAAGCGGTCGAAGAAAGAGTTGCGGAAAAGCGCCGCGAGGATGCCGAGCATGAGCGACAGCGGCACCGCGATGGCCGCCGCATAGAGCGCCAGCAGCAAGGTGTTTCCAAGCCGCCGCCCGATCAGGTCGGACACCGATTGTCCGTTGGCGAGGCTGACGCCCAGATCCCCGCGCAGAACATCCGTCGCCCAGTTGATGTAGCGGATGTGCATCGGGTCGTTCAGGCCCAGGCGCTCTCGCAGGGCCGCGACGGTCTCGGGTGTGGCGGCCTGGCCGAGGATCTCTTGCGCGAAATCCCCGGGCAGAAGCTCGGTACCCAAGAAGATGATCAGCGAGACCACGAAGAGCGTGACGACGCCCAGCCCCAGCCGCTTCGCGATCATGATCCAGATATGTGACATGTCCCCCCCTCGGTCCGCCTTGTCGGGTGTCCGACACCCTCGGGCAGCTTCGGTGTTCTTCTTGCGACGATGCGCCGGGGTGCGGCGGCGTCAAAAAACCCCCGGGCGGCGGCCGCCCGGGGGTGATCGGTGTCGGATCAGGAGGCGAACCACCAGCGTTCGCCCATCCGGTGACCGTCGTTGCGCCAGTTCGACGCGATCTGATCGCCATGGGCCAGCGCGTCGGAATAGGCGCCGACGTAGTTGGCGAACATCGGGATGATGGTGCCGCCCTGGTTGGCAACGATATCCTGCATCTCGAAATACATCTCGCGGCGGATGTCCTCGTCGAGCTCGGAGCGCGCGGCGACCAGAAGCTCGTTGAAGCGCTCGTTCGACCAGTAGCTTTCGTTCCACGGCACGCCCTCGGCATAGGCAGTGGCGAACATCCAGTCCTCGGTCGGGCGGCCGCCCCAGTAAGTGCCGGTGAAGGGCTTCTGCATCCAGACATTGGACCAGTAGCCATCGTTCGGCTCGCGCGTGACGTTGATCGTGACGCCCGCCGCGGCCGCGCTTTCGGAATAGAGGATACCGGCATCGACCGCGCCCGCAAAGGCCGCGTCGGCGAGGTGGATATCGACCTCGAGGCTGTCGAGACCGGCCTCACGCAGGTAGAAGGCCACGCGGTCGGGGTCGAATTCCTTCTGCTCCAACTCGGTATTGTAGAACCGCTGGCCGGGTCCGATCGGGTGGTCGTTTCCGACCGTGCCGTAACCGTTGAGGATAGTGTCGACCAGCTGCTCCCGGTTGATCGCGTATTTCAGCGCCTGACGGACGTTATTGTCGTTGAAGGGCGCGGCCCGGGTGTCCATCGGAAGCCCGTAATGCTGCGTTCCCGTGATCGACAGCACGTTGATGCCGGGCGCGCGTTCCAGCAGGTGCACGGTATTGAGGTCCGCGCTGTCGATATAGTCGACCTCGCCCGAGATCAGCGCGTTCTGCCGGGCGGCGTTGTCGAAGATCATGATCTGCTCGACAGCGTCGAAATAGGGCAGGCCTTCTTTCCAGTAACCGTCGTGGCGGGTGTAATCGGCGCGAACGCCGAACTCGATATTGTCGAGCCGGAAGGGTCCGCAGCCGTCGGTGGTCGACGGATCGATGGTGCCATCGGCCTGCGCGGGCAGGATCGGCAGGTGATAGTCCGACATCACGAAGGGGAAGTCGGCATTGCCGGCGGACAGCGTCACGGTGACGGTCATGCCATCGGCCGTGATGTCGGCGATATCGGCCACGATCGGCGCGGCGGCCGAAGTGTTGTCCGGCCCGCGGTGGTGGTTGATCGAGGCGACGACGTCATCACCCGTCAACACGTGACCGGAATGGAACTGCACGCCCTCGCGGATGCGGAAGGTCCAGACGACCGCATCGTCCGTGGCTTCCCACGATTCGGCGAGCTCGGGAACGAGGCTGCCATCGGCGGCAATCTCGGACAGGAACCCGTTGCGTGTATGGGCCTGGAAGTTCATGAACTCCGAATCCCACGAACCGGGATCGAGCGAGTCGGTGGTGCCACCGGTCGAGATCGCCACCCGCAGCGTACCGCCGCGCACCGGTTGTGCCCGCAGGGGCGTACCCCACGGTGTCACCAGGGCTGCCGCCCCGATCGCCGTTGCGCCCTTGAGAACACCCCGGCGGCTCACACCGCTGTTGGACATGAATCTGGTCATTTCTGTTCTTCCTCCGCTGATTGCGTCTTTCGTCCCGCGTGCCGGGATCTGTTCCGGGGGCCATACTGCCCGGAATTCCGCGGGGTTCAAAGGTCTAATGGCGTCGTTTTCTGACAGGCACGTGCCGGATGGACGATCAAGGCCCATGGATCGGGCCGTTTCGAAGGGCGCAGGGCCCCGATGCGGGCGCAATTCGGCGGGACCGGCCCCGCGCAAACCGCCGCCGCCTAAAGCACCCGCTCGAGGAACGCCCGCGTTCGCGCTTCGCGCGGGGCGGCGAAGATCGCCTCGGGCGGGCCCTGTTCGATGATCCGGCCGCCGTCGAGGAAGCAAACGGTATCGGCGAGTTCCCGTGCGAAGGACATCTCGTGGGTGGCCAGCACCATCGTCATGCCCTCGTGGCGCAGCTGGCGCAGCACGTCGAGAACTTCCCCCACAAGCTCCGGGTCGAGCGCCGAGGTGATCTCGTCAAAAAGCATGATCTCGGGCGACATGGCGAGCGCCCGGATGATCGCCACGCGCTGCTGCTGTCCGCCCGACAGCTGGTCGGGGTAGTGGTCCATCCGGTCGGCAAGGCCGAAGCGCGCGAAAAGCGCCTCCACCGGCCCTGCCATCTCGGCCGGGGTCTTTCCCAACACGCGGCGCGGCGCGAGCATCACGTTCTGCGCCGCCGTCATGTGGGGAAAGAGGTTGTAGGACTGAAAGACGATCCCGATGCGCGTGCGGATCGGCTGTGGATCGAGGCCGGGTTCGCTGATGTCCTGCCCGTCGAGATGGATCGCGCCCTCGTCGATGGGCTCCAGCAGGTTCATGCAGCGCAGCAGCGTCGATTTTCCGGAACCCGACGCCCCGATCAGGCAGACCATCTGGCCCGCGCCAACGCTCAGGTCCACGCCCCGGCAGACCTGATGGTCGCCGAAGCTTTTCCAGACATTGGTGAGTTCCAGCTTGCCCCTCACCGCTGCCGCCGCCGCTGTTTGTGGAGGAGGTAGTCGGCGTAGCGCGTGGCCGGTATGGTGATGGCGAGGAAGATCAGCGCGGCGCCCACGTAAGGCGTGAAATTGGCCATGAGCGACTTGTAGACGCCCGCCTGCCGGAAGATCTCGACCGGTCCGATGAAGCTCAAGAGCGCCACGTCCTTCTGCAGCGCGATGAACAGGTTCATGTTGGCGGGCGCCACGTTTCGGACCGCCTGCGGCAGGACGACGAAACGCATGGTGTCGCCCTCCGACAGGCCCAGCGAGGCGGCGGCGCTGCGCTGGCTCTGGTGGATGGAGTCGATCCCCGACCGGATCACCTCGGCCACATAGGCCGCATAGACGAGGATCAGCGCGAGAGACCCCCAGATATAGGGCGAGTTCCACGGTCGCGGCAGGCCGAGACCGGGGACGCCGAAGCCCACCAGATAGATCACGAGGATCACCGGCAGGCCCCGGAAGATATCGGTGTAGAGCGCCCCGAACATCCTGAGCGGAAAGAGCGCGGGCGAGCGCACGTCGCGGCAGAGCGCGATCAGAAGCCCGAGGAGCGCGATGGCGGGCGCGCACCACAGGAAGATGGCGACGTCCAGCATGAAGGCGTTCAGAAGCCCCGGAAAGGTGGCCGCGAAGACCTCGCCGTTGAAGAAGCTGCGCTGCACGGCCTCCCATCCCGGGGCCAGCGGCACAAGAACCACGATCGCAAGCACCACCGCGATGGTGGAGCCTGCGGCGATCATGTTGGAGCGGCGTTTCAGCCGCGCCTCGTAGGCTTGTCTTCGTGTCGGCGCGGCTGAGGGTCCGCCAGCCGCGCCGCGAAGCGGCGCGTCGGTCATGTCACTGGATCACGGGAACGCCGGTCGCGCCCTGCAGCCACTCGGCCTCGATCTCGGCCAGACGTCCGCTTTCGGTCAGCGTCGTGATGGCGGCGTTCACGCAGTCCCTCAGCGGGTTGCCCTCTTCCATCAGGAGACCGAACTGATCGGGGTTCTCGGAGCGGTCGGGCGGAAACTGGCCAAGGATCGTGCCGCCCTCGACCACCACCGCCGAGAGATAAAGCGCGGTCGGCAGATCGAAGAGCGCCGCGTCGATCTGGCCGGCCTGCATCGCCGCCGTCACGTCCACGTTGTCGCCATAGAGCATCGGGTTGCGCTCGGGGCCGACGATCTCGGTCAGCATCGGAACGGCTGTGGTGTTGGCATCCGCCCCCCAGAGCAGCCCGCGCAGGCTGTCGAGCGTGGGCTCGGCGCCTGCCTCGACGACCGCCTCCGTGGTCAGGACCGCCATCGCGGAGGTGTAGTAGGGCAGCGAGAAATCGACCATCTGCTCGCGCTCGGGCGTGATCGAATATTGCTGCATGTTGAAGTCGAAATTCTTCGGCCCCGGCTGGATCGCCTCGTCGAAGGAAGTGCGGACCCAGGTCACTGCATCGGCCTCGAAGCCCATCTCGGCGGCGATGGCGTAGGCCACGGCGGCCTCGAAGCCTTCGCCGCTTTCGGGCGCGTCGTTCAGGACCCACGGATAGAAGGCCGGGTTGCCGGTGGCGATGGTCAGGACGCCGTCCTCCAGCGTCTTGCCCGCCGCGCACTGGCCATGGGCATCGGCAAGGGCGCCGGTGGCTGTCATGCAGAGCACGGCGCCGGTGGTTGCAAGCAGTCTCATGTGATCATCCATCCCCTGTTGGTGATTATGGTGCAGGTTTAGGCACGGGCCGCGAATTGTCCAGATGGCGCGGGTCTCAGCGCGCGAGCCGCCGTTCCAGCGCCGTGGCCAGCCCGAAGATCGTGAAGGCCGTCGCCATGCTGAGCGCGACGGCGGCGAACATCAGCGGCATGTCGCGATATCCCAGCGCGTCATAGATCAGCCGCCCGATCCCGGGCGCGCCGCTCAACCATTCGGCCAGCATCGCGGACAGAAGCGCGCTGGTCGTCGCCACGCGGAGCCCGGTGAAGAAGAAGGGCAGCGCGAAGGGGATGCGCGCCTTGATCAGAAGCTGCCACCAGGTCGCGCCGGTGACGTGAAACAGCTCATGGACCGTATGGCTGACGGATCGGAAGCCGCGCATGGCGTTGACCATGATCGGGAAGAAGCCGACGATCACCACGGTGGCGATGGTCGTCCCCTGACCGCGCCCGAAGATCATGATCAGAAGCGGTGCGACAGCCAGAACCGGAACCGTCCGAAGCCCGATCACCAGCGGCATGAAGGCGCGCGAGGCCGGCGCCGAGAGCGTGAAGACCACCCCCAACGAAAGCGCGATCGCCACGGCCAGCGCCAGCCCGATCGCCACGCCCGTCAGCGTGAAGCCCAGCGCCCCGAATAGCCGGTCGCCCTGCTCGAGGAACGCCTGCCATGTGTCCCACGGCCCCGGCGCCACGAAGATCGGCACGTCGAAAAACGCGATGGCCCCGCCCCAGAGCGCGACGAGGATGCCGACGCCCAGCACCACCCGCAGGACAAAGCGCCAGAATGCGGCGATGCGCGCCTCGGCCCTCTGCCCGCGCGTGGGCAGCGCGCGCCAGTCGGGCGTGTCCACGGTCGTATCGACGGGCGAGGTCATGTCGGCGCCTCCTCCAGCCCCGCCCAGCGGAGATAGATGCGCTCCACCAACGCGAAGGCGCCGTAGCCGCCGATGGCCATGAGGCAGACCGCGACGATGGTCATCCAGACCTGCGGCGCGTTGAACGAGAACATGGCGTAGATCATCATGATGCCCACGCCGCGCTCGGCCCCCATCCACTCGGCGATGAGCGTGCCGAGAACCGCCAGCGGTGCGGCGATCTTGAAGCCCGAGAAGATGTAGGGCAGGGCGCTTGGCAGGGCGAGTTTCACCAGCCGCTGCCAGCGGGAGGCGGCGAGCACGTGGAACAGTTCGTCCGCCGTGCCCTCGACGGCGCGGAAGCCGCGGGTCATGCCGATCAGGAGCGGGAAGAAACAGGCCGTGGCCGAGACGATGATGTGCAGCGTCATGCCGCCGCCCACGAAGACGATCAGGATGGGCGCGACGGCAATCAGCGGCGTGCTGTCGACAAGCACGCCGAAGGTCATGACCGGTCCGTTCGCCCGCCGCCATGACGCGCCGATCCCCGCCAGTATCGCGGCCAGCGCGGCCGCGATCGCGAGCCCGGCCACCGTGGCCAAGATCGACGGCACGATATGATACGCGAGGTCCGCGCCGCTCTGGCCGAACTCCATCGCCACGCCGCTGGGCGCGGGGATGGTGATCGGCGTCCAGCCGAGGGCGACCGCGATCTCCAGCAGCGCGAGGAGGCCGAGAAGGGCGGCGGTCGGTGGCCAGACAGCCGCGACCCGGTCGCGCAGCCATTTAGCCATGAGCGCGCTCCGGCGTACTGTCGGCCTCGGTCTCGTCATCGTCGAACAGCACCTGCCGCACCGCGTTTTCCAGAGCGTTGAATCGCGGCGATTTCATCAGGTCGATGCTGCGCGGCCGGGGCAGGTCCACATCCACCACACCTGCCACGCGCCCCGGATTGGCCGAGAGCACATGCACCCGGTCGGCCATGAACACCGCCTCGGAAATCGTGTGCGTCACGAGGATCGCGGTCGTCCCGCTTTCGCGCCAGATGCGCAGAAGCTCGACGTTCATGCGCTGGCGCGTGATCTCGTCGAGCGCGCCGAAAGGCTCGTCCATCAGCAGCACCTTGGGTTCCAGCACCAGCGCGCGGGCGATGGCGACACGCTGCTGCATGCCGCCCGACAGCTGCGCAGGCTTGGCATCCTCGAAACCCTGCAGGCCGACAAGACGGATCAGCGCCTCGGGGCTGCGCCTCGGCGTCACGCCCGCGATCTCGATGGGCAGCGCCACGTTTTCGCGCACCGTCCGCCACGGCAGGAGCGTCGCGGCCTGGAACACGAAACCGATCTCGTGGTTCAGCCGCGCGGCCTTCGGCGGCCGTCCACCCACGGCGATGGCGCCTTCGGAAGGGGCGAAGACATCGGCGATGAGACGCAGAAGCGTGGATTTTCCGCAGCCTGAGGGCCCGATCAGCGCGGCGAAGCTGCCTTCGGGCACGCTCAGGTCGATGCCGTCCAGCGCTGTCAGGCTGCGCCCGTCGAGGTCGAAGCGCTTGGTGACGCCGCGGATGTCGATACCGGTCATGGCGTGGGTTCCTTTTCCGGTTCCGGGTGAGGAAGACGGGTGTGGCAGCCGCAGCGGTAGTAATCCGCCAGCGCGGCCCGCAGGGTTCTGAGGTCGTCATCGGGCGGCATCGCCCCGGCGGCGCGGGCCTGCGCCATCAGTTCCGTCTCGGCAGCGGGGCGGTCGATGCCGGTTGCGCGGCCATCCGCGACTACCTCGCGGCCACCCACGAAAAGGCTCCGCACATCCTCTGCCCTGGCGCGGGCGACGGCCAGCTCGACGAGATCGGCGCAGCCGTCCAGCACATCGGCCGTCATTCGCGCGGTGTCGAGCACCAGCAGATCGGCGGGTGCGCCGGGCTCCAGCACGCCGCCCCTGTCCGAAGGCCCAAGGATCGCGCGCCGCCCGTCGATCAATGCCGCATCCAGCAGGCGGTCGAGGCTGAGCACATCCTCCGCCCCCCAGCCACGCGCCAGCCGCCAGGTCACTCTCAGCTCCCTGAGCGCGTCCTCGTCGTCGTCGAAAGCCATCCCGTCAAGCCCGAGCCCGAAGCGCACGCCGTGGCGCAGGAACCGCGCGATGGGCGGCAGGCCGGAACGCAGGCGCAGGTTCGACGAGGTGTTGACCGACACATGCACGCCACGTTCGGCCAGAAGCGCGCAGTCGCCGTCGTCGAGATGGACGCCATGGGCCACCGTCAGCCGCTCGGACAGGAGGCCGATGGCGTCCAGATGGTTCAGAAGTCCGCCGTGATAGGCCGCCTCGGCCCATTCCTTCTGGTACGTCGTTTCGAAGAGATGCATGTGCACGCGCCGTCCGCTCAACGCCGAGCCTTCGGCGATCCGCTCGAGGATGGCGTCCTCCACCCATTGCGGGCCGACGGGTCCGTACTGGACATGAAAGAGGTCATGCTCGAAGGCGGCGACGTCATCGACCATGGCGAGCTGGTCGATGGCGGAAGGAGTTCTTGGTGTACCGCTGCGCAACGCATTTGCCTGCGGCCCGGGCAGACGGTCGAAGAGCGGCGCAGGATCGCCGTATGTCAGCGGGTTGCGCCCGGTGACGGGCACCGCGAAGGCCACGCGCAGGCCCACGTCCTTGGCAGCGCGCGACACGGCCTCGGCCTCCTCCACGAGGCATGCGGGATCGGCGGCGTTGTGGCAGTGGTTCAGCGTCGCGATACCAGCCTCGGCCATGCGTGCGAAGGCCACGGCGGCGCGCAGGTAAGGATCTGTCGCGGGCTCCCGCCCCAGCGCCGCGATCCAGACCTCGAGCGCGTCGTCGCCCGCGCCGAAGGCGATGGTCCGCATGCCGCGCCCGTGGTCATGGGCGTTGGAGAGCGCGGGAAGGATAAGCGTGCCGGACTGGTCGTCCGACGGGGCGACAGCACTCACGCCGCCCTGGTCGAAGGACAGGCGGCCGGACGCCGCCTGCCACAGACCCGCGTCGTCGCGGGTGAGGTATCGTCCTGACAGGACGCCGGACATCGCGCTCAGGCCGCGCCGTGGGCCGCGGCGATCAGGTCCTGCGTGACCACGTCCTCGACGGTGACGGCGCCGTCCTCGATCCCGCCGGTGGCGATCTCGAAGTCGATGCCTTGCTGGAACACCTCGGGATCGACCCACAGAAGGCCGTTCTCGGCAGCGCCCCCGATGGGCACGAAGTCGGCCATCAGGCGGCTTTCGACTGTCTGCGCCTCGAGGTCGAGACCGCGCTGGCCGTAGGTGGAGACCATGAGCTCCGCCATCTCCTCGGGGTTCTCGAGATGCCATTGCCAGCCCTTGATCTCGGCCCGGAGCCAGCGGATCAGCAGGTCGCCGCTTTCCTCGATGGTCTGGTCGGTGGCGGTGATGACGCCCGCGTAGCCCGGGATGCCGAGGTCGTTCATGTAGGCGATGTTGATGTCCACGCCGCGGGTCATCAGCATCACGCCCTGGTTGGTGGCCCAGCCGTAATAGCCGTCCACCTGACCGGCGGCGAGCATGCCGGGATCGGTGCCGACGGGCACGTAAGTGACCGAGTCCGGGTCGAGGCCGGCGGCCACCATCAGCGAGGCGACCTGCGGCTGCAGGCCCGTGGGCAACGCGATGGTCTTGCCGGGGAAATCTTCGACGGAGGTCAGCGGCGTTTCCGCAAGGCTCATGATGGCACCCGGCGCGCGCTGCATGATCGCGGCAATGGCCCTGATCGGCATGTCGCCCGCGCGCGACCGGATGGTGCCCGGCACGTCGGTGTCGGAGGTGTCGGCCTGCCCGGTGGCGATGGCCACGTCGGTGCCGATGGCGTTCGGCCCGCCCGAGACGAATTCGGCCTCGATGCCTTCCTCTTCGAAATAGCCGTGATGGATGGCGGCGAAATGCCCGCCGAACTGGATCGACTTGATCCAGCCGAGCTGATGGACGACGCGCTCGAGGCTCTGGGCGCGCAGTGGGCCTGCGGCGCCCACCGTCATGTAGCCGAGCCCGGCAAGCGCGCCCGCTCCGGCCATGAAGCCACGGCGGTCGAGATGGAGGGCAGGGGTGACAGGTCTATGCAGAGATAACTTGTTGCTTGGCTTCGTCATGGAGTGGTCCTTTCCAACGCACGATTTCGGAAACGTGGCCGTGATTGGAAAACGCTACCGAGCCGCGTCGGAAACGAGTCAAGCGGTAAGGGGGCTGCGCCGGGTTCCACTCGAAGACATGCCGCAATTTTGCGCAGATTGCTGTCAGAGGATGCATTTTTAACTTTCCACGTTTTGTAGAATATCAAGTTGATTGCAGTATCAAACGCCACTGCTAGAGAGGGTGGGCGACGGAACCGGGACGGGATTCGAATTGGCCCATATGCAGTCCATTCAGGCGAACGGCATTTCCATCGAATATGCCGAGGCGGGCATGACGGGCGCACCGCCCGTCCTGCTGATCCATGGCCTCGGCTGGGACGCGTGGCGGCTCTGGCGGGGTGTCCTGCCTGCGCTGGCGGCGTCCGGGTTCCGCGCCATCGCCCCGAACCTGCGCGGCGTCGGCGGGACCGAGGCGACGGACGCCGACTACTCGACCGATCTCTATGCGCAGGACCTCGAGGCCTTCCTCGCCGCGCTCGGGGTTGCGCGCGTGCCGGTCGTGGGCTTCTCCATGGGCGCCTCGATCGCCGGGGCGCTCGTCGCCCGGTCGGACCGCGTCTCGGCGCTCACGCTGGCCTGCGGCGGGCTGCACGGAACCGAGGCCGGACGCCGCGGGGTCGAGGCGATGCTGGCGCGCGCCGGGTCACTGGGTCCTGCTGTCTTCGCCGCCGAACAGGCCGAGGCGATCTTTCGCCCCGCCTGGGCCGCCGCGAACCCCGATGTCGTCGAGGACTTCAAGGAATGGCGGGCGGCGATGAACCAGTCCGCGCTCTTCCGCGCCTTCCGGTCTGGCTATGGTGCGGATTACCGTGCAACGGTCCGCGAGGCGGGTTTGCCGGTGCAGGTCATCGCGGCGGATACGGATGCGTTTTGCGACCTCGACGACATGCGCGCGATGGCCGCCTCGATACCGGGCGCGCGGTTCGACGTCATCAGGGAGTGCGGGCACATGGCCACCATCGAACAGCTGGACGCGTTCAGCGCCGTCCTGACAGATTTCCTGACCGGGTGGAGGGGCGCGGCATGAAGGTCGGACTGGTCACGGGCTCGGCGCCTTTCGCCGGCCTGCCCGACAACCCAGCGGCGGAGCTTCTGGGCCGCATCGACGGGGCCGAGATCGCAGGCGTGACGATCCGGACGGCGGAGCTGCCGGTTTCCCGCGCGCGGCTGCCGGGAGTTATCGCGGGGCTGGTCGAGGACCACCGGCCGGACTTCTACGTCTCGCTTGGCCTCGCCACGGGGGAGGCGGTGCTGCGTTTCGAGACGACGGCGATCAACCGCGTGGATTTCGGCGTGGCCGACAACGAGGGCGCGAGGCCGACGGATGGCGGCCCGATCGAGCCTGACGGTCCGCCCGCGCGTTTCGCGACCTGGGACGCCGCGGCGCTGGCCCGAGAGTTGCTGGAGAACGACCTGCCCGCCATCGTCTCGCACCACGCGGGCACGCATCTGTGCAACCTCGTGCTCTACTGCGCCGCGGGGGCGGTGGCGCGTGCGGGACTCGAGGGGCCGGTCGGCTTTCTCCATCTGCCTTACACGCCGAAACAGGTGGCGCGGTTCCTCAGGACCGGCCCGCCGGCCGGCGACACCGCGCCGATGACGCCGCGCGCCCTGCCGAGCATGCCGCTGGAGACGCAGGAGTCCGCCTTGCGGCTGACGCTTGCGGGACTGGTGCGGCAGCTGTCCGGCTTGGACGCCTAGATCGACATCTGCCCGTTGTAGAACTCGTCCATGTAGCGGCCGAAATGGATCGGTCCGGTGATCGGGTCATGGCCCGGTTCGATCAGCGCGGGGATCGGCGCGATGATCGCGTCGTAATCGGCATTGGCGAAATGCGGCAGCGACATGCGGTCCTTGGCCTTTCGGTTCACCACCCGGTGCAGGTTCGAGATGTAACGTCCGTTGGTCCAGTTCATCATGACGTCGCCGATATTCACCACGAAGGTGCCTTCGATCGGCGTGGCCTGCACCCAGCCCTTTTCGCGGTGCTTGACCTCCAGCCCGCCAACCTGGTCCTGCATCAGGATCGTGAAGGCGCCGGTGTCGGAATGCTCGCCCGCGCCGATCTTGAGGTCCTTGGGGTCGATGCTGGGCGGCGCGGGATAGTAGAGCAGGCTCTGCTGGATGAGGGGACGCTTGTAGAAGGGTTCGAAGAAATCCTCGGGCAGGTCGAGGCCGATGGCGAACATCTGCCGGATATGGACCGAAAGCTCGAGCATCGCGTCCTGATAGGCCGTCACGACCTCGCGGAAGCCGGGCAGATGGTCGGGCCAGCGGTTGGGGTGGTGCATCGGCTTGCCGCGCAACACGTCCGGGTCGTCGGCGGGCAGTTCCAACATCGTGCGGAACGTGCCCATGCCGCCCGACTTGGTGGGCACGTAGCCCCGGAACCATTCGGGCGTGGCCAGTGTGCGGCGGCGATCCTCCTCGGACTGGGCGAAGAAGCGTTCGGTCTGCGCGAAGGTGTCGTCCACCAGCGCAGGGCTGAGCCCATGACCGGCCATGTAGAGAAAGCCCACCGTGCTGCAGGCCTCCGCAACCTCGGCCGCGATGGCGCGGCGCTTGGCGTCGCTGCCGCCGACGAAGCCCGTCATGTCGATGACCGGGATTTCATTGGTGTTGATCGCCGGGGCCTGTTCGTAAACGTGTTCAGCGAGATCGGACATCGCGACACCTCCTGTTCTGCCGGGCAGGGAATGCTCAGTTTTGCATCACCGGCCCATGAAATATGATCCACGTGCAACTTCATCAGACACAATCTGAAAATAGTAGAAAAAATGCGCGATTTGCTGGACAGCACGTTCCGTCTGATTAACGCTTAGGCAATTGATGCCGATCTGCCCGGGAGACACCCGCTTGCCGAACCAGTTCAGTCTTGAAGGCATGGCCGTTTTCGTCACGGGCGCCGCCAACGGCATGGGCGCTGCCGTCAGCCGCGTCCTGCACGAGGCAGGCGCGAGCGTGGTGCTGGCCGGTCGCGACCTTGCCGCGCTCGACAAGCTGGCCTCGCACCTTCACGGGTCGCGCGTGGTGCCCTGCGACGTGACCGAGGAAGCCAGCGTCGCGGGCGCCGTGGCCACGGCATTGGAGAGATTCCCGACACATCGCTGGGGGCTTGCGAACGTGGCCGGCGGCACCGGGCCGGGCGGCAAGACGGTTTGGGAGCACAGCCTGCAGGAGGTGGAGGACATCTTCGCCGTCAATGTCTACGGCCCGTTCCTGACGATGAAACATTTCCTGCCCGTCATGATCGCGGCGCGCGCCGGCGCCGTGGTCAACGTGGGTGGCACCTTCGGCTTCAAGGGCGCGGCGCTCTCATCGGCCTATGGCGCGACGAAATGGGCGCTCAGGGGCTTCACCCACAGCGCCGCGCTCGAGGCCGGGCCCCATGGCGTGCGCGTCAACAGCGTCAATCCCGGTGGCGTGGACGGCCCGCGCCTGCGCCGGCAGCTGGCCGAGGCTGCGGAGCGCACCGGCGTGCCCTACCAGAAGCTCTACGACGATTTCGCCGCGCGCTCGGCGCTGGGGCGGATGAGTTCGGATATCGACGTGGCCAACGCGGTGCTCTTCCTTCTAAGCGACGCGGCGGGCAACATCACCGGGCAGGACCTTTTGGTCGATGGCGGCACGGTTGTCTGAAGAAGGGAAGACGCGATGACGGCGAAACCGGGATACCGCCCGTGAAGCTCGGACTGGACGGGCAGACCGTTCTCCTGACCGGCGCGACAAGCGGGATGGGGCCGGATATCGCGCGGGCCTTCGCGGAGGAGGGCGCGCGCCTTGGCCTCCTGACGCGCCAGCCCGAGGCTGTCGCCGATCTTGTCCAGGAGCTCTCCGCGCAGCGCGTCCGCATCGATGCCTTCGCCTGTGACATCACCGATGCCGACAGCTGCAGCGCCGCCGCTGAGGCCGCCGAGGCCGGGCTGGGGCAGCCCTTTGCGCTGATCAACCTCGCGGGCGGTTCGGGGCCCATCGGCAAGACCGGGGTGGAGACCACGCGCGAGGAGTTTCACGATATTCTCGACCTGAACACGACCGGCATCTTCAACATGATCCGCGCGGTCGCCCCTGCGATGATGCGCGCGGGCCGCGGGCGGATCGTCAACGTGGGCGGCACCTTCGGCCTGCGCGGCCGCGCCGGGCGGCTGGCCTATTCGGCCTCGAAATGGGGCCTCAGAGGCGTCACCAAGAGCTTCGCGCTGGAACTGGGCGCGTACGGAATCACAGTGAACACCGTTGCGCCGGGCATGGTCGACGGCCCGCGCTTCCGCGAAAAGGTCTGCGCCAACATGGCCGTCGCCGAGGGTATCACCCATGAAGAGGCCGCCGCGCGCCACGCCGCCGATTATGCGCTGGGACGCGTCTCGACTGCGCGCGACGTGGCCAATGCCTGCGTCTTCCTCGCCTCCGATGCCGCGCGCCAGATCACCGGCGTCGACCTGCCCGTCGATGGCGGCTGGGCGGCGCTCTGACCTCATGACCTGAAAGGACCATCAATGACCGCTCTCAAGATCACCGCAGGCGATTTCACCTTCGACGCCGTGCTGGAGGAGGAAAAGGCACCTCTGACCTGCGCCGCGTTTCGCAAGGTGATGCCGTTTTCAGGACAGATCGTGCATGTCCGCTGGTCGGGTGAAGGCGTGTGGATCCCGCTCGGCGACACCGATTTTGGCGTGGGCTACGAGAACCACACGAGCTACCCCTCGGCGGGCCAGATCATCCTCTATCCCGGCGGGATCAGCGAGACCGAGATCCTGCTGGCCTATGGCGGCATCTCCTTCGCCTCGAAGATGGGGCAGCTGGCGGGCAACCACTTCATCACGCTGACCGGCAACCTCGAGAGGCTGATGGAGCTCGGCGACAGCGTCCTGTGGAAGGGCGCCCATGACATCCGGTTCGAGTTCGCCTGAGCCGGCTCAGCCCAGCAATGTCTCGAGCCGGGGCCGAACGACGGCGATGGTCTGGTTCACATGGGCGGCAAGCACCGCCTCGGCCTCCGCGACGTTGCGATCGACGGCGCAATCGGCCAGCAGTCGGTGCTGTGCCGCAAGCCGCTGCTGCGCCGGTTCGTCGAAGCCGATGAGCCGCCGGTAACGGTCGAAATGGTCATAGAGGACGCCGCAGAAATGCAGCGTCATCGGCGAGCCGCAGGCGTCGATCAGCGCCTCGTGAAAGGCGCGGTGGCAGCGTTCCCAATCGTCATGCACCTCGCTGACCGTGTCCGTGGCATAGCGCCTTGCGGCCCGGTCGAGCCGGTGGGCGGCGATGACGACACGCTCCTCCCACGCGTCATCGCCGTTCTCGACGGAGACGCGGAAAGCCTCGGGCTCCAGCCGCAGCCGCATGGCGGCGATGTCGTCGAAATTGGAAAGGCTGATCTCGGGCGCGCGAAAGCCGCGATTGACCTCGCGGACCACCAGCCGGTCGGCGGCAAGCTGCGCCAGCGCCTCGCGCAGACGACTGACGCCGAGGCCATAGCGTTTCTGCATCTCCGCGAATCTGAGCGCGCTGCCGGGGGGATAGACGCCGGCGATGATGTCGGTGCGCAGCCGGTCATAGACCGGGGCCGTGTCGTCCGGCTCTGAGGTTATGATGTCGGTGCTGCTCACGCCTCGGTCGCCTCCGGAGAAATCGGTCTCGTTTGTTGTGCATCGGGCGACCGCGTCGACCCGTAGCGCTGCAGTCCCGTTGCGCGGCCATATTTGCTAGCCTAGGGTGATTTTTCAATCTCCGCAAACAATGGAATATCCGGATGAGTTTGGACCTTCTGCTGAAAAACGCCAGGGTCGTGACCGAAACCCGTGTCTTCGAGGGATGGGTGGGCGTACAGGACGGGCGGATCGCGCAAGTCGGCAGCGGGGCGGAGTATCCGGAGGCCGCGCAGGTCATCGACCTGGAGGGGCGGCACCTTCTGCCCGGTTGCATCGACGTGCATGTGCATTTCCGCGAGCCGGGCATGACCCGGAAGGAGGATTTCGGTACCGGGTCTGCGGCGGCTGCGGCGGGCGGGGTGACCTGCGTCTTCGACATGCCCAACACCGTGCCGCCCACCGACAGCGCCGCCCGCCTGCGCGAGAAACAGGCACTGGCCGAGGAAAAGGCGCTGGTCGATTTCGGGCTCTACGGCCTGCTGGGAGAGCACAACCTCGACCAGCTGCGGCCCATGGCCGAGGCGGGGATGATCGGCACGAAGCTGTTTCTGGGCAACACGACCGGCGACAACCCGTGCCCCTCGGACGGCGCGGTGCTGGAGGGGTTCGAGATCCTCGCCGAACTTGGCCTGCGCTGTTCGATCCATGCGGAGAACTCGCCGATCCTGTTCTGGCGGCAGAACAGGATGAAGGCGGCGGGGCGCACGGATCCCCTGGCCCATCTGGCCGCGCGCACCGATGTGGTGGCCGTCGAGGCGTTGAACCGGGCCGCGACGCTGGCCGACTGGACCGGCGCGCGCATCCATATCGTGCATGAAAGCTGCGCGGCCTCGATCCCGTTCATCGCCTTCTGGAAAAGCCGCGGTTGCGACATCACCGTCGAGACGCTGCCCCAGTACCTCTATCTCGACGCCGAGAGCTTCGCCGAACCCGGCGGCCACCTGATGCGGATGAACCCGCCGATTCGGCAGAAAAGCCACCAGGAGCCCCTGTGGCTCGCGCTGCTGGACGGCACGATCGACTTCGTGGCCACCGATCACGCCCCGCACGCGCCCGAGGAAAAGGAGGGCGAGACCATCTGGGACATGGCCTGCGGCTTTCCCGGGGTGCAGACCTCTCTGACGCTGATGCTTCAGGCGGTGCGCGCCGGGCGCATGACCCTTCCGGACATCGTGCGCGTGATGGCCGGCGCGCCGTCGCGCAGTTTCGGCCTGTCGGACCGCAAGGGCGCGATCTCGCCGGGGATGGACGCCGATCTGGTGGTCGTGGACATGGACCGCGAGGAAACGCTGGGCGCGGACCGTATGCTGTCGCGGGGCAAGGTCTCGCTCTATGAGGGCTGGCAGGTCACGGGCGTGCCGGTGATGACCTTCCTACGGGGGCATCTGGTGGCTGAAAACGGCGTGATCATGGATGAAACCCCACGTGGCCGGATGGTGCGCCCCCACATGCCGCCGCCCGCGCCAAGAAACACCGCCACGACGATGCAGGCCGTGCTGAGCCCCGGCAACGTGCCATGGGATACCTGCCCCCCCGGCTGATCGGCCAGGTTTCCGCCGTCGCGTTCCCGCCACAAATCCGTCCGCCGGAGCCCCCCGCGCGGGTGTTTCCGTGCCCGGACCCGTGCCTTGAAAGCCTTTGGTTTCAGACCGGAAACGACGCCACGCTTTCGTCACTTTCTGAGCGCGAAAATGGACCATTCGCGGGCCTAGTCTGGGACCTTGGTGCGGGCATGTCCGCAGAGAGTGTGGGAATCCGATTGACGCTTTGATCATGGAAAAGACTGGATCATACGGCGACGAGCTGCCACCGGGCGCAGAACTGTGCGCTGGTCAGTACGTCATTGAGCGGTACCTGAATTCCGGCGGGTTCGGCGTCACCTATCTGGCGCGCGACAGCCTCGGCCGCAGCGTGGTCATCAAGGAATGCTTTCCGTCCGCCATGTGCCACCGCTCGGGCAAGACGGTGCGGCTGCGCTCGGCCAGCAGCGAGGATGAGTTCGGCGCCATCCTCGAGCTATTCGAGAAGGAGGCGCGCGCGCTCGCGGCGCTTCAGCATCCCTATATCGTCGGCGTTCACCAATTCTTCCGCGACAATGGAACCGCCTACATGGCGATGGATTTCGTCGACGGGAAGACGCTGCTCGACATCATCGAGAACGAGCCCGACCGGCTGGCCCCCGCCGACATCAAGCAGCTGTTGCAGCAGATTCTCGAGGCGCTGAGCTACATCCACGGCCACGACATCCTGCATCGTGACATCTCGCCCGACAATATATTGGTGGATGCCGACAACCTGCCGGTGCTCATCGATTTCGGCGCCGCACGCGAAAGCGCCACCCGCGTCAGCCGTGTGCTGTCGAAGGTGCTGACGGTGAAGGACGGCTACTCCCCGCAGGAGTTCTACCTCGCCGGCTCCGACCAGGCCTATTCGAGCGATCTCTACGCGCTGGCGGCCACCTTCTATCACGTGGTCAGCCGCAAGGCACCGCCGTCCTCGCACTCGCGTCTTGCGGCTACCGCGCGGCACAAGGTCGATCCGCTGGAACCCCTTGAGGCGATCGAGGGCTACGACGCGCATTTCATTGACGCGATAAATCAGTGTCTCAGCGTTTTTCCCAAAGATCGCCTTCAAAGTGCCGCGTCTTGGCGGGACATGATCGACCACGACCGGCGTCAGCAGATTCTCCTGCGCGAGGCCGAACAAGATGAGGAGCTAGAAGAAATGGTCGCCAGACTGGTGCGGGAATTCGAACGCGACATGGCCGAGCGGGAACGCAAGGCCCGCGAGGCGCGCGAGGCGGCGGCGCAGGTCACCGAGGAAGATCTTGCGCGGATGGAGGCGGAGGCAGAGGCCCAGGCCGAAGCCGAGGCGAGGGCGCGCGAAGAGGCCGCGGCCGCCGCTCAGGCCGAGGCCGAGGAGGTGCAGGCGCTGATTGCCGCAGAGCGCGCCGCGCAGGCCGCGCGCCAGGCTGCCATCGAGGCGGAAGAGGCGCGGCGTTTCCACGAGGCGCTGAAGAAGAAACCTGCCGAGATCGAGATCGACTCAGCCGACATGCCGGTGTCCGGCGTAATGGTTGCTCCGACCGCGCAGGCTGCGAACGGGCAAGTCACCGAGCCGCGCACGGAAACCATGACCGAACTTCTGGAAGCAATGGCCGATGGCGCCGGCCGCCCCGATCTGGCCGGTCCCGGAGGCGCCGAGCCGCGCACCGCCGTCGTTTTGCCGCGCCGCGTCACCGCAAGCGCACCCGCAGCCGGCGATGCCGGGTCCGCGCGGCCGGCGCGGCAGGCGGCCAATGGCACGCAGAAGCCCGTCGATGCCGAAGCAGCCCAACCCGGACCGGTCGAACGCGGATCGGCCGTGCGCCGGTCGCTCTTCGGTGGTCGCATCGCGCTTTCCGTGGGTGGAAGAGGAAGCAAGCCATGAAACGACTGCACGACGTCGCCGTTCGCATGCGTCCGCGGGTGCCGCGCGCGCCCGATGGCGCCCCGCGTGCGCCCGTTGATCGTGACGTGGAACTGGGCGTGGATCGGGAAGTGGATCGCGAACAGGCGCCGCACAGGGAGCCGCCACTGGTGCTGGGGTCACCCGAAACAGGGTTCTCGAAGGCGGCCGACGGGGCGCGCATCCCGGCGCGCAGCCCTTTCGTTCCCACGTCGCGAGATCTGGCGCGTGAGGCGGCGAGCCAGGCCGCGCAGTCGTCAGACACGCACGATACCGGGGCCGGTGCCGACGCTCCGGTCGGCGGCGCAACGCAAAAAGCCAGCCGGGGTGGCGTTATGACAGACCCGAAGACCGGGGCCGAGCGCCGCGTTTCCGTCCCGCGCCGCCAGATCTGGGACCTTGAGCCCGACGAGGTCGAGCAGGTCGCATCGCACGCCGTCGTGACGGACCGGACCTATCTGCCCCAAGCGGGCGAGGACAATGGCCTGCGCGATGCGGGCGAAAACACCTCCCTTGCCGATCCATCACCCGCCAGCGGCGAGGACGGCGAAGAGGATATGGCAAGCCGCGCACTGCGCGCGCTGGAGGCCGCGGAGCGTCAGCTTGAGGCACGCGGTATACCGGCCTCGGCGCTCTATGAGGATGACGGCGCCAAGACCCGGGTCCTGGGCTTTCACGCCCGCGATCTCGAGACCGACGCGATCTCCGCCGTGGCGCGCAAATCCGTGGGTGACGTACGCTTTCCCGCCGGCTGGATCGTTGTCGTCGACGGCCCGGGCCGTGGTGCCTATTTCGCCGTGACCAACAGCGTCTCGAGCATCGGGCGCGGGCTCGAGCAGTCGATCTGCCTCAATTTCGGCGATGCCTCGATCTCGCGGAACAACCATGCCGCCATCGCCTATGACGCCGAGCAGAACCGCTTTTTCCTCGGCCATGGCAACAAGTCCAATATCGTCCGCCGCAACGGTCAGCCGGTCCTGTCGACCGAGGAGCTGATGAACGGTGACGAGATCCGCATCGGCAAGACGACGCTGCGCTTCGTGGCGCTCTGCGGCCCGGATTTCACATGGGGCACGGACCCGGAAGAGGAGGGCACGCATGACGGCTGAAGCCTTCGACCCCCGGTACGACGTCGCCACGGCCCAGTCGCAGGGCCGCCGCGAACGGCAGGAAGATGCCGTGGCCGTGTCCTGTCCGCAGGGCGCGGAATTCGGCTTTGCCGTGGTGTCCGACGGGATGGGCGGGCATGCAGCAGGCGATCTGGCCAGCCGCATCATCGTCGCCGAGATATTCGCCGAATTGACATTGCGCGGGCGTGCGGTACTTGCCGGGCCCGACGATCTGTCGGACCTGCTCAAGGCCTCGGTCGAAACCGCGAATGCCAGTCTTCAGGCCCAGATCGACGCCTATCCCGACCAGTCGGGCATGGGCGGCACGGTCGTGGCCACGAGCCTCGTCGACGGCGGGTTGCAATGGGTCTCGGTGGGGGACTCGCTGCTGTACCTGTTGCGCGACGGGATGCTGAAGCGTCTGAACGACGATCACTCCATGGGCCCGCAGATCGACCTGATGGCGAAAAACGGGATGATCGACGCGGAGACGGCGCGCACCCATCCGCAACGCAACTGCCTGACCTCGGCGCTGACCGGCAAGGATATCCCCGAGCTCGACTGCCCCGCGCGGCGTCTCGACCTCGAGGATGGCGACATCGTCGTGCTGGCCAGCGACGGGCTCCAGTCCGTGGCCGAGGAGGACATCGCCTCGATCCTCGACAAGGCCGCCCATCTCGAAAGCCGCGAGATCGCCACGGCGCTCATCGATGCCGTGACCGCCGCGGGCGATCCGGAACAGGACAACACCTCGGTGGTGGTGATCCGCGTCTACCAGCCCGAACCCCAGCCCGTGGAGGTGCCCGAGCCGATGGCGGCGCCCGCGCGGCGGCGCCGGTCGCTCTGGGCGGCGCTTGGCGGCATCTTCGGGCGTCCCGGTCTCCCGGCCACCGCAACGGCGAAACAGGAAGGCTGACGCATGACGACGGCAGGTCACGATATCCAGTCCATGCTCGGGCGGCTCGAGGCGCTTCTCGCCTCGGGTGTCCTGACGCAGGCTGAAGCCGTGAGCTGCTCGGGTCTTGCCGAGGCGCTGCGCCGTCCCGCGCGCGTGGCCATCCTGGGCCAGTCCGCGCGCGAGGTGACCGGCGTTCTGCGCGCCATGCTCGGCGAGGGGCTGGTGACGGTGCTGCCCGACGGTCCGGCCATCGAGCTGAGCTTCGGCGAGGCCGTGCAGCACATGGCGACTTTCGAGGATGGCAGTTCGCTCAGCCAGGAGGGCTACCCGACCGACAACCTGATGCGTCACGGGCCGCTGTTCCTGCAGATCGAGGCGCCGCTGCCGATGCTCGCGACGATGTCGTTTCTCGCGCTGGAGCTGGGTGAGGACGCGGACACCTACGTGCCGGCCCTGCGCTGGGCGGCGAAGCGGTCGGAAATCGCGATCCTGTGCGCCGAGGGTTTCGGGGATGCCGAGGCCGCGCTTTGGGCCGCCGCGCCCGACCGGCTCAAGAACCATTGCTATCTCGTGACCACCGGTGACAGGGACCCGGCCTCGGCGCGCGCGCGCGGGCTGTTCGATGCAGTCGTCCATGCGCCTGCACCCTCGGAATCCTCGCCGCCGCTCGCCGTGCTCAAGCGCCGCCTGGCCTCCGATATCTCCGATGCGAGCCAGGAGGACATGGACGCCGCCGCGCTGTTCCTGCACCGGTTCCGCAAGGCGGAGCTGTCGCTGCCGCGCGACACTTTCGACGAAGAGATGGCCACGGATCGGACGGCTGCACCCGCGCCCGGATCGCGTGGCGATGACAGGACGCTGGAGGACAGTGTTCCGTCGGCCGAACCCGCGCCCGACACGGCCGCGCCCGTCGCGGCGCTGGACCGTTTCGCCCAGGACGCCACCGATGATGACGCCGTCCAAGACGCCGCCGATCACGACACTCGCAACGCCGCCGATCTGTCCCCGCCGAGCGAGTCCGACGCACTGGCCGCTGATCTGCAGGCCGCGATCCGCGCGCTGGTCTCGGGCCCGATCCTGCACCTCAAGCGGCGCAGCCGGGCGCTCGCCGAGATCTTGGAGTGGCGCGAGGAGCATGAGGAATGGTCCGAAGAGGTCCTGACCCATTGCGCCGAAACGGCCGAGGCATTGCGCGACCTTGTCGCCGCCTGGCCCGACGACGATCCGCTCGCCGACAGCCTGCGTGACGCGGTCGATCAGGCCTGCGACACGGTCGTTCTGCTGCAGGTCGAGGCCGGGCCGGATCAGGCCGAGGATGCCGCGCGCGTCCTCTATCAACTCAGAACCGATTTTGAGCAGGCAATGGCTGCATGAACGAGAACAGCCGCATCGAGGACCCTTCCATGAAGCAGGATCGCATTATCGCCCCGGTACAAGACGCGCCGCCGACGGACCGGCTGATGTCGCTGGCCTATCGCGGGATGGCGCCGCTGGTCCGGGAATTGCGTACCGTCGACGAGGCGCTGGAACAGCTTCTGAAGGTGGGCGACGCAGACGCAGAGCCCGCGATCCGTGACCTGCGCCGCCAGATCCGCGCCTTCGAGCCCAGTGTCACGATGATCGGGCAGGTCAAGGCGGGCAAGACGTCGCTTGTCAATGCGATGGTGGGCCGGCCTGGCCTGCTTCCGGCCGACATCAACCCGTGGACCTCGGTGATCACGTCGCTGCATGTCTCGCCGCGCATCCGCGAAAGCGCGCAGCACGCCAAGTTCCGTTTCTTCAGCGAAGAGGAATGGTCGAACCTCCTGAACCGGGGCGGCCGCGTGGGCGAACTGGCCCGCCGGGCGGGGGCCGACAAGGAACTGGAGACCGTGCGCGCGCAGCTCGAGGAGATGCGCGAGAAATCCCGCCAGCGTCTCGGCAAGAGCTTCGAGTTGCTGCTCGGGCAGGAACACGACTACGGCTATGTCGACCCCGAGCTGGTCGAACGCTACGTTTGCCTCGGCGACGACGTCGACCCGACCATGGAACCCGACAACGGTCAGGGCCGGTTCGCCGACATCACCAAGTCGGCCGAGCTTTATCTCAGCCAGCGCGGACTGGTCTGGCCGTTGTGCGTGCGAGACACGCCCGGCGTGAACGACACCTTCCTCGTGCGCGAGCAGATCACCGTCAATGCGATCCGGTCGAGCCGGGTCTGCGTGGTCGTCCTGTCGGCGCATCAGGCACTGTCCACGGTCGACATGGCGTTGATCCGCATGATCGCGAACATCCGCGCCCGCGACGTCATCATCTTCGTCAACCGCATCGACGAGCTGGGCGATCCCGTCCGCGAGATCCCCGAGATCCGCGACAGCATCCGCGCGACGCTGCAGGCGCAGAACGGGCCCGCCGACGCCACGATCCTGTTCGGCAGCGCCCATTGGGCGACGAATGCGCTGGCTGGCGACTGGTCCGAACTGGGCGAGGCAAGCGCGCAGGCTCTGGTCCAGATGGCCGAGCACGAGGCGCGCGGCGGGCTGGAGGACAGCAACGCAGTGGATGTCATCTGGCGGCTTTCGGGCCTGCCGTCGCTTGGTCGGGCGATCTCGGAGCGGATCATTCTGGGCGAAGGCGGGGACATGGTCGCCCATGCGGCGCGCGCGGCACGCAACGTCGCGAATGGCCTCGTTGCCAGCCGCGGGTTGGCCGCCGACCGCGTCGCCGGCGCCGATGTCCGCAAGGTGGAGCGCGAGAAACTGACCGCCGAGATTTCCGCCGTCATGCGCGATGCCGAGGCGGAGCTGATCGACCAGCTCGACCGGTTCTCGGACTATCTCGCCACCCGCCTCGACGGCTCGCGCAGGACTTTCCTGCAGCGTGCGACGGCCTCGCTTGTCAAGCACCTCGAACAGAACGGCGAAAGCAAGGTCTGGACCTACGATCCCACGGGTCTCAGGGTCCTGCTGAGGTCGGGCTACCAAGTGTTCTCGGCCAAGGCCACACGCGCCACGGGCACGATCTTCGAGAAGACCGCGACCTCGCTCGAAGGACTCTTCATGGGCGCTTTCGACCTGCCCGAGGGCGCCTTCCGGCTGGAGCCGCCGCCGGTGCCCGACACGCCGCCGCCGGTCACGCTGGGTCAGACGATCGCACTCGATATCAAGGGCAACTGGTGGACCCGCTGGTGGCGCCGCCGCCGCAGCTATGCCGCCTTCGCCGAGGAATTCTCAGGGATGATCGACGCCGAGATCGCGCCGATGATCGAGGCTCTGAAAAAGGACCACGCCGACGTCTTCCGCGACATGGCGATCAAGGAGCTTCGCCGCTTCGTCGCCGGTCAGCGCACGACGCTTCTGGCCATGGCCGGGCAGGCCGAGGAACGGCTCGAGGAGTTGCGTGCGCGCATGACCCAGGACGCGGAATCCAAGGCGAAAGCATTGATCGAGGCACAGTCCCTTCTCTCGGGGATTGGCGCGAGCAAAGATGAAAAGGAACGGGTGCGCGATGATGTCTGAAGCTCCGCTTGCCGGCATGACCGGCCCGAAACCCAAGGTGGCCATTCTCGGCGAATTCTCGTCTGGCAAGAGCACGCTTGCCAATGTTCTGCTGGAACGCGTGTCCTCGCCCGTGCGGGTGACGGCGACGCAGGTGCCGCCGGTCTGGTACACCCATGGCCATGGCGATCCCGTCGTCGTGGACAGCGAGGGACAGGAGACCGTGATCGGCCTCGACGAGGTCGCGTCCGTCCCGGTGGAAGGCACGCAATACGTGCGCGTCTACATCGAGGCGCCGATCCTCGAGCGTCTCGATATCATCGACATGCCCGGCAGTTCCGACCCCAACATGTCACCGGACATCTGGAACGCCGTGCTGCCACAGGCCGATGCCGTGATCTGGTGCACGCCCGCGACGCAAGCGTGGCGCCAGTCCGAGGCCGCGATCTGGGAAGAGATCGACCCAGACGTGCAGGAGCGCAGCGTGCTGCTGGTCACCCGCATCGACAAGGTCCTGTCCGATACCGACCGGGCGCGGCTGATGAAACGGATGCGGCGCGAGACGACCGCCACGTTCCGGGACATCTTCGCGGTCGACCTGATGTCAGCGACCCGCGATCTCGAAGCCGGGGCCGCGCCCGCAAGCGCGGGGTCCGAGGCCGTTCAGGCCGCGGTCGAAACGTTGCTCAAGGGCTTGGGGCAGACACCCATCGCCCCCGACACGCCGACGGACCCCGGCGCCGAGGCCGCCAAGATCCTGCATTTGCAGGACCATGCGCCCGGTTCCGCGCAGGGTTCGGGCCGGCCTGCCGCCAACGTGATGCCGCGCAGGATCTCGGCGGGCGGGCTGACCGCCATGAGGCGTCCCCGCCGCACCACCGGAACCGGGGGAAGCGCCGTCTGACCCGAAAATCCGCAAGCTGCGCCGCGTGGCGCGATGCCGCGACGCATTCCATGAACAAGGCCCCGCGAGACCAGTACACCAGATGACACCCGAGATCCTCCGCCACCTGCGCAAACGGCTCCCCGATTGCGAACTCGTTCTCTACGCCGATATCGCGTCAGGGACCGTGCTGGCGTCGGACGCGCGGCTTGCGCACCCGCAGGAAAACCTCGACACGATCTGCACCTGCGCGCGTGCTTTTTTGAACGCGCCGCGGCTGGCGTCCCATGACCTGACGAACGAAGCCGTGTTCCAGACCCCCACGGCCAAGCGCGTCTTCCTCAGGGCCTTTGCCGACCCCTGCGAGGCGCTGGCTTGCATCTGCGGTCCCGAGAGCGACCTTGCAGAGGTGCTTGACGCCATGCGCACAGCACTGGTCGAGGCCGCGCCGGACGATTTCGGCGAGAATATCGTTGATTTCCGGGAGGCCGTGGCGAAATGACCGACCGCAATGCAGTGCGAGACATCCTCTACCGCGCGGGCGCCGAGGGCCACATGCGCGTCGCCGACCGGCCGATCTCGTCGCCAGCGCAGGGCGTTTCGCTGATCCTGAGGCAGCTTGAATACGGTATCCTGCCGCGGCGCTTCCGCCTCGAGTTCGACACCGGCGGGCGGGTCGAGATCGACATCGCCGAACGGCAGGTTCTGGGGCTGGGGTCGGTCAAGGCGGCAGTGCCGGGCAAGGCGCCGCGGCTGGAGCCGGGCCCGCTCGGATCGGACGACGCCAAGGCGCTGAGTGACCTGCTGGCGGGGCTCTGCCGTGGCGCGAAGGCTGTCCGTATCGCCAGCACGACCGAAACCGACATCGTCCCCGGCGGCAGCGGCCTGTCGCTCTCGGCGCTGCGCAAGGCCGCCGCATTGCCTGATGTGGTCGCGAAGACCGCGGGGCAGACCACATGGCTCGACGCGATGGTCGATCACCCGGATGTCAGCGTCCTGTCGGCGGTCCTGATCGATGTGGACGAGGCCCACGTCATCATCGGCACCAAGGAAGAGGCCGAGGCGCTCGCGGACTGGGCCGTCGAGATGCTGGATGTCTTCCTCGCCGATGGCTTCCCGCTCGCCCCCGAGCTGGAGACCAAGGGCGCGATCACCTTCGCGCCGCAGCAGAACGGATCCCACATCCTGCTCGCGGGTCTGCGGGGGCAGTTCCTCCTCGCGCTCGTCTCGGGGCCGGATACCGCCGCGACGCTCGCCGCATGGCAGCGCGTCGCCGAGAGTGAGGTGGACGGCTTTATCGCCGTCGGCTGACGCCCCCATCCCACCGTCCTTCCGAATTTCTGGACAGGTCTGTCCAGCGCTGCTAGCGATTTTATGGACAGATTTGTCCAGAGGCGCCAAAGGCGCGCGCAGGCCGGGGAGGGTCGAACATGAAAGACAGCTATCGCGTCGTGGTCATCGGGGGCGGCGTCGTGGGCGCCTCGGTGCTTTATCACCTCGCCAAGTTCGGCTGGACGGATGTGTGCCTGTTGGAACGCTCGGTCCTCACGGCAGGCTCCAGCTGGCACGCGGCGGGCGGCATTCACGCGCTGAACGCCGATCCGAACATCGCCGCGCTGCAGGCCTACACGATCGACCTGCTGCCCGAGATCGAGAAGGAGTCGGGCCAGGATATCGGCCTTCACATGACCGGCGGCCTGACCATGGCCGGCACGCCCGACCGGTGGGAGTGGCTTCAGTCCGCCTACCGCGTGTTCCAGTCCATCGGGATCGAGGATTGCCGCCTCGTCACCGTGGAGGAGGCGGTGGAGCTTAACCCGATCATGTCGCCCGAGGGCCTTCTGGGCGGCATGTGGGCCGACCGCGAGGGCTATATCGACACGACCGGCACGGTCCATGCCTATGCCAGGGCCGCGAAGATGCGCGGCGCCTCCTATTTCGAGCACACGAAGGTCGAGGAACTGATCCAGACGCCCGAGGGCTGGACCGTCGTCACCGACAAGGGCACCATCCGGGCCGAGCATGTGGTGAACGCGGGCGGTCTTTGGGCCAAGCAGCTGGGCCGGATGGCGGGGATCGAGCTGCCCGTGTCGCCGCTCAAGCACCATTACCTGATTTCCGACACCATCCCCGCGCTGCAGGACATCGACTTCGAAGTGCCAATGACGGTGGACCTCGAAGGCTTCACCTACCTGCGGCAGGATCAGAAAGGCGTTCTGCTTGGTATCTACGAGGTCGACCATGAACACTGGGCCATGGACGGTGCGCCGTGGGACTACGGGATGGAGTTGTTCCAGGAGCAGACCGACCGGATCGAGAAGGAGCTGATCCTCGGCTTCGAACGCTACCCGGCACTGCAGGAGGTGGGCGTGAAGACCTGGGTCAACGGCGCCTTCACCTTCTCGCCCGACGGCAACCCGCTGGTTGGCCCTGTTCCCGGCAAGCCGGGATACTGGTGCGCCTGCGCGGTGATGGCGGGCTTCCTGCAAGGGGGCGGCGTGGGAAAAAGCCTCGCCGAGTGGATGATCCACGGCGAACCCGAGGCCGATGTCTACGGCATGGACGTGGCGCGCTACGGGCCCTGGGCCGAGAACCGAGAGTTTATCCGCCAGACCACGGGGCAGTTCTATTCCCGCCGCTTCGTGATGACCTATCCCAACGAGCAGCTTCCGGCGGGCCGCCCGCTGAAACGCGCCCCGGCCTATTCCGCGATGACCGAGGCGGGATGCCAGTGGGGCCAGTCCTGGGACCTCGAGGTGCCGCTGTATTTCGGCGGCAAGGGGTTTGCAGAGACGCCGTCGCTCAAACGTTCCAACGCCCATGAGATCGTGGGCGCGGAATGCCGCGCGGTGCGCGAGGGCGTGGGCCTTCTCGATATCACCGGCTTCGCCCGATACGAGGTGACGGGGCCGAATGCCGAGGCGTGGCTGAACGGGCTTTTCGCCACGACGCTGCCCAAACCGGGACGGGCGCGTCTCGCCGTGGCACTGGGCCATGACGGGCGGCTCAAGGGGGACCTGACGCTGTTCAACTGGGGTGACGGGTCGTGGTGGATCATGGGGTCCTACTACCTTCGGACGTGGCACATGCGCTGGTTCACCGATCACATGATGGATGGCGTCACGGTGCGCGACCTGGGCGAGGACGTGGTCGGCTTCTCGCTTGCTGGGCCGAAGTCCCGCGCGGTGATCGAAAAACTCTCGGAGGATGCCGTCGGCGCGCTGCCCTTCATGGGCTGCGGGGCGTTCGACATCGGCCTCCTGCGCTGCAAGATCGGGCGCATGTCCGTCGCGGGCGAACTCGGCTACGAGATCCACTGCCGCATGGGCGATCACATCACGCTGCGCGAGGCGCTGCTGGAGGCCGGCGCCGGGGAGGAGATCCGCGAATACGGGTTCAACGCGCTTCTGTCGCTGCGGCTGGAGAAGAGCTTCGGCATCTGGAACGCGGAGTTCACCCAAGGGTATACGGCGGGCGCCACCGGCATGGACCGCTGGATCGACTGGGACAAGGGCGATTTCATCGGCCGCGCGGCGGCGTTGGCAGAGCGCGACGGCAATGGCCCGGCGCAGAGGATCGTGACGCTCGAGGTCGATGCGACGGATGCCGACGCCAGCGGGTTCGAGCCGGTGTGGAAGGACGGAAACCGCGTGGGCTTCGTGACGTCGGGCGGCTATGGGCACACGCTGGGCAAGTCGCTGGCCATGGCCATGGTCGATACCGCCATGGCTGAGATCGGCACCGATCTCAGCGTCCATGTCGTCGGGGCGGAACGGCCCGCCCGCGTCATCGCACCCTCGCCCTACGATCCCGAGGGCCGGGCGATGCGCGCCTGATGGGCGCGCAAGCGGCACATGCGAACGCCAAGGTCACGCGGCAGGACTGGCTCGACGTAGCGCGCGAGGTGCTGGTCGGCGACGGGGTGGGCGAGGTCAAGATCGTGGCGCTGGGCGCGCGTCTCGGCGTGTCGCGCTCGTCCTTCTACTGGTATTTCGAAAGCCGGCAGGACCTTCTCGACGCGCTTCTCGATGCCTGGGAAATCCGCAATACCGCGCGACTTAGGGATCGTTGCGCGCGGCCCGCGCCGACGATCACCGGGGCCGTCTGCAACTTCTTCGAATGCTTCATCGACCCGGAGCTGTTCGACCCCGGCCTCGACTTCGCCATCCGCGAATGGGCCCGCCGCGACGACAGTCTCAGGCGTCGCGTGGAGGCTGCCGATACCGCGCGACTCGACGCGATCGCGTCGATGTTCGCGCGATACGGATACACGCCCGACGCCGCCGACATCCGGGCACGGATATTGTATTTCCAACAGCTGGGCTATCACGCGCTCGACCAGCGGGAGCCGCTGGACCATCGCCTGTCCCGCGTCGCGGGGTATCTGGAGGGTTTCACGGGCGCTACGGCGGAGGCTGCGGAGGTCGAACGTCTCGTCGCATTCGCCCGGGACAAGCTTGGCTAGGGTCCGCGACCGGCGGCCTCGCGCACCGCATCGCTCATCTCCCGCAATTGCTCGGCAAGCGGGTTGGAGCGTCTCCAGATCATGCCGATCGTCCGCTCCGGACCCGGGGCTTCGAACCCGTCGACCGACACATCGGCCGAGCGTGTCTCGATATCCACAGCCATCTCGGGGATCAGTGTCACGCCAAGGCCCGCGCCGACCATCTGCACCAGCGTCGAGAGCGATGAGCCATCCATCATCTCGCGCGGGGCCGTGGCGGTCATGTTGCAAAATGACAAGGCTTGGTCCCTGAAACAATGCCCTTCCTCCAACAGGAGAAGCCGCATTTCCCGCAGGCGCTCTGGGCTGGGCACCGGGCGGCCGCGCTCGGCGCCGGGACGCACGAGCACGAAGTTCTCCGTGAACAGCGGTGCCTCCTCGAACGCGGGCTCGCCCACTGGCAAGGCGACGATCGCGGTATCGAGGCTGCCCTCTGCCAGTTCGTCGATCAACCGCGAAGTCACCGTCTCTCGAAGTTGCAACTCGAGGCCCGGATAGCGGCGCGTGAGGCCGCCCACGATCCGCGGCAGGAGGTAGGGCGCCACCGTGGGGATGACGCCGATCCGCACACGCCCCGCGAGGCGGTCGCGCACGGCGCGGGCCGTGTCCTCGATCTCACCCACGATGCGGAGCACCTCGCGCAGGCGTTTGAGCACATCCTCCCCGAAGGCTGTCAGCGCCACGCCCCTCACGCCGCGTTCCAGCAAGGGCGTCCCGAGGCTGCGCTCCATCTCGCGGATCTGCATCGACAACGCCGGCTGGCTGATCGAGCAGGCATCCGCCGCGCGTCCGAAATGCCCCTGCCGGGCGAGGGCATCGAAATAGCGCATCTGTTTGAGGGTCAGGTTGATCATAAGCGCAGCTTATAGAAATTATCAGATTATTCAACTTCTCCTGATCGTCGTGGGCTGATAAGTTTAGAACAGTTCGAAAAAGGGATTCGAAATCGGTGCGCCAACCGCCTGGCTTGCTCAGGCGGGGACGATCCGGAGGACGGGCCCGCGGACAACAGATCAAGCCAGCTTCAGGAGCGGAGACGAAAGATGATGGACGGCGACGACAGACCGGCGGGCAGCGGATGCCCGGTAATGCATGGCGCAATCACCGAGACCGGGAACAGCGTGACCGCGTGGTGGCCAAAGACGCTCAACCTCGACATCCTGCATCAGCACGATACCAAGGTGAATCCGCTCGGTGATTTCGATTACCGCGAGGCGGTCGAGAGCCTCGATTTCGAGGCCGTGAAAGCCGACGTCAAGGCGCTGATGACCGACAGCCAGGACTGGTGGCCCGCCGATTACGGCCATTACGGCGGCCTGATGATCCGCCTCGCGTGGCATTCGGCCGGCTCCTACCGTCTGGCCGACGGTCGTGGCGGCGGCGGGCATGGCAACATCCGCTTCGCGCCGCTCAACTCGTGGCCCGACAACGGCAACCTAGACAAGGCGCGCCGTATCCTGTGGCCGGTCAAGAAGAAGTACGGCAACAAGCTCAGCTGGGCCGACCTCATCCTTTTGGCGGGCAACATTGCCTATGAGGACATGGGCCTGAAAACCTTCGGTTTCTCCTTCGGCCGCGAGGATATCTGGCACCCCGAGAAGGACACCTATTGGGGCGCCGAGCGCGAATGGCTCGCGCCGTCCGACACGCGCTACGAAGACGTGATGCAGCCCGACACGATGGAGAACCCGCTCGCCGCCGTGCAGATGGGCCTGATCTACGTGAACCCCGAGGGCGTGAACGGTCAGCCCGACCCGATCAAGACTGCCGCCCAGGTTCGTGAGACCTTCGCGCGGATGGCCATGAACGACGAGGAAACCGCGGCTCTGACCTGCGGCGGCCACACCGTCGGCAAGGCCCATGGCAACGGCGATGCCGCCGCTCTGGGCATCGAGCCCGAGGGCGCGGAGATCGACAACCAGGGCCTCGGCTGGATTAACCCGCATCTCGACGGCAAGGCGACCAACGCCGTGACGTCGGGCATCGAGGGTGCGTGGACGACGCATCCGACCAAGTGGGACATGGGCTATTTCAAGCTGCTCTTCGGCTACGAATGGGAGCTGACGAAATCGCCGGCCGGGGCCAACCAGTGGCGTCCGATCGACATCGCGGAAGAGGACATGCCGGTCGATCCCACGGATGCGTCCAAGCGTGTGATGCCGATGATGACCGATGCCGACATGGCGATGAAGATGGACCCGACCTACCGCGCCATCTGCGAGAAGTTCATGGCCGATCAGGCCTATTTCGACGACTGTTTCGCACGCGCCTGGTTCAAGTTGATCCATCGCGACCTCGGGCCGCGCAGCCGATACATCGGCCCGGATGCCCCTGCCGAGGATCTGATCTGGCAGGATCCGATCCCCGAGGGTCCCAAGGGCTACGACGTCGCCGCGCTCAAGGCCGATATCTCGGCCTCCGACCTTTCGGTCGCCGACATGGTCGCCACCGCATGGGACAGCGCGCGGACCTTCCGCCAGTCGGACCTGCGCGGCGGGGCCAACGGCGCCCGTATTCGTCTCGCCCCCCAGAAGGACTGGGCCGGCAATGAGCCCGAGCGTCTGGCCTCGGTCCTCGCGGTGCTGGAACCGCTTGCCGAGAAGCATGGCGCGTCCATCGCGGACACGATCGTGCTGGCGGGCAATGTGGGCGTGGAGCAGGCCGCGAAGGCCGCCGGCGTCACCGTCGAGGTGCCCTTCACTGCCGGCCGCGGCGACGCGGCCGCCGAGCACACGGACGCCGAGAGCTTCGAGGTGCTGGAGCCTCTGGCCGACGGGTTCCGCAACTGGATGAAGAAGGACTATGCCGTCGCGGCCGAGGAGCTGATGCTCGACCGGGCGCAGCTTCTGGGGCTGACCGGGCCCGAGATGACGGTGCTGGTCGGTGGCATGCGGGCGATGGGCGCCAACCACGGTGGCGCGGCACATGGCGTCTTCACCGACCGGGCCGGCGCGCTGACGACGGACTTCTTCGTCAACCTGACCGACATGGGCTACAAATGGGTGCCCACGGGCTCCAACGCCTATGCCATCGTCGAGCGTGGCTCGGACGAGACCAAGTGGACCGCGACGCGCGTCGACCTGGTCTTCGGCTCCAACTCGATCCTTCGCGCTTACGCCGAGGTCTATGCCCAGGACGACGCGCACGAGAAGTTCGTGCATGACTTCGTGGCAGCCTGGACCAAGGTGATGGAGAACGACCTGTTCTGATACGCGTCTCCGAACAGGCGCCCCGGGCTCTGGTCCGGGGCGAGGAAACGCGAGCGGCAGCCCGGGGGAAACCTCGGGCTGCCGTGCTTTTCGGGATGTGCTTCAGGGACGGACTTTGCGGGAGGCGCGTCCGGCCTATTCGCCGCAGGGCGTGTCCGGCGCGGGCACGCCCGGCGACACGAAGAGCCGCAGGTGAACGGGGCGACCGTTGGTGTAGTTGGTGCCGACCACTTCGGTCACATCCGGTCGCCCGCGCGGCACCTCCATTCCGTCGGGGATGGCGTCCCATGCGATCCACGCGGCGCGGTCCGGCGCCTCGGCCAGCCAGTCCATTGCGCCGTCCCAGCCGAGAAACGGCGTATCGGTGCCGAACTGGAACACGAGGCTCGGCGGGGCGTGGCCGACGATAGCCGGAGGCATCGCGAGGCAGGACAACGTTTCTGTCTCCATGGCCTCTGCCAGCCGGGGGGTGATCCACAATTCCCGTGCGCCTGGCAGGCTGGCGGCGGACAGGGTCCAGGCCATGACGATGCCCGCCACGGCCAGCGCGCCGGTGCCAAGCACCGCCCGCCCGCGATAGAAAGCCACAGCGCCGAGAGCCGCGAGTGCGGTCATTGCAAGGCCGCCCGCCGTGGCCCACAGGTCTATGCCCGCGCCGAAGGCCATGGGCATGCCGATGGCGAGCACCGCGAAGGCGAGCGTGCCAATGGCGAAGCCCGCCGCGCCGATATGGGCCGCCCAGCCGCGAAACCGCGCCTCGCCGTCGATGAGGCGGGCCAGAGGCACCGCCGCCAGCAGCAGGAGGGCGGGGTAGGTCGGAAGCGTGTAATGGATAAGCTTGGTCGACACCGCCTCGAACACCAGCCATGTGGGCACGATCCAGCCCAGAAGCAGCGCGCCTTCGCGGCTGCCGCGCATCGTCCAGCCGGTCATGACTGCCAGCGGCAGAAACAGCGTCCAGGGCCAGAGGGTGACCCAGACCGTCAGCAGGTAGAAACCGGGTGGAATGCCGCTGTGTTCTCCGGTGGCCGCGATCTTCTCGGCCAGATCCCCACCGAGCGAGGCGGCCAGGAACGCGCCGTCGGTGCGGATCATGATGGCGATGAACCACGGCAGCGTCAGCGCCAGCATCCACGCCAAGCCGGGCAGTGGCCGCAGCGCCCTGAGCCATGACAGGCTGCGGTCCTTCACCGACACCCAGACCGCCGCCGTCAGGACCGGCAGAAGGATCAGCGGACCCTTGACGAGGATGCCCGCGGCGATCGCCGTCCAGAACACCGCCGGCACGCCCCAACCCCTGATCTGGCCCAGCCAGGCCCGCGCCATGGCGCCCATGGCAAGGATGATCGTCAGTAGGAGCGCGGCGTCGGTCTTGGCCGTTCGCGCCTCGGCGCTGAGCATGTAGACGGTGGCCAGCATCACCCCCGCCAGCACCGCCGCACGCCGCCCGACAAGCGGGATGCCCGCCCAGATCAGCGCCAGCGCCGAGAGCGCGCCGGCGAGGTAGGAAGGGATGCGGTGCACCCAGACCGCGTTCGTCCCGGTCTGCCCGGTCAGTTCCAGCACGGCGGCCTGCATCCAGTAGACGCCGACCGGTTTCACATGGCGCGCGCCGCCCTGAAACCGGATATCGACCCAGTCGCCGGTCTCGGCCATCTGGCGGCTGGCCTGAGCGTAGCGTGCCTCGTCCCGGTCCTGCACCGGCAGTTCGGCAAGGCCCAGAGAAAAGCTCAAGAGCGCGAGGATCAGGACCCAGACCGGGGCAAGGCGCGAGGACAGCATGTCTCCGGATGTCATCGCTTCGACGCGCCTAGTCCGCAGCCGGGCCGGGGCGGTGGTGCACGGCGTCGGCCTCGGTCGTGTCGGTGGCCGCCGCCTCGGCCGCGGCGAGGCGGTCGGCCTTCTTCGCCTTGTAGATCAGGACGAGGTTGCGGGAATAGACGATCACGCCCATCGACTGGCCGAGGATGAACACCACGTCCTGCCGGTAGATCGCGTAGGACAACAGCATCGCGCCGCCGAAGATGGAGAGGTACCAGAAGGCCACGGGCACATAGGACCGCCCCGCACGCTCCGAGGCGATCCACTGCACGATGAAGCGCATGGAAAACGCAAGCTGCGCCGTCAGGCCCAGCACGACCCACCAGAACTCGACCCAGCTGTCGATGGAAAGGAAGGCGAAGATTGTCTCGGTCATGAAGGCCTTTCCGCGCGTCCATTGGCGCTGATGCCGGTAGAACGTATGCTCGTCTCGTCCGGTGCAAGGGCGCGGCGGCGGCGGATCAGCCACGCGACACCGAACAGGTCGCTCAGGCCGACGATGGCGCGACCGAGATTGTTGTATTTCGACCGCCCGGCCGAGCGGGGGCGATGGGTGACATCCACATGCGTCACGTCCCATCCGTCGCGCTGGAAGAGCGCGGGCAGATAGCGGTGCATGTGATTGAAATAGGGCAGGGCGAGATAGGCCTCGCGCCGGAACGCCTTGAGACCGCAGCCCGTGTCCCGCGTGCCATCCCGCAGCAGCCAGCCGCGGATCGCGTTCGCCGCGCGGGACGCGACGCGCTTGGGCAACGGATCGTTGCGCTTGGCCCGCTGCCCGGCCACGAGCGCCAGACGCGGCGGGGCGTTTTCGTCCAGAAGCGGTGCCAGAAGGACCGGGATCTCTTCGGGCGGGTTCTGCCCGTCGCCGTCGAGCGTGCAGATGAGCCGGGCGCGTGCGGCGCGCACGGCGTCGTGGACGGCGGCCGATTGTCCGCCCGGGCGGGCATGGGTGACGATCGTTACAGGCAGGTCGGGATGGGCGGTGGCGAAGCCTTCCAGCGCCGCGCCGGTGTCATCGCGGGAGCCGTCATTGGTCACGCAGATCTCGAACGGTCCCAGCGGCAGCGCCGCCGCGCGGCAGGCCTCCAGAAGCGCCATCGCCGTCTCGCCCTCGTCCAGCATGGGGATCACGATCGCGAAACGCGGTGGCGCCTTGTCCCGTGCTGCCCCTTCGGCCTGGTCGTTCGATGCGCGCGTCATGCCTGCGATAACCCGAGTGCCCCGGACTGCGTTCCGGCTGGCGATTTGGCGGGGGTGTAATCCGAATGCGCGCACGAGGAAACCCCGCAGGACGTGACGTTCCGTCCCGCGAGCGTTCCCTGGCGCGCCGTCAGCTGGCGTAGCGCGTCGTGCCGCGCCGGCGTTCGTCCAGCGGTTCGCTGAGGACCATGGCGTTATGGGCGCGCTGGTCGCAATTGAGGCGCGGACAGATGCGGCAGTTGATACCGATGGGCGTGGCATGGGCGGGGCTGGCGGCGAAATCCTCGGCATAGCCGATCCGGTCCACATGCTCGACCGCGCAGCCCATGGCCACGGCGAGCCGTACGTCCTGCGCGTGCCGCGTGACGGAGGGGCGGTCGACGGTGCGCGCGAAGACGAAGAACTGGCTGGTATCCGGCATCTCGACGAATTGCGGCACGATGCGCCCGGGCACCCGGAACGATGTGTGCACATCGAGACGCGGACAGGCGCCGCCATATTCTGCGAGGTGGAAGTCGGTGGCGTTGAACCGCTTGGTGACGTTGCCGGCCTTGTCGATCCTGAGAAAGAAGAACGGCACCCCTTGCGCGCCCGAGCGTTGCAGTGTCGTGGCTCGATGGCAGGCCTGTTCGAAGCTGACGCCGAAACGGGTGGCGAGATGGTCGAAATCGTATTTCGAGGCCAACGCCTCGGCCAGATAGGGGCCATAGGGCATCAGCACGGCGGCGGCGAAGTAATTCGCAAGCTCCACCCGGCACCGCGCGAGGCCGTGGGCGTCCGAGATGTTCGAGCTTGCGAGGATCTCGTCGAAAAGCGCCCGGTTCTCGATCAGGCCCGCGACATGCACCAGCTGGAAGACGCGGTTGGGGTGGTCGAGCGCCTCCGACAGCAGGACCTCGCGGGTCGGCTCGTCGTATTGGCGCAGCGTATCGGGCATGTCCTCGATCCGCACGAGCCGCACGCGAAGCCCCAGCCGGTCGCGGAGTGCTGCCTTGACCTCGGCATAGACATCGTCCGGCGCCACGTTGCGGCCGCTCCAGAAGGCCTCCGCCGATTGTTCGAGGCTCTCGAAATGGTTGCTGTTACGCCGGAAGAAGTTGTGCACCGCCGCTTCGGGCGAGGTCATCACCAGTGGCCCGGTCTCGTCGCCGCCGGCGGCCATGGTCATCAGCTGGTCGGTCGCGGCAAGATAGGCGCGGTGCAGCTTCAGCATCGCGGAGACGAGGTCGGGGCTGTGGATCTGGGCCGCGCGCAGCTGTGGCAGATCGGGGCGGTTGCCGTCGAAAAGCGTATCCTGCAGCGCCGCGCGCAGATCGGCGAGGACCGAGGTATCGTCATCTTCCGCGATCTCGCGCCAGTCGACGCCGTAGACTTCGAAGAGCTTCAGCATCACCGGCACCGAGACGCTGCGCTCGTTCTTTTCCAGCAGGTTCACATAGGACGTTGAGATACCCAGGCTGCGGCCCATCTGCGCCTGCGTCTGCCCCTGTTCCAGCCGCAGGCGGCGCAGGCGGGGTCCGATGAAGGTTTTCAGCATGCGGCTGTATCCCGAAAATTTCACAAATTTACAGAATCTATAACATGTAAATTCTCGCGTTTACAGCAGGACCCGGAAAGTTTTCGCGAAACCGGGTCTGTCAGTCATGGTCCCCTCAAGCCCAGGCGAGGAGGAGCCTTTCACATGAAAACCGGTCACACCCATCTGTTCATTCCCGGTCCGACGAACGTCCCCGACGAGGTGCGCCGCGCGATGAATGTCGGGCAGGAGGACATGCGCGCGCCGGATTTCGGCGACCTGACGCTGGGCCTGTTTTCGGACCTCAAGCGCGTCATGCGCACCGCGACGGGCGAGGTCTTCATCTTTCCCGGCTCCGGCACGGCGGCGTGGGAAGCGGCGATCACCAACACGCTGAACCCCGGCGACAAGGTCCTGATGGCTCGCTTCGGCCAGTTCTCGACGCTCTGGGTGGAGATGGCGGAACGTCTGGGGCTCGACGTCGAGGTCATCGACGTGGCCTGGGGCGCGGGCGTGCCCGTGGCCGAATTCGAGCGGCGTCTGGGGGCCGACACGAAGGACGAGATCAAGGCCGTCTTCGTCACCCATAACGAGACCGCGACCGGCGTCACCTCCGATGTCGCCGCCGTGCGCCGTGCGCTCGATTCGTGCTTCCACGACGCGCTTCTCTTCGTCGATGGCGTCAGTTCCATCGCCTCGATCGATTTCCGCATGGATGACTGGGGCGTCGACCTCGCCGTCACCGGCAGCCAGAAGGGCCTGATGTGCCCAGCGGGCCTTGGCATCCTCGCCGTCAGTCAAAAGGCGATGGAGGCTGCGCGCCATTCCACCATGCGCCGCGCCTATTTCGAATTCATGGACATGGTGAAGCTGAACGCCGACGGCTACTTTCCCTACACGCCGCCGACGCCGCTCCTGCGCGGTCTGCGCGCGGCGCTCGACCGCCTGTTCCGCGAGGGGCTGGACGAGGTGATCGCCCGCCACGCCCGCATCGCCGAGGGCGTGCGCCGGGGTGTGCATGCCTGGGGCCTCGACCTCGTGGCTGAGCATCCGAGCCTTTACTCGGACACCGTCTCGGCCATCCGTACGCCCGAGGACGTGGACGCCCGCGACGTGCTGCGCATCGCGTACGAAGAGATGAACACGAGCTTCGGCTCGGGCCTCGCGCGGCTTTCGGGCAAGGTGTTCCGCATCGGACATCTGGGCGATTTCAACGAGGGCATGGCGCTGACCGCCCTGTCGATCGCCGAGATGTCGCTGGTCCGCGCGGGTGCGCAGATCCAGCTGGGCGCGGGCGTCGCAGCCGCCCAGCGGCATTTCACGGATGCGGCCGCGGCCAATCCCGTCCTGCGGGTCGCGGCGGAATAGGCCGCCCCGCAACCGACTGCAAAAAGGAAGAAACCCCGTGTCCCACACGCTTCACCCGCTTCGGCGGCAACGGCTTCATCGTTCCGAACTGGCCGTCCCCGCCTCGAACCCGACCATGGTCGACAAGGCCGCCGACAGCGCCGCCGACGTGGTGTTCCTCGACCTCGAGGACGCCGTCGCCCCGCCCGAGAAGGAGCAGGCGCGCAAGAACGCCATCCAGGCGCTGAACGACATCGACTGGGCCGGAAAGGGCAAGACCGTCTCGGTCCGGATCAACGGGCTCGACACCCATTACATGTATCGCGACGTGGTCGATATCATGGAGCAGGCGGGCGACCGGGTGCACACGCTTCTGGTCCCCAAGGTCGGCGTGCCGGCGGATCTCTACATGGTCGAGGCCATGGTCAACCAGATCGAGCAGGGCACGGGCGTCGAGACGCGCGTGGGGCTCGAGGCGCTGATCGAAACCGCGCTCGGCATGGCGAACGTGGAGGCCATCGCGCAATTCGGCGGCCGCCTCGAATGCCTGCATTTCGGCGTGGCCGACTACGCCGCGTCCATGCGGGCGCGCACGGTGAATATCGGCGGGCTGAACCCCGACTATCCGGGCGACCAGTGGCACGCCTCGATCACCCGCATGGTCATCGCCTGCCGCGCCTACGGACTTCGCGCCGTGGACGGCCCCTTCGGCGATTTCTCGGACCCCGAGGGCTACAAGGCCGCCGCCCGGCGTGCCGCGGCGCTGGGTTGCGAGGGGAAATGGGCGATCCATCCCAGTCAGATCGCGCTGGCGAACGAGGTCTTCAGCCCGCCCGAAGCGGAGGTGACGCGCGCGACGCGCATCATCGAGGAACTCAGGAAGGCCGAGGCGGAGGGCAGGGGGGCCGCCAGCCTCGACGGCAAGATGATCGACGCGGCCTCCGAGAAGATGGCGCGCAACGTGATCGATACGGCCAAGGCCATCGCCGCCAAGGTGTGACCGCCGCGTCCGGGGCCGGAGGAGGGTTCCGCGCGGCGTCGAAAGGGAGGAGTGAAACATGGACATTCACGAACATCAGGCCAAGGACATCCTTGCCCAATTCGGCGTCCCGGTGCCGAAAGGCGGTCTTGCCTATTCGCCGGAACAGGCGGCCTACCAGGCCCGCAGCCTGGGCTTTCCCTGCGTGGTCAAGGCGCAGATCCATTCCGGCGGGCGCGGCGAAGTGGGCGGCGTGAAGGTCTGCCGTTCCGACGCCGAGGTCCGCGAATATGCCGCCGAACTTCTGGGCAGGACGCTGGTCACGAAGCAGACCGGTGCGCCGGGCAAGACCGTGCACCGGCTGTGGGTCGAGGACGCCACCGATATCGCCCAGGAGATTTACCTCGGCTTCGTGCTCGACCGGAAGTCCGAGCGGATCATGATCGTCGCCTCCGGACACGGGGGTATGGAGATCGAGGATCTGGCCCATGAGGACCCCGACAGCCTGGTGCGGATGGTCATCGACCCCGCCACCGGTCTGGTGGAGTTCCAGGCCCGCGAACTCGCGTACCGCCTCGGGCTTTCAGGCAAGCAGATCGCCCAGATGGTCGGCACGCTCAAGGCCTGTTACCGGGCCTATCGGGATCTCGACGCCATGATGGTGGAGATCAACCCGCTGGCCGTCACCGGTGATGGCGACCTCGTGGCGCTCGACGCCAAGATGAGTTTCGACACCAACGCGCTGTTCCGCCGCCCGCAGGTGGCAGCCCTCCGCGATCCCGCGCAGGAGGACGCGCGCGAAGCGATGGCCGCCGACCATGGCCTCGCCTACGTGGGCCTTGATGGGGACATCGGCTGCATCATCAACGGTGCCGGCCTCGCCATGGCGACGATGGACATGATCAAGCTTGCGGGGGGCGAACCCGCGAATTTCCTGGACATCGGCGGCGGCGCCTCGCCGGACCGCGTGGTGACGGCGTTCCGCACGGTCCTGACCGACCCCAATGTCAGCGTGATCCTCGTCAACATCTTCGCCGGCATCAACCGCTGCGACTGGATCGCACAGGGCGTCGTGCAGGCCTACAAGGAGGTGGGCCTGACCATCCCCGTTGTCGTCCGCCTGTCGGGCACCAACGTGACGGAGGGGCGCGCGATCCTCGATCAGGCCGACGTTCCGATCATCACCGCAGGCACGCTCGCCGAAGCGGCCGAGGCCGCCGTCGCCGCCCGCCCGCAGCCTGTCGCCGCCGAATAGGGGAGGGAAAACCCATGGCCATTCTGATCACCGAAGAGACCCGCGTCGTCGTGCAGGGCATGTCCGGCCGCATCGGTCAGTTCCACACCCAGGAGATGATCGAGGCGGGCACGAAGGTGGTGGCGGGCGTCACCCCCGGCAAGGGCGGCACGAGCGTCCTGAACCGGCCCCAGTTCGACACCATGCGCGAGGCGGTCGAGGCGACCGGCGCCGATGCCTCGCTGCTGTTCGTGCCGCCGCCCATGGCCGCCGACGCGATGATGGAGGCCGCCGAGGCCGGCATCCGCACCGCCGTCTGCGTGACGGACGGGCTGCCCGCGCAGGACATGATGAAGGTGAAACGCTTTCTCCGCCGCTACCCACGCGAACGGAAGATGCGTCTGATCGGACCGAATTGCGCGGGCATCATCTCGCCCGGCAAGGGCTTCATGGGGATCATGCCGCCGCATATCTACACCCCCGGACGGGTGGGCATTGTCGGTCGCTCCGGGACGCTGGGCTATGAGGCCGCGAGCCAGATGTCCGCGCTGGGCATCGGCGTCTCTTCCTCCATCGGCATCGGCGGCGATCCGATCAACGGCTCGTCCTTCCGCGATATCCTCGAACTGTTCGAGAACGACCCCGAGACCGATGCCGTCATCATGATCGGCGAGATCGGCGGCCCGCAGGAGGCCGAGGCCGCTGAATACGTCCGCGATCACATGACCAAGCCCGTCGCGGCCTATGTCGCGGGGCTTTCGGCGCCGAAGGGCCGCAAGATGGGGCATGCGGGCGCGATCATCTCGGCCTTCGGCGAAAGCGCGCAGGAAAAGGTGGTGATCCTGCAGGAGGCCGGGATCACCGTCGCACCGAACCCGTCGCTGATGGGCGAGACGGTAGCGCGCATCCTTGACAGGAAGGAGGCAGCATGAGCCGCGCGGAGACATTCCCGATGATCGACATGAAGCGGGCCGAGGACTGGATCGGCCGGACCGAAGAGGCATGGGGCAAGCTCACGCCGCAAATGGCCGGCATGCTCAAGGCCGCCGTCGGGCACCGGACGTTCATCGACCGAGACACGCGCACTTCCGCGCTTCTGCCGCGGCTCTGGCACTGGGCGGCCTTCCCCGAATTCGTGCCGCTGTCGGAACTGGGCGAGGACGGGCATCCGAAGCTCGGCCGCTTCCTGCCGCCGCTGGCGTTCAAGCGGCGCATGTGGGCGGCGGGGCGGCTGAGTTTTCACGGGAGCCTCAGGATCGGTGAACGGCTGCGTCGCAAGTCCGAGATCAAGGCCGTGACCCCGAAATCGGGGGGCACGGGCGAGATGGTCTTCGTCACCGTCGCCCACGAGATCGAGGGCGAGAATGGCGCCTTCATCGAGGAGGAGCAGGACATCGTGTACCTGCACATCCCCGAGGAATACGCGCCTCCGACACGCGTGCCCGAGATCGAGGCCCCCGATTTCGACGAGCCCGTGCCCGTGAACGAGGCGCGGCTTTTCCGTTTTTCGGCGGCCACCTACAATGCGCATCGCATCCATTATGACCTGCCCTACGCGCGCGAGGTCGAGAAGTATCCCGCGCTCGTGACCCATGGCCCCATGCAGGCGATCATGCTGATCGACGCGGCCACGCGGCATGCGGGCGAGGCGCCCAAGCGGTTCAGGTTTCGCGGCGTGCACCCGATGTTCCATGACCACGACCTGCGGGTTCAGGGCAAGCGGGAGCCCGGAGGCCGGGTGATGAAGCTGGGGACGGCGGCGCCGGCCAAGGACGGGATGGCCGGCTATCTCGGGATGACAGCGGAAGCGGGGTGGGACTGATGGGAATTCTTTCTGGCATGCGGGTGGTGGAGGGCTCGGCCTTCGTGGCGGTGCCGCTCGCCGGCATGACGCTGGCGCAGATGGGCGCGGACGTGATCCGCTTCGACC
>CAZOBK010000025.1:0-47406 GCA_964578115.1 uncultured Roseicyclus sp.
GAGGAGAACGGCTTCGACCACATGGGCATCGCGCTCTCGGCGGGCGTGCAGCAGATGGCGCGTTCGGATCTCGCAGGCTCCGGCGTGATGTTCTCCATCGATACCGAGACCGGCTTCCCGCGCTCGGTGCTGATTACCGGCTCGTGGGGACTGGGCGAGACGGTGGTGCAGGGGATGGTCGACCCCGACGAATACCACGTTTTCAAGCCTTTGCTTGAGGACCCCCAGCTTCGTCCCATCGTGTCGAAGCATCTCGGCGGCAAGGATCAGAAGATGGTCTACGGCGGCGGGAAGTCCGAGACCAAGCTGGTCGACACGAAGCAGGACGAGCGCGCGCGCTTTGTCCTGACCGACGACGAAATCCTGCAACTCGCCCGCTGGGCCGCGGCCATCGAGGCGCATTACGGACAGGCGATGGACATGGAATGGGCCAAGGACGGCGAGACGGACGAGCTTTTCATCGTGCAAGCCCGTCCGGAGACGGTGCAATCCCAGAAGGAGGCCGACACGCTGAAGTCCTACCGCCTGAACGAGACGAGCGAGAAGCTCACGGGCGGGCTGGCCATCGGCGACTCCATCTCGTCCGGCAAGGTTCTGCGGCTCGAAAGCCCCGGCGAGATCGACCGTTTCGAGGATGGTGCGGTGCTGGTGACCGGCATGACGGATCCCGACTGGGTGCCGATCATGAAGAAGGCCTCGGCAATCGTGACGGACCACGGCGGCCGCACGAGCCATGCGGCCATCGTCAGCCGCGAGATGCGCCTGACGGCGATCGTCGGTACGGGCGATGCGACCTCGGTCCTCGAGGACGGGCAGGATGTAACGGTTTCCTGCGCGGAAGGCGACGAGGGCGTCGTCTATGCCGGCGTCCTCGACTTCGAGACGCGAGAGGTCGCGCTCGACGATGTGCCGGAGACGCGCACGGAGGTCATGGTGAACCTCGCCAACCCGGCCGCCGCCTATCGCTGGTGGCGCCTGCCAACCGATGGCGTCGGGCTCGCGCGAATGGAGTTCATCATCAACAACCTGATCCGCATCCATCCCATGGCGCTCGTCCGCTACGACGAGTTGGAGGACAAGCAGGCGAAGAAGCAGATCGACGCGCTGACCCGCGCCTACGACGACAAGACCGAGTATTTCATCGACACGCTCGCCCGCGGCATCGCCCGCATCGCCTCGGCGCATCACCCGAACCCGGTCGTGGTGCGGATGAGCGACTTCAAGACCAACGAATACGCCGAGCTGATCGGCGGCGCCGCCTTCGAGCCAAAGGAGGAAAACCCGATGCTCGGCTGGCGCGGCGCATCGCGCTACTACGACGAAGACTACCGCGAGGGTTTCGCCCTGGAGTGCCGGGCGCTGCGCCGGGCGCGGGAGGAAATCGGGCTGTCCAACGTCGTCCTGATGATCCCGTTCTGCCGGACACCGGAAGAGGCCGACCGCGTGCTCGAAGCGCTGGCCGCCGAGGGGTTGATGCGGGGAAAGGCGGGCCTGTCGGTCTACATGATGGCCGAAATCCCGTCCAACGTGTTCCTCGCGGAGCGCTTTGCCAAGCGTTTCGACGGCTTCTCCATCGGCTCGAACGACCTGACGCAACTCGTCCTCGGCGTGGATCGAGACAGCGAGCGGCTCCGGCGCCTCTTCGACGAGCGCGACGACGCGGTCAAGATCGCCATCGCCGAACTGTTGGCAAAGGCGAACCAGGCAGGCGTTCATTCCGGCATCTGCGGGCAGGCGCCGAGCGATCACCCGGAATTCGCGCAGTTTCTCGTCCGGCATGGCATTGGCTCGATCTCGGTCAGCCCGGACAGTTTCCTGCAGGTGAAACAGCAGATCGCCGAGGCGGAACGCCGAATGGATCAGGAGAGCGGCGAATGAGAATCCTCATCTTCGACGTCCAATCATGGGCGTGCGAAACGTTCGAGAAGCTCGAAGATGAGAACGACCTCGTGTTTGTGACGGCCCGCTCGACGCGGGCATTGCAGAAAAGCACGACGATGCGGACATGATCTCGGCCGTCGCCCGATCCGATCACTTCCGTGACGTCCTGGCCAAATTCCGCGGCCTAAAGTTCATCGCCATCCGCTCTACCGGGTTCGACCACATGGACATGACTGGTGCCGGTAGAGCGACGTTGCCGTCTCGCTCGTCGCGATGATCAACGCGCCGCTGCCGCTCAGGCATGCGTGGATCATGTTGGCCATCGGCGTCTTGCTGACCCCTACCTGTCAGGCCCGAGCCCGGCGCTCGGCACCGCACCGCCGAGCGCCGAGGTCTCATTTTCGATCGCGGTCGGAAGCTTCGTGCCGCTCGTCGCGGGAAGGTCGCCAAGCTCAGCGTCGTCCGCAGGCTCCTGACCGGAGGCAAGCGCGACTGGCCCGTCGTGCCTTCATCCTGGCGGAAAAACTCCGGGGGTGAGGCCCAAGGCCGAGGGGGCAGCGCCCCCTTCGTTCCCAAACACCTCTATCGCCTCAGCCCGCCGCCTTGTCGAAACGCTCCTGCCGTTCCGCCCGGATCCGCTCCTGTTCGCGCTCCCGCTCGGAGCGGTCGGGCTTGATTTCCGGGATCAGCCGGAATGTGTACGACTGGCCGGGGCTCATCTCCCGCATCTGGCCGCGGTAGGAGATCGTGACCGGATATGCCGTCATCGGGCGGCTTGTCAGGATCAGTTCGTCCTGCGTGATCTCGAAATCGAGGATCTGTCGGCGGAACCGGACCGTCGAGCGAAGCCGATCGACTTCCGCGGGCAGGCGCGGGTTGAAAATCAGCGCCCCAGCCCGGAGCTCGATGCCCGTGTAGCAGCGCTGCATCAGGTCCACCGTCCCGGCCATTGCGCCCAGATGGATACCTTCCTTCGTCGTACCGCCCTGGATGTCGGCGATATCCGCGTCCAGCGCCTTGAGCGCCAGTTGCCACGACCGCTGCCGGTCGGCACGGGCCAGCACCCAGGCATGCGCGACCCAGCTCAATGTCGAGCCATGGGAGGTGCGCCGCATGTAGTACTGGATGTTGCGCAGGATCATGTCCGGGTCGAAGGCATAGCCGAGACGATCGAAGATGTGACCGATCTCGTCGCTGCTGAAGAGGTAGAAGATCATCAGCGTGTCGGCCTGCTTGGAAACCTTGTACGCGTTGGGATCTTCCCCTTCGGATTCGAGGATGCGGTCGAGGCGCTGCAGGTTGCCGTATTTTTCCCGGTAGCCGTCCCAATCGAATTCCGTGAGTTCTTCGTATCCCTCGAACTGGCTGATGATCCCGTCGTCATGGAAGGGAATGAAGAGCTTGCAGCTCACGTCTTCCCAGTGCGCCATTTCCTCGGCCCCGAGGCCGATCTTCTCGCACAGGCGCCGCCGCTCGTCCGCCGGGATCAGTTCCAGCACGTCGTCGGCGCGCGACAGGACCCACGAAGTCATGAAGTTCATGTAGGCATTGTTGTCCAGCCCGCCGTCGGTGCTGGGATCGGCACCGGGATAGGCGGTATGGAACTCGTCTGGGCCCATCACTCCGCAGATGCCATAGCGCCCGTCCGACCGCTTCTCGGCGATGCTCGCAAAATACCGCGCGATCTCGCAGAACAGTTCCGCGCCGTAATCGCGCAGGAAATCGCGGTCGTCGGTGGCCTGGACGTATTCCCAGACATTGTAGGCGATGGCCGCCCCGATATGCCGCTGGCGCCAGGAATTGTCGGGAATCCAGCGGCCGGACCGCGGGTTGAGGTGGATGCGCTGGCTTTCCTCCCGCCCGTTGGAGCCGCTTTGCCATGGAAACATCGCGCCCTTGCAGCCCGCCTCGCGGGCCGCGCGCCGGGCCTCGTCCAGGCGATGATACCGGTAACGCAGGAGCGCGCGGGTCAGCACGGGCATGCGGAGCGTCAGGTAGGGGAAGATGAACAACTCGTCCCACATGACATGGCCGCGATACGCCTCGCCGTGCCAGCCGCGGGGCGGGATGCCGACATCCATGTTGACCGAATGTATGGACGCAGTCTGCAGAAGGTGGAGTATATGCAGGCGCAGTTTCAGCTGTGCGTCGCTGTCGGTGCCGTCGAGGCAAATGTCGAATTGCTCCCATAGGTGATGCCAGGCGCGTGAATGCTCTTCTTCCAAGGAGCGGAAATCATGGGCGTGGCGGACATGATTCACCGCCTCGTGGAGGGGCTCGGTGATGCCGGCGTCGCGGCTGTCGAAATAGGCCGCGATCTTCTCGACGGTGATCGGGCGTCCCTCTTTCGCCTCGAGATCGAATTCCTCCTCGACGATATCGGGCAGGATCGCGGAGCGTGCAGCAGGGACGTGGCCGCCGTCGATCACGACCGAGGTCCGAGCCGCCAGCGCCACCTCCCGCCGCGCCTGAACAAACCGGGAGCGCAGGGCGAGAACACCGCCATCCTCGCGCCCGGTATGCAGCGTCTCAAGATGACGGCTCGCGAGATCGCGGTAACGCGCCACGCCCCAGTTTATGACGCTCCCGTCCAGCCCGGCACGCAGTTGCATGCTTCCCGACCAGTTCTCGGGTGTCACTGTCACCAAGAGCGCGGCGAGATGCGGGTCGTGCATGGACAGGATCCGCCGCTCATCCCATCGCGTCACCCGTCCTTCAGCGTCACGAAAGCGCAGGCTGCGGGTCAGCACGTTGTTCTTCAGGTCCAACTCCTGACCGTAGTCGAGATATTCGACATCGTCCGGGCGCAGCCAGTCGCCATCGTCTATCCGCATTGTCAGCGGCAGCCAGTTCGGAATGTTGACGAGATCTTCGTTCTCGATCCGGTGGTCGGCGATCTCGGAGGTCAGCCGATCGTAGCCGCCGGCGAGGTAGGTGCCGGGATAATGCACTTCGTCCGCATGGGCGTTCGGCGCCGTTGCGCGCGATACGATGTAGCCGTTGCCGAGCGCGCAAAGCGTCTCGCGCAGGCCCTCGGATCCGGGATCGTAGCCGGAATACGCTAGATGCCACTCGGTCATGGTTCCCCCATATCCAACCCTGCCAGCCATTCGACGAAACGGCGCACGTCCTCGGGATCAGCCAGCGCGTAGTCCGCCAGTGTGGCGCGACTGTCGCCTCGGACGGCGATGCAGAGGCCAACGCTGCCCAAGGCGCTGAACGCGTCTTCGTCGGTGAGATCGTCGCCGAGATAGATCGGCAGAGCGTCGCCGTCGCCCAGCCTCGTGTGGGCCCGGAGCCATTCGACGGCCCGCCCCTTGTCCCAGTCGGCGCGCGGCTGGATCTCGAAGACCTTCTTTCCGCGGCTCTTGCGCAGCTTTTCGTGGCGGCCGACGATCCTGTCCACCGTGTCCTCGATCGCTGCGACTGCCGTGTCGGCAACGCGGCGATAGTGCACCGCGACCGAAAAGGTCTTGCGTTCCACGTCGGCCCCCTCGATGCCCGAAAGCGCGTCGCGCAGTTCGGCATCGACCTCCTTGATGGGGCGCAGAAAACCCTCGGCCTCGTCGGGGCGTTCCTCGAGGCCGTCGGGCCCGGCAATGTCGAAGCCGTGGCTGCCGGCATAGATGACCTCGTCAAGGGCGACGCGCTCGCGCACGTCCGCGAGGTCGCGGCCGCTGATGACGGCGACCGGGAAACGCCTGGCCAGGCGGGCGACCGCGGTGCGGGTTTCCTCCGGGATCGTTGCGTCCTTGTAGTCAGCGACGATGGCCGAAAGGGTGCCGTCGTAGTCGAGGAAGACGGAGGGCGGCCGCGATCTCAGACGTTCCCGGACCTCGTCCAGCCGGTCCCAGATCAGCGGGAGCCGGTCCAGCGTCCTGAGCCCGGGACCCTCGGGCAAACACAACCGTCGCAGGTCGCGCGTGACAAGGTCGGCCCCGTTCGACCGCAGCGCGTGACGATGCTGGCCCGCATCGTCCTGCCGGTCCACGCCAATCACCAGGCCAAAGCGTCCGGCTGCGCCTGCCCGCACACCGGCGACGGCATCCTCGACCACCGCGGTCTCCGCCGGTGCGCAGCCGAGCCGCCGCGCGGCCTCCTCCAGCTGGTCCGGCGCCGGCTTGGGCGCGAGGTCTAGGTCCTGCGCCTCCGTGCCGCTGACCGTGGCGTCGAAGAACTGCGCGATGCCGGCACTTTCCAGCACCTCCAACGCGTTGCGGCTGGCCGAGAAGACGGCGACGCTGGTGCCCGCTTTCTTGAGGCCGTCGATGAGTTCGACAGCGTCGTCGAAGACCGGCACCCGGTTTGCTTCCAGCCAGTCGCGGAAGTGCCGGTTCTTTCGGTTGCCAAGGCCCCGCACCGACTCCAGACCCTCGTCGTCATCGTCGCCCTCGGGCAGTTCGATCCCGCGCGACCTGAGGAACTGGCGCACGCCCTCGTAGCGCGGAATACCGTCGACATGGTCGAGGTAGTCGTCCCGTGAGAAGACCGCATCATCCCCGTGTCCCTGAAGGAACTCGTGGAAGACCTGCTTCCACGCAGCGAAGTGCGCATCGGCCGTGTCGGTCAGGACACCGTCCATGTCGAAGATGACCGCCTTGATGCCGTCACCGCTCTGGCCGGCAGATCCGTCCATTCCTGTATCTCCGTCCAATTCGCCGGAGTTGATCCCGCTTCGCCGGTGCTGGCCAGCGCCCGTCCCACGAGATTCAGTCCGTCCCAGAAAGTTCAACCCGTGTCATGAAAACGAGTTCCGCGTCCGTTGAACCCGAACCGAGGGTCGCGACGTTGGTCATGGAGAAATGCGCGGCCGCGAAGGGCGGCCGACGCATTGCAGACAGCGCAAGCGGGGTGCCCGAATGCCGCGACTGGTCTTACTGCGCCATGGCGAGAGCCTGTGGAACCGCGACAACCGTTTTACCGGCTGGACCGATGTCGATCTCAGCGCCGGCGGCATCGAGGAGGCGCGCAAGGCCGCGAAGCTGATCGCCCGCGACGGGATCGAATTCGACCTCTGTCTGACGTCGGTGCAGAAGCGTGCGATCCGTACGCTCTGGATTGTCCTCGACGAGCTTGACCTCATGTACATGCATGTCGAACGGCACTGGCGCCTGAACGAACGCCATTACGGGGCGCTTCAGGGCGAGAACAAGGACGAGAAACGCAGCGAGGTCGGCGAGGAACAGGTGCACGAATGGCGCCGCAGCTTCGCGACGAGGCCACCCGCCCTCGACGAGGAGGACGCGCGCTTTCCCGGTCACGAGCGCAGGTATGCCGGCCTCCCCGACGCCGAGTTGCCGCGCGCGGAAAGCCTGCAGGACTGCATCGCGCGCATGCTGCCCTACTGGCGGATGCGGATCGAACCGGCACTGATGGCAGGGCGCACACCGCTGGTCGTCGCGCATGGCAACAGCATGCGCGGGATCGTCAAGCACCTCGACGGCATTCCCGACGACGAGATCCCGGGGCTCGAGATCCCGACCGGAGTGCCGCTTCTTTACGAGTTCGATGATGCGCTGCGGCCGACCGGCAGCCGCTACCTGGACGCGGCCGGTTGATCCTGTCACAAAAGGGGAACACCTGCCATTTTCGCGACGCGAGCGGGCGATGCTCCGGTTCCGGCGGAGGCGAAGCCCGCAGAAATTCGCCGTTGTCCACGCCTCCGTCTCGAACCATTTCAACCGGGAACGCAGCCCCCCGAGCCGACACTTCTTCAAGCCACCCGCGCTGCATCTCTCGCCGGATGGCGTAAGGTTGGTGCGGAATGGGGACGGCGCGGTCTCAGCGCGGCATAAGGGGCGGTGCGGTTGTCCTGCCTGAGACAAGTTCGAATTTGCCCTACACGACCGCTCCGGCCCAATTCTGTGCGACGACCTCGACCGGACGGCGCATAGCGCGGCTCACCCGCCCCTAGCCGGTCAAGGCCGACCAGATCAGGCGCAAGGCGATGAGCACCAGGAGCACGTCGAGCGCGCGGCGAAAGCCGCCGTCGCTCATCCGGCCAAGCGCGATCCGTCCGATCAGGGTGCCGAGCAATCCCGCAAGGCTCAACGCTATCACCACCCAAAGCCACGACCCGAAGGCAAAGCCGAGTACGCCGAAGACCACGACCTTCAGGCTGTGCTGCACGGTCATCAGCGCGGCATGGGTGGCGACATGGCCATGGCGCGGCAGGTTCTGCGCCTTGGTGTAACCCGCCACGAAAAGGCCGGTCGCGCCGAAGAACATGGTCAGGAAGCTGGAAATCCCCCCGGTCAGGACCGGAAAGCGTGGCAGCCATGCCGGCGGTCTGGCAATGACGGACCAGATCACGAACAGCCCCACCGCCAGCTGGATGATCCATGCCGGCAGCTCCACAACCACCAACCCGCCCAGAACAGCGCCGAGAAGCGAGCCAAGCGTGAACCCCTTGAGGGCGGGCCAGTGCACATGCCCGAGAAGCAGGCCCATGCGCCCGGCATTCGAGGCCAGTTGCACCGCGCCGTGCACCGGGATCAGCGCCGCGGCCGGCACCAGGCTGGCCATCACGGCCAGAAGCAGCGCCCCGCCCCCGATGCCCAGAGCCGCGGTGATGAGCGAGGCGACGAAGCTGGTGCCCATGAGCCCCCATAAGGCCAGCGCCGACAGTCCCTCGGGCAGGAACAGGGTCATGTCAGCCATGGCCGTACACCTGCGCGCCCGCTAGGGTGCCCGGCGCAGCGACCGGCAAGGAGGGACGCGTCCGATGTATGTGACCTGTGATCTTTACGATGCCCATGGCGAGGCGTTGGGCGTGCTGCCCACCGCGCTCCGACATTTCGGTGGCCGGCTCCGCTTTCACGGGGCCGCCGTGACCGTCAAGACCCACGAGGTGAACACCCTTGTGCGAGAGCTGGCGAACCAGCCGGGCGAGGGGCGTGTGATGGTGGTCGATGGCGGCGGGTCCGATCGCCGCGCGTTGATGGGCGATGTCCTTGCCGGTGCGGCGGCGGAAAATGGCTGGGCGGGCGCGGTGATCTACGGTGCGGTGCGCGACGTTGCCGAACTGCGCAATCTCGATCTGGGGATCATGGCGCTGGTCTGCACGCCCGCGCGCTGCCTGCGCAAGGGCGAGGGCGAAGTGGGCTGCCCCATCGTGATCGGCGGCGTCCGCATCAACCCGGGCGACATGATCGTCGCCGACGAGGACGGCGTGATCGCAGCACCGCCCGGCCTGATCTGAGGTCGCGCTCACCGGCCCTCCCAGACCTCGGGGTTGATCATCTGTATCGGGTCGCCCTCGGAATAAGCGTTGATCTGGTCGTAGATGTCGGAAAACTGCAAGTCGAACTCGTCTTCCGTCACGTAGCCGATATGCGGCGTAGCGATGACGTTGGGGTGATTGATCAGTGGATCGACCGTGTCGGTCAGGGGCTCGGTCTCGAACACGTCCACCGCCACGCGCCCGGGCCGACCCGCCGTCACGGCGGCGACAAGCGCTCCGGGCTCAACCAGCCCCGCGCGTGAGGTGTTCACGAATGTTGCCGTGGGCTTCATCGCCGCAAGGTCGGCGCGCGTGATGATGCCCCGCGTCGCGGGCTTCAGCCGCACGTGGACGCTGACGAAATCGCTCTCGCCGAAGAACGCCAAGCGGCCTTCCGCGACCGGCTCACCATCCGCCGCGGCCCGAGCGCGCCCCTCGTCTGACGCCCACCAGACCACCTCCATCCCGAAGGCGCGGGCATAGCCCGCCACCTGCTTGGCGATCCGCCCGTAGCCGTAAAGCCCCAGCCGCCGCCCGTGCAGCGTCTGCCCCGGCGCCAGTTGCCAGTGCCCGGCCTTGAGCGAGGCCATCTGCTGCGGGATGGCCCTTGCCGAGGCGAGGATCAGCGCGAATGTCAGCTCCGCCGCCGCCATCGAGGGCGTGCCGCCATGCATGTTGGAGCACAAAAGCACCCCGTTCCGCGTGCAGCCCGGCACGTCCACATGCGGATAGACCGAGCGCTGGCTGACCAGTTTCAGCTTGGGCAACCGGTCGAGCAACGCGCCCGGAATGGCCGTGCGCTCGCGGAAGAGAACCAGCGCCTCGGCCTCGGCCAGCCGCCCGGCCAGCACGTCGTGATCCTCCACGTGATCGGTCCAGACCGTGACGTCATGGCCAGCAAGCTTGGTGTAGCTCGGCAGCGTCTTCAGCGTGTCGAACCAGTCATCGAGGATATGAACCTTCATGCCTGCATATCCTCAATGCCCCTTTGGCGGATGCGCGCGGGCGATGACGGGTGAATACACCTTGTCCGAGACCGGGACATCCCAGACCGCGGCGCCGCCGCTTCGGGCAAAGGTGCGGATCATATCGGGCAGGGCAGCCAGATCGGCCACCGTCTCGCCGCCGATGCCGAACCCCCGCGCGACCGCGGCCAGATCGGTGCGTCCGAACACGGCCCCTTCATCGGAAAGGCCCTCGGCGCGCAGCTTGTGGATCTCGGACCCGTAGGCCCCGTCGTTCAGCACCACGATCAGGATGTTCAGCCCGTGCCGCGCGATGGTCTCAAGCTCCTGCACATGCATCAGGAGGCTGCCGTCGCCGTCGAACAGCACCACCGTTTCATCGGAGTGCGCCACCGCCACGCCCATCGCGAAGGAGATGCCGTTGCCGATTGCGCCGAACTCGCGGATCGTCAGAAATTTCTCGTGCGGGCGCGAGGGCATGTGGGCGACATAGAACGAGCAATGCCCAGAGGAATTGACCATCTGCCACTCGGCGGGCAGGGCGGCCTCGAGCGTCTGCACGACCTCGCGCGGGTCGTGCAAGCCCGTTTCATGCGCAAAAGCAGTGCTGTCGGGCGAGGCCGTGGCGATGCGCGCGGCCAGCGCGGCGCTGCGCCACTCGGGCGTGCGGGCGGGCAGGGCGGCGATCAGCGCCTCGACCCCCAGCCGTGCATCGGCGCGCAGATGGGCGTCGGCGGCCAGACGTCCCTGCGACAGGGCGGCCGGGTCGATGTCGATCTGCAGCACCCGTGCGCCGGGCCAAAGCGCGCCGCCATCGGCGTTGTGCCGGGCCAGCGAGCCGCCCACGGCGATCACCAGATCGGCCTCGGCGAAACACTCCCGCGCGACCTCGTGACTGAACCCGCCCGCGACGTTCAGGTTGAACGGGTCGTCATGGAACAGGCCCCGCGCGGGCAGGGTCGTCGATACCAGCGCATCGATCCGCTCGGCCAGGGCGCGGCAGGCGGGGCCGGCGCCCGCCTCGACGGCGCCCATGCCGGCCATCAGGACCACCCGGCGAGAGCCGGCCACGATGTCGGCGGCGCGGGCGATGTCGTCAGGATGGGGCGGCATCGGTGACACCACCGGTGCAATTGCCGCCGAGGGCATGGGCAAGGTGTCCGGCCCAATCCAGTCGCGGTTCTGAAGATCGAAGGGGATACCCAGAACCACAGGGCGGCGTTCGCGCGCGGCCTGTGCGAAGGCATCCCGGATCTGCAGCGGCATCCGCTCGGGCAGGTGTAGCGCGTGATACGCGGATCCTGTCGCGACCACGAACGGCGCCTGGTCGATCGCCTGATTGTACCAGCCGGACTTCAGCGGCGCCTCGCCCGCCAGCACCACCATGGGCAGACGCGCGCGCACCGCCGCGGGCAGCGCGGTCATCAACTGCGTCAGCCCGGGCCCACAGGTGACCGTGGCAAAGCCCGTGCGCCCTGTCTTGCGCGCATAGGCCATCGCCGCGGCGGCGGCGCAATGCTCGTGCCTGACGTAGATCATGCGGCATCCGGTTTCGGACAGCCGGGTGGCGAAATTCATGTTGGCGTCGCCCAGAAGCGCGAAGGCATCGCTGACGCCCTCCTGCACCACGGCGCGGGCGATCATGTCGTAGGTCTTCATGCGCCGTCCAGGAGGCTGGGATCGACCATCACATCGCCCCGCGCGATCAGCCGCGCGGTGCGGATCAGCCCCGCCGACTGGAAGGTCGGACCGTCCGTATAGGTCACGGTCACCTCCATCTCGCCCATCGGGTGTTCGATGATCACGACGGCGGGTGATGCGGGGACGGGCTTGCTCACGCCGTCGGCGACGGTGCCGGGCATCAGGGCGCAGCTTGCCAGGCACTGCGAGCCGGTGACGGCCAGCGTCGGGTGGGTGTCCCAGGGCATGAAGTAGCGGGCGGCGAAATGGCCGTTGGTACGGGGCGGCGCGATCAGGCCGATCTTGGGGGTGACGGATTTGCTCACGTCGCCCAGCCCCATCAGCCGCCCGGCCTGAAGGCGGATCGCCTCCATCCTCGCGAACAGCGCCTTGTTCTCGTTCAGCTCGGCCACGGTTTCGTGGCCGCTCAGTCCGAAATCGGCCGCGCGCGCGATCATCATCGGCATGGCGACATCGATGCAGGTCACCTCGACCCCGTCGATCACGTCGATGCGGTTGCCGGTGGCGAACATGTTACCGGTCTTCGATCCGACCACGTCGAGGAAGTTCAGCCCGACGGGTGCGGCGGTGCCCGGGACACCGTCGAGCGCCACGTCACCTGCATAGGTCACCGCGCCGCCGGGCGTCTGAACCAGCGCCTCGACCGTGGCGCCGGTGTTGACCGCGCGGATGCTGACCGGCGTCACGCCGTCCTGCGCGGCCACCAGACCCATCTCGATCGCGGCGGGGCCGACGCCCACGAGGATATTGCCGCAGGTGGGACCGTAATCGACCAGCTGCTCCTCGACCGCGACCTGGGCGAAGAAATAGTCGACGTCGATCCCCGGCTCGACCGATTTCGACAGCATCGCGGTCTTGGTCGTCACAGCCACACCGCCGCCCAGCCCATCGATATTTCGCGGGTTGCCCGCCCCCATCACCTGGCACAACACGCGCGCCAGTCGGTCACGGTCCTCGGGAAGGTCCTCGCGCCTGAAATACGGCCCGCGCGATGTGCCGCCGCGCAGAAACCAGAAGGGAACGGGGGTCTGTGTGGTCATGGGGGTTCGCCTCAGGTCAGCGGCCAGGGAAGGTCGACATAGGTTTGCAGCAATCCTGGCGGGAAATCGCGACCGAGGACGCCACCGAGAATGCAGATCAGGGCGATGCCCGCCGCCGAGAACACGAGGGTCCGCCCCCAACCCAGACCTGCCCGCAGGCGGAAGAAGGTCACGAGGAAGATCCCGAGCGCGAGAATGAAGCCCAGCAGCGCCGACAGCGCCAGCAGGAAGGCAAACCAGCCAAGGGTCCACCACAGGCCATGCGGGGCCTCGGCATCTTCTCCACCCTGTTCGTTATCGGCAAAGATCGGGTCGGTTTCAGGTGCCGTGCGCATGCGCATCAGCAAGAAGATGCAGCCGATCAGCGTCACCGTCCCGACGACGAGCGGGAACACCTTGTCGCCGGTATAGCCGATGCCTGCCGCGTCCCACAGGGCAACCACCATGTAGCCGGTGACGGCAAGCAGGAAGATCACCGGCGCGCGTTTGCGGCCGGTTGGCGGCTGGTCGTTGCCCAGGACATGCTTGCCTTGCCTGATACCGATCCAGATCGAGATCGCGGTCAGCGCCAGGATCGCCAGAACCAGCGGCGAGGCGACATAGTCCAGCATGCTCTCGACACCGCCGCGGCGCAGGCGCGAGCCCGCGATCTGGTAGACCTGGTTGGCAAAGGCCTCGGCCTGGTGCGACAGCACGAAACCGATCAGGAAGGCCGGGCGCGAAAACTCGAACCGGCGCAGCAGGATGCCCAGCACGCCGATGGCCATCAGCGCGGCCAGATCGCCCAGTGACTGGCGCGACTGGAAGGCTGCGAAGGCGATGATCATGAACAGGAATGGCGCCACAAGGGTGAAGCGGATCGTCGTCAGCTTGGCGATCGGCGTCGAGAGCAGGATGCACAGACCCGCTCCCACCACATTGGCCAGAGCCAGCGACCAAACGATGGTGTAGGTGATGTCGAGGTTGTTGCGCACCATGTGCGGACCCGGGTCGTAGCCGAGCAGGGCAAGGCCGCCAAGAAACACGGCCATGGACCCCGATCCCGGAATGCCGAAGATCAGCGTCGGAACCAGGCCGCCCCCCTCCTTGGCGTTGTTCGAGCTCTCCGGGCCGACCACGCCGCGGATGTCGCCCTTGCCGAATTGCGATTTGTCCTTGGATGATTGGACCGTGTAGCCATAGGCGATCCAGTCCACGACCGATCCGCCAAGGCCCGGGATAACCCCGACCATGACCCCGATGGCCGAGCATTTCACCGACAGCCAGATGTTCCGCCACCAGTCGCGGATGCCATCGAACCAGCCTTTGCCAAGCCCGCCGTCGCGGGAAATCGAGCGGTCCTGCCGCAGCAGGGAAACGATCTCGGGGATGGCAAAAATGCCAAGGCCCACGATCACCAGGCTGAAACCATCCAGCAGATAGGGGATGTCATAGGTCGACATCCGCGGGCTTCCGCCGGCCCCGCCAAGACCCACAGTGCCCAGCATCAGGCCCATTCCGGCTGCGACAATGCCCTTGAGGGGGATGCGTCCGGCCAGGATCGCCACCATCGACAGGCCCAGAAGCGTGATCGCCAGCATGGCGGGAATGTTGAAGGCGAGAATGAGGGGGCGGGCGACCAGAATGAACGCCGTCAGCACCGTCGCGCCAAGAAGTCCTCCGAACAGCGAAGAGATGAAGGCCGCCGACAGCGCCCGTGCCGCCTGTCCCTTCTTCGCGAGTGGAAATCCGTCGAGCACGGTCGCCTGGCTTGCGGTCGATCCGGGGATGCCCATGAGGACACTGGAAAACGTGTCCGAGGTCGGCACGACGGCGATCAGGCCCACCATCAATGCAAGGCCCGACACCGGGTCCATGCCGAAAATGAATGGCAACACGAGGCTGAGGCCCGCGATGCCGCCGAGGCCGGGAAAGATCCCCACCGACAGGCCAAGCAGAACGCCAAGGACCAGAAAGGCCATTTGCTGCGGCTGCGAGATAAGGGCGAGCGCTTCTATCAGCGCCGGGCCCGCCGTGGCGAGCATCTCCATCGCGATGTTCCTTGGTCATTGGGCCATGGGTCCGACGTTGGGGACCATGGCAACACCTACCCGGGAACCCGACAGGACCCCGGTCCGGCAGGGACATGCCCCGGTCCGCGTCGCCGCGGGCCGGGGCATGCGCGCCCGATATCAGTTCAGCGAAACGCCGTAACTTTCTTCCAGCCAGTTGATGATGAACTCACGGGCCTCTGCATCGGCACGTGTGCCCAGACGGAAGGCCGCCTGTGCCGCGTCACCCGTCATCTGCGGATAGACACCCAACTCGGCCGCCGCCAGTTCGATGAAGTCATCGCGCGCGATGATCTCGTTCAGGGCGTTTGTGTAGGTATCGACCACCTCCTGCGGGGCGTTGCCGGGCAGGAAGATCATCTTCTGTGCCGGGAAGCCGGCGGTGAAGAAGGTCATCCACGCATCCCATGCCAGTCCTTCGGTCTCGCAGGCCGGCGTCGCCTCGCAGACTTCGGCGAAGGTCGGGATGTCGGGGAAGGTCGGATCTCGCACGATGTTGCCGTCATCGTCCAGCGCGCCCCAGCTCATCATCGGAACCGCCATGCCGCTGTCGACCATAGGCTGCACCGACCGGATGTAGGCCGAGGAAGTCTGGTAATCGATATTGGCTTCGCCGCGCTCGAACATCAGGCGTCCGTCGCCGCGGCCCTCGATCCCGAAGACCGGCTGCACGTCGAGGCCCAGCATCTCCCACGCGAGGTTCGGCACGAGGTCGAGGCCGGTCGCGCTCTGGGCGCCCCAGATGAACTCCTGACCCTGCAGGCCGGTGGCGTCGAGCCCGTCCATCATCCCGGCGGTGTCGGCGGGCAGGTAGGCCACGCCGCCCGTGCCCGAAACCAGCACGACCTGCCAGTCGTTGTATTCGTAGCGCACCCGCGGATCGCCCAGCAGGTAGGGGAACTGGGTCGAGCCCGATGTGCCGAAGATCAGGGTGCCGTCGGCGGTGTCCTGCTCCTGGAACCAGTTGGCGCCGCTGGTCGATCCCGCGCCGGGACGGTAACGCACCACCACGGTGGGGTTGCCTGGCAGGTGTTCGCTCAGCAGGGGCGCGAAGAAGTTGGCCCAACGGGCCGAACCGCCCGATTCCGAGAACGGGATCACGTATTCGACCGTCTGTCCCGACAGGTCCACCCCGCCATGGGCGTCGGCCAGCGCGGTGCCGGTCATCGCCGTGCTTGTCGCAAGGATGGCGACCGCGCCGGCAAGCCGGCGCGTTGTAGCATGTGTCATTCGGTATCCTCCCTTTCGTGCCGGGTCTCCCGCGCGGGGTACGCACGGCCCTTGGGCCCGTGTGCATCACCCTGCATCCCGGCTTGATGGGGGTAACATGCCCTGCCAACCTTGCGTAAAGCTTTCGCGACAAAAAGAGACGGGGGGGACATGAGAATCATTCTTATAGAGGATAATCAAAGCCTTGCGCGCGGAATCACCTACAGGTTGCAGGATCTCGGCCATGCCGTGGATGTGATTTCCGATGGCCTGGCCGGGGATGAATTCCTCGCCGGGGATCGTGGGGACATGGTGATTCTCGACATCAACCTGCCGCGACGCGATGGGCTTTCGCTGCTGCGTGCGATGCGTGCGCGCGGCGACGGCCGGCCCGTGTTGCTCTTGACCGCGCGGGCCGAAACCCATGACCGGGTTGAAGGGTTGGATGCCGGGGCCGACGATTACCTGGTCAAACCCTTCGCCATGGCCGAGCTCGAGGCGCGGGTGCGCGCCCTGGCGCGCCGCCGCGCCCATGACCATCGCCCGACGCTCCATCTCGGGTCCCTGTCGCTGGAGCTTGCCGGCCGAGAGGTGAGCGTGGCGGGTGACCCGCTGACCTTGCCTCGGCGTGAGGTTTCGGTGCTGGAGGCGCTTCTGCTGGCCGAGGGGCGGACGGTGTCCAAGGCCGACCTTCTTGAGCACGTCTACGGTACCGGTGCCGATGTCGATGACAGCGCGATCGAGGTGCATGTCTCGCGGTTGCGCAAGCGGCTGAAACCCCATGGCCTGTCGATCGTGGTCCGGCGCGGCATGGGCTATGCCCTTAGCGCCGCCGGCAACAGGTCGGCCGCATGAGACGGCCATGATCATCCGCTCGCTGCGTCAGCGGCTGATGCTGATCATCCTTGTGCCGCTCATGATCCTGTCCGCCGCGATCGGGCTGTGGCAGATCGAACAGTCGCGCCAGACCGCCAAGGAAGTGTTCGACCGCTCGCTCCTGACCACGGCGCTGGCCATTGTCGGCGACGTGGCGCGGTCCGAGGGCGACGCGCTGTCGCTGGCCACGCGCGACCTGTTGTCGAACACCTCGGGCGGTCCGGTCTTCTACCATGTCTACGCGCCCGACGGTGTATATGTCACTGGCTTCACCCCGCCGCCGGTCACGCCCACGCGCAGCCTGGGCGCCGTGCCCGCCGAAGGGGTGGAGTATTTCGACGTCACCTACAACCGCCGTCCCGTCCGCGCTCTGCGCCTTTACGATGTCGCCACGCTCGACGGCATCTCCGGCACCTACACTTACACCGTCTGGCAGGAGCTCGTTGTGCGCGAGGCTTTCCTTGGGGAACTGATCCGCGGCACCGTGCTGATCCTGGTGGTGATCCTCGTGGCCCTCGCGCTGGTGGTATGGTTCGGCGTGGTCGTCGGTCTGCGCCCGCTGATCGATCTGGAGGAGGCGATTTCGCGCCGCGGCTCCGACGACCTGCGCCCGATCCGCCGCGCGGTTCCGGCCGAGGTCCGCGGGCTGGTGCGTCGTCTGAACGTGTTGTTCGGGCAGGTGACGCACGCGATGGATATGCAGCGCACACTCATTTCGAACGCCGCCCATCAGCTGCGAAACCCGATCGCGGGTATCCTTGCGCTGGCCGAGTCGGTGCGTTCGGCCCCCGATGCCGAACAGGTTCGCGCGCGGGCGTCCGATCTGGTCCGGTCGGCACGGCATATCAGCGATCTGGCCAATCGGCTCCTGATGCTGGAGAGGGTTCAGGCGGACGCCGCGCCGCTCGATCTGTCGGAGGTCACGATCCCCGATCTGCTTGACGAGGTGCTGGCACCGCACCGTGCCGAAATCGCGGCCCGTGACCTGACGCTTTCCGTGCATGCCTCCGAAAGCCTGCCGCCATTTCGCGCCGACCGGCTGCTCTTGCGCGAAGCGCTGACCAATCTGATCGACAATGCCTTGGTCCATGGCGGTCGCGGCCTGACGCGGATCGATGTGTCCGCCGTGGTCCAGCCGCATGGCCTGCGCCTGAGCGTCAGCGACGATGGGCGCGGCATTGCCGCCGATCAGCACGCAACAGTGCTTGCCCGGTTCGGTCAGGCCATGCCGGGGGAGGGATCTGGGCTCGGGTTGTCGATCGCCGAGGCCGTGGCCGAAAGCCATCATGGGCGACTGATCCTGCTGCCATCGGACAGGGGCGCATGCGTGGCGCTGGACCTCCCGCTATCGCCCGCCGCAGCGTGACGGCGCAAATCAGTCCTTGTCCTTCGCAGCGTCCTCGGACTTGCGCCGACTGTCGATGCGCATCAGGCGGGCCACGACGGGTGCCCCCGACATGACCAGCAAGACCCGCGTCAAGTGGTGCACGATGATGTAGCCGAGGTCCGCGCCCACGATGATCGCCAGAACGGTCATTTCCGCCTGCCCGCCGGGGGCGAAGGCCAGAAAACCGTCGACGGCGGGTGCGAGGCCGAAGAGAACCACGATCTCGGTGAACAGCGCGGCCAGCCCCGCGAGGATCAGAACGAAGATCACCCCCGCAGACACGTCGCGCCGGATCTCGCGCATCGTCACGCCGACATAGCCCACGCCGATCCCGATCCCGATCATGAACTGTGCGACCAGGATCGCCTCGGCGGGCGATAGTGGATCACGTCTGCCATCGACAGCCCGCCCGTCACGATCATGGGCCCGAGGATCGACGCGCCGAACAGCCCGATCTTCTCGCCGCCCTTCCAGCCGACCAGCGCGGCGGCGACCATGATCGCCATCTCGTGAAGCGGCAATTCGGCCGCGGGCGCGCCGAAAGGGTTGTCCAGCGTCACACCGAAGCCCAGCGTCAGGATCAGCGGCGCGACCGTCACGATAACCAGCACGCGTGTCGCATGAATGAGCGATAGCGCGCGCGCATCGCCGCCCGCCTCCTGCCCGAAGACAACCATGTCCTGCAATCCGCCGGGCATCGCGGCATACCAGCTCGTCGCCCAGTCGAACTTGTAGACCCGGCGAAAGAACGGCACGCCCACCAGCCCGATCACCGCCACGTAAAGCGGGATCAGCGCGACCGAGGCCGCCATCTGGGGCACCCGCGCCACCACCTCGGGTGTCAGCGACGCGCCCACTGCAACGCCCAGTTTCGTGCGTGCCGCGACTGAAACCTGGCCAAGACCTTTCAGCGGCACCCCCGCCAACGAAGCGATGAGGCATGCGAAGAGCGGGCCGAACAGGAAGGGCAGCGACAGGCACCGCGCTGGTCGCGCCGCTTCTGGCGCTGCATCTCGGGACGGTCCTCGCCTTCTTCCTCACGACGCCCTAATCGAAAATGGTCCACGGGTTCTACCGCATGCCCGCCCTGATCCGCGATGCGCAGCGGAAATCTGCATGACCGAGACGGCCGATCCCGCCGGCGTGGCAGACGCCGTTGTTGCGGGACTTCAGGTCGGGCTTGCCTGACCGGACCGCTGTGCCATCGGCGGCGGGCCCGGAACGCTTACAACGCGTAGACGCCGCGTCCGGCCTGACGGATCAGATCGAGCATCAACCGTTGCGCCGTCGCAGGAACCCAGTCCGCGCGGTAGGTCAGACCGATGGCGCGCTCTCGCGAACGGATGGCGATGTCCAGACGGGCAACCAGCCCACGGGAGACCTCGGCTTCGGCCTGATGCGCCGAGATGCATCCCAGCAGATCGCTCCGGTTGAGCAGCTCACGCATCAACAGGATCGATCCGCATTCCACGATGCTGTCGGGCTGCGGCAGTCCTCTGCCTAGGAAAAGGGCGTCGAATTGCGCGCGGGTCGGCGCTCCCTTGCGCGGGACAACCCAGCCGTGACGCGCAAGCTTTTCGAGGGGAATGTCGCTTGCTCCGGCCAAGGGATGATCGGGGCCGGAAAGAAAGGCGAGGCGATCGGTAAACAGCGGTTCCTGCACCACGTCGCTGACGGGGAGCGGATCGCGAAGCGCGCCGATGATGACGTCGATGTCGCCCCGGCGCAGCCCGGCCAGCATCTCGTCATAGGAACCGTCGAATATGGTCACCCTTTGTCCGGGCCGAAGGGCGTGGAACCTGGCCATGGCCTCGGGCAGGACGACCGAGCGTGACAGGGGCAACGCGCCGATCACGATACGCCCGGCGTCCCGGCCATCGAACTCCGCGAGGTCCGTTTCGGCCTGGTCGAATTCGGCAAAGGCGAGGCGAGCGGCCTGTGTCAGGCGGCGGCACGGTCGCGTGGGGATCATGCCGAAGGACGTCCGTTCGAACAGCGGACGGGCGGCTTCCCGCTCGATCTGGGTGATGGCGCGGTGAACGCTGGGCGGGGCTATGCCAAGCGCCCGGGCCGCCAGTGCGAAGTTCTGCGCCTCGGCCACCGCGATGAGCGCGCGCAGTTGCGTGCTCGTTGCCGTCAGCGTCAGGCGCGGCGAGACCTCGGCCAGCGCCTTGTCCAGCCGGTCCATGGCCCGGCGGACGCGCGCGTCGAACAGCCGGCCCCGTTCCGTGAGAAAGATACCTTTCCGCGTGCGTTGGAACAGGCCGCCCGCGGCCTCGCGGTCCAGCTTGTTCAGCGCCTGGGTGACGGCGGGTTGCGACACCCCGCACCGCTCGGCCGCCGCGCTTGCGGATCGGTCTTGGGCCACCGCAAGAAACACCCGGAAATGCCGCAGGTTGCGCGACATCATGGTTGTGCCGCCCATCGGTTCCGCGCCTCTGCGCTTCGAGCGCGAGTACGATGCATGATCTGACACGCATACCGAGGAGCGCGGGTGAATTGGCTCGCACATGAGATAGTCAAATGATAACAGATAATTGGAATCATTTTACCGGTCTTCCTGCGGCCCCTGCGCGGCGTCTCCGCTCTGGTAGGAGATCATGCATCTTAGCGAAAACTTATGCAATGCAGCTCGCTTGAGATTTGCGGGTGTGCCGGACTGCGTGGGATGATCGGCCCGAAAAAACCGCAGGAGCCGAGCCCGTGTCCAATCCCAAGACCGCCCTTGTCCTGTCTGCACATGCCGCCGATTTCGTCTGGCGCTGTGGCGGCGCGATCGCGTTGCACGCCGAGATGGGCTGCGAGGTTACCGTTGCCTGCATGTCGTTCGGCGAACGGGGCGAAAGCGCGCGGCTCTGGAAGGACGGCAAGACGCTCGACGAGGTGAAGGCGATCCGCCGTGCCGAGGCCGAGGCCGCCGCGAAGGCCCTGGGGGTGCATCGCCTTGAATGCTTCGATCTCGGCGACTACCCGTTGCATCTGGAGCGGGCGGACAAGGATCGTCTCGTCGATCTGATCCGCGCCGTGCAGCCCGCGTGGATGATGAGCCACAGCGCATACGACCCCTACAACACCGATCACATGTACATGACCGAGGTCGCGCTGCAGGCGCGGATGATCGCACAGGCCTGGGGTCACAATCCGGGCGAACAGGTGCTGGGCGCGCCGCAGCTCTATCTGTTCGAGCCGCACCAGACCGAGCAGATGGGATGGAAACCCGATGTCTTTCTCGACATCACCCCGGTCTGGGACAGGAAACGCGCCGCGATGGAGCATATGAACGGGCAGGTCCATCTCTGGGACTACTACACGCGCGTGGCCCAGCAGCGCGCCAATCATTTCAAGCGTAATTCGGGCGGCCAGTCCGGCGGGCGCGACTGCAAATACGCGGAAGGGTTCCAGTCGATCTTTCCGCGCACTGTGGATGAACTTTGAGCGGGGGCAGGGACATGGGCATCGTGGTCGAGGGTGTCGAGCGGGCCGAAAGCGAGGTGATCGCGGGGCTTGAAGCGGCGGGAGTGGCAACGGTGCACGAGGCGCAGGGGCGCAGGGGCCTGATGTCATCGCGCATGCGGCCGATCCAGATGGACCGGGGCATCGCGGGCAGTGCCGTGACCATCAGCGCGCCCCCCGGCGACAACTGGATGATCCATGTCGCCATAGAGCAGTTGCAGGCGGGCGACATCATGGTTCTGGCCCCGACAGCGCCTTGCGACATGGGCTATTTTGGTGATTTGCTGGCGACATCTGCGATGGCGCGGGGGTGCCGCGCGCTGGTGATCGATGCGGGCGTGCGCGATGTGCGTGACCTGCGGGCGATGGGGTTTCTGGTCTGGTCCACGGCGATCAGCGCGCAAGGCACTGTCAAGGAAACCGTGGGCAGCGTGAACGTTCCGGTGGTTTGTGCGGGGGCCGCGGTTCATCCCGGCGACGTTATCGTCGCCGACGACGACGGGGTCTGCGTGGTGCGCCGGGAAGATGCGGGCGCGGTGCTGAGCGCCGCCCGGACGCGGCTGGCGGCCGAGGAAGCCAAGCGCAGGCGACTTGCCGCGGGGGAACTGGGGCTAGATATCTACGACATGCGCGGGCGACTTCGCGAGAAGGGGCTGCGCCATGTCTGAACACTGCGGAACGCCGCAAGTCACGCAGCGTGCATGCCCCGTCCATCTTGCGTGCACGGGATCCCGTTCGGATGTCTGACGGTATTCCCTGCTTGTGGATGCGCGGCGGCACCTCGAAAGGGGCCTATTTCCTTGCCTCGGACCTGCCGGCCGACCGGGCCGCGATCGACGATCTTCTGTTGCGCATCATAGGCTCGCCCGATCCCCGGCAGATCGACGGCATCGGGGGGGCGGACCCGTTGACCTCGAAGGTGGCGATCCTGTCGCCGTCCAGCCGCGCCGACGCCGATGTCGATTACCTGTTCCTGCAGGTCTACGTCGATCAGGCGCTGGTCTCGGACGCGCAGGGCTGCGGCAACATCCTTGCCGGCGTGGGTCCTGCCGCGATCGAGCGGGGGATCGTCGCGGCGCGCGCCCATGAGACCCCCGTTCGCATCCACATGCTCAACACCGGCGAGGTCGCGGTTGCACGTGTCGCCACCCCCGGCGGGCGGGTCGGCTACGATGGGACCGCAAGGATCGACGGGGTGCCGGGCCACCACGCGGCCGTCCCGCTGATGTTCACCGGACTGGAGGGGTCGATGACCGGTGGCGCGATGCTGCCCACGGGCCGGGCGGTCGACGTGATCGATGGCGTCGCCTGCACCCTGATCGACATGGGCATGCCCATCGTCGCGATGGATGCCGCCGATCTTGGCATCACCGGACGCGAGACGCGTGAGACGCTCGAGGCCGATACCGCCCTGAAGGCGCGGGTGGAGGCGATCCGACTGCACGCCGGCCCGATGATGCATCTTGGCGATGTGACCGACAAGAGCGTGCCGAAGATGACACTTGTGTCCGCGCCGCAGGCGGGCGGCGCAATCTCGACCCGGAGTTTCATCCCGCACCGCTGCCACGCCACGATCGGGGTCTTCGCGGCCGTCAGCGTCGCGGCGGCCTGCGTTCTCGAGGACGGGGCCGCCGCGCGTATGGCGGTCCTGCCCGGTGACGGGGTGTTTCGCGTCGAGCATCCGACGGGTGCCGCTGAGGTGATGATTGACCGCGGCGCCGACGGCCAGGTGACGGCTGCCGGCACGCTTCGTACGGCGCGCAAACTCATGGACGGGCTGGTCTTTCCGGCCCCGCCACGGGACTAGGCGTTTCGCGGTAAGGCCCGTCGCCGAGGCCCCTGCGGCCGCCCGAACCCGTCGCCGGCGCAGGCCAGTGCGATCTGATCGCGCAGCCACGCATGGGCCTGGTCCCGTTCGAAGCGGCGATGCCAGATCAGGTGATTTGCGATCGGCGCGACCTCGAGCGGGACGGGCGCGGTCACCAGGGGATACCGGTCGAGGAAGTAATCGGCGGTGCGGTGGGTGAAGACGCCGACCAGGTCCGACTGCAGCAGCAACTCGGGAACGATGGTGAAGCTCATCAGCGTCGCCGCGATGTTGCGGCGGTGCCCGGCGCGTTCCAGCACTGCGTCGAAAGCGGCGCGACGGTCGCCGGTGGAACTGACCACGAGATGTGAATAGCCCAGGATGTCCTCGAGCGCCGGGCGCGGACCACGCCCGACAAGCGGATGGTCGGCGCGACACAGGCAGACGAAGCGGTCCTCGAAGGCGAAGCTGCGGGCCAGATGGGGCGGCGTGTCGTCGAACCAGCCGATGGCGAGGTCGATCTCCTCGGCCTCGATCAGGCGGATCGCGTAGTCCCTGTCGGTGGTGCGCAGGTTGATGACGATGCCGGGGGCGACGCGGCCAAGATGTTCCAGCAATGGCAGGAAAACGGGCAGATTGAACCGGTCGGGCGCGCCGATGGCGAATTGCGCCTGTGCCGTGGCCGCGTCGAATTCGCCGGGGCGTGCGATGCAGGCCCCGGCGTCCTGCACGATCCGGGCCACCAGCGGCGCAAGTTCGGCCGCGCGGGGTGTCGGGCTAAGGCCTTCGGGCGTGCGCACCAGCAGCGGATCGTCGAGGTGATCGCGCAGCCGCTTGAGCGCGTTGGAGATCGCCGACTGGGTCCGCCCGAGTCGCTCGCCCGTGCGGGTCACGCTGCGCTCTTCCAGAAGGGTGTGGAGCACAACAAGCAGGTTCATGTCGAAATTCATGATTGTATCAGGCCCTTCATCACCGTGAGTGATTTTCTAGAACACGAGTATCCATTTCCCAAATGAATTCGGATCGGCCACCCTTGCAGTGGTGCTTCAGGGGGCTTGAGGGGGAGGGAGCGCAATGAGGATAACCGGTATCGACGGGGGCGTATCCACCGCCGCAGCAGGCGCGGATCCCGATTACCTTGCGTTTCACCCGTCCCCCTCGGCGCCGCGTTTCCGGATGCCCGCAGGCGCGGTCGATGCGCATTGCCACGTGTTCGGTCCGGCGGCGCGGTTTCCGTACTCGCCGAGGCGGAAATACACGCCGGTCGATGCGCCGGCCGAGACGCTTTTCGCATTGCGTGACCATCTTGGTCTGTCGCGCAATGTCATCGTGCAGGCGACCTGCCACGGGTCCGACAATTCAGCTATGCTCGACGCCATCGCGCGCTCGGAGGGGCGCGCGCGGGGCGTGGCGGTGGTGGACGTGGACACGCCCGAGGAGGAGTTGGCGCGCCTCCATGAGGGCGGAGTGCGCGGGGTGCGCTTCAACTTCCTCAAGCGGCTGGTGGGGGACGCGCCGAAGGCCGACTACATACGCATCGCAGAACGCGTCGCCGCGCTGGGCTGGCACGTCGTGGTCTATTTCGAGGGTCACGAACTGGCCGATCTCGAGCCCTTCATCCGCAGCCTGCCATCTTCCATCGTGATCGACCACATGGGCCGCCCCGAGCTGGCCGAAGGGCCCGACGGCGCGGGGTTTTCGCGTATTCAGGCGCTACTGGCGTCAGACCGGCGGTTCTGGGTGAAAGTGTCATGCCCCGAGCGGCTGACGGCCGCCGGGCCGCCCTATGACGACGTCGTGCCCTTCGCGCGGCGGCTGGTGCAGGAGTTTCCCGATCGCGTGCTCTGGGGCACCGACTGGCCGCACCCCAACATGAAAAGCCACATGCCCGATGATGGGCAATTGGTGGACATGATCCCGCGGATCGCGCCGACCGATGACCTCAGGCGGCGTTTGCTGATCGATAACCCGATGCGCCTCTATTGGCCCGAGGAGGCACCCGCATGACCGAGGCGGTCGGTCAGGCCCGATGGGCCGCGTGGTCCGTCGCGGCGCTTGCGACGCTGATGTGCGTCGCCTGCATCTTGTGGAATCTCGAGCTGCACACGCGGCTGGGCTTCGCCGTGCTGCGCCAGCAGTACATGGCGCTGCAATTGGGGCTGGCGCTGGCCATCGCCTTTCTGCGCTACGGCCCGCACGGCGGCGTGGTGGCGCGTCCGAACATGGTCGATCTCGCCGTTGCGGCCATAAGTCTGTCTGTCCTGCTCTATGCCGCGTGGGATTTCGTCTGGCTCTTGGGCGAGCAATTCTACCGCCCCTGGCAGATCACGCTGATCGGTGCGGTCGTGGTGCTGGGGGTCATGGAGGGTATCCGGCGCCGCGCCGGGTGGATGCTGTTCGCCATCGTCGCGCTGTTCCTTGTCTACGCGCTTTTTGCCGACCGGGTGCCTGGGCGGCTCATCGGGCAGGAACTGTCGCCCCAGCGGCTGGTCGATTACGTGGGCTTCGACAGCTCAGCAGTGTTTTCATCGCCGCTGGCGGTCGGCACGATCACCGTCTTGTTGTTCGTCTTCTTCGGCCAGCTTCTGTTCGCGGCCGGGGGTGGTGCGTTCTTCACCGATCTGGCCATGGCCGCGACAGGCCGGACGCGGGGCGGGTCGGCCAAGATCGCTGTTGTGGGATCGGCGCTTTTCGGGTCGATTTCGGGTTCGGCCGTATCGAACGTGGCCACCACCGGCGTCATCACCATCCCGCTCATGCAGCGCGGCGGATATTCGAGGGAGGATGCGGGCGCGATCGAGGCCGTGGCCTCGACCGGAGGCCAGCTGACGCCGCCGATCATGGGGGCGGCGGCCTTTCTCATGGCCGAGTTTCTGGACATTTCCTACGCGATGGTGGCCGCGGCGGCGCTGGTGCCCGCGGTCCTGTTCTACCTCGGGGCCTTCATGCAGGTCGACCTGATCGCGGCGCGCGACAAGATCGCGGCGCCCGAGGATGCCGACCTGACCGTGCGCAAGGTGCTGGTCCGGGGCTGGCATTTCCTGATCCCCTTCGCCGTCCTGCTCCATGCTCTGTTCGGCTTGCGGATGGACCCCGAGGATGCGGCGCTTCTGGCTTCGATCGTGATCGTCGTGGCCGGGTTCCTGCGCGGCTATGACGGCGCCCGGCTGACGCTTGCGACTCTGGGCCGGGTCTTTGTCGATACCGGCACATCGATGGTCGACCTGATCCTCGTGGTCGCGGCGGCGGGTTTCGTGATCGGTGTTCTGAATGTCACCGGGCTTGGCTTCGCGCTGACGCTCGTGCTGGTCGATGCCGTGGGATCGAGCCTGTTCCTGCTGCTCATGATCTCGGCGGTGGTCTGCATCATCCTTGGCATGGGGATGCCGACCTCCGGGGTCTATGTGCTTCTGGCGAGCCTGGTTGCACCGGCGCTGGTCGAGGCCGGTGTGGCGCCCATCGCGGCGCATCTGTTCATCCTGTATTTCGGCATGATGTCGATGATCACGCCACCGGTGGCGCTTGCGGCTTTCGCGGCGGCGGCGATCTCCAAGGCGAGCGCGATGCGCACGGGGCTGGCCGCGATGCGGATCGGCTGGGCTGCGTTCATCCTGCCTTTCGCATTCGTGGCAACGCCGGCGTTGCTGTTTCAGGGAAGTCTGGCCGAGATTGCCTTGGCCGCGACCCTGACCGCCTTGGGCATCGGGGCTGTCACCGTGGGCATCGCCGGCTACTGGGCGCGCAGTCTCGGTCTTGTCCTGCGGGTGGCCTTCGCCGGGCTTGGCGCCCTGAGCCTGCCGCTTGGGTTCGTCGATGTCGCCCAGGGCGTGCATGTGGCGGCGGCCGCGGTGGTGGTCCTGCTGGCCACGGCGCTTGTCGTGCTGGCCGGCAGGGCGCGCGCAAACAATCAACCGATCTGAGAGACGACAACCAGAGCACCAAAGGGAGGATAGGATGAAACATCTCAAGACAATGGCCGGTGCAGGGCTGGCCGCCATGGCATTGAACGGCCCGATACAGGCGCAGGTCGTCTCGATGGCGACCGGCGCGCAGGGGAGCCTCGCCTACAACTCTGGCCAGGCCGTGGCCGTGGTCGCCAACGACAACGCCATCACGGTGCGCACGCAGCCGCTGGTCGGCTACATGCCGTTGCTGAACGCCGGCGAGGTCGATTTCGGCTATGCGAACGGTGCCGAGGCGGCCTTTGCCTATACCGGCACGGGCAATTTCGACCGCGAGCATCCCGACGTCCGGCTGGTCGGAACCATGTTCAACCTGACCACCGGCGTCATGGCGCCCTGTGACCTGAACCTGCGGAGTGTCGATGATCTGGAAGGGCGCAGCGACCTGCGGATCGCGTCGGAATACACCTCGTCGACCATCATTCCCTATTACATCGCGGGCACGCTGGCGACAACGGGTCTGAGCTACGACGACTTCACGCAAGTCCCCGTCTCGAGCTTCGTGGACGGGATCAACGCTCTGGGCGACGGTCTGGTCGACATGGCGCTGGTGAGCCTCAATGCGGGGGCGGGTCAGCAGGCAGCGGTGCAACTGCAGGACAGGGGCGGGCTGTGTTACATCTCGATGAACGACACGCCAGAGGCCCTTGCCGCCTATACCGATGTTCTGCCCACGGGCACCATCCGCACGCTGCCGCAGAACGAGAACATCAACGGTCTGCAGACCTGGGGTGCCAACATCGTTTCGGTGCCCTGGATGCTGATGGCCAATGCCGATGTGGATGCGCAGGTGGTTTATGACCTGATCAGCGTGATCCACGGGAACCAGGAGGCGCTGGGCGCGTCGTTCGGCGCGTTCAACGGGGCCGATTTCTCGGCCATGGCCCCGGAAAACGCGATGCCCTACCACCCCGGCGCGATCCGCTATTTCGAAGAGATCGGGATGTCGGTCGGTCAATAGGCTCGAACGCGACGCTCCGCCGCGAAGGCGGGGCGTCGCCATTCATGACGAAAACGGGAGACCGGGTTGATGATGACGGACCTGACCGCCGGCGATGGCCACACGCTGGAATGCTGGATCGAAGACGCGCATGGCTCCCGCAAGGGCGGCGTCGTGATCCTGCAAGAGATATTCGGCGTTACCGACCAGCTCAAGGGCGTGGCGAAACGCTACGCGGCGCTTGGCTACGATGTCGCGATCCCCGCGCTGTTCGACCGGCATGAAAAGGGTGCGGTCATCCCCTTCGATCAGGGGCCCCGGGGGCGCGACATGATGCTTGCTGCGGACCTCGACCAGACGATGCTGGACATCGACGCCGCGGTTCAGGCTTTGAAGGTCAAGGGCGGCAAGGTCGGCGTCGTCGGCTTCTGCTGGGGCGGGGGGCTTGCGCTGCGCACGGCGCAGGTCCTCGACGTGGACGGTGCGGTGGCGTTTTACGGGACACGGCTGACCCAGTATCTCGACCGCCCGCTCAAAGCGCCACTGATGGCGCATTTCGGCACTCTCGATGATCACGTCCCGCCCGAGATGCGCGCCGCGGCCGAAGCCTGCCTGCCCGAGATGGAGGTCCATCTCTACGAGGCCGGGCATGCCTTCGCCAATGACGCAAGGCCCTCGTTCGTGCCGGCTGCGGCGGATTTGGCGCATGATCGTACGGCGGAATTTCTCGCCCGAGTGCTGGCCTGACACCAGTGATCAGCCCTGCCGTTATCGGCCTTGGCCCGGCCTTCGCCGCCGACATCGGGAAGGCCTAATGGGGGCTTGCGATCAAGACGCCGGTGGTGACACCTCCAAGAGATACTCTGGAAGATCGACGGTGAGCGGCGCGCGCTCTGTCGGGCCATCGATCATGAGCGAGAGGTGCCGGAGAATTTCGCCACGAAGGCGCGCGAAAGGAAGCCGGCCCCGAAATGCCTCGGCAGAGCGATGCGCAAGCATGGTGGGCCTGAGGTTTCCGTCGCGGGCGGGCCGAGACCGTACCGGGCGGCGTTGGCAGTCGTCGGTGCTGATACGTGCTGGCAGACGGGGCGTTGGCCGAAAAACGGCGCAAAGGACTCGCATCAGCCATTCTGAGGACTGAACCGGGCGTGCTCCGGTTGCGGCTTGCGTGAAGCCTTCGGAAATCCGGCTTCGCCCACGGCTTTGGTGTGGGGCCAGTGCAACACGGGCTGCTGCCTTACGACTCCAATTCGTCCGACACCGCCCCGAGTGGGGACTTCAGGCGACCAGCGAAAGGGGCAAGCGCATTTGCGCCGCCACGAGCGACGGCTTGCCAAGCTTCCCGTCTCGTCTGAGGATCGCAACGTCGGCCCGACCCTCCGCCACGTCGATACCCCATTCGGCAATGTCCTCGATAGGGCGCCCTGATGACGCGGCGACGTCGTCCGGGGATCCGCCACCGGCAAGCGCGGCTTTTGAACGCAGTTCAGTGCGCAGGCGGGCGAGGGCATCCGCGGACAACACGGCCTTTCGACCGATGGCGTCCAGGTCTCCATCCGCTTCGATGTCTGCCCAGGAGGGCGCCAGAAGCGGCAAGGTGGCTTCACCTTCTCCCAGAACCACGGCCACCGGAACGTTCAGGATCTCGGCGACCTGCTCGGCGTCTTCGCCCGCGACCGCTTCGTTTCGGGCCCGCACGACGCCTTCGATCTCGACGACCTGCTGTGCCGCAAGCCCGGTTTCCCGGGCCGCCTCCACGACCGAGCGTCCTTCAACCAAGGCACGTTCGACCCTCACCCGCTTCTCGATGCTTTCGACGACGCTCTCTTCGACGTCGGTCATCGCGGCGATGTCGGCGCGCTCCATTGTGCCGTGCAGCACCATCTTGCGCACCATGCGGATCTTGGCCTTCTGCGCACTGAGGCCCGCGATGGCTTCGTTCATCATCCGGACGTAGGCGGCAATCGCCGCATCATGCTCGAGATCGCCGAGTTCCGAATCCGCAAGCAGCGATTTGACAAGGCCCTCGGCCTCGCGCGTGGCGCTTTGCAGTTCGGCGATCTCGGCGTCGGCCTCGTCGATGTGCTTGTTCAGGACGGCCTTGTCCTTCTTGAGCTGCTTGTTGATCGCCTGTGCGCTGGCCATGCCGACCACAAGCTCGATGACCGCGATCGCGGCACTCAGCGCCACCGCGCCCTTACCGAACCTCAGAACCTTCATGAACTTGGACGACTTCGCCAGCTTGGTGGCCTTGCTCAGTTTCGGCGCCTTCCCGATCAGCTTCATCACCGGAGGCGCGAGACCCCCAACCATCATGGCCACCCCGCCGATGCCGCCAATGCCGGCGGATGCAAGAAAGATCGGGTCGGTGAAATACCTGTCCAGGGCATCCGAGGCGATTTCGGCGTCGCTGGGCGGCGGCGGCGTGGTCAGGACGGCGATCTGGTCGAGTTGCGCGACCACGAAGGTCGCCTTTTCCTCCATCTTCTTGATATCGTTCATCGCCGCATCGAGCGCGATCATCTGTTCCGCATAGGAAGACTGCCGGCTGACAAGGTCCTCTCTCAGGATCGAAAGCTGATTCTTCAGGTCGTCCGTCTTGAGCCCTGCCAGCGGATCGAAATCTATGCCCATGACGGCGCCCTCTAGTCTTTCTCGGAAAGAAGCTGTTGCTCTTCTTCGGTCAGAAGTGCGCCGACATCGGCCGGATCCTCGTCGGGATCGGGCGATGCGGCTTTGATCGATGCGATGTCGGCTTCGGTCAGGCCGGTCAGGCCGGTGATCGTGTCGGTGTCGACCCCGAGCCCCAACAGCCGCGCCGCCATGTCACGGCGGGCGGATTGCTCCGCCTCTGCGGCTGTCAGTTCGCTCGCGGCGGACGGACCGGTCTCGATCCCGGCATTCGACATCTGCTGTTCGACCGAGGTGATTTCCGCCTCCACCGCCACGCGCGCGGAAACGAGGGCGGTGATCGCGTTCTTGAACCGCCGCGACGTCCCGGTCAGGATGGTTTTCTGACGGTTCAGCACACGGCGCTCTTCCGCGATGTCCGCGTGGACATACCCCAGTTCGGCGAGGCCGAGGGAAACGACGGTGGTCAATGTTCGCGAGGCCTGCGCGATATCCCGGGCGGTTTTCTCGCCCTCGTCAATCTCGCGGGTCAGCCGGTCCGTTCTGTCGATATCGAATTCCGGGACCGACGCGGCATGCGTTTCGAAATCGTCCGTCAACTGCCGGTAGTGCGCCACCGCGTCCTTCAGCGCGGCCTGTTCCTTGTAGTATCGCTCGCGGTCCTTTTCGACGCTGACCTTCAATTCGGCGACGCTCTTGCGCAATGGAACGAGGTCCGGGGCATAGGTCTCGGGCTCGAATGCGCTCGGGATCGTCTGCGTGAAGAACTTCGGAATTTCCTTGGTAAAAAAATTGCCGACGTCCTTGAAAACACCCATCAGGCGACCGCGGTGCAGATCGACGAATCTGCGACGATTTCATCGAGACGGCGCTGGACGAACACCGTCGGGAAGGATGTGTAATTTGTGACGTCCGTTACCGAGATCCCGCTGCAGAGCATCTTGGTCATCGACTTGTATTGCGCACGAAACTCGCTCACGTCCCCCATGGCGCGGCCAAGTTCGCGCTTCATTTCGGCGCGGCTGGCGTAACCGAGGCTTTCCTGCAGATCGGTCAGGTCGGCCTCGAGTTTCTCGGTGGAGTCGTTGAAGTTGTCGACCTGTTTCTGCAAATCGGCAGCCCATTCCTCGTAGACGGGAATGTTCGTCCGATAGAAGGTTTCGCGCTCGCGCCGGTCCCGGAGGATGAGTGCGACGCCCAACCCGCTCGCGGCCACACCGGCGAGACCGCCGAGCAGCTTGACCTTGGGCCACCGCACGACGCCCCGGGCAACCGCGTCGGCAGCATTGTCCGCAGCCTGCGCGCCCGTGTTCAGTCCCCTCGCGGTACTGTTTGCACGGCGAATGTCCCAGCCCAGTTTCAGAAGGCTTCCCACGCCGCCGATGGCACCGCCGATGGCAAGCGTATCGTCCAAGGCATCGAGCGCGTCGCTGCTGTAGGGATTGTTACCCGGGCTGCCATCCGTGACAGGTTCGTCGCCGAGGAGATCCTTCGTGATGGCGTCGATGACCTCGACCTTGCCGTAGATCTCCTGGAATTCCGTCAGTTTGGCTTCCAGTGCCGCACGTGCGTCCTTGAACGCGTCGAAATGGTCCGTGCGGCCATCGGCGAGCCGGTTGAATTCCGCTTCGAGTTCACCGAGGCTCGCGTTCTCTACATCGAATGCCATTCCGGCCTCCTGAACTGAACCGCCGGGGGCGGCTGATGATAGATGATGGAGAGGCTTCAGGCGGCGCGTCTGCGCCGTACGATGCCGAGCGCGCCGATGCCGGCCACGAGAAGCCACATCGACGCCGGCAGCGGGATGGGCGCAAGCGTCGGGTTGCCGCCAGACCCTGGGTTGCCACCGGACCCCGGGTTGCCTCCGGGCAACTGGGAAAACGCGATATTGTCGACGGCGTAGGCCGTTTGCCGTCCGTCGAAGAAATCCCTGAGCACGAACTGGATCGACAGGTCGCGACCGATCAGGTTGGTCAGATCGACGCCCACCGTGGTGTCGAAGAACGGATCGCTGGCGTCTTGCGTCGAAACGTCGAGGGACACCCCGGTAGATCCGCCCGCGCTTGGCAAGGCATTGTCGGTCACGACGGCTTGCGACGGATTGCCGGAGACCGACGCCGTGGTGCGGTCCACGACAATGTAACGTCCCGGATCGAAGATGTTGCCCGCGGCATCGAGGTCGGTGATGATCGCCTGGAAATCGTCGACGGACGTCGAACGCTCGTTGGGCAGGGGTGCGTTGATGCTGTTTTCTACGTCAAGCGCGAGAGTGAAGTCGAAGCTCAGCACCGGCGCGCTTGCTGTGACCTGGAATTCCTGCGTCAGGGACACGAAAGTCACGAACGAATCCGCGTCAGGGTCAGAGATCAGCCTTGCATACGGATTGCCTCCGTTCTGCTGAAGGTTGACGTAATTTCCAGAAGCGACCGTGCCGCCGAAATTCGTATCGGCCTGTGCGGTCCATCCGTTCAGGCCGTCGTCGAAAAGCCCGTTCTGAATGACGCTGGCATAGGATGGTGTCGCGGCGCCGAAGATGAGGATTGTGGCGGTAATCAAATGTTTCATGGCGCCCACTTGTTAAAATGATTTTGATGATTTGCGCAAAAAGGGCCACATCTTGACAGTATGAGTCAAGTTCTTCCTGTCCATTTATTGATGAAATTAGTGGCAAAGACGATGGCAGGGTCGGAGAACCGTATCTGGTAAGCATTGGCAAATATTGTTCATGTTTCTCATGGGCCTTGGGAAAAGTGCCGTCGGCCAGTTTTTTGACCTCCCTGAGGCTTTCATTCTCAAAAATTTCGCCGATCACGAAACGGAGTGACAGCTGAATCGAATTAACCTAATTTCACCCGCGTATTATGGATCTCTTATCTTCACCAGAAGTCGTGGATGTCCTCGAGGAAATTCGGGTCAACTACGGGCTAGATGAAACGATCGACTCTGGCGAGTTGGATCGTTTTTTTTGGCTGAGGGCGGCGCGTCCCGCAGGCCAAGCGGAGCGTTTGCGTGTCTGGCCCACATACCGACGCCCGTCCGCGGGGACGACGGATGTGGGCGGCCATCCTCCGGTCAGGCTGTGCAACCTCGTGCTCCAGGGCGGCGGTACGCTCGGGCTGGCGCATGCAGGCTTCGTCACCGGTCTGGAGGTCGCAGGCGTCCGTTTCGCGGGCCTTGCCGGAACATCTGCGGGCTCCATCCTTGCGATGGGGATCGCGGCGATCCGTGGGGCGGACGTGACACGCGAAACCTACCGCAAGCTCGTCGCAATCACCGATGCGGTCCCGATGGACAGTTTCATCGACGGGCCGCGCCCCTTGCGCGTCCTGATCAAGCGTGCTCTGCAGGGTCGGCCGATCTACACGCCGCAACACTGGCCCGGACTGCTTGCGGCGCTGGCGCGATTGCGCGATCGCAGGGGGCTGAATCATGGCACGGCCTTCGAGACCTGGTTCGAGAGCGTTCTGCTCGAACTGAACTGCAACACGATCAACGATCTGTATGAAGCGCTCGATACGGTCTGGGACGACCTTGCCGATCTGCGTGCGCTCTATCCCAATGGCCCTGATCGTGACCCGGTTCTGAAAGACCTCTCCAAGGTCGACGCATCGCTTGCGGGACGTCCCGGCACCGCCTTGCTGCATCTGATCACGATGGCGATGCCCGTGGGTCTGAAATTCAAACTGCCGCAGGATCTTTACTACCTCAGCCCCGAATACCAGCGGACCTCGCCTGCACGGCTGGTGCGCACCTCGATGTCGATCCCGGCCTTTTTCGAGCCCGTCGTGATGCGGACGAACCGGCAGACCTGGGCCGGCCGGGTGCAAAGCGAGGTCTCGGACCTCCTGCCGGCGGGGCAGTCGGAACAGTTCGAGGCCTTGCGGGAGCTTGTGTTTCTGGACGGGGGCATGATGTCGAACCTTCCAAGCGACAGCTTCCGCGAATTGATGCCGGAGGTGCCGACAATCGTGGTGCCCCTGGTGCGCGGCGGCGAGGCAAAGGAAATCACGCGGCGCAAGAGGCTGTCCGCTCTTGGCGCTGATGCGGCTGCCTGTGCGTCCGCCGTGCGGTTGCAGCGCGACCGCGAGACATGGGCCCAGAACGCGACCTTGCGCAAAGCCTTCGACCAGGCCGAGGAAAACGCGCCCGACGTCGTGTCGGACAAGCGTGCGCCACGGCGTTACCCGGTCGCCATTGCGCCCATCGATACCGGCGACGCCAACTGGCTGAACTTCGTCATGTCCGCCGAGGACAAGGCCATTTTGTTCCTGACCGGCCTGCGGCGCGCCCGCGATCTGCTCAAGACCTTGAAAAATGGGAATTCGTCATGACGATCCTGACACTCGACAGCGTTTTTCCGCAGTTTTCCGATATGGAAAGCCGGCATCCCTTCGACGACGAAAGCGGCAGGGCCGAAGCGCTGGACCGGCTCAAGGAAAGCTATCTTGCGGAACTGGGCGAAAGCGCCCCTTCGGCGCAAGCCCGGGATGAGGCGACCGCAAAGGCGCGGGCGCTTGTCGCAGACCTGACGGCGGCTCTGGACGATTTCGTGGCCGCGATCATGCCGCCAGAGCTTTCGACCGAGAATGCCGATTACGTGGTCGAGGACACGGACCGCACTCAGGTCTTTCTGACCGGACAGATTGCGCGCCTGCAGTCGGACGCGCCCGGAGACCCCGCGACGGCGATACAGTTCCGCCTGTCGAACACGACGCTGGAGCAGAACTTTCAGGCCTTGCTGGATCATCTGACCGCAAGTCGCATCGCGGAGGAAATGGACGCCCCGACCTATGTGGAACGGTTGCGCGGCGCGTTCAAACGCGCGCGGGACGGTGCGCGGATGCAAAGCGGCAAGCTGGAAGAGCACCTCGTTCAATCCGATCTCGTCTCGGGGCGTCTTTCAGCCGTCGAGAGGGTGATCGGTTTTCTTCGCGACGATCTGTTGCCGCGCCTCGAAGACGCCGGCGAGAAGGAAAACCCGGATGCAGCCGAGCTGATGACCGACCTGCAGGCATTGGATGTCTACGCGTCCAATGCGTCTGCGCTGTGCGAACATTTCCGGAAATTCCTTCGTCTCAGCCTCGACAGTCTGACACGCATCCGCCGTGACTTCGCCTCCGACGCGAACATGGCGGGGGCGGAGGGCGAATCCATCCTCGTCTCGCGCGAGATGGAGTTGCACCCGTTCTACCGGCCACGCCCCTTGCTTTGGGCGCTTGCCATCACGCTGCTGGTCAAGATGGTGCTGGCGCACAACACTTCGGAAACGCTGCATTTTCAGGCGATCCCGATCCTGTTTCTGTCATTCGCGCTCACGTGGCTGCTTTCGATCTTCATCGGGGTTTGGGCCCGCCGGCGCCGCATGAAGGACCTTCAGGAACATATCAGGGCACAGCTTTTCAACCTGCTGCATTCCGGAGAGCCATCTGGCGAACTGGTGGAATTTCCGCCCATCCGTTCCGGCCATCAGGAAGAGCCGCCGAAGCCGATCAAGGCCTTCGCCTATCGCGGCAATGCGGAAATGCACAAGCGCCGCGTGGTGTTGCGGAACCTCTTCGCGCTTCTGATCCCTGCGGTCCTCGCCCTGGCCGTCATGATAACCCGCGAGGATGTGGACCGAGATTTCGTCGCGCATTTCCCGGGGGCCGAACCTTGTGTTCTGGCGACGGGCCGCATGGTCTTCGCGTCGCCGACATCGTATTTCGTCAAGCCCGCCGGAAGGGTGGATAGCGTTGGAGAGTGGGCGCTGAGCCGTGTGTTCCCGGAACTCATGGCCGATGTCGTCCAAAGATCGCGCATCATCACCGTCAGAACCGCGCACAGGCCGGCTGAGGAACCGCTGGCGGACTGCGTATTCATCGAACCGGTCGGCGGCAACGTGACCATCACCCACGAGGGCAACGCGTTCGGGGATTTCGACACCGAACTCGCCGTCACCGCGATTGCCGAACAGACGCAAAGCCTCATTGCCGCGCTGGGCAATCCGAGGCCGATCAACCTCGATCTCGGAGATACGGGCGAGGGCGGGGCGCCTGTCGTCACGGTCAACCTCGGCGACACCAGTCTCGACGTGCTCGCGCAGGCGATCCTGCGCGGCGCGGCGCCGACACCCGGCCGCGTCGGTCCCGGTCCGGTCGATCCCGTCATCGTCGATGCGCGGACCACGATCGAGCTAGAGCTGTCCAGACCAAACCCGAACGAGATCGATCTCACGCAGGTCCTCGATGCGCTGAACATCATCCGCCTTCGCCTCGGCGCGGACGCCAGCATCGTGGATGCGCTCAACGTGGCCTTCGGCGGGCCGACGATCACCGCGCCGGAAATCGAGTTGCCGGACAGCGTGCTGATGTTCCTTGGAGGCGAGGATGGCGAGACCGGACTTCCGGCGGAACTGCGCGACCTCCGCATCGCGCTGCAGGCATCCAACGAGCTGGCCACCGCCTTTGCCGCCATGATCGCCGCCGACGGGGATGGGGGCGGTGGCGGCGATACCATCGTGACGGTCCTCAACGAGCAACTGACCTCGATCATCGAAGGGCAGGAACAGCTCATCGCGGCCTTGACCGCCAACTTCGCCGCGCGGACGCAGGACGCCATTGTGGTCACACCCCTGATCCTGGACGTCGATGTCGGTGAGGGCGGCGCGGGCGGCGGGGGCGATGGCGGCGTCAGCGCCAATATCTTCCAGACGACCATCGAGCTGGCCGCGACCGGCACGCGCCTCGACACGCTGGCGAATACACTGGTGCTGCCCTTCTTTCCTGCCCCTGTCCAGAGCGGCAACGGCGCGCTCGAGACACCCCAGGGAGCGTTCGATTGGGGGGCCGACACGGCAAGGCTGCTCGACCCCGAGGTCGACGAGGACGAGACGACCTATTTCGGCCGGATTGCTCGGACGCTCGAAAGCTGCCTGATCGACAATGCGACCGTCGAACTGGATATGATCGGTCTTGCCAGTCCCTCTTGGGACGGCCCGACCGGCACGACCACCGCCGAGACGTTGAACTACTATCTTGCCGAGGGCCGACGGATCGGTGCATTGCGTCAACTGGCCGATTTGATGGGCGAGGCGGACGAAGCCCGCGTCCTGGTGCAGATTTCGGACGGTTCGACCATGGCCTTGCCCGAGATCATCGATGTCGCATCCTCCGAGCTGCCCGTCGAAGAGGCCCTGAACCGCATTGCGAGGTTCGGCAGCCGGAGCCAGTTCGAGACGCGACGCGACACGCTTCTGGCGGTGACCGGGCTCAATCCCGACATGGAAAGCCCGCTGGAGGAACTGTTCGGCCGCTCCGTGGTTCTGCGCGTGGTGCGGTCCGATGGCGGCCCGTGCCAGTTCTAGCCCTGCAGGGTCTGGTCAGTAGAACCACGGCATCGGACGGAACCGTCCGGCACCACCCAAGCGGTCAATCACGCCGGCCGCGGCCACGCTCGCAAGCCGTTCGGCCGTGTCGAGGGCGCAGCCGGGATCGGGCAGGCAGGTCTGTCGAAGTCCTGTGCAGGAACGACGCCTTCGTGCTCAGGCGCCCCCGTCCGATCCGCCGGAGCCAAGAACGCCCTTTGCGAGAAGGACGTCGATTTCCGCATCGTCCAATCCCGCTTCAAGAAGCGTCGCCCTGCCATCGGCGCCGAGTTCGGGCGTGGCGTGACGCACCGATAACGGCGTTTCGGAGAACTTGATCGGAAACCCGGTCATCGCCACGTCCCCGTGTCCTTCGTGAGGAACACGCAAGACCATGTCCTGGGCGGCGACCTGCGGATCGGCCAAGGCCTCGGTCAGCGACTGGACCCGGCCCGACGGCACGCCGGCCCGGTTCAACCGCTCGATCCATTCGTCCTGCGTCCCGCTCACCAGTGCCCCGTTGATCAGCGCGTTCAGTTCAGTGCGATGCCGGAGGCGCATTTCATTGTTCTCGAACCGGGGGTCGGACAGGAGGTGCTCAAGGCCCAGTTCCCGCAGGAACCGGCGCACGATCACCTCGGTCGATGGCGCAACCGCGATGTCCCCGTCGGCCGTACGGAACAGGCCATAGGGAGAGGCGATCGGATGGTCGTTGCCGGTCGGAACGGGATCCCGCCCAGTGGCCAGCGCGTTCGCAGAAAGATAGGCCATCATCGACATCATGGACATCATCATCGACGCTTCGACGCGCTGTCCGGGGGCGCCGTTTTCCCGACCCCGGAGGGCCGCCACGGCGCCGAGCGCGGCATAGAGGCCGGCAACCAGATCGGTGATCGGCGGCCCGGTGCGCAATGGACCGGTCTCGGGCGTTCCGTTCGTGGTCATGTATCCCGACATGGCCTGCGCGATGAAATCGAAGGCGGGGCGGTCGGCATAGGGTCCGGTGCTGCCGTAGCCGTTCACGCTGGCGACGATCAGGTCCGGGTTGATCTCCCGCAGGCGGGTTTCCGTCAGGCCCATGCGCTCGAGGATGCCCGGCCGGAAATTCTCGGTGAGGATGTCGGCGCCTGCGAGCAACCGCTCGAGCACTGCGATGCCCTCGGGCGCACGCAGGTCCAGTTCGACCGATTTCTTGTTGCGGTTGAATCCGGCGAAGTACCACGACAGGCCCTGCACCACATGTCCCTGTTTTCGGACAGGGTCGCCGCCGGGCGCCTCGATCTTGACGACATCGGCGCCGAGATCGGCAAGCATCATGGAACAGAACGGGCCCGAAAGGATGCGCGTCAGGTCGATGACACGGACACCCGAAAGAGGAAGATTGGTCATCCGGCGGCCGTGACGGTCAGTTCGGGATCGTGCCGCTTGAGCCGGGGGCCCGCCTTCAGGACCTGTCCGGGCAGCGGTCGGCCGATCACGTCCTGGGTCAGCTGCGCCGCTTCGATAAGCTTTTCCAGGTCCACGCCGGTCTCGAAGCCGCTTTCCTGAAGCAGGTAGACCAGGTCCTCGGTGCAGATGTTGCCTGTAGCGCCCGCCGCGAAGGGGCAGCCGCCAAGGCCTCCCACCGCAGCATCGTAATGGGTCAGGCCCTCGGCGAGCCCTGCCATCACGCAGGCAAGGCCCACCCCGCGCGTGTTGTGGAAATGCAGGTGAATATCGAGACCGGGCGCGGCCTCGCGGATGGCGCGCATCGCGGCGCGCACGGTAAGCGGCGTGGCCATGCCTGTCGTGTCGCCAAGCGAAACGGCATCCGCGCCAAGCTCCTGGTAGCGCCGGGCGATGCGGGCGACCTGCTCGGGCGGCACGATGCCTTCGAAGGGGCACCCGAAGGCTGTCGCGATACCGCCTTCGACGGCGATCCCGGCGGACTTCAGCGTGTCGATGACCGCCTCGAATTCGGAGAGCGACTGCGCGATGGGCCGGTTCACGTTCTTGAGGTTATGCGTCTCCGAGGCGGACACCACCGTGTGCACCGCGTCGAGCGCGCAGCGCGCCGCCCGTTCCGCCCCGCGAAGGTTTGGCACCAAGGCGGTGACATAGGCGCCATCGGGACGGTCGATCCCGGCCAGAACCTCCTCGGCATCGGCCAGTTGCGGCACGGCGCGCGGGCTGACGAACGAGGTCACCTGCATGTGCCGCAGGCCCGAGGCGAAGAGCGCGTTGACGATCGCGATCTTTCTGTCCGTGGGGATGAAGGTCGCTACGTTCTGGAATCCGTCCCGAGGCCCGACCTCGCAGACGGTGATCTTGCTGCCCTCCGGCACGGGGCTTTTCGCGGGTGACAAGCTCGTCATATCGTTTTCCTTCCCTCGGGTCTCTCCCGGCCCGCATAATGCCCTCACGCATTTCGCGGGGGCAAGGGGGGCGGGGCATCGGTCGGTCCGCAAGAACCGTCCGTGTCCCGAAGTGGGCCGGCACCCAGATGCTGCGCCGGTCATGGAATGGATCTCGGCGGGACCCTGCCACGTGGCGTCGGATCACCCCTTGCAAAAACCTCAAGGATCGCATCAGTTTGCATACGGGTTTTACTGGGAGGAGAAACCGATGATCTTTCGAAAACTGACAACCGCCAAGCTGGCTGCCGTTACGGCAGCCGCGGTGACGATGACCGCGGCACCCGCCACGGCGAACGAGTGCATTGCGCCCTCGAACCCCGGCGGTGGCTGGGACTTCACCTGCCGCACGATCGGCCGCATCCTGACCGAGCTCGATCTCGTGGACGGCAACGTTCAGATCACGAACATGCCCGGCGGCGTGGGTGCCGTGACCTTCGCGATGGTCGCAGCCGAGCGCTCCGACGACGCCGACCTGATCGTGGCCACGTCGACCGTGGGCATCACCCAGATCGCGCAGGGCCGCTATCCCGCGCCACTCGACACGATGCGCTACCTCGCCATGCTGGGTGCCGATGTGGGCGTGATCGCCGTCGATGACGACAGCCCGATCGAGACCCTTGCGGACCTCAACGCGGCAATGGTCGACGACCCCACCGCACTCGTCACTGCCGGGTCTTCCGGTGCCGGCGGCTGGGACCACATTCGCCTGCTGATGGTCGCGGACGAAGCGGGCGTCGAGGACCTTTCGGCCATTCGCTGGGTTCAGTTCGACGGCGGCACCGATGCGGTCACGCAGATGATGGGCGGCCAGATCGACGTCGTCTCCACCGATCTCGGCGAGATCGCGGGTTTCGTCGAATCGGGTGACATCCGCGTTCTTGCGGCGCTCAGCGACGATCCGATCCCGGCCTTCCCCGAGATCCCCACCGCGGTTTCGCAGGGCGTCGACGTGACCGGCTACAACTGGCGTGGCCTCTACACCGGCGGTGATGTCACCGACGAGGAGTACGCCGCGTGGGTCGAGAAGCTCGAGACGCTCTACAACTCCGACGAATGGCAGGAAGCGGCGACCGCTTCGGGTCTCGTGCCGATCTGGCGCGGCGGTGCGGAGTTCGAGGCCTTCGTCCGTGAACAGGCCGACGTGATGGAACAGATTTCGCGCGACATCGGCGTTATCGAATGAGCGTAAGGATTCTGGGCGTCGCGATCTTCGTGATCGCGGCGCTCTACACGCGGCAGGCCGGGACCTATGCCGTCTCCTTCGGCGACGTGCTTGGTCCGACAGTGTTTCCGGTCATCGTGGGCATTCCCATGATGATCCTCTCCGCCTCGCTGGTGGTGTTTCCCACGGGGCAGGTCGATTGGCCTGCCCCGCAGCGGATGTGGCGGCAGGCGGCCGCACTCGCCGTGCTGGTGGGCTTCACGATGACGCTGGAGCCGCTGGGCTTCCCGCTGGCCGCTTTCGCGCTGATCGCGCTGATCGGCATCATTCTCGGTGGTGCGCCATGGCGCGCGGTCCTGCTGGGTGCGATCATGGCGCCCGCGCTCTGGGCGCTCTTCGACCAGGTGCTGGGCCTGCCACTCGATTTTCTGGGAGAGCTCTTCGTCTGACCGGTCGGACGATGCGCAAGGGTACGTATCATGGAAATCCTGTCTCTCCTCGGCCAAGGCTTCGTCGTCGCGAGTACGCCCCTCAACATCACCCTGCTGTTGATGGGATGCTTCATCGGCACGCTTCTGGGGGCGCTCCCGGGCCTCGGGCCGGTGAACGGCGTGGCGGTGCTGATCCCGCTGACCTTCACCTTCGGCTTCGACGCCACCTCGTCGATGATCCTGCTTTGTGCGGTCTATTTCGGATGCATGTATGGCGGGCGGATCAGTTCGATCCTGCTAAACATCCCGGGCGACGAACCGGCGATCATGACCACGCTCGACGGCTACCCTATGGCGGTGCAGGGCCAGGCCGCGAACGCGCTCGCGATCTCGGGCGTCGCCTCCTTCGTGGGGGCCACAATCGCGGTGATCGGCCTGTCGCTCTTCGCACCCCTTCTGGCGCGTGCGGCAATCCATTTCGGCCCGGCGGATTATTTCGCTCTCTACATCCTCGCCTTTGCCACCATTGGCGGCATCGCGGGTGTGGACCCGCGCAAGACGCTGCTCTCGGCGTTGATCGGCCTCTTGCTGGCCACTGTCGGCCTCGATCCGATATCGGGTGTGCCGCGCTACACCTTCGACAGCTTTCACCTTTATGACGGGATCGAGCCGATCGTCGCCCTCGTGGGCCTCTTTGCGATCTCGGAAATCCTGATGCTGCTCGAAAAGACCTTCAAGGACCGGCCCAAGGCCATCCCGGTGGGCAGTTGGCTGCCGCAATGGGGGGCGATCTGGCGCACCCGCTGGGCGATGCTGCGCGGCTCGGGCGTGGGCTTCGTGGCCGGCGTGCTGCCGGGCGCGGGGGCCTCGCTCGGTTCGTTCATGGCCTATGTCGCGGAAAAGCAGACCTCGAACAAGAAGGGCACCTTCGGCAAGGGCGATCCGCGCGGCGTGGCCGCGCCCGAGTCGGGCAACAACGCGGCCTCGGGCGGTGCGCTGATCCCGATGCTGAGCCTCGGGGTTCCCGGGTCGGGGACGACCGCCGTGCTGCTGGCCATGCTGATCTCGCTCAACGTGCAGCCCGGCCCGCTCCTGTTCGAGCGCCAGCCCGATCTGGTCTGGGGCCTGGTGGCGTCACTCTACATGGCGAATGTCGCGCTCCTGATCCTGAACCTGCCGATGATCGGCATCTTCACGCGGCTGATGATGACACCCACCTGGGCGCTCATGCCGATCGTCGCTGCCGTCACATTCGTGGGCGTCTACGGCATCTCGAACTCGGTTTTCGACCTCGAGATGATGGTCTTTTTCGGGGTCGTCGGCTACTTCCTGCGCAAGTTCGACGTAAGCTTGGTGCCGCTGGTGCTGGGGCTGCTTCTGGGCGGCGACATGGAACGCAACCTCCGCCGCGCCATGTCGATCTCGGACGGCGACTGGTGGATCCTGGTCGCCAGCCCGATTTCCATCGGCCTCTACATCCTGACGGCATTCTTTCTGGCCCTGTCCGTCTGGCTCGCCGTGCGCGACAACCGCCAGACCGAGGCCGAACGCCTGACCGAGGGCTGATCGCCCCCGGTCATGGCCGTCTCAGGACCTGGCCTCGTCCAGCACCTTGCGGGCGACGCGGAAGCATTCGTGCGCCTGTGGTACTCCGCAATAGATCGCGACCACGTGGACGATTGCGCGTATCTCTTCCTTGGTGACGCCGTTGCGCAGCGCGCCGCGGCAATGGAGCTCCCATTCGTGCATCTTGCCGAGCGCCCCGAGCATCGCGAGGTTCATCATGCTGCGTGTCTTGGCGTCTATCGCGTCATCGCCCCAGCCGAAGCCCCAGGCCCAGGCGGTCATCGCCTCCTGGAAGTCGCGTGTCAGATCGTCCGCGTTTGCGAAGCTCTGATCGACATAGTCCGGCCCGAGCGTCGCCTTGCGGCGTTCCATCCCTTTCTCGAAAAGATCCTTGTCGAATGTGGCCATTGGTTGCCCTCGCTTCATTGTGCACGACACTTGAGCCGGAGGAGGGCGGGAAGATCAACCTGCCATCGGATCGCACGGTCGAAAAGTCGTCCGATGTCGATCTGGTTTTTTTGCAAGGCGAAGCCGCTTTTGCCGTTCCGGCTTCTCGAGACCTCGCTGCGAAAGTCCGCGGTCGGGCTGTTGCGTCAGGCAACGGGGGCGGGCGGGTCGGCCCGGCGAAGACGCTGCACCAGATGCCCGCCAGACCTTTCATGGTGCGGTTCATCGGCTGGTCCCGGATGAATGCGACGACCGGTTCCGCGGCCCGGACCGATGGCGCCGATCCGTGTGGATCGGCGCCGGGTCCCGGACGCGTCACGGATCGGTCCGTGACGTCTGCGACTTCGCGCGGCCGACGCGCCGACAGCTGCGGGATGCTGCTTACGCCGCAAACCCGAGCTTGTAGACGTGGATCTCGAAGGTCGGATGCTGTTCGGCACCGACGATCCCCGGCCGCGTGTGGCGGTAGGTGGACCGCCAGTAAGGTTGGATCACCACGCCCTCATCCTGCATGATCCGCTGCAGCCGCTCCGACAGGGCCCGTCGTTCATCGGCATCGGCGATCGACAGCGCCTCCTGCAAGGTGGCGTCGAACTCCTCGTTGGCGAAGCCGGTTTCGTTCCAGGCCTCGCCAGAGCGATAGGCCAGCGCCAGCACCTGCACACCCAAGGGGCGTTGCGCCCAATCGGTGGCCGAGAACGCGTAGTTCGTCCAGTCGTTCCAGAACGTGCTGCCCGGGATCACTGTGCGCCGCACCGGGATACCCGCGTCGCGCAGCTGGGCGGCCACGGCATCGCAGGTGTTGCGGCGCCAGTTGTCATCGATCGAGATCAGCTCGTGTTCGAACTCGGCCATGCCGGCCTCGGCCATCAACGCCGCGGCCTGTTCGGGGTCGAACACGGGCAGGGACAGCTCCGCGTATTCCGGGTGGATCGGGCAGACGTGATGGTTTTCCGCTACTTCGCCAAGGCCGGCATAGCCGAGATCGAGGCAGACGGCGTTCGAGACCGCCATCGCCAGCGCACGGCGCACGCGCACGTCGGCATAAGGACGCTGTCCGTCGATCTCGGTGAGCTGGTTGGTGCGCACCACCACGGTGTTCGCGGTCACCGTTTCCGACCGCTCCCAGCCGATGGAATCCATTATGTCCACGAAATCGCCGAGGGATTCGTAGAGCATGTCCACCTCGCCGGCATCCGCGGCGGCCATGTGTGCAGCCTGGTCGGTGCCGTAGTCGATATACTCGATCCGGTCCAGGTAGGGTCCCCCAAAGACCTCCGTCCCCCACCAGTCGTGATCGGGGTTGCGCACGAGCGCCGACTTGATGCCGACCGTGAGCTCCTCGGGCAGGTAGGGTCCCGTGCCCTTGGGGCTGTCCATCGGGTCGCCGGAGAAATCCTGCGGCACTATGGCGGCCGGATAGTCCGAGAAGCCGGCGATGAGCGTGATGTCCGGCGTCTCCAGCGTGAGCGTCACAGTCAGATCGTCGGTGACCTCGATCGCGCCATCCCGGGCCTGCCCCGCCTCGGCGTCGATCAGCGAGGACATCCGCGCGGCCATGGAATTGCCTTCGACCGACTGGTCGCACCAGCGCGCGATGTTGTGGGCCACGTCTTCGGCCGTGAAGGGCGTGCCGTCGTTCCAGGTCACGCCGGGCCGGACGCGCAGGACATATTGCGTGGCGTCGTCGCTGACCTCCCAGCCCTCCAGCAGCATCGGCTGAAAGGAGCCGTCGCGCTGATACTCTACGAGGTATTCGAGCCAGCCGCGCGAGAAATTCGACATCTGAGGCCAATCATAGGTGCGCGGGTCCTTCAGGGGGCGCACATCCGACTGGATGCGTATCGTTCCGCCCTGTACCGGCTGCGCATGCGCGGGCCTCGGGGCGGCAAGACCGATGAGGCCGTAGGCCGCGACAGACGATACGCCGAGCGACGTGGTCCGGGTGAGGAACTCGCGGCGCGACAGCACCCCGTCGCGGTGTTCCGCAGCAAGCTGGTGCACGGCGGGATGGATGTTTTTATTGAACATGGAGAGCCTTTCGTTGGGGGAAGCGGGCATGGCGCATTTTGCCATCGGACCGCCTGAAGCGGTCCACCAGGAATCCGGTTTGAACGCGCGCGTCTGACCCGAAGCGCGCGGCGACACGGGTTTCATATTGGCAATCTTAGGGCGAGTTCGGCCTGATCCGAGAAAAACCAGACCAGCCGCGACCATGGACCGCGCATGCGCCCGCGCCCGGGGCGCGGATTTCTCGAGACCGCCGTCCCGTTTTCCCGGGTCGGAACAGCGCCGATGAAGCCCCTTGTTTTCGGTACACCGTCAGTCTGCGCCGCGCACCGGGATGGCTGCGTCGGGTTTTGGCTGGAACACCCTCTGGATGAGGTAGATGGCGACGGCGGCGCCGATGCCGATGAGGTCGGAGGCCCATCCGCCCTCGATCATGAAGAGTGCCGCGCCGATCAGGCCCGCGCGCAGGAACCATGCGGAGCGCGCGCCCATGAACCAGCCCTGCACGCCGGCCGAGAGCAGGAACACCCCGAAGGTCGCGGTGATCCCGGCGCGGACGACCTCGGCCCATGTTCCGTCCATCAGGATGGCGCTGTTGTAGAAGAACATGAAGGGCACGATGAAGGCGGCGATGCCGATCTTGAAGGACGCGACCGAGGTTTCCATCGGGTTGGCGCCGGAGATGCCGGCGGCGGCATAGCTTGCCAGCGCCACGGGCGGGGTGATGGCGGAGACGACGGCGAAGTAGAAGACGAAGAAATGCGCCGTCAGCTGCGGGATGCCCAGTTGCACGAGGCCCGGCGCCACGACCGAGGCCGCCACCGCATAGGCCGCCGTCGTCGGCATGCCCATGCCGAGCAGGATCGCGATGCACATGGCGAAGAAGAGCGCGAGCAGCTGGCTGACGCCGGCGAGGTCGAGCAGCAC
>CAZOBK010000026.1:0-45782 GCA_964578115.1 uncultured Roseicyclus sp.
CGTACCGATGGTGTCACCTGATACACAATCCGTCTGACCTTCGACGAAATTGCCGACACCGCTCAACGCGCTGCCACAGGTGGCCGCGCTCGACACGGTCGCCGCTCCTGCCGTGAGCGCAAACGCAACTGCGCCGATTGAAATCACTTTTTGAAACATGTCTTCCCCCTTCCAAGGATAATTCCGACGACCGCCAGCGACGACGGTCTTGCCGGGTGCTTGTCAAAGTCAACTGATAGGAAATCGGGCAACTCGTTATCGTTAGATATTATCATTGTCACATTTCGGTCAAAGTTTATTCTTTAGTAACTCGCCACTCTTTTTCGCTTTTTTCGGCCCGGCCGCCTCATTTGTCGTCAAACTGACAACAGTCAGCGCTAACAACCGTTTTTCGTTTCGACATGCTGTTTCGCACCTAGATCCCAACCCGCAGCACGTGCCCTCAAAATGCCCGAATCGTCCGGGGCGGCTCGGCGCTGCATTGACCTTGCGGACCCCGGACGGGCGGCACCCAAGACACCTTCTCCACCCTCGCTCCGCCCTTGCTTCGGAGGCGGCGGGGCGTTAATTAAACGGGCGTTCATTTCCACCGGTGGCAGGCAGGGAGGGCTGGCCCATGGATTTCGCTCTGAGCGAGGAACAGGAGGCCATCTTCGACATGGCGCGCGCCTTCGGCGAGGCGGAGATCGCGCCCCATGCGCGGGACTGGGACAAGGCGGGCGAGATCCCGAAGGACCTCTGGCCGAAGCTTGCGGAGCTCGGCTTCGGAGGGCTCTACGTGGGCGAGGAGATGGGCGGATCCGGTCTTTCGCGGCTCGATGCGACGCTGGTCTTCGAGGCACTCAGCCGCTCCTGCGCGTCGGTGGCGGCGTTCCTTTCGATCCACAACATGTGCGCGAAGATGCTTGAAAGCTACGCCGCGCCCGCGCTGCGCGACCGGCTGCTTCCGCGCGCGCTGAAGATGGAGATCTTCCTGTCCTATTGCCTGACGGAGCCCGGCTCGGGTTCGGACGCGGCGGCGCTGAAGACGAAGGCCACGCGCACGAACGAGGGCTTCGAGCTGACCGGCACCAAGGCCTTCATCTCGGGCGGTGGCTATTCGGATGCCTATATCGTCATGGCCCGCACCGGCGCGGACGGGCCGCGCGGCATCTCGGCGATCGTGGTGGAGGACGGCACCGAGGGGCTGAGTTTCGGCGGGCTGGAGGACAAGATGGGCTGGCGGTCGCAGCCGACGCGGCAGGTGCAGCTCGACGGGTGCCGCGTGCCCGGCGAGAACCTCCTGGGCGAGGAAGGCCACGGCTTTCGCTACGCCATGGCGGGGCTCGATGGCGGACGGCTCAACATCGCGGCCTGTTCGCTGGGCGCAGCGCAGGCCGCACTCGAGGCGACGCTGTCCTACATGGGCGAGCGGAAAGCCTTCGGGCAGTCCATCGACCAGTTTCAGGGCCTGCAGTTCCGGCTTGCGGACATGGAGATCGAGCTTGAGGCCGCGCGCATCTTCCTGCGGCAGGCCGCGTGGAAGCTCGACACGGGCGCGCCGGACGCCACAAAGGCCTGTGCGATGGCCAAGAAGCTGGTGACCGAGACGGGCAGCCGCGTGGCCGATCAGTGCCTGCAGCTGCATGGCGGCTACGGGTACCTGGCCGATTACGGGATCGAGAAGGTGGTGCGCGATCTGCGCGTGCACCAGATCCTCGAGGGCACCAACGAGATCATGCGGCTGATCGTGGCGCGCAGCATGCTGGCGGCGCGCTGAAGGCACGCCGGGGATTTGCGTATTTTCGGAAAGATGAAGAGGATCGGGGCCGAGAATGAGTGATGACATCCTGATCCGGGTCGAGGGGCGCGCCGGGCGCATCACGCTCAACCGGCCCAAGGCGCTCAACGCCCTGACCTGGGACATGTGCACTCGGATCGAGGCGGCGCTCGACGACTGGGCCGAGGATGACGGCGTCGCGATGCTGGTGATCGACGGGGCCGGCGACAAGGCGTTCTGCGCGGGCGGCGACATCGCCGAGATGTATGCCACGGGAACGGCCGGGGATTTCGATTACGGCCGCCGGTTCTGGGCCGACGAGTACCGGATGAACGCCAAGCTGTTCAATTTCCCCAAGCCGGTGGCGACATTCCTTCAGGGCTTCACCATGGGCGGCGGCGTGGGCGTCGGCTGCCATGCCTCGCACCGGATCGTTTGCGACACCAGTCGCATCGCCATGCCCGAATGCGGCATCGGACTTGTGCCGGATGTGGGCGGCTCGCTGATCCTGGCGCGCGCGCCGGGGCGGTTGGGGGAATATCTGGGCGTCACGGCAGCGCGGATGGGCCCGGGCGACGCGATCCATGCGGGCTTTGCCGACTACCTCGTGCAGCTGGAGGACTGGGAGCCGCTGAAGGCGGAGCTCAGCGAGACCGGCGACTGGACGGCCGTGGACCGCGCCGCGGCCCCTGCCCCGGACGCGCCGCTCGCCGCGAGACAGGCCGAGATCGATGCGCTGTTCGCGGGCGACGCGCTGCGCGACATTCTCAATGCGCTGCGCCATGCGGGCACGGAGTTCACGGGTGAGACGCTCGAGGCGATGGGCCGAAACAGCCCGCTGTCGATGGCCTGCGCCGTCGACCTGATCCGCCGCGTGCGCGGCCGCGACACGATCGAGGCGGCGCTGGAGCTGGAATACCGCTTCACCTCACGGTCGATGGAAAAGGGTGACTTCCTCGAGGGCATCCGCGCGGCCATCATCGACAAGGACCGGCAGCCGCGCTGGCAGCACGAGACGATGGAGGGACCGAGCAACCGGGAGGTCTCGGCCATGCTCCTGCCGCTGGGCGCCGACGGCCTGAAGCTTTGAGAGATATGAAAAGGGAGGACGGGCCATGAAGATCGGATTCATCGGGTTGGGCAACATGGGCGCGCCGATGGCCGCGGGTCTCGTGGCCGCCGGCCATGAGGTGACGGGCTTCGACGTCGCGGGCGTGACCGTCGAGGGCGTCGCACAGGCCACGAGCGGGGCGGAGGCCGTGGAGGGGGCCGAGGTCGTCATCACCATGCTGCCCAATGGCGCGATCCTGCGCTCCGTCTCGGCCGGGATCCTGCCGGCGATGACCAGGGGTGCCGTGCTGCTCGATTGCTCCACCGTCGACGTGGCCTCGGCCCGCGACGTCGCGGCCGAGGCGGAGGCGGCAGGCGTAGGCTTTCTCGACGCACCCGTCTCGGGCGGCGTGGGCGGCGCTGCGGCGGGCACGCTCACCTTCATGGTGGGCGGAAGCGACGCGGCCTTCGCGACCGCGAAACCGCTGTTCGAGATCATGGGCCAGAAGGCGGTGCATTGCGGGCCGGCCGGAAACGGGCAGGCCGCCAAGATCTGCAACAACATGATCCTCGGCGCCACCATGATCGCGACCTGCGAGGCCTTCGCGCTCGCCGACAAGCTGGGGCTGGACCGGCAGGCGATGTTCGACGTGGTCTCCACATCCTCGGGCTATTCGTGGTCGATGAACGCCTATTGCCCCGCGCCGGGCGTAGGCCCGCAGAGCCCGGCGGACAACGACTACAAACCGGGTTTCGCCGCCGACCTGATGCTAAAGGACCTGCGCCTGAGCCAGGAGGCGGCCGAAGCCGTGGATGCCGACACGCCCATGGGGGCACGCGCCATGGCGCTTTACGCGCAATTCGTGGAGGAGGAAGACGGAAAGGGCCGTGATTTTTCCGCGATGCTGCCGCGGTTTGAGCGGCGGGGGCGGCCAGACTAGGGTTCGCGCGCCGCAAGCGGTGCCGGAATTTTTCTTGACGGATATACCAAATGTGTCACACTCACTTTTGACACTCCAAGACATGTCCGCAGTCAGCCCAGTGCGCGACGAATTTGACGGCTGATGGTGCACCTCGTGTCGCTGCACTGGGCCGCGGACATCCCGGACTGAACCTTTGATGGGAGTGTCTGACCCCATTTCGGTGGGGTTTCTTTTTGGCCGCTTCCCAGCGCTTTCAACCAGTCAGCAAAAAATGTGAAAAAGATTCACTTCCCCTCTTGCGGGCGGGGTCTGGCTACCCATATTCGTAAATGTGATTAACATTAACATCCGCGGCGAGATCGAAAGGAGACCCCGATGACGACATCTTCAACCCAGGCCCCCATGGTTCGGGAGGCGCAGAACTGGTTCGCGCGCGCCGAAGCGTGGCTCGATGCGCGCGGCAAGGTCGCGTGGATCGCCGCCATGGTTCTGGCCCTCATCCTGTTCTGGCCCGTCGGCCTCGCCCTTCTCGCCTACATGATCTGGAGCAAACGCATGTTCAATGGAAGCTGCAACAAAAGCCGCCACTCGGCCCGCAACACTTTCCGTAGCTCGGGCAACAGCGCCTTTGACGCCTACAAGGCCGACACGCTGCGCCGGCTCGAAGAGGAACAGGAGGCGTTCGAAGCCTTCCTGCAGCGCCTGCGCGACGCCAAGGACAAGTCCGAGTTCGACCAGTTCATGGACGATCGCGCGCGGACCGCGAACCAGGACGCAGGCGACACGGCGCAAGCCTGATTGCCAGCCGAGCCCCCTGCCCCGGCGCATCCCTGTCGCCGGGGCAAGCCTGCGGCCGGGTCCTTGGAAAGCCCCCCGATCCCGGACCCGGCCGCCCCCAACCGCGACATGACCCCCTTGCGCGGCGCGCCCGCGCAAGACAACCATGCCCCTGACACGAGACCTCGACAGCCATGACCGATGCCATGACCCATCCCGCCGGCCTGCCGGATCCCGATTACGACCACGCCTTCTATGACGGCGTACCCGCCAAGCGCCTGTTCGCTTGGATGATCGACGTGATCGTGATCGCGCTCGTGTCGCTGGTCCTCGGCCTTATGACCCTGACCGTTCTGCTTTGGGTCTGGCCGATCCTCTACCTGACGGTCTCTTTCCTCTACCGGTCGGCCACGATCGGAACAGGCTCGGCCACGCTGGGCATGCGGCTGATGAATATCGAGCTCAGGAACGGCCTTGGTCAGCGCCTGTCCCCGGGCGAGGCGATGATTCACACCGGTCTCTACCTGTTCCTTTCGGCCTCGCTGATCCTGCAGCTGATCTCGATCGTCCTGATCGCGGCCTCGCGCCGGCACCAGGGTCTGCACGACCACATCCTCGGCAGCGCCGCGATCAACAGCCCGCGCGGCCAGCGCTAACCAGCGGCAAAAAAACGTGTTGCGGCCGGGTCCCCGGCTAGGGCAGCATTATGGCCACACGACAAGACCGGCCGAACCACACCCATGCGTCACACACTGCCGATAGCGCCACAATTCTACGTGACGGCTCCACAGAGCTGTCCGTACCTGTCTGGCCGGCGCGAGCGCAAGCTCTTCACCGCGCTGCAGGGCGAACAGGCGGAGAAACTGAACAACGCGCTCAGCAAGCAGGGCTTCCGCCGGTCGCAGAACGTGCTCTACCGCCCGTCCTGCACGGAATGCGCGGCCTGTCTTTCGGCGCGTATCCGCGTCGCCGATTTCGCGCCCCGCCGCAGCCAGAAGCGCGTGGCCAAGCGGAATGGCAGTCTCGTGCGCTCCGCGCGCTCGGCCTGGGCCACGGAGGAGCAATACGCGCTGTTCCGGCGATATCTGGACGCACGCCACGCCGAGGGCGGCATGGCCGATATGGACGTGTTCGAATTCGCCGCAATGATCGAGGAGACGCCGGTCAAGACCCGCGTGGTCGAGTACCGCGACCAGGATCGCGAAGACGCGCTGACGGCTGTCTGCCTGACCGACATCCTCGATGACGGGCTCAGCCTCGTCTATTCCTTCTTCGACCCCGACATGGCCCGCAACTCGCTGGGAACCTACGTGATCATGGACCACGTGGCGCTTGCACGCGAAGCGGGGCTGCCCTTCGTCTATCTCGGCTACTGGGTACCGGGGTCGGACAAGATGGGCTACAAGGCGCAGTTCCAGGGGCTCGAGGTCTACATGGGCGGCGAGTGGCAGCGGCTGGGCGACCCTTCAGACTATTCCAATCAGGCCCATCCCCTGTCGATCGACCCGATCGCCCAGCAGGTGGCGCAAATCAACCTGCCGGACCTCCGCGGCGCGGACTGAGTGCTGAGCCTCGTCACGTTTCTGGTCTCAGACTATGACGAAGGGTTACGGTTCTTCGTGGACGGCCTCGGCTGGACCTGCCTCAGCGACGAGGATCAGGGCCGCAAGCGCTGGGTCACCGTGGCCCCGACAGGTGGCGGGACGGGGCTTGTGCTTGCCCTGCCCATGACCGAACGCCAATCCGCGGCCCTGGGTCGTCAGACGGGCGACCGCGTGGGCTTCTTCCTCGAAAGCCGTGATTTCGTTGCGGACGCGGGTCGCATCATCGCCGCTGGCGGGACGTTTCTCGAGGCCCCCCGGCGCGAACCCTACGGCAAGGTGGCCCAGTGGCGCGACCCGTGGGGCAACCTCTGGGACCTGATCCAGAGGCCATGAAAAAGGGGCCCCGAAGGCCCCCTCCCCATGTAAGTAATGGCGCGCGCTAGTTCAGCAGGTCCGGCAGGATCGTCACGATCCCCGGGAACAGCCACAACAGCGCCAGCCCCAGCACCTGGATACCCACAAAAGGCAGCACGCCGCGATAGATGTTGCCTGTCGTCACCTGTGGTGGCGCCACGCCGCGCAGGTAGAACAGCGCGAAGCCGAAGGGCGGTGTCAGGAACGAGGTCTGCAGGTTCACCGCGATCATGATCGTCACCCAGGCCGGGTCGAGCGTTCCGCCATAGATCACCGGCCCGACGATCGGGACCACGATGTAGATGATCTCGAGGAAGTCGAGCACGAAGCCGAGAATGAACAGGATCACCATGACAACGAGGAACACGACCATCTCGTTGTCGAAACTGCGCAGGTATTGCTGGATGTGGTGTTCGCCCCCAAAGGAGATCAGCACCAGGTTCAGCAGCTGCGAGCCGATGAGGATGGTGAAGACCATCGACGTGACCTTCGCCGTCTCGCGCACCACCGGGCTGAGGATGTTCGACCGGAACAGCACCCAGCAGGAGAAGAGCAGCCCGAAGAAGGCGAAGTGGTAGGCGAGCTGCGCCAGAACGTAAGCCACCCAATCCTCGAAGGGCACCGTCTCGCGCGTGATCCTGAGGTCGAAATTCACCCCCAGAAGGATCATGATGACGAGCGCGAAGCTGGCCCAGATCACGATCTTGGACTTGCCGTTTTCCTCCTTCAGCTTGCGGTAGGCGGCAAGCATGATGGCACCCGCCGCGCCGAGCGCGGCCGCCGGCGTCGGATTGGTGATGCCGCCGAGGATGGAACCCAGCACCGCGACGATGAGGATCAGCGGCGGAAACACCACGCGCAGCAGATCGTTGCGCGACATGCGGATCATCGCCTCCCGCACGCCATAAAGCGCAAGCGCGGTCGGCACGGCGAGGATCAGGAAGGTTGCGCCGGCGCCCATCAGCGGCGTGATGAACAGGATGTCGGACAGCAGCGCGAGCGCCACGCCTCCTGCCCCCACATATAGCGGCGTCGGGTCCGAGGCCGGCGAGACACCGCGCGCCACGGCAAGGATAAGCGCGAAGAGCACGAAGATCGTCGCGACGCCCGAGCCGATCGGGGCGACCGCGTCGCGCGCCCGTTCGAAGGCCTCGGCGATCTGCTCTTCGGTCAGTTCGACCTCTTCCTCGGCCGCTTCATTTGCCGCAGCGGTTGCGGCGCGCTCCTCGACGGCGCGGTCCCAGGTCTCCTGGCCGTGCAGCTCGATCATCGCTTCCTGACACTGTTCGGACACGTTGGTCCGGAGCGTCCGGTCCTGCTGCGCGCCGGTCTCCGTCAGGAAGGCCGTCTGACTTCCGATCAGGCCGCCGCTCCCGGCTAGGCCGACCGCGATGAGAATGGCCGCCGGAGCGCCAAGGAACCAAGTCAGCGCCTCGTTGCGGGTGACCGGTTCGGACGCGCTGGTGCCGCCCAGTTCGACCGCGGGCGCCTTGGCCGGGTTGATCAACGCGAAGCCGAAGGCGTAGGCGGCGTAGAGGAAGGCCAGGAATATGCCCGGCAGAAGCGCGGCCTGGAACAGCGTGCCGACGGACAGGACCGCCGGTTCGCCCAGATAGGTGAGCGCGTCGCTACAGCCCGCAAGCTGCGCCCGCGTCTCCTGCCCCGTGGCGTAGAGATCGCCCACCAGCGTGCCCAGAAGGACGATGACGATCGAGGGCGGGATGATCTGCCCCAGCGTGCCGGAAGCGGCGATCACGCCGGTCGCAAGCTCGGGCGAGTAGTTGTTCCTGAGCATCGTGGGCAAGGCCAGAAGGCCCATCGTCACCACGGTGGCGCCAACGATACCGGTGGAGGCCGCGAGGAACGCGCCCACGATCACGATGGACACGGCCAGACCGCCCGGCAGAGGCCCGAAGACCCGCGCCATGGTGGTCAGGAGTTCCTCGGCGATCTTGGAGCGTTCCAGCGTGATGCCCATCAGGACGAACATCAGGACCGCCAGAAGCGTCTCGATCGACTGGCCGGCAATCACGCGCTCGTTCATCCGATTGACGATGAAGGAGATATTGCGCTCCATCGCCTGTTCCCAGCCACCGGGGAACAGGGCTTCCTCGACGCGCGGCAATTCCGGGTATCGGAACACGGATATGGATTCTCGGATCACCCCTTCGGCCACGAGCGCGGAATATTCCGCCGAGCCCGTGTCGATGGCCTGGTGTATCAGCAGGCCCGCGGAATCCAGCGCGGCGATGATCGCGAACGAGATCATGCCGGCGCCGGCGATGGCGAACGCCACCGGAAAGCCCGTCATGATCCCCGCGAACAGCGTCAGGAACACGATGATCAGGCCGATCTCGACCCCATCCAATCCGAACAGCATGGTCCGTCTTTCCCCTCGTTACGGCGCGTAAGTCGCGGCCGTCAGTCCCAAATTCGCCCCGTCTTCGGCCCGCTCAGGTGGAGCCGGAATGGATGGCGTGTTCCAGATCTTCGGCCTCGTCGCCGGTTTTATCGCGGTCGAGATACTTGTTCTCGCTCTCCTCGCCCTCGACCCATTCCAGGTAGGACCGCCAGAACACCGCGATCGCCTGCAGGAAGACCATCACGCAGAACAGCACGATCAGCACCTTGAAAAGGAAGTAGGCGTTGAAGCCGTTCGGGCTGAAGCCGATGGTCTCGACGTTCCAGCGGAAGATGCGCGCCTGCATCAGCATCCGGTCGATGTCGCTGGTGGAGGTGACCGAGGGCGTCATCAGGTGACGCCACATGAAGAACCAGGCGTAGAGATAGGTGATCACGACGGCGGGCATCATGAAGAAGAGCGCGCCGAACATGTCGATCATCTTCTTCGTGCGGAACTTCACCGCCGAATAGACCAGATCGACGCGGACATGGCTGCCTTGCACGAATGTGTAGGCCACGCAGAGCGTTACCACGATGGCGTTCCAGAACTTCAGGCCCTCGGCCCACCAGCTCAGGTCGAAGGCGACGGCCGTGCCGAAGGGCCCGAGCTCGATCGCGGCGACGCGGAAGATGCGCTGCAGGAACACGATCATCACCTGGATGAGCACCATCAGAAGGCCTGCCCAGGCCGCGGTCCGTCCGACCGCGTTCGCGATGGCCTCGAGGATGCGGACGCCGGTCCACAGGATCTCGCGGTTCCAGACCATGCCGATCGCGGTGAGAATGAGAAAGGTCGTGAAGACGACGAAGAAGAATTCGACCGAAGCACCGTAATAGATGAAGCGCATCACCGCTTCGGGATTGCTCCAGTTCAGCCAGTCGCCGGGATTGGTGACCGCGACGAACAGGTAATAGGGCGCCATCGCGATATTCTGCAGCACCCAAAGGACGAATTCGATCATGTGGTGATCCCCCGAAGGCAGGCGCGTGTTTCAGGCATGTCTTCTCCCGGCAACAGGAGATGCCCCGCCCGGCGCGTCGGTGGCGCCGGACGGGGCAGAGTTCAGGCCGCGATCAGCCCGCGTTCACGCGGTTACGCTGGCGCATGTACTCGCCGTCGCCGATCTCGTACCAGGCCGAGGACTCGTTCATCGAGGCGAAGTAGCTCTCGGCGATCTCGGCATAGATCGGGTCGCCCATGTTCTCCTCACGGACCTCCGCCGAGGCGCGACCGAAGGCATCCCAGACGTCATCGGGGAATTCGCGCGGCTGCACGCCTTCCGCCATCAGACGCGCGAGGGCTGCACCGTTCTCGGCCAGCGACAGCGCGGTGTTCTGCGCGTGCGCGGCTTCGGCGGCGACCTTCACGACCTGCTGCTGCTGTGCGGTCAGCGATTCCCACACTTCGAGGTTGAACGACAGGTGCAGGGCCGAGCCCGGCTCGTGGAAGCCGGCCGTGTAGTAGAGGCTCGTGACCTCCTGGAAGCCCAGACGCTCGTCCGCGTAGGGACCGATCCACTCGGCGCCGTCGATCTGGCCCGAGGCCAGCGCCTGGTAGATTTCACCGCCGGGGATGTTCTGCACCGATGCGCCGAGACGCCCGAGCACCTGGCCACCCTGGCCCGGCATGCGGAAGCGCAGACCCTGCAGGTCGTCCGCCGAGGTGATCTCGGTGTTGAACCAGCCGCCGGGCTGCATCGCGGTCATGCCACACATCAGCGGCTTGAGATTGAACAGCGACGACAGGTTGTCGTGCAGTTCCTGGCCGCCGCGGCGATAGTACCAGTTCGCCATTTCCTGGCTCGTCATGCCGAAGGGCACCGACGTCATGAAGGCGAAGGCCGGATGCTGGTTGAGGAAGTAGTATTCGGCGGAGTGATAGACGTCCGCCTGGCCGGCGGAGACCGCGTCGAACACCTCGAAGGCGCCCACGAGCGAGCCTGCGGGCATCTTGTTGAACGACAGTTGTCCGTCGGTCATCGCGGTGATGTAGTCGATGGCAAGCTGTGCGGCATCGTCGAAGACGGCGAAGCCGTCGGGAACCGACGTGACCATGGTCAGCGTGCGGTTGCCTTGGGCATAGGCCGGGGCCGCAAGCGTCGTGGTTGCGGCTGCCGCGCCGCCGAGTGCCGACGTGCGCAGGAATGAACGGCGATCCATAGGTATCCTCCCAATTGGATGACCCGCTGACCTCTTTCGTGCCGCGGGTTTCATGTTCGCAGTGGCCGCACGTTAGCGAAGGGTTGGGCGTCGTGAAACAAAATTTCGCCCCCGAAATGCACTTTTTTGTAAATTTTCCTTACCAAAATGGCTCAGACATCGGCTATTCAACCCAAGGTTGTGGGCCGGTAGCGCTATCCACCCACCATGGTGGCCAACCGGGCCTTCGGCCGTGAATCGACTGTGCCCCGTCTGGACAATTGGCGCCCGACGTCCACGCCCCGCAAGCCGGGCCACCGACAGACAACCGACCCCCGGCTTGCGGGGCCGGGCAAGGTGCGCCGCCGCCTCGGCTCCGACGCACAGGCCGTGTAGAAAGTTGCGCATCCGCTCTCTGTCGCGACATATTGTTCACGAACCGTACGGTTTCGCGGTTGACGCCCCCCAGTGGCGGACCTAGTGTCTCGCCCGACGCAGACCGGAGGCCGGGATGAATTCCCTTATCGTAATCGTAGACAGGACGCGCATGGGTCGGTGACGACAGCCATATGGCAAGCCCATGCGCCCTCGGAACCCTCCGGGGGCTTTTTTGTGCCGGCGGCATGGAACGCAGCAGGCCGAATACGCAAATGGATCGTGGAACAAATGGAAGGACGCCCGCGATGAAACCCGAAGCAACGGGCCAGATGACAGGCGCGAAGATGGTGGTCGAAGCCCTCAAGGAGCAGGGCGTCGAGGTGGTGTTCGGGTATCCCGGCGGCGCCGTGCTGCCGATCTATGACGAGGTGTTTCAGCAAAACGCCATCCGCCACATTCTCGTCCGTCACGAACAGGGCGCGGTGCATGCCGCCGAAGGGTACGCGCGCGCCACTGGCAAGCCCGGCGTGGTCCTCGTGACATCGGGGCCGGGCGCGACCAACGCCGTCACCGGCCTTGTCGATGCGCTGATGGATTCGATCCCGATCGTCGTGCTGACGGGGCAGGTGCCGACCTTCATGATTGGCTCGGACGCGTTCCAGGAGGCCGACACCGTCGGCATCACCCGGCCCTGCACCAAGATGAACTGGCTGGTGAAGGACACCGACAGGCTGTCGGGGACGATCCACGAGGCGTTCCACATCGCCACCAACGGCCGCCCGGGCCCGGTGCTGGTGGACATTCCCAAGGACGTGCAGTTCGCCACCGGCACCTATACATCCAAACCGAAGGCCAAGGTCGATCACTACCAGCCCCGCGTGAAGGGCGACACCGCCATGATCGAGGCGCTGGTCGAGGCGATGGAAACCGCCGAGCGGCCGGTCTTCTACACCGGCGGCGGCGTGATCAATTCCGGACCCAAGGCCTCGGCGCTTCTGCGCGAACTGGCCGAGGCCACGGGGTTTCCGGTCACCTCGACGCTGATGGGCCTCGGCGCCTACCCGGCCTCTGGCAAGAACTGGCTGGGCATGCTGGGGATGCACGGGCTCTACGAGGCCAACCTCGCCATGCATGGCTGCGACCTGATGATCAACATCGGCGCGCGTTTCGACGACCGCATCACCGGGCGGATCGCGGATTTCAGCCCGGGCAGCCGCAAGGCGCATGTCGATATCGACCCCTCTTCGATCAACAAGGTGATCCACGCCGATTTCCCGATCATCGGCGACGTGGCCCATGTGCTGGAGGATATGCTGCGCATCTGGAAGGCGCGCGGGCGCAAGACGAACGCCGCCGCGGTCGCGACCTGGTGGCAGCAGATCGAGGCGTGGCGCGCGGTCAAATGCCTGAGCTACCGCAATTCCGAGACAACCATCAAACCGCAATACGCGCTGGAACGGCTGGAGGCCCTGACCAAGGACCGCGACCGCTACATCACGACCGAGGTCGGCCAGCACCAGATGTGGGCGGCGCAGTATCTCGGCTTCGAGGATCCCAACCGCTGGATGACAAGCGGGGGCCTCGGCACCATGGGCTACGGCACGCCCGCCTCCATCGGCGTACAGATCGCCCACCCCGATGCGCTGGTGATCAACGTGGCCGGCGAGGCGTCGTGGTTAATGAACATGCAGGAAATGGGGACCGCCGTGCAGTACCGCGCGCCCGTCAAGCAGTTCATCCTCAACAACGAGCGCCTGGGCATGGTCCGACAGTGGCAGGAGCTTCTGCACGGGGAGCGCTATTCGCACAGTTGGTCCGAGGCGCTACCCGATTTCGTAAAGCTGGCCGAGGCCTTCGGCGCCAAGGGCATCCTCTGCAAGGACCCCGGGGATCTCGACGACGCGATCATGGAGATGCTGGACTATGACGGCCCGGTCATCTTCGACTGCCTCGTGGAAAAGCACGAGAACTGTTTCCCGATGATCCCCTCGGGCAAGGCACATAACGAGATGCTGCTGGGTGAGGCCGAGACGAAGGGCGTGATCGACGCCGAGGGCGGCGTTCTGGTCTGACGCGCGCCGGACGCTGGCACGAACATGGCGGGCGGGTCCGGGAGGGGGCCTGCCCGTTTGCGTTCGGCCCGGCGGATTTGGCCGAAAGGCCGGCCCGACACCGCTGCGACAGGCGGATGCCACGGCCGGGTTGCAACCTGAGCCATGGCTGTTAGCCTGTCCGCGACAACAAGCTGTCGCATTCGGGGCGTGCCCCGTCGTCCCGCACCACGTTCGGCGGGCGCATTCCCCACCCAATGCGTCGAACAGACAAAAACAGGAAGGAGGGGCTCTTGTTCAAACATATCATGGTTCCGGTGGACCTCGCGCATGAGGGACGGCTAGATCGGGCGCTTGGCGTCGCGGCGGATCTGGCCGGACATTATGGCGCGCGTGTCACCTACGTGGGCGTGACCGTGCCGCAGCCCAGCAGCGTGGCCCACACCCCGCAGGAATTCGCGGAAAAGCTCTCCCGTTTCGCCGCCGTGCAGGGCGAGACACGGGGCGTCGCGGCGCCCGCAAGCCATCCGATCGTCTCCCATGACCCGGCCGTCGACCTCGACAAGCAGCTTCTGGCCGCCGCCGAAGAGCTGAAAGCCGATCTGATCGTGATGGGCAGCCACATCCCGCGCTTCCTCGATCTCGGAAGCCATGGCGGCCACCTCGCCTCGCTCAGCCATCACTCGGTGATGCTGGTGCGCGACGAGGCCTGAAGCCACCCGACGACGCGGCACCCCGCGACAGGGCGGCCGGACCGAAAAAACAGGGATAAAAAAATGACCGACGACACGAACATGCAAGGGATACCCGAACCCGAAGGGGACGTGGATATCATCGAGACCGACTACGACATCGGTCAGGACAATATCGAGGGCGCGGTGGGGCCTTTCGGCTTCGACATTCACAACCCCGTCTTCCTGATCTCGGGGCTGTCGGTGATAGCCTTCGTGGTCTACGCGCTTCTGGCGCCGACACAGGCGGCCGATTTCTTTGGCTGGCTGCGGCCTATGCTGACATCGACCTTCGACTGGTTCTTCCTGTCGGCGGCCAACATCTTCGTCATCTTCTGCCTCGTGCTGATCGTGCTTCCGGTGGGCAAGGTGCGGCTCGGCGGTGCGGACGCGACACCCGACTATTCCTATACCGGCTGGTTCGCGATGCTGTTCGCCGCCGGCATGGGTATCGGCCTGATGTTCTTCGGCGTGCTGGAACCGGCCTACTACTTCGGCACACCATGGGGCGACGAGCCGCTTGGAACGGTGCGTCCCTTCGACGAAAGCGGCGCGCTGATCGCCGGCAATGTCGAAGAGGCACGCCGTATGGCGCTGGCCGCAACCTCCTATCACTGGGCGCTCCACCCGTGGGCGATCTACGCGGTCGTCGCACTTGCGCTGGCGCTGTTCACCTACAACAAGGGCCTGCCCCTTTCGATCCGCTCGGCCTTCTACCCGCTTCTGGGCGAACGGGTCTGGGGCTGGTGGGGCCACGTGATCGACATCACGGCGGTCTTCGCGACGCTCTTCGGCCTCGCCACGTCGCTGGGCCTCGGTGCGCAGCAGGCGAATGCCGGTCTGGAATACGTCTACGGCGTCCCGATGGGGACCAACGTGCAGGTGATCCTGATCATCGCCATCACCGCCATTGCGCTGGTGTCGGTGCTGCGCGGCCTCGATGGCGGGGTCAAGGTCCTGTCCGAGATCAACATGGGCCTCGCCGTTCTGCTGCTCCTGTTCGTGCTCTTCGCGGCGGGCGCGGGCGTCATCCTGACCGAGTTCGGCAAGGGCCTTGTCGCCTACGCACAGGAGGTGATCCCGCTCTCCATGCCCTTCGGGCGCGAGGATGACGGCTATCGCCAGGGCTGGACGGCCTTCTACTGGGCCTGGTGGATCAGCTGGTCGCCCTTCGTCGGCATGTTCATCGCCCGCGTCAGCCGCGGCCGCACGGTGCGGGAATTCATCACCTGCGTCCTGATCATCCCGTCGCTGGTCTGCATCCTGTGGATGGCCGTCTTCGGCGGCGCGGCGATCAACGACATGGTCGCCAATCCCGACACCTCGGCGGTGATGGCCAACGTGATCGAGACCTACAGCCCCGAACTGTCGCTCTTCGCGATGCTCGAAAGCCTGCCGCTGGCGGCGATCACGTCGACCGTGGGCATCATTCTCGTGATCGTGTTCTTCGTGACCTCGTCGGATTCCGGCTCTCTGGTGATCGACACGATCACGGCGGGCGGCAAGATCGACGCACCGGTGCCGCAGCGGGTGTTCTGGTGCACCTTCGAGGGGCTGGTGGCCATCGCGCTGCTGATCGGGGGCGGTCTCGCCTCGCTGCAGGCGATGGTGATCTCGACCGGCCTGCCCTTCACGATCGTGCTTCTGCTTCTGTGCGTCTGCATCGTCATGGGACTGCGCAGCGAGCATGCCGCACTCAAGAGCACGACACCCGCCGAATAACGACCAGATCGGCCTTTCCCATCGCGGCCCGCCCGGCTAAACCGGGCGGGCCGATTTCATACCAGGACCCGCCCATGTCGCCGCTGAACATCGAAAAAGGCTCGTCGAGCCACTCTGCCTACGACCTGCGGTCGCACATGTCCGACGCGGTCGAGACCCACACGCTCGCCGTCCTGGTGACGAACGAAGCCGGCGTGCTGGCACGGGTGATCGGGCTTTTCTCGGGCCGTGGCTACAACATCGAAAGCCTCACCGTGGCCGAGGTCGATCACGCGGGCGGGCGCTCGCGGATCACCATCGTCACCTCCGGCACCCCGCAGGTGATCAACCAGATCAAGATGCAGCTGGAACGCATGGTGCCGGTCCACGAGGTCTCGGACCTCACCGTCGAAGGCCCCTTCGTCAGCCGCGAACTTGCGCTGATCAAGGTGGTGGCCAAGGGCGAGCACCGGGTCGAGGCGCTCCGCATCGCCGAGATCTTCCGCGCGAACGTGGTGGATTCAACGCTCGAAAGCTTCGTCTTCGAGATCACCGGCACGCCCGAAAAGGTCGACGCCTTCACCGAGCTGATGCGGCCGCTGGGCGAAGTGCGGCTGGCGCGAACCGGCGTCGCGGCCATCGCCCGCGGGCTTTGACGCCGCGCGGTCATCCCGCCCCCGCCCGGGGTGCCGCGCATCGGTCAGCCACCTGTCCCGCCCCGACCGGCGCGCCCATCTGATCCGTTACCGACATAAGCGATGTCGCGACCGCGCAAGACGGCTTGCCGCACACGCAGTGAAATTCGCCATCATCTTCGATGGAGCTGCGCCATGCCCGACGACCTTCGCCCCGCCGCCCCGCTGGCCGAAACCTCGCTGCTTGCGCAGGTCGGCGCCCCGATCGAACAGGCCCGCGGCCTGCCCAACGCCCATTACACCGATCCTGCGACCATCGCCGCCGAGAACCGCGCCTGCCTCGAGACGACATGGGCCGCCATCGGCGTCGGCGCGCAGGTGCCGGAACCCGGCGACGCGAAGCCCGTCTCCTTCCTCGGCCAGCCGCTCCTGCTGCTGCGCGACGACCAAGGCACGCTCAGGGTCTTCTACAACATCTGCCGTCATCGCGGCATGATCCTCGTCGAGGCGCCGCGCCGGATCGAGGGCGCGATCCGCTGCCCCTACCATTCGTGGTGCTACGCCAAGGACGGGCGGCTGGTGGCCACGCCCCACGTGGGCGGACCGGGCCAGAACGCCCATCCCGGCATCGAGCGCAAGACGCTGGGCCTGATCGAGGTCCCCAGCCATGTCTGGCGCGACGTGGTCTTCGTGAACCTCTCCGGCGACGCCGCTCCCTTCGAGCAGACGCATGCCGAGCTCATCGCCCGCTGGGCGGAATTCGACCTCCCGCTGCATCACGGTGGCTCCGGCAGCAGCTTCACGCTGGAGGTCGCCACCAACTGGAAGCTCGCGGTCGAGAACTACTGCGAAAGCTACCACCTGCCCTGGGTGCACCCGGGGCTGAACAGCTATTCCCGGCTGGAGGACCATTACCATATCGAGGCGCCGGGGCGGTTTTCGGGCCAGGGCACCTATGTCTACCGTCAGTTGCGCGGCGAGGATGGCACCGTCTTCCCGGATTTCGAGGGCCTCTCCGCGAAATGGGACGAAGGCGCGGAATATGTCGCGCTCTATCCCAACGTCCTGCTGGGCGTGCACCGCGATCATGCCTACGCCATCGTGCTGGAACCGGTGGCCCATGACCGCACGCGGGAACATGTTCACCTCTACTATCCCGTCCCCGACACCGACCCGTCCCTGCGCGCGCGCAACGCCGCCCAGTGGAAGGAGGTCTTCATCGAGGATATCGGCGTGGTCGAGGGCATGCAGCGCGGCCGCGCGGCCACGGGCTTCGATGGCGGCCGCTTCAGCCCGGCCATGGACGGGCCGACCCATTGCTTCCACGCCTGGGTGGCCGGACGTGTCGCGGCGCTGGAGGAGGCGAAAGGGTGAATGAGGCGGCGATCGGTGTCGGCCACGCAGGCCCGCGCGGCGCCCTCGACGCCGCCCTGCTCGCGGCCCATGGCAGCAAAGACAGAACGGCGCTGATCGGGCTTTATGCCGAAGCCGCCGACACCGCGGACGACCCGGTGGCGCGGTCCTTTTACCTCACCCATGCCTATGTCTTCGCGCTGGAGGCAGGCGATGCGCGCGCGGGCTCCCTAAAGGCGCGGCTGGTGGCGCGCGGCGCCGAGACCGAGGACGCCCCCTGACCTTCATCTTTCCCCAAATACGCAATCCGAAGGCCGGCCACCGGGCCCTTCCCCCGCCTCTTTAAGCTTTCATTCACCAAACTTGGATGTTCTAAACGTCGGGACGCGCGGGGCGGGATTCGACGCCGCGTGTCAGACCTGAATGACAAAGACGCCTGGGGGAGAAACGAGATGGCCGGGTCCGTGAACAAGGTGATCCTGATCGGCAACCTGGGCCGCGACCCGGAGGTCCGGTCCTTCCAGAACGGCGGCAAGGTCTGCAACCTGCGCATCGCGACGTCGGAGAACTGGCGCGACCGCAACACCGGCGAGCGGCGCGAGCGCACCGAATGGCATACGGTCGCGATCTTCAACGAAAACCTCGTCAAGCTGGCCGAGCAGTACCTGCGCAAGGGCTCCAAGGTCTATATCGAGGGCAAGCTCGAGACCCGCAAATGGCAGGACCAGTCCGGCCAGGACCGCTATTCGACCGAAGTGGTCTTGCGGCCCTATGCGGGGGAGATGACCTTCCTCGACGGCCGCGATGGCGGCTCCGGCGGGGGCGGCGGCGGCGCCTCTGGTGGCGGCTACGGCGATGACCGGGGCGGCGGCGGCTTTCCCGACGACCGGTCCGGCGGCGGCTATGGCGGCCCCGGCGGCGGTGGGCCGGGTGGCGGCGGCAGCGACATGGACGACGAAATTCCGTTCTGAGCCCCTGACCGCCGTCCAGCAGGTGCGAATTTTCTAACGAAAACTCGCATGCCTCCGGCGGGCGTATTTTCGGAAAGATGAAGGCCGGGCCGATCCGCCCGACACCCGGGGAGGCGCCGATGCGGCCGATCAACCACAACCTTGCCGTGACCTTTCCGCCACCGGTGATGGAAGCCCGGCGCTGGATCGACGGGCGCGACTTTCCCGCCGAAAGGCCCCTGATCAACCTCAGCCAGGCCGCACCCGTCGCGCCGCCGCCCGAACCGCTTGCCCGCGCCATGGCAGAGGCGTTGATCGGCGACCCGGCGTCGCATCTCTACGGGCCGGTGCTGGGCCTGCCCGCGCTGCGCGAGGAGCTGGCGCAGCAATGGTCGGCCGGATATGGCGGCGCGATCGCGCCTGCGCAGGTCGCGATCACCGCCGGCTGCAACCAGGCCTTCTGCGCCGCCATGGCCACCATCGCGGGCCCAGGCGACGGGGTGATACTGCCCCTGCCCTACTACTTCAACCACAAGATGTGGCTCGACATGGCCGGCGTCGAGACGCAGGCCCTGCCGACCGGCGACGACCTGCTGCCCGACCCCGAACGCGCGGACGCGCTGATCACGCCGCGGACCCGCGCCATCGTGCTCGTGTCGCCCAACAATCCGGCCGGCGTGTCCTACCCGCCCGCACTGATCCGCGCCTTTTTCGAACTTGCCCGGACCCACGGCCTCGCACTGATCGTCGACGAGACTTATCGCGACTATCTCGACAGCGCGGACGCGCCCCATGACCTTTTCGCCGATCCCACCTGGGACGACACGCTCATCCACCTCTATTCCTTCTCCAAGGCCTACCGGCTGACCGGCCACCGGGTCGGTGCGCTCATGGCCTCCGAGGCGCGGCTGGCGGAGGTCGAGAAATTCCTCGACACCGTTGCGATCTGTCCGCCGCAAGTGGGCCAGATCGGCGCGCTCTGGGGGATGCGGCACCTCGGCGACTGGCTCGCCGGGGAACGGGCCGAGATCCTCGCGCGGCGCGACGCCATGGTGGCGGGGTTCCAGCGCCTGCCCAGCTGGCAGCTTCTGGGCTGCGGCGCCTATTTCGCCTATGCACGGCACCCGTACGACGCGCCTTCGGACGAGGTGGCCAGGGACCTTGTCGACAGCGCCCACATCCTGACGCTGCCGGGCACCATGTTCGGCCCGCGCAAGGCGGAGGGCGGCGACGGACAGGCGGAGGCGACGCTCAGGATCGCGTTCGCCAATGCCGATGTGGCGGGTCTGGCCGAGGTCTGCGACCGGCTGGGCGCGGTAAGCCCGTGACGATGGCGCGCGCGGACCTCCAACCATCCAGCCACGTATCCGGGCGGGCCTTGTCGGGCCGCGCCTGAGCGCGTAAGTCACCCCGACAGCATCCACGCGCGCGCGGAAAACGGCCGAAACGAAGGATCACGCCCATGGCGGCATCGACCGGAAAATCGATCTCACGCTTCTTCGTCTGGGTCATCCTCGGGCTTTTGTTCATCGCGCTCGCGGGGTTCGGCATCGGCTCCTTCGGGGGCGGGGCGAGCCGGCTGGGCGAAGTGGGCGATGTCGAGATCAGCGCGGAGGATTATGCCCGCGCGCTGCAGAACGAGATCCGCGCCCAGATCGCCCAGACCCAGACGCCCGTGAACCTTGCCGATCTGCGCGCGCGCGGACTCGACGAGGCGGTGCTGCAGTCGCTGGTGGCGCGGGCGGCACTGGCAAACGAGGCGCAGCGGCTCGGCCTGTCGGTCGGTGACGAAGTCGTGGCCCGCCAGATCCAGGACCTCGAGGCCTTCGAGGGCGTGAACGGCGGCTTCGACCGGGAGGCCTATGAATTCCTCCTTGCCCAGGAGGGTCTCAGCCCCCGCGAGTTCGAGGAGGACATGCGTGAGGACACCGCCCGCGCGCTGCTGCAGACGGCAGTGGTCGGCGCCATCCGCGCGCCGCAGATCTATGCCGACAGTATCGCGGCTTATCAGGTCGAGACGCGGGACCTGGCGATCCTGACGCTGACCGAGGCCGACCTGACCGACCCGTTGCCCGAACCAACGGCCGGCGACCTCGCTTCCTTCTACGAGGCGTTCCCCGAGCGGTTCGAACGCCCCGAGGCGCGGCGCATCACCTATGCCTGGCTGGTCCCGACGCAGATCATGGACGAGGTCGAGGTCGATGAGGACAGCCTGCGCCGGCTCTATGACAGCCGGATCGGCATCTACCGCCAGCCCGAGCGGCGGCTGCTGGAACGGCTCGCCTTCGGCACCGAGGACGCGGCACAAGCCGCCTATGACGCCATCGCGGTGGGCGAGACCGATTTCGACACGCTGGTCGCAGAACGCGATCTGACGCTCGCGGATGTCGATCTCGGCGAGGTCGCCTTCGGGGACCTGCCCGCCACGGCCGCCGAGGTGATCTTCGCCGACAGGGACAGCGAGATCATCGGCCCCCTGCCCTCGCGGCTCGGGCCCGCGCTTTATCGCGTAAACGCCGTGCTGGAGGCCACCGAGACAAGCTTCGAGGAGGCCCGCGCCGATCTGCGTGAGGAACTGGCCGATGACGCCGCGCGGCGCCAGATCGCCATGATGCGCGAGGAAATCGACGATCTTCTGGCCTCCGGCGCGACGCTGGAGGAACTGGCCGAGACCACGCAGATGAGCCTTGGCCAGATCGATTTCACCGCCGACTCCGAAGACGGGATCGCGGCCTATGACGCGTTCCGCGAGGCCGCGCTTGCGGTCGACGAAGGCGACTTTCCCGAGGTGCTGGACCTTTCCGATGGCGGGCTCTTCGCGCTGCGCCTTGACGAGATCGTGCCCCCCACCGTGCCGCCGCTGGCCGAGATCGAGGACGAGGTCGCCGAAGCCTGGCGCGTGACGGCGCTGCGAGAGGCCCTGACCGAGCGTGCCGACCAGCTGGTTGGCCAGATCGCCACGGGCGCGGCGCTGGAAAACCTCGGCGAGGTCACGACCGAGACGCAAGTACGGCGGCAGGATTTCATCCCCGACATGCCGCCCACGCTCGTGGTGCAGGCTTTCCAGCTCTCCGGCCCCGGCGATGTCGTGGCCATTACCGGCCCGCGCTCGGCCCATATCGTGCGGCTCGACGCGGTGAACCCGGCGGCACGCGATGCGGACGACACGGGCGTGCTTTTGCAGATTCTTGACCAGACCGTCGCGCAGTCGATGGCGCAGGACATCTTCGAAAGCTACGGGCGCGCGCTGCAGACGGAGGCGGGCATCCGTCTCGACCAGAGCGTGATCAACGCCGTCCACGCGCAGTTCCCGTGAGCGCGCGGCCATGGCCCTGACCACGGATTTCGCGGATTTCGAGGCCGGCTGGAACGCCGGCCGGAACCAGCTGGTCCATGCCCGGCTGGCGGCCGATCTGGATACGCCGGTTTCGGTTATGCTCAAGCTGACCGATGCAGGGCGCGACGCGTTCATTCTTGAATCGGTGACGGGCGGCGAGGTGCGCGGGCGCTATTCCATCATCGGCATGAAACCCGATCTGATCTGGGAATGCCGGGGCGAGAAGGCCCGCGTGAACCGGGCCGCGCGCTACGACCGCGACGCGTTCGAGCCATGCACGGCCCCGCCGCTCCAGGCGCTGCGCGCGCTGCTGGCGGAATCGGCCATCGACATGCCCGCTGACCTGCCCGCCGCCGCCGCGGGCCTCTTCGGCTATCTCGGCTATGACATGATCCGGCTGGTGGAACACCTGCCGGACGTGAACCCGGACCCCCTCGGCCTGCCCGACGCGGTGCTGATGCGGCCTTCGGTCATCGCGGTGCTCGACGGGGTGAAGGGCGAGGTGACGGTCGTGGCCCCGGCCTGGGTGGGGTCGGGCCTGTCGGCGCGGGCGGCCTATGCGCAGGCGGCCGAGCGTGTGTCCGACGCGCTGCGCGACCTGGAACGCGCGCCCTCGGTCGCCGCGCGCGAGATGGGCGACGCCCAGCCTCTGGGCGAGCCCGTTTCGAATTTCTCCCATGCGGGCTATCTCGCCGCCGTGGAGAAGGCCAAGGACTACATCCGCGCGGGCGACATCTTCCAGGTCGTGCCGTCCCAACGCTGGCGCCTCGATTTCGCGCATCCGCCCTTCGCGCTTTATCGCGCGCTGAGGCGCACGAACCCCTCGCCCTTCATGTTCTACTTCAATTTCGGCCCCTTCCAGGTGGTGGGGGCGAGCCCCGAGATCCTCGTGCGGGTCTTCGGCGGCGAGGTCACGATCCGCCCCATCGCGGGCACCCGCAAACGCGGCCAGACGCCCGAGGAGGACCGCGCGCTCGAGGCCGACCTTCTGGCCGACGAAAAGGAACTGGCCGAGCACCTGATGCTGCTCGATCTGGGCCGCAACGACGTGGGCCGGGTCGCGAAGATCGGCACGGTGCGCCCGACCGAGGAGTTCATCGTCGAACGCTACTCCCATGTCATGCACATCGTGTCGAACGTGGTGGGAGAGCTGTCGGACGACCATGACGCGCTGTCGGCGCTGCTCGCGGGGCTTCCGGCGGGCACCGTCTCGGGCGCGCCCAAGGTCCGCGCGATGGAGATCATCGACGAGCTGGAGCCGGAGAAACGCGGCGTCTATGGCGGCGGCGTGGGCTATTTCAGCGCAGGCGGCGACATGGACATGTGCATCGCGCTGAGGACCGCCGTGGTGCAGGACGGCACGCTCTACATCCAGGCGGGCGGCGGCGTGGTCTATGACAGCGACCCGCAGGCCGAGTTCGAGGAGACCGAGAACAAGGCCCGCGCCATCCGCCGCGCGGCCGAAGATGCGGGGCTGTTCAGCGGGCGGAACGGCTGAGGCAGGGGACGTTTTTCCAGGAAAAACGGCACGGAAAACACGTGTTTTCCGCGTGCTCGGTGGCCAGCGGCCGACCTTCGCGCCGGGCTCAACGGTCTTGGGCCAGCCGCTGCAGCACCGCCGAGACCGGAGCGATGGCCACGCCCTCGTTGCGGTCGCCCAGCGCCCAGGAGAATAGTGCCGTGACCGTGTCGGGCCGGGTTCTGCCGGCCACCACCACGGCGCCCTCCTGCTGGGCGGCAAATTCGGCGCGCCCGAGATAGCGGGTGATGACGGTCGCGCGCTGATCCTCGTCGTCGAGCAGCCGGAAGAGCGTCGCCGCAGGCACATCGGCGCGCGCGGCCGTCTGTTCGGCGGTGTTCAGCCCGCGCGGGAAGGCGACGAAGCCCTGCCCCTCTCCCGCCGCGGCGCCCACCGCCGCCTCCAGCACCACGCGTTCGGACTGGACGCGGGCCTCGGGCGTGTCCATCAGCGCGATGGCCTCGGGGACGCGGGCGCGCGCCGCCGCCAGTGCGACCTCGGTATCCGTGGCCGTGGCGCCCTCTGGGATGACGCTGGCCAGCATCAGGACCTCGAATCCCGCATCACGGTAGATCGCGGCACGCTCGGCGGCGTCGGGCCGGGACGGATCGATGGCGAAGGCCACCGGGAAGGTGAACCGCGTCAGCGTCTCGATATCGAGCCGCTCGTCGGGTTCATCGATGAGGATGACGGCGATGAGCGGGCGCGTCTCGGCGGCATCGAAGGGTGCGGCATAGGCCTCGATGGCAGGCTGCTCGGCCGCATCCGCTTCGGGCGGCCGCACCATGTCGCCATCGACCCGCGCCACGGGCATGTCCGAAGTCGCCTCCCCGTCGTCCGTTTCGGGGAGGTTGCGAGCCGGGCTGACGATCTGCGGCAGCGTGCGCTCGACCGTCGGCGCGTCATCGGTGTCGGAGGGTCGCAGGACGCGGGGCGGCTCCGGCATCTCGACGGCCGCCGTCTCGCCGGGAACGGGCAACTCGTCCAACGGCACCAGTGCCAGAGGCGCGCTTTCCTGCGGGGGAACAAGCTGGACCACGGCAGGCGGGCGTGCCGGCGCGGGCGACGCCGTCTCGGGCTCGGCGGCGCGCGGTGCTGCCTCGGCCCTGTCGGACGGTGCTTCGGACGGCTCCGCCGCCGCGCCAGGCGCCTCGGCGATGGCATCGGGTTCCGGGTCGCGCGCCTGGTCATCGTCCGGCGCTCCGGCGACGTCAGGCACCTCCGCCGGCTCGGGCACGGCGGGCTCGGGCGCGGCGGGCTCGGGCGCGGCGGGCTCGGGCGCGGCGGGATCGGGCGCGGGGGGCGCAACGCTTTGCGCATCGGCCTCGGCGCTCGCGTCGGGTTCCAGTTGCGCGAGCGGCGCGGGTTGCAGTGCCGTGCGCGCGTCGGGCGCGTCGCCGCCCGTGGCCGGAAGGGCCACGTCATCGGTGTCGAGAACGCCCGGGTCCGAGGGCTCAGGCGCCACGGCGATGTCGGGCTGCGGCGCAGGCGCGGTGTCCACCCCGCCCGGCGTCGGGGGCACGCTCACCTCGGGCGCCGAGGGTGAGCGGACAGCCAGCGCGTCGTCGGTGCCCGGCAGAACCGGCGCCTCCTCCGGCGGGGGGCGGTTGAACTCGGACCCGGCGGGAAGCGGGATGCCTTCGAGGGCCGCTCCGGACTGCGGGTCGAGCGACGGACCGGGCTGCGCGCCTTCGAGGGCGGCCACGGCTGCCGGGACGGACGGCGCCGCGCCGGCTTCGCTGTCGGCTGCGTCATCGGATGCCGTGTCCACGGCCTGCGGCGTCTCGGGCTGGGCGGTCTGGGCGGGCTCAACGGGTTCGGCGTCCGGAACCACCTCGCCGGACGCGGTTTCCGCCGCAGGTTCCGGGGCTGGTTCCACCGGCGCACCGGCGGCCTGATCCGACCGCGGCGGCAACGGCGCACTGAGCGACACAACCGTCACCACCAGCGCCGAGAGCACGAGGCCCCAGAAAACTCCCACAAATACGCCAGCGCCCATGCCTGCTCACCTTTCCATCGGTCGGGTCTGCCGGTCGGGACGTACGGCCCGATCCTTGCCCTTGCGGCGGCCCGCTCGTGGCCGCCCACACCCCCGGTTCTCATCCTGTGGCCGCCGTTCGTATCGCCGGGGCGCGACTTGACCCCGGAGCGCGGCTTTGAAACATGTATAACTCGGGCGCGGCGCGCCTTCACCCCTTTTCGCGAGGCCTGCGCGATGCTGCTGCTGATCGACAACTACGACAGCTTTACATACAACCTCGTCCATTATTTCGGCGAGCTCGGCACGGTGCCGCATGTCGTGCGCAACGACGCGCTTTCGGTGCAGGACGCGCTGGCGATGAAGCCCCGCGCCATCGTGCTGTCGCCCGGCCCCTGCGATCCGGCGCAGGCAGGCATCTGCCTGCCCCTGACGCGCGCCGCCGCCGGTGCGGGCATCCCGCTTTTCGGCGTCTGCCTCGGCCACCAGGCAATCGGGGAGGCCTTCGGCGGGCGCGTGGTGCGGCATTCGGAAATCGTCCACGGCAAGCTGGGCCTGATCCGGCACGGGGGACAGGGTGTCTTCGCCGGCCTGCCCTCGCCGCTTTCGGCCACGCGTTACCACAGCCTCGTGGTCGAACGCGAGAGCCTGCCCGATGAGCTCGAGATCACGGCCGAGCTGGAGGATGGCACGATCATGGGCCTGCGCCACCGCAGCCACCCGATCGAGGGCGTGCAGTTCCACCCCGAAAGCATACGGTCCGAGCACGGGCACGCACTTTTGAAGAATTTCCTGACCCGCGCGGCGGAGGCGGTCCCGGCATGAGCGACATGATGAAACCCCTGATCTACGCGGCCTCCGAAGGTCCGCTCAGCCGCGCGCAGGCGGAAGCGGCCTTCGAGGAGCTGTTCGAGGGCACGGCGACCCCGGCGCAGGTGGGCGGCTTCCTGATGGCGATGCGCGCGCGCGGCGAATCCGTCGCGGAATACGCCGCCGCCGCGAAGGTCATGCGCGCCAGATGCGTGAAGGTCGCCGCTCCGGAAGGCGCGATGGACATCGTGGGCACCGGCGGCGACGGGATGGGGACGCTCAACATCTCCACCGCCGCGGCCTTCGTGGTGGCGGGCGCCGGCGTGCCCGTGGCCAAGCACGGCAACCGCAACCTCAGCTCGAAATCCGGCGCGGCGGATGCGCTGAGCGAGCTGGGCGTGAACGTGATGGCGGGTCCCGAAATCGTGGAACAGTGCCTGAAGGAGGCCGGGATCGGGTTCATGATGGCGCCGATGCATCATCCGGCGATGAAACATGTGATGCCCGTCCGGCAGGAACTCGGCTCCAAGACGATCTTCAACATCCTCGGGCCGCTGACCAACCCCGCGGGCGTCAAGCGCCAGCTGACCGGCGCCTTCGCCATCGACCTGATCTTTCCCATGGCCGAGACGCTGCAGGACCTCGGCGCCGAGGCCGCATGGCTCGTCCATGGCAGCGACGGGACCGACGAGGTCTCGATCGCGGGCACCACGCAGGTGGCCGAACTCAAGGACGGGCGCATCCGCGGGCGCGAGGTGCATCCCGAGGACGCGGGCCTTCCGGTGCACAACTTCCGCGACATCCTCGGCGGCACACCGGCGCAGAACGCCGCGGCACTGCGCGCGCTGCTGGAGGGCGAGGCCGGCGCCTATCGCGACGCGGTGCTCCTGAACGCCGCAGCCGCGCTGGTGGTGGCGGATCGCGTGGCGGAACTGCGCGACGGGGTGGAGATCGCGGCCGAAAGCATCGACAGCGGCGCGGCGAAACGCGCCGTCGAGACGCTGGCGCGCATCACGTCCGCGGCGGTCTGAGGGGGAAGGACGATGGCGACGATCCTCGACAAGATCAAGGCCTACAAGCTCGAAGAGATCGCGGCGGCCAAGGCGGCGCGCCCGCTGAGCGTCGTGGAGGCCGACGCGCGCGAGGCGACCCGCGTCCGGCCTTTCGGGGCGGCCCTGAAGACGGCGCAGGAGGCCGGTTACGGCCTGATCGCCGAGATCAAGAAGGCGAGCCCCTCGAAGGGGCTGATCCGGGCCGAATTCGACCCGCCGGCGCTGGCGCGGGCCTACGAGACCGGCGGCGCCACCTGCCTGTCGGTCCTGACCGACGCGCCGTCCTTCCAGGGCGCGCCCTCCTACCTGCGTGCGGCGCGGGAGGCGACCGGGTTGCCGGTCCTGCGCAAGGATTTCCTTTATGACCCCTACCAGGTGGCCGAGGCGCGGGCCTGGGGCGCGGACTGCATCCTGATCATCATGGCCAGCGTCGCGGACAGCCTCGCCGCCGAGCTGGAGGAGGCCGCGCGCCACTGGGGGATGGACGCGCTGATCGAGGTGCATGACGCCGCCGAGCTTGACCGCGCGCTGACGCTGGCAAGCCCGCTCATCGGGATCAACAACCGCGATCTGAACACCTTCGAGACCACGCTGGAGACCACGAAGACGCTGGCGCCACGGGTGCCGGAGGGGCGGATCGCGATCTCCGAATCCGGTCTCTTCACGCCCGCCGATCTCGCCGCCATGGCCGGTCATGGCGCGCGCAGCTTCCTGATCGGCGAAAGCCTCATGCGGCAGACGGACGTGGCCGGCGCCACGCGCGATCTGCTCGCCAACCCCGTCCCGGTTCCCGCATGAGCGGCAAACTCACCCATTTCGACGCCACCGGACAGGCCCATATGGTCGATGTCTCTGAGAAGGCGGCGACAGCCCGGCTGGCGGTGGCGGAGGGCCATGTGCGCATGACCGCGGAGACGCTCGCGCTGGTGGAGGCGGGCGACGCCAAGAAGGGCGACGTTCTGGGCGTGGCCCGGCTGGCCGGGATCATGGGGGCGAAACGCACGGCGGACCTCGTGCCGCTCTGCCATCCCCTGCCGGTGACGAAAGTGTCGGTGGAGCTGGTCCCGGACGCGGCGCTGCCCGGCGTGCGGATCACCGCCACGGTCAAGACCACCGGCCAGACCGGGGTGGAGATGGAGGCGCTGACCGCCGTCTCGGTCGCAGCGCTGACGGTCTATGACATGCTCAAGGCCGCCGAAAAGGGCATGGAGATCGGCGGCATACGTCTGGTGCTCAAGGAGGGCGGCAAGTCGGGCCGCTACGAGGCGGGGGCCTGAGCGTGCGGCAGAGGGTGCATTGCGTATTTTTGGAAAGATGAAGGGGATGGGGCGTGATCACGGTTGAGGAGGCGCTGGCGGCCTGTCTGGCGCTGACGCGGGTGTTGCCGGCCGAGACCGTGGCGTTGACCGAGGCGGCGGGCCGCGTGCTGGCCGAGCCGGTCTTCGCGACGCGCGATCAGCCGCCCTTCGCGGCCTCGGCCATGGACGGCTACGCGGTGCGGCGCGCCGATGCCCTGCCCGGCGGCCGGCTGCGCGTGGTGGGCGAGGCGCCGGCGGGCCGGGCCTGGGCGGGCGAGATCGGGCCGGGCGAGGCGCTCAGGATCTTCACCGGCGCGCCCCTTCCCCGCGGCGCGGACCGGGTCGTCATCCAGGAGGACGTCACCCGCGAGGGCGAGCAGATCGTCATCGGCGACCGGCTCGACAAGGGCCCCCATGTGCGCCCGTCCGGCGCCGATTTCCGCGCCGGCGCGCGGATCGAGGCGCCGCGACGCCTGAGCCCCGCGGACCTTGCGCTGGCCGCCGCGATGAACGCGCCCGAACTGACCGTGACACGGCGACCGGTGGTCGCGCTGATCGCCACGGGCGACGAGCTGGTCCTGCCAGGCGAGACGCCGCGCGATGACCAGATCATCGCCTCCAACACCTATGGGCTGAAGGCGCTGATCGAGGCGGAGGGCGGGATCGCGCGGCTGCTGCCCATCGCGCGCGACGATGAGGAGAGCCTGCGCGCCGTATTCGATCTCGCGCATGGGGCCGATATGGTGGTGACGGTGGGCGGCGCGTCTGTCGGGGATCACGACCTCGTGGGCGCGGTGGCCGAAAGCCTCGGGATGGAGCGCGCCTTTTACAAGATCGCCATGCGGCCGGGAAAGCCGCTCATGGCCGGGCGGCTGGGCGATGCGTCGCTGCTGGGACTGCCCGGAAACCCTGTTTCGGCCATGGTCTGCGGGCACCTGTTCCTCGTGCCGATGTTGCGCGGTTTCCTCGGCCTGCGCGCCGGCGAACGGCGGCGCAGGAAGGCCCGGCTGGGCGCTGATGTGGCGGCCAACGGCCCGCGCGAGCATTACATGCGCGCCGAGGTCTTCCCCACCGGCGAGGTGCCAGAGATCGTGCCATTCGACCGGCAGGACAGCTCGCTTCTGTCGATCCTGAGCCGCGCCAACGGCCTGATCGTGCGGCCCATCGGCGACCCGGCGCGGACGGCCGGCGAGCTGGTCGACTACGTCCCCATCGGGCCCGTCACTTCGTGACTTGCCTGATTCGTTGACAGATGCACCGGAACAGGTGTAGAACGTAACGCGAACGAGGTAAGGGCACCGCGGGACCCAAAGGGCCATTCGCGGCAGGAGGAGCACGACAATGCTGACCCGGAAACAGCGCGATCTTCTGGAATTCATTCACAAGCGCGTGCAGCGCGACGGCGTCCCGCCATCCTTCGACGAGATGAAGGAGGCGCTGGACCTGCGGTCCAAGTCGGGCATTCACCGGCTGATCACGGCGCTGGAGGAACGCGGCTTCATCCGGCGGCTGGCGCATCGCGCCCGCGCCATCGAGATCGTCAAGATGCCCGACGCGATGGAACGGCCCGGCTTTTCCCCACGCGTGATCGAAGGCGACCGCGCCTCGGCCCAGTCGCCCGCGCAGCCCGCCGGCGCCATGCCGGTCAGCGGCGCCGGCGCCTCGAACGTCCCCGTCATGGGCCGGATCGCCGCCGGCACGCCCATCGAGGCGATCAGCGAGGTCGCCTCGCATGTGGCGGTGCCGCAGCAGATGCTGGCCGCGGGCCGCAGCCACTACGCGCTCGAGGTGCGCGGCGACTCGATGATCGAGGCCGGCATCAACGATGGCGACGTGGTCGTGATCGAGGAAGGCGCCGCCGCCGACAATGGCGATATCGTCGTGGCCCTTGTCGAGGGGCAGGAAGCGACGCTCAAGCGCTACCGCCGCAAGGGGGGCATGATCGCGCTGGAGGCGGCGAACCCGGCCTACGAGACGCGCGTCCTGCGCGAGGACCAGGTCACCGTGCAGGGCAAGCTTGTCGGGTTGATCCGCACCTACTGAAACCGCTCAGCGGGTCCAGAGCCGGTCGCCCTGCATATGCCGGGCGGTCCGGATCGTGATCGCGGCGGCATCGATATCGATGGCCAGCGCGCCGGTCTTTGCGAGCAAATCGGCGTCGATCAGGGTACAGCGCGCGTCGTCCGGCGCTGCCCGAGCGGCCATCAGAACCGGTGGTCCGAGATCCGGCGCGATACCGTCGATGGCGGGCTCCGCCTCCGCGCCCAGTTCGGAGAGGATGACGAGGTCATGGGTGTCGCAGGCCGCCGCGGCCTCGGCCAGGGCGCGCCGCCCGGCGCCGTGCCAGATGCGCACACCTTCCATCGTGATCGATACCCCTGCCCCGGTATCGCGCCAGCCCGCGCGCCCCGCCGCCGCCTCCTGCGTCGCGCCGTCGCCGTCATTCTCCAGCCAGACACCCGCGACGAAACCCTCCCCGCGCGGCCGCGACAGCGCGCGCCCCTCCTGCGTCCACGCCCCGACAAGACGGCCCGTGTCCGAGACCAGCAGGTCGGGGCGCGCCCCCCCGGACCAGAGCAACGCCGCAACCGCAAGCGGCAGCGTGCCCGCCCAGCGGCCTCTCCCGCGCCAGAGGATCGCGATCAGCCCGCCAAGCGCGATCAGGCCCAGCGTGCCCGCCGGCGGGCTGGGAACGTGGCTCACGGCGCCGGGCAGGTCCGCCACGCGAGCCGCCATATCAAGGATCCAGGCCAACCCCGGTTCCATCACCGCGAAGGCCAGGCCCGACAGGCCCAGCGGCCAGAGCAGTGCGGCGACCACCGCGCCGGGGATGATCAGGCTGCCCATCACAGGCACCGTCAGCAGGTTGGCGATCAGGCCGAAGACGGCGATCCGGTTGAAATGCGCCGCCGCGAAGGGCGCCGTGGCGAGGCCCGCGACGGTCGAGGACAGGACAAGGGCGAAGACCCATTTCTGCCAGCCGGGCCGCACCCTCAGCCACTCCGCGCCGCGCAGGCCGTTGAAGACCGCGACAAGCGCCGCCGTCGCGGCGAAGGACATCTGGAAGCCGGGCGAGAACAGCGTCTCGGGCCGGTGCAGCAGGATGATGACGCCGGCTATGGCGACCGACCGCAGCGTGATCGCGCGCCGGTCGAGCATCACGGCGGCCAGCATCACCGCGACCTGGATGAAGGCGCGCTCGGTGGCCACGTTGCCGCCCGAAAGCGCAAGATAGAAGGCGCCCGCCGCCAGCGCACCGGCGGCGGCCCATTTGCGGATCGGATAATACAACGCCAGCGCCGGGATCAGCGCCAGCGCCAGCCGGAGCGCGCCATAGACGAACCCCGTCAGAAGCCCCATGTGCAGGCCGGAGATCGCCAGCAGGTGGGCGATATTGGCCACGCGCATGTTTTCCACCGTATCGGCGTCGAGGCCGGAGCGGTCGCCTGTCAGGACGGCGGCGGCAAAGGCGCCGGGCTGGCCCTCGATGCGGGCGCGGATCGCCTCGGACATGGCCATGCGCATGTAAAACACAGCCTGCGCGCCCTCGGGCCGCGCCTCGGCCAGCAACATGGGCGTGCGCGTGTAGCCCACCGCGCCCAGCGACAGGAACCACGCGTGGCGCTGGAAATCGAAGCCGCCGGGTTCCGCCGGGCCCGCGGGCGGGCCAAGATGCGCGGTCATCATCACGCGCGCGCCGGGCTCCGGATCGAGCCAGCGCTGCTCACCATGGAGCGACACGCGCACCCGGCGCGGCGTGCGGTCGGGCGAGACATCGTCGAGGCGGACACGGTCCAGCGTGAGGCGCAGCGCGTCGGAGGCGGAGCGGTCGATGCCCACCACGCGCCCCTCCACCGGGCCGTAATAGCGGAAATCGAGGACAGGCCCCGCGACCTGGTGGGCCCGCAGGCCCGCCGCCGCGAAACCGGTCGCCGAGAGCGCCAGCACCAAGCCCAGCGGTGCCAGCGTCTCGCGCCGCCAAAAGCCGAAGGCCAGGCCCACAACGACCACGACGCCCGCCGCGCCGAATTCCGCCGGACCCGGTTCCACCGGCAGCGCGAAGAAAAGCGCCACGCCGAGCCCCAGCGCGACCACCGTCCAGGGCATCAGCGCGCCGCGCTGCCCCTGCTGCACCGCGTTCAGCGCGGAAAGGGTGGCGCGGCTCAGCACCCTTGCACCTATCCTCAAGGCTCGGGTAAGTCCCAGTGGTCTTGCCAAGACATGGTTTCCAAATGGTTAACGCGGGCCGCGAGCGCCGCCCGCAGGGGGGTCCCATGGCCACAGACGTCGTCACCCGCATCGCGCCCTCGCCTACGGGCACGATGCATATCGGCACCGCGCGCACGGCGCTGTTCAACTGGCTCTATGCCCGCGGCCGCAGGGGCAAGTTCCTGCTGAGGATCGAGGACACCGACCGCGCGCGCTCCACCCCCGAGGCGACTCAGGCGATCCTCGACGGGATGACCTGGCTCGGTCTCGACTGGGACGGCGAGGCCGTCAGCCAGTTCGAGCGCAAGGATCGCCACGCGGAAATCGCGCTGCAAATGCTGGCCGAGGGCACGGCCTACAAGTGTTTCGCCACGCAAGACGACATCCAGGCCTTCCGCGACGCCGCGAAGGCCGAGAGCCGCTCCACCCTGTTTCTCAGCCCGTGGCGCGACGTGCCCGAAAGCGAGCACCCGGACGCACCCTATGCCGTGCGCCTGAAGGCCCCGCGCGAGGGCGAGACGGTGATCGAGGACGCCGTGCAGGGCACGGTCCGCTTCCGCAACGACCAGCTCGACGATCTGGTGATGCTGCGCTCGGACGGGACGCCCACCTACATGCTGGCCGTCGTCGTGGACGACCACGACATGCGCGTGACCCACGCGATCCGCGGCGACGACCATCTCAACAACGCGGCGCGGCAGGCGCAGATCTATCGCGCCTTGGGCTGGGCGGAACCTGTCTGGGCGCATATCCCGCTGATCCACGGGCCTGACGGCAAGAAACTGTCGAAACGCCACGGCGCGACGGGCGTGATGGAGTACGCCGAGATGGGCTATCCGCCGGCCGCGATGCGCAACTACCTCACGCGTCTGGGCTGGAGCCATGGCGACGATGAGCTTTTCACCGACGCTCAGGCGCTGGAATGGTTCGACCTCGCGGGCATCGGCAAGTCCCCCGCCCGGCTCGACATGAAAAAGCTCGACAGTGTCGCGGCCTGGCATATCGCGCGGATGGAGGATGCCGAGCTTGTCGCGGAGGTTGAACGCTACCGCGCCCTCACCGGCGCCCCGCCGCTTTCGCAGGTGCAGAAAGACGGGCTTCTGGCTGCGATGTATTGCCTCAAGGACCGCGCGCGGTCCCTGCCCGATCTGCTCGAAAAGGCCCAATTCGTGCTGGCGGAACGTCCCATTCAGCCGGACGAGAAATCCGCCGCTGCGCTCGACGATGTATCCCGTGGTATACTGTCAGAATTGACTGCGCAGTTGCAGAATGATAGCTGGTCGCGAGACACGTTGGAGGCGAAGCTCACCACGTTTGCGGAATCCCATGGGTTGAAATTCGGCAAACTCGCAGCCCCGATCCGGGCCGCGCTGGCTGGTCGGAGCGCCACCCCGAGCGTGTACGACATGATGCTCGTCATCGGCCGGGACGAAACACTCGCCCGCCTGACGGACGCCGCCTCCCGCCGCGACTGAAGCCGCGGGTGGCCGCTATATGCGACGGGGTCCGGACAGGACCTGGCCCCGATCAGACACGCTGGCGCGCCGCGCCCGGCACGCCTGTTGGAGAAGGGACGACCATGGCAGACACCAGAACCGCCACCTTGACGATCGACGGACAGACCTACGAGTTGCCGATGCGCTCACCCACGGCCGGCCCTGACGTGATCGACATCACCAAGCTTTACGCGCAGGCGGGCGTGTTCACCCACGATCCGGGCTTCACCTCGACCTCGTCGTGCGACAGTTCGATCACCTTCATCGACGGCGACAAGGGCGAACTGCTGCATCGCGGCTACCCGATCGACCAGCTGGCGATGAAGTCCCACTTCCTCGAGGTCTGCTACCTGCTGCTCTATGGCGAGCTGCCGGACGCCCCGACGCTCGAGGAATTCGAGACCACGATCACCCATCACACCATGATCCATGAGCAGATGGGCAACTTTTTCAGGGGCTTCCGCCGCGACGCTCATCCCATGGCCGTCATGGTGGGCGTGGTTGGCGCGATGTCGGCCTTCTATCACGACTCGACCGACATCACAGACCCGCGCCAGCGCGAGATCGCGTCCCACCGCCTGATCGCCAAGCTGCCGACGATCGCCGCATGGGCCTTCAAGTACACGATCGGCCAGCCCTTCGTGTATCCCCGCAACGACATCGACTATGCCGCGAATTTCCTGCGCATGTGCTTTGCCGTCCCGGCCGAGGAATACAAGGTCGACCCGATCCTTGCGCGCGCGATGGACCGGATCTTCACGCTGCATGCGGACCATGAACAGAACGCCTCGACCTCGACCGTCCGCCTGGCGGCCTCCTCCGGCGCCAACCCGTTCGCCTGCATCGCCGCCGGCATCGCCTGTCTCTGGGGTCCCGCCCATGGCGGTGCAAACCAGGCCTGTCTCGAGATGCTGCGCGAGATCGGCACGCCCGACCGCATCCCCGAATTCATCGCGCGCGCCAAGGACAAGGACGATCCCTTCCGCCTGATGGGCTTCGGCCACCGGGTCTACAAGAATTTCGACCCCCGCGCGAAGGTGATGAAGGAAAGCGCCGACGAGGTGCTGGACCTGCTTGGCGTCGACAACAACCCGACGCTTCAGGTCGCCAAGGAACTTGAGAGGGTCGCCCTCGAAGACCCCTATTTCGTCGAGAAAAAGCTCTACCCCAACGTGGATTTCTACTCCGGCATCATCCTCGACGCGATGGGCTTCCCCACCTCGATGTTCACGCCGATCTTCGCGGTCGCGCGCACCGTCGGCTGGGTCAGCCAGTGGAAAGAGATGATCGCCGATCCCGCGCTCAAGATCGGCCGTCCGCGCCAGCTCTATACGGGCGAGACCATGCGCGACTATGTCGAGATCGAGGATCGCTGAGGCGTCCGGTAGAGGCAAAAGAGAAAGCCGCTCATACAGGGCGGCTTTTTCATTTTTGGCAACGTCTTGTCGAAAGACCTTCACGCAGCCTTCAGGCCTCGGCACGCTCCGCCGCAAGCGCCCGGATGCGGCCCACCATCGCGCGAACTCCGTTCGACCGCTGCGCCGAGAGATGCTCGTCGAGGCCCAGCCGCCCGAGCGCTGCAGCGGCATCCACCTCCGCGACCTCGCGTACCGGCAACCCCGAATAGAGCGCGTGCAGCACCGCGATCAGCCCGCGCACGATGATCGCATCGCTGTCGCCGGCGAAATCGAACGTCGCCGCCGGCCCCTCGCCGTCGATCCGCGGCAGGATCCAGACCTGGCTGGCGCAGCCCTCCACCTTCGTCGCGTCCACCTTTACCGCCTCGTCGAGCGGCGGCATCGCCTTGCCCATGTCGATCACGTGGCGATAGCGCTCCTCCCAGTCGTCGAGAAACTCGAACGTGTCGGCGATCTCTTCGAAAGCTTCGGTGGCCATGGTCCTCTCCGTGGGTCTGGTATCCTCCGGAAGTATGCGCGCCATCCCCTCGCGTCCAGTGGCGCTTTTCATCGCAGGGGCTTTGGTCTAGGCAATGCCGGGACTGTCTGTACCACGACCGTCTATGCCGGAGGCCCCATGCTGCGCGTCACCCTAACCCTTACCCTCTGCCTGTCGCTGGCGGCCTGCGGCGAGAGCCGACTGAACCCGTTCAACTGGTTCGGCGGCGAGCGGGAGGAACGGATCACGGTGACCGAGGTCGAACGCCCCGCCGATCCCCGCCCCCTCGTGGCAGAAGTCACGGGGCTGGCCATCGAGCCCACGACATCGGGCGCAATCCTGACGGCCACGGCGCTCACCGAGGCGGCGGGTCATTGGCGGCCGGGTCTTGTGCTGCTGAGCCGCGAGGACGGCGCCGTCACCTATGAATTCCGCGCCGCCCCACCCCAAGATGGCGCGAGCCAGGGCACCGGGCGCAGCCGGGAAATCGTGGCGGCCGTGGCGCTCGGTCAAGATGAGCTGCGCGGCCTGCGCTCGATCACCGTGATCGCACGCACCAACCGCCGCAGCGTCGAGCGGCGCTGAGCCTCCTTCATCTTTCCAGAAATACGCAGGGGGAGCGCGAGGGGGCGAAGCCCTCTCGCCTGCAAGCAAAAGCCTCAAACCGGAACGGTTTTCACCCTTTCGCCCTCGGCCGCCAGCGCGATCTTGCCGTCGAGCAGCTGAAGCGCCGCCTCGCCGAACACCTCCCGCCGCCAGCCCCGCGACCAGATCCCGTCACGCTCGCCACTGGCGATATCGTCGAGATCGCTGGAGGACGCGATCAGCTTGGATGCCACGCCGGCCTCCTCCGACTTTGCCTTGAGCAGCACGCGCAACAGATCCGCCAGCGCTGGGTTCAGCGCCGAGCGGTCGCGGCCCTTGGGCAAGCGCGGCCAGTCCGACTGCGGTGTCTCCAGCCCGCGCCGCACCGCCTCCACGAGGCCCTCCGCGATCGCGCCCTTGCGCGCCTCGCGCAGCAGCAGACGCGATTTCGACAGATCCTCCAGCGATTTCGGCTTGGTGGAGACCAGCTCCATCAGCGCGTCGTCTTTCAGGATGCGGTTGCGCGGGATGTTGCGCTCCTGCGCCATGCGCTCGCGGAAGGCTGCCAGTTCGCGCGCGATGGCCAGCACCTTGGGCGAGGCGTTCCGAAGCTTCAGGCGCTGCCACGCCTGCTCGGGGTCGACGATGTAGCTCGACGCATCGGTGAGCGTGCCAAGCTCCTCTTCCATCCAGTGCGAGCGCCCGCTTTTTTCCAGCCGCTCCTGAAGATGCTCGTAGATCTGGCGCAGATGGGTCACGTCGGCCAGTGCATAGGTCTTCTGCGCGTCCGACAGCGGCCGGCGTGACCAGTCGGTGAAGCGCGACGACTTGTCGAGCGGCGCATTGGCGATCCGCCGCACCAGCGTCTCGTAGCCCACCTGTTCGCCGAAGCCGCAGACCATGGCGGCCACCTGCGTGTCGAACAGCGGCGCGGGCACCACGTCACCCTCGACGTGGAAGATCTCGAGGTCCTGCCGCGCGGCGTGGAACACCTTGACCACGCCCTCGGCGCGGAAAAGCTCGTATAGCGGGTCGAGCGACAGGCCGTTGGCAAGCGGATCGATCAGGACGGCGTCGGCTTCGTCCGTGCCGGGCAGCGCCATCTGCACGAGACAGAGCTGCGCGTAATAGGTGCGCTCGCGCAGGAACTCGGTGTCGACGGTGACATAGGGCCCGTCCTTGGCCCGTGTGCAAAAGGCGGCGAGTGCGTCGGTGGTTGTGATGGTCTGGGTCAAGGGGGCTCGGATCCTGCTCGTTGCGGCCGGTTCGGTCGGGTTTAGGCGAGGCTCCCGGGAAAGGGAAGTGCGGCCGGCATACCCCGCTGCGGTTTCACCCCAGCAGAACCGGCCGGCGGTCACCGGCGGCGAAGCGGCGCAGGACGGCGGGGTACAGCCTGTGTTCCGCCTCAAGCACGCGGGCGGCCAGCGTATCCGCGGTGTCGCCGGGCAGGATCGGCACCCGCGCCTGCCCGAGGATCGGCCCGTCATCCAGCGCGGGCGTCACCTCATGCACGGTGCAGCCCGCCTGCGTGTCGCCCGCCGCGATCGCGCGCGCATGGGTGTCGAGCCCGCGGTATTTCGGCAGGAGCGAGGGGTGGATGTTCAGCATCCGGCCGCGCCAGTCCTCGACGAAACCGGCGGTCAGCACGCGCATGAACCCGGCAAGGCAGAGAATATCGGCCTCATGGGGCGCCAGCGCCTCGGCAAGGGCGGCCTCGAACGCCGCGCGGTCCTTGCCATAGGGGCGATGATCGACCGCGACGGCGGGCAGGCCCATCTCCCGCGCGCGGGTCAGGCCCCCCGCCTCGGGGTTGTTCGACACCACCACGCAGGGCCGCGCGGGGTGCGCGCCGGTCATGGAGCGGACCAGCGTGACCATGTTCGATCCGCCGCCCGAGATCAGGATGCCGACGCGGGCCGTCACTGGACGCTCACGCTAGCGTGCCGGTGGTGCGCACGCCCTCCCCCGGCGCGACGGTGCCGATGCGAAAGACCGTCTCGCCCGCGTCGCGAAGGGTGTCCTCGATGGCCCCGGCCTGTCCCGCGTCGACCACCAGCACCATGCCGATGCCGGCGTTGAAGGTCCTGAGCATCTCGGCCTGATCCAGCCGCCCCGCCTCCGCCAGCCAGCGGAAGACGGGCGGCAGACTCCAAGACGACAGATCTATCTCCGCGCCCAGCCCATCGGGCAGCACGCGTGGCAGGTTCTCGGTCAGCCCGCCGCCGGTGATATGGGCCAGCGCATGCACCCCGCCCGCACGGATCGCGCCGAGCGCAGGGCGCACATAAAGCCGCGTGGGCGTCAGCAGCGCCGCGCCCAGCGTGGCCTCAGCGAAGGGCGCGGGCGCGTCCCAGGACAACCCCGCCCGCGCCACGATCCCGCGCACCAGCGAATAGCCGTTGGAATGCACCCCGTCCGAGGCGAGGCCCAGCAGGACGTCGCCCTCCGCCACGCCTGCCGGCAAGGCCGCACCGCGCTCCATCGCGCCCACGGCAAAGCCTGCGAGGTCGAAATCGCCCGCCTCGTACATGCCGGGCATCTCCGCCGTCTCGCCGCCGATCAGCGCGCAGCCCGACAGGCGGCAACCCTCGGCGATGCCCGCCACGATGCGCGCGGCGGCGTCGACCTCGAGCTTGCCTGTGGCGAAATAATCGAGGAAGAACAGGGGTTCCGCCCCCTGGCAGACAAGGTCGTTCACGCACATCGCGACAAGGTCGATACCGATCGTGTCCACGTTCCCGGTGTCGATCGCGATCCGCAGCTTGGTGCCCACGCCATCGGTGGCGGCCACGAGGATCGGGTCGTCATAGCCTGCCGCCTTGAGGTCGAAAAGCGCGCCGAACCCGCCCAGCCCCGCCATCACGCCGGGCCGCGTCGTGGCGGCGGCGGCGGGCTTTATCCGGTCCACCAGCGTATTGCCGGCCGCGATGTCCACGCCCGCCTCCGCATAGGTCAGACCCGGGGATGAATTGTCGCTGTCGCTCATCTCGTTGCCTTCCGCCGTGACGGGCCCAGCCGTTAGCAGGTGCCGCGCGCGCCGTCCATTGCGACCGGTGGGCGCGACGCGCCTAGACCGTGCTCAGCTGCCGCAGCAGCCGCGCACGCCCCGGCGGAACGGCCGCGATCTCCAGCCCGGTGAAGACATGCAGCGTTCCGAGATCGCGGTCGATCACCGCGTGGTCCGACACCCAGCCCCCCATCATCAGGTAGGTGCGCAACAGGGGCGGCATCTCGGCGGTGGCGCGCTTGATGTCAGGCTTGCCGCCAGGCAGCCTGCCAAAGCGAAAGATCGACGGCGCCTTGACGCGCGGCAGCCAGCGGCGCGGCGCGAGGTGGCGCTGGCGCAGGAGGGCGAAGGCATCCAGATAAGCCTGCGCCTCGGTGCCGTGAAAGGACGAACAGCCGAAGAGCATCTGCACGCCTTTGCGGTCCACCAGATCGGTCAGCGCGCCCCATGCCACGCGCAGGATATCGGGATCGCAACGATCGGGCGCGATACAGAACCGGCCCATCTCGGCCATCGGCGCCTCGAAGGAGGCCAGCCTGGAGAGCTCGTAGAACTGCGCCGAATAGCTGCGCCCGATCTCGGCGCCGCATGGCAGGTGCATCAGCCGGAAACAGCACACCAGCGTGCCGTCCCGGCTGTCTTCCACCAGCATGTGCTGGCACGCATCGTCGAAATCGTCGGTATCGCGCCCGTCGGGCCGCGCGGCATCGGCGCGGAAGGCCCGCCAGCGCAGGCGCTGTGTCGCGAGGATGTCGGCCTCGGTCCTTGCCAGCCGCGCGCTGTAGCGGCCTTTCGAGAGCGTCAGCATGCCGATGCTCCTGTTGTTGTCCACGGCCCGCCTATCACCCGGGCGATGACAGGCCTGCGACAGACCGCGTTCCGGCCTGTGCAGTGGCTAGTCTCCGAGCGCGCCCAGATCGACACGGCCCAGGTTCCGCATAAGCTGCCGGAAGAAGCCAAGATCGCGCACCGATCCCTCCGTCACGCGCCGCGAGAGTTGCACGAGTTGGCCGTCCTCCAACCCGAAGCGTTCGATATTCGTGACCACGCCATCGGCATCGAAGGAAATCGCGACCACGTCGCGTTCTATGACCTGCGGCGCCTGATAGGTGTAGTTGCGCACGCGATAGGCGCTGTAGATCCAGGCCTCGTCACGCAGCACGCCGGCGGCAGCCGAGGGGCGGCCGATCGTCTCCTCGATCGTGCCGCGCGTGTCGACGCCGACGAGAATCTGCTCCAGCTCCGCGTCGGGCGGGACGAATCCGTGGTTGTTGAAGGTCGCGGCGCACGCGGACAGCACACCGATCAGCGCGAGCGGCGCGATCAGGCGCATCAAAAAGCGCATCACGGGGCGCATCTGGCCCAGTACATGCCGATGCGCGGTTCGGCGTGTCGTGGTCATGTCAGCTGTGGTCCGTCGCATATCTCTCGCCGCTCTCTGGCAGGCGACCTCCGGGCGTCAGTGGCGCCCGGCTTGCACCCTGCCGTCTGGGTTTGTATCCCGCTTAGACGATGGGGCGCACGGGGGCAAGTTCGGCCCCGCGCCATGCACAGACGGGGACCGATCACGCATGCCCGAGCCAGACCGAGACAGGGCGATCCTCGACCTCGCCCGCTTGCCCCGCGCGCCACGCAGCTTCGAGTTGCGCCCGGAAGCGCCGGAGCGCGCACGGCTGGCCGAGGCGCTGGACATCGAGGCGGTGCGCAAGCTGCGGTTCGCCGGCACGCTGGAGCCCGAGGGGGCGCAGGACTGGAAGCTTGTCGCGCAGCTTGGCGCGACGGTGGTTCAGCCCTGCGTGGTCACGCTCGCGCCCGTGACCACGCGCATAGATATGGACGTCACGCGTCGCTACCTCGCCGATTGGCACGAGCCCACGGGCGAAGAGGCCGAAATGCCCGAGGACGACACGACCGAGGCACTTCCCGCCCGGCTCGACCTTGGTGCAGTGATGGCCGAGGCGCTGGCGCTGGCGCTGCCAGACTACCCGCGCGCTGCGGATGCGGAGCTGGAGGCCGGCCAGTTCGCCGGACCCGGTGTCGCGCCCATGACCGACGACGAGGCCAAGCCGCTGGCGGGCCTGGCCGCCCTGCGTGATCGCCTGCGTGATGATCCGGAGGGCTCGGACGGCGGGTCGGAGGATGGCTCGGACGGGTGAAGAGACGGCCGGCGGAATGACCGGCACCTCACCGAATCCGCCCCATCGGATCACCTCGGAAACACGTCCTGAAAAGCACTTGCATGGCCACGAAATCGGAGTATGTTCCCGGCCTCGCCCGCCCTCGGCGGTCTTGCATCCGGACACCGGCTATGCGACGGGACGCGCGCGGCGCGGAGATACGCCTCTGGCATAGTGGCGCGCGGCGATGAGAGACGATGGATTTTGGAATTCACGACGGCGCGCATCGGTTGCGGGCGGTCATAAACTTCGAGGTTGAGACATGGCTGTCCCCCAGAACCGAGTGACGCGCTCCCGCCGCAACATGCGCCGTGCGCACGACGCGCTGGACGGTGCGAACCCCAACGAGTGCCCCTCCTGCGGCGAACTCAAGCGTCCGCATCACGTCTGCCCGTCCTGCGGCTTCTACAATGACCGTGAAGTCGTGGCCCAGGCCGACGAGATCGATCTCGACGAAGACGCGGCCTGAGCGGCGGCGGGGACGGCAGAGCGCAGATGACCGACGGGACCGCGCTCACCGGTGACAAGATTCCGGGCACGGTCCTGTCGATTGACGCCATGGGCGGGGACCAGGGCCCAGCCGCCGTCGTGGGCGGCATGGCCAAGGCCGCCGAGAAGAACCCCGAGCTGCGCTTCATCGTTCACGGCGACCGCCCCGAGCTGGAGCGGCTGATCGAACGCCGGCGCGGCCTGTCCCAGAAATGCGAACTGCGCCACACCGGCGACGTTGCGCGCATGGACGAAAAACCCTCGGCCGTGCTGCGGCATGGCAAGGACACGTCCATGTGGTCGGCGATCGAGGCGGTCCGGGCCGGAGAGTCGCCCGTGGCGGTGTCCTGCGGCAACACCGGCGCTCTGATGCTGATGTCGATGACCCGGCTGCGCAAGATCGAGGGCGTGAACCGACCGGCAATCGCCTGCCTTTGGCCTTCGCGCAATCCGTCGGGCTTCAACGTCATGCTCGACGTGGGCGCCGATCTGCGCGCCGATGCCGAGGACCTGCTGCAATACGCCCTGATGGGGGCGAGTTACGCGCGCAACGGGCTCGACCTGGAACGCCCAAGGGTCGGCGTGCTCAATGTCGGCACCGAGGAGCACAAGGGCCGCGCCGAGATCAAGGTGGCCGCCGAGCTTATCGCCCGCGTGGCCCCCGCGGCGGATTTCGAATTCGTGGGCTTCGTGGAAGGTGTCGACCTGCCCTCCGACAAGGTGGACGTGATCGTGACCGACGGGTTCACCGGCAATGTCGCGCTGAAGACCGGCGAAGGCACCGCGCGGATGATCCGAGAACTGATGGGAGAGGCGTTCCGCTACTCCCCGCTCAGCCGTATCGCCGCACTTCTGGCCTACACCTCGCTGCGGCGCCTGTCGAAACGGATCGATCCGCGGCGCGTGAATGGCGGCGTGTTCCTGGGCCTGAACGGCACGGTGGTCAAATCCCATGGCGGCGCCGATGCCACGGGGGTGGCGGCGGCCATCAAGCTCGCCGCGCGGCTGGCGGCCAGCGGCTTCAACCAGCGGCTCGCCGCGCGGATCGCGCAGACCGAACATGCCGCGGCGCTGGCGATGCAGGACAAGGCCGCCACCACACATGACGAGAGGTCGTCATGACCCGGCGCGCGGTGGCCGTTGGCGTGGGTCATTACCTGCCGGAACGCGTGGTCGAGAACGCCGAGTTCGAGGCCTCGCTCGACACCACGGATGCGTGGATCCGCAGCCGCTCGGGCATCGAACGGCGCCATTTCGCGGGTGAAGGCGAAACCACAAGCGCCATGGCCGTGGCCGCAGCGCAACGCGCGCTCGAGGCGGCGGGGCTTGCGGCCGACGATCTCGACGCGGTCGTGGTCGCCACGTCGACGCCCGACCTGACCTTTCCCTCCGTGGCCACGATGGTTCAGGACGGGCTGGGCATGACGGGGGGATTCGCCTTCGACGTGCAGGCGGTCTGCGCCGGATTCGTTTATGCGCTGGCGAATGCCAACGCCCTGATCCTCTCGGGACAGGCGACGCGCGTGGCCGTGATCGGGGCCGAAACCTTCAGCCGCATCATGGACTGGACGGATCGTTCGACCTGCGTGCTCTTCGGCGACGGCGCGGGCGCGCTGATCCTCGAGGCGCGGGATGGCGATGGCACGCCGGCCGATCGTGGCATCCTCGCGACTGACCTGAATTCCGACGGGCGCTACCGCGACCTGCTCTATGTGGATGGCGGTGTGTCGACCAGCGGCTCGGCCGGCGTGTTGCGGATGCAGGGCCGCGAGGTCTTCCGACATGCCGTTGAAAAGCTTGCAGAAACCGCTGAGACAGCGCTGGAAAAGGCTGGCCTGACGGCCGAGGATGTGAGCTGGATCGTCCCGCATCAGGCGAACCTGCGCATCATCACGCGCACAGCGCAGAAGATGGGCGTGGACATGGATCGCGTGGTGGTGACGGTGCAAGATCACGGCAACACGTCGGCCGCCTCGATCCCGCTGGCGCTCTCGGTCGCGGTGCAGGACGGACGGATCAAGCCGGGCGATCTGCTGGTCGCCGAGGCCATCGGCGGCGGCCTCGCGTGGGGCTCGGTCGTCCTGCGCTGGTAGCGGTCATCCGCCACTGAAAGAGCGCCGGGCAAACCCCTGCATTGACTTGAGAAATCGCATCCCGCATCCTGCCTCCCAGACAAACAAGCGGGGGATGTGAACCGATGGCTGACAAGACTCTCACCCGGATGGACCTCTCCGAAGCCGTGTTTCGCGAGGTCGGGCTGAGCCGGAATGAAAGCGCGCAACTGGTCGAGCGGGTGCTCGAGATGATGTCGGACGCACTGGTGGCCGGTGAGCAGGTGAAACTTTCGTCCTTCGGGACGTTCTCCGTCCGCTCCAAGACCGCGCGCATCGGGCGCAATCCCAAGACCGGCGAGGAAGTACCGATCAGCCCGCGCCGCGTCCTGACCTTCCGGCCCTCGCACCTGATGAAAGACAGGGTCGCGGCCGGCAATCGAAGCTGATGCGATGCAGGGCGCCGTACTGACGCCGGGGAGCCGGGATGAGCAAGTCGCCTGACGCATTCCGCACGATCCGCGAGGTGGCCGACTGGCTTGGCGTCGCGGCGCATGTGCTGCGCTTCTGGGAATCGAAATTCTCGCAGATCCGTCCGGTCAAACGCGCGGGCGGACGGCGTTACTACCGGCCCGCCGACATGGAGCTTGTGGGCGGGATCAAGGTGCTCCTGCATGACCGGGGCATGACCGTGCGCGGCGTCCAGCGCATGCTGCGAGAGGAGGGCGTGGCGGCGGTTTCGGCGCTGTCGCCACCGATCGACGTGATCGCGGTTCCCCCGGAGCTTCTGGAGGGGATCGCCGAAGAGGCCGCCTGGCGCGAAGACGCGCGGGCCGAGACTGCCAGGCCCCCGACCGAAGAGGTGGACGCAGACACGGACGCAGACACGGACGGCGTCGCGGACGCGCAGGCGGCCACCGGCATTGAAGCGGAGACCGCCTCCGATGCGGTTCCGGACGACACCGAATCCACGCAGTCGGAAGCCGAGCCGGAACCCGAGCCGGAGCCCGAGCCGGAGCCCGAGCCCGAGCTTGAGGCCCCGGTCGAAGAGATCGTGGATGCGACAGCCT
>CAZOBK010000027.1:0-42649 GCA_964578115.1 uncultured Roseicyclus sp.
GTCCACGCAGCCTTCGTCGTGGTCTTCATCCTCGCCATCGGCAAGATGGTCGCGGAGGTCTTCTCGCCCCTGGCATTCGTCGCGATCTTCTGGGTCTCGGCGGTCTTCGGCGCGCTGGCCTATGTGCTTCTGCTCGACAGCCCCTTCCCGCTGGTGGGCGGCTACCCCGGTGTCTACGGGTTGATCGGGGCGTTCACCTTCCTGATGTGGGTCGATGCCGGGCGGCGCGGCGAGAACCAGATGCGCGCCTTCGGCCTGATCGGTGCGCTTCTGGCGATCCAGATCGTCTTCGGCGTGATCCAGGGCGATTTCGGGAATGTCGTCGCGGACCTGTCGGGCTTCGCGGCCGGGTTCCTGATGTCCTTCATCGTCAGCCCCGGCGGCTGGCAGCGCGCGCTGAACCGACTGCGCCAGCGTTAGGGCATTTCCAGCGGTATCGGACACCGGTTTCGCGTTGGGACATGCAAAAGGATTTCAGCCCCGGCGCAGTGCGCGCCGGAACTCGCCCACGCGGAAGGCGCCCAGAAGCTGGCCGAGGATGGCGTAGACGGCGATGCCGCCCACCACGAGGATGGCAAGGCCGAGGTATTTCCAACCCGGCAGGCCCAGTAGCGGCCCCCAGACCAGCACCCCCGACCAGAGCCCCCCGCCCATCAGGACCGAGGCGGCCACGATCCGCCAAAGCCGTCGCTTGAACCGCGCGTCGAAGCGCGCGACATCGCCCATGTCGCGGCGTCCCCGCAGCAACAGCCAGACCATCGCCCAGGCCGCCAGCGTCGTGCCGATGGCAGCCCCGATGAAGCCCAGCAGCATCGCAAAACCCACCGCCGCCACCGCGTTCACAACCATGGCTACGAGCGCGTAGCGGAAGGGCGTGCGCGTGTCTTCCCGCGCGAAGTAGAGCGGCTGAAGCACCTTTTGCAGGACGAAGGCGGGCAGGCCAGCGCCGTAGACCGCCAGCGCCAGCGCGGTCGCCACGGTGTCGTCGGGCCCGAACGCGCCGCGCTCGAACAGGACCGAAACGATGGGCACCGGCATGACCATCAGCGCCACGGCCGAGGGGATGGTCAGCGCCAGCGCGATCTCGCCCGCGCGGCTCAGCGCGTCGCGGCCACCCTGTTCGTCATTCGCCCGCAGCCTGCGCGACAGGTCCGGCAGCAGCACTACGCCCACGGCGATGCCGACCACGCCAAGCGGCAACTGGTAGAGCCGGTCGGCATAGGACAGCCAAGCGATGGCGCCGTCGAAGAAACTGCCGACCTGCCGCCCCACCAGCAGGTTGATCTGCACCACGCCCCCCGCAAGCATCGCCGGCAGCGCGATCACCGCCAGCCGCTTCATGTCGGGCGTCAGGCGCGGCAGCCGCAGGGTCAGGCGGAACCCGGCACGCGCGGCGGCGACCCAGACGAGGCCCAGCTGCGCGACCCCGGCGACCAGCACGCCCCAGACGAGGAAGGTGCCATGGGCAAGGCCTTCCGGGTCGCCGGCGCCCGCGATGGCCATGCCTTGCGCGTCGGTCATCTCCGCCAGCACGATCGCCGCGATCAGGACGATGTTGAGCAGGAGCGGCGCGGCGGCGGCGGCGGCAAAGCGCCCGGTCGCGTTCAGCACGCCGGACAGCAGCGCGGCCAGCGAGATGAAGAGGATATAGGCAAACGCGATCCGCCCGAAGGCCACGGCAAGCGGCAGCCGTTCATCGCCCGCGAAGCCTGCGGCCATGGCAAGCACCAGCCACGGCATGAAGACCTGCGCCAGCAGTGTCAGCACGATCAGGATCGACGCCAGCCCCGAAAAGGCATCCTGCGCGAAACACTGCGGATCCTCGCCAGCCTCGAACTTCTTGGAAAAGAGCGGCACGAAGGCGGTGTTGAACGCCCCCTCGGCAAAGAATCGGCGGAACATGTTGGGCAGCGAGAACGCCACGAGGAAGGCCTCGGCGACCGGGCCCGCGCCCATGAAGGCGGCGATCAGGATGTCCCGGACGAAGCCGAGGATGCGGCTCATCAGGGTCCAGAAGCCGACCGTGACGAAGCCCGAGACAAGGCGGATGGGTTTGACCATTGTCCCGCCTCAGGCCCCGAACTGCGCGGGTGCGGAGACCGTGCCCGCGCCGGCTTGCCACATGTCGGTCATCCTCTCACGCTCCGGCCCGTTCGGCCACGCGGGCGATGGCATCCCGCAGCTTGCGCTCGAGGTTCTCCTGCCGCGAGCGCGTGTGCAGTTTCAGGCCGAACATGTCCTTGACATAGAAGACGTCCACCACCTGCGCGCCATAGGTCGCGATCACCGCGTGGGCGATATAGACGTTGCTGGCCGCCAGTGTCTTGGTCAGGTCGTAAAGCAGGCCGGGCCGGTCGCGGGTGTCGACCTCGATGATCGTGTAGATCTCGGAGCCTTCGTTGTCGAAGGTGATATGCGTCGGCACGTCGAAGGGCCGCTCGCGCTTCTTGATCTTGTCGCGTCCCTCCAGCGCCTTGGAGGCCACGACCTCGCCCTTGAGCGTCTTTCCGATCATCCCGCGCAGACGCGGCAGGCGGCGGGCCTCGTAGGGGTTGCCCTCGGCGTCCTGCACCCAGAACACCGCGGTCGCGTAGCCGTCCTTGGACGTATAGGTCCGCGCGTCGACGACATTGGCCCCGACCAGCGACAGGGCGCCTGCGAGGCGCGAGAAGATGCCGGGATGGTCGTTCAGCGCAAAGCAGACGCGGGTCGCGTCGCGGTCCTCGTCCTCGCGGGTGTCGATGCGGATCTCGTCGGCGCCGATGTCCTTCAGCATCTCGGCGAAGGCGACCTGCGTGGCGAGGTCCAGCCCCTGCCAGTAGGGTCCGTAATGGCGGTCGATCTCGGTCTTGAGCAAGGGCTTGGGCCAGTCGGCCAGGGCCTCGCGCAGCGCCTTCTTGCCCTCGCCCTCCAGCTTCTCGCGATTGAGGTCCTCGAGCCCGGTGTCGAGCGCGGTTGCCGTGGCGCGGTAGAGCCCCCGCAGAAGCGTGGCCTTCCAGTTGTTCCAGGTGTTCGGCCCGACGCCGCGGATGTCGCAGACCGTCAGCACGGTCAGAAGCTCAAGCCGCTCGCGTGTCTTCACCGCCTTGGCGAAGTCGCGCACCGTGCGCGGGTCCGATATGTCGCGTTTCTGCGCCATGTCGGACATCAGCAGGTGATAGCGCACCAGCCATTCCACCGTCTCGCATTCGGCGGGCTTCAGGCCGAGGCGCGGACAAACCGTCCGCGCGATGCGCGCGCCGACGATGGAATGATCCTCCTTACGGCCCTTGCCGATATCGTGCAGCAGGCAGGCGGCATAAAGAACCTTGCGGTTCACCCCGTTCTTCAGAATGCGGGAGGCCACCGGCAGTTCCTCGATCAGTTCCTCGCGCTCGATCTGCGCGAGCGTCGAGATCACCTGGATCGTGTGCTCGTCCACCGTATAGCTGTGATACATGTTGAACTGCATCATCGCGACGACGGGGGCGAATTCCGGCAGGAAGGCAGACAGGACCCCCAGCTCGTTCATGCGGCGCAGCGCTCGTTCCGGGTTGCCGTGCTTGAGCAGAAGATCGAGGAAGATGCGCACCGCCTCCGGGTCGCGCCGCATGGCATCGTCGATCGTGTCGATGCGTGCCTGCACCTCGCGCATGGCATCGGGGTGGATCAGGTAGCCGGTCCTCAGCGCCTCCTCGAAGAGCCGTAGAATGTTCAGCTTGTCCTCGAAAAAGGCGTCGGCGTCCTCCAGCGTGAGGCGGTTCTGCTTGATCGCGTAGCCGGTCTTGACCTTCTTCCGGCGGCGCCTGCGCCCGCGCAGGAACCCGAACAGCGCCGGCTCCTGCTTGACGTGGCGCGCCTCCAGCTCGGTCAGGAAAATGCGGGTCAGTTCACCCACGCGGGTGGCGTGGCGGAAATAGTCCTGCATGAAATGTTCGACCGCGCGTCGGCCGGAATGGTCCTTGTAGCCCATGAGCTCGGCGACCTGGACCTGGTTGTCGAAGGTCAACTGGTCCTGCGCGCGGTCGGCGATCAGGTGCAGATGACACCGAACGGCCCAGAGGAACCGCTCGGCCGCATCGAAGGCGGCGAATTCCTCGGGCCGGAACACGCCCAGCGCCACCAGCTCGTCGATATGGACGACGCCGTGTTCGTACTTGGCGATCCAGTAGAGCGTCTGCAGGTCGCGCAGCCCGCCCTTGCCCTCCTTGACGTTGGGCTCCAGCATGTAGCGCTGGCCGCCCTGCTTGCGGTGGCGCGCGCTGCGTTCCTCGAGCTTGGCCTCGATGAACTCACCCACTGTCCCGTCGAAAAGCTGCTGGCGCAACCCGGTCTGAAGCTCCGCCCCGACCGCTTCGGTCCCGCACAGGTAACGCATCTCCAGCAGGCTGGTCCGGATCGTGATGTCCTGCCGTCCAAGCCGCAGGCATTCCTTTACCGTGCGCGAGGCATGGCCGACCTTCATCCGCAGGTCCCACAGCATGTAGAGTGTGGATTCGATCACGTTCTCGATGGCGGGCGTCATCTTCCACGGCGTGACGAACAAGAGGTCGACGTCGGAATAGGGCGCCATCTCGCCGCGCCCGTAGCCGCCGACGGCCATGACGGCCATGCGCTCGGCCTGCGAGGGCAGGGCGTTGGGATGCAGATGGGTCTCGGCCACATGCAGCACTTCTCGCACGAGGCAGTCGGTCAGGTGGCAATAGGCCCGTGTGGTGCGCCGGGCCGCCAGCGGCAGCTCGGTGAAGCCAGCCGCGATCGCCGTGCGGCCCGCCGCGTTGGCCTCCTGCAGCACGCCGACCGCCGCCGCGCGCACGGCGGCGCTGTCGGGCGCCTCCGCGCAGGCGGCATCGATCCGCGCACGAACGGCCTCCGCGTCGAAGATGCGATCCTCCGGGACGATAAGCGTCCCGGGCTCCGTCGCGACTGTGAGACTTGGGTTCCGGTCAGAGACCGGGACCGCCAAGGCGTCTTGGGGCGGGGTCAATGATGGCCACCTGATTTTCGGTCACTTGGGCGATTGCCAGCGCCCTCTGGTTGGTGCCGTCCGACAGCAGGCGAAACACGCCGCCTGCGCCCTGGAAACCGGGCGACGCGGTCAGGTCGACGCCACCGGCGCGGCCCGTCGTGGCCACCGTCTCGGCGATGGCGCGCACGCCGTCATAGGCCAGCGCGGCAAGCGTGTGCGGCGCAGAGCCGTAGGTCGCGGCGTAGCGGCCTTCGAACCCGGCCAGCGCGCCCTGGTCGGGAAGGGTGAACCACCCGCCCTGAAGCCCCGCGAATTCCAGCGTCTGGGGCGGCGTGTCCCACCGTGTGAGGCCCATCACCCGCACGGTCTCCAGGTCGAGCCCGTTCTCAGGCAGAAGCTGCGCGAAGAAAGGCAGGGCGCCCGCGCTGTCCGAGGTCAAAAGGACACCGTTCGCGCCGGTTTCCCGGACCGCCTCCACGACCTGTGGCACCGCGTTGATGACGCCGGTCTGCGAGAACTCGTATGGGACCGTCGCCGCGACCGTCGCACCCGACCGCGCGGCGGCCCCCCGTACCGCGTCGCGCGCAACTTCGCCGGCAAGATTGGAGGCGTGGACCACGACGATGTTGCCCGCGCCCTGGCGGGCGGCGTAGGAGACGAGCCGATTGGCGGTGTTGGCGAAGGTGTTGCCCAGAACGAAGACGTTGCCGCCCGCGACCTCGGCGTTGTTCGAGAAGCTCAGCACCGAGACCCCGGAATTGGCGACGGCGACACCGACGGCGGCCGCGGATTCCGAGCGCAGAGGACCGAGGATGACATCTGCGCCCTCCTGCACGGCCTGTCGCGCGACCGTCGCCGCCGTCGCGGGGTTGCCGTCGGTGTTGTAGACGCGAATATCGATGGTCACTCCGGTCTGTTCCGTCGCGGCGAGGCGCGCGGCGTTTTCCAGCGAGCGCGCGATGATCGCGTCGCCGCCCTGGGCCGAGCTCAGCGGCAGGAGCATGGCGATCTCCACCGTCTCACCGCTGACGCGCGGACCGGTGGCGAGGCGGGGCCCTGCCATCTGGCAGCCCGCAAGAACAAGGGTGAGGATGGCGGCGAGCGCCAGTCGAAGCGGGTTGCGAAGCGTCTTCAAGGCGGAAAACATCTGCTCGGGTCCTCCGTGGAACATATGCATGCCTGACCCCGACCCTTGTTCTGGCCTGTGGACCGCGACACGCTGCGAAACTACGGTGTCGGAACGATCAAGTAAACGCGCGATGGGCGAAGGGCAGGGTATTCCATGCATCCATGTGGCAGGCGGGCAAGGTCCGGGCCCCTCAACACGGGCATGGGTGACCCATGACACGGCAGCGCAACAAGCCGGTCGATGACGGCGCGGATGGCATCGGCGATCCTTCGCCGGTTTCCGCGGCGGCGCTGGCGCCGGGGCTGCATTTCGTGGCCACGCCCATCGGCACGGCAAGGGACATCACGCTCAGGGCGCTCGACACGCTGCGCGCGGCCGACGCGATCGCCGCGGAGGATACACGCAACACGCGCCGCCTGATGGAGCTTCACGGCATTCCGGTATCGGGGCGGCCGATCCTGCCCTACCACGACCACAACGGTGCTCAGATGCGCCCGCGCCTTGTCAAGATGCTGCAGGACGGTGCGCGCATCGCCTATGTCTCGGACGCCGGGACGCCACTTGTGGCCGATCCGGGATACCAACTGGCACGCGCGGCCATCGACGCCGGCATTGCGGTCACCGCCGCGCCGGGGCCGTCCGCGGCACTGGTGGCGCTCACCGTCTCCGGTCTGCCGACCGACCGGTTTCTTTTCGTCGGCTTTCCACCGCCGCAGGCCGGTGCGCGGCGCCGCTGGATCGCGGAACTCGATAGCGCGCGTGCTACAGTCATCGTCTTCGAAAGCCCCCGGCGCGTTCACCGACTGTTAGCTGAATTGTGCGACATCCTTGGAAAGGACCGGCAGGCGGCGCTGTGCCGGGAATTGACAAAGCGGTTCGAAGACGTGCGCCGCGGGTCGTTGGGAGAGTTGCGCGACGGGGTCGCGGATGCTCCGCCCAAGGGCGAGTGCGTTCTGTTAATCGATCGTGCGCAGGCGGTGCAGAGTTCGGATGACAGCGTGCGCGACGCGTTGCGCGCCGAACTGGCCAGCCGCAGCCTGAAGGCCGCTGTTGCGGCCGTAGCCGAAGTCACGGGGCGCCCGCGCCGTGAGGTGTACCAGATGGCGTTGCGCCTGAAGGAGGAAGAGAAAGATGACAGGTGAGATGATCGTCGAGGGGGAGTGCGGCTCAAGCGTGCCGACGGTGCGTCGCGACATGTGTAGCGTCGCGCGGCAGCGCCGTGGCCAGACGAACCACCGCAGCGGGGCTGCCGCAGAAGAGCAGGTGGAGCAAAGCTATCTGCGCAGCGGCCACCACCTGCGCAACCGTCGTTGGCGGGGCGGCGTGGGCGAAATCGACCTCGTCTTGGAAAAGGCCGGTGAAATCGTGTTCGTCGAGGTGAAGGCGTCCCGGTCCCATGCGACGGCCGCGCGCGCGTTGCGGAGCGGGCAGATCAAACGCCTGCTGCAAAGCGCTGAAGCCTACATCGGACAGCTTCCGCACGGCCTTCTGACACCCATGCGCTTCGATGTGGCGCTTGTCGACCGCACGGGTCGGGTCGATGTGATCGAGAACGCGCTCGGCGCGTGATCGCCCATTGCGCTCCCCCGTCGCACGGGCCATTTTTAGGGCTGGTCCGGGCGCGGGAGACAGATCATGAAAGTTGCGTTCCAGATGGATCCGATCGGGTCCGTCGACATCGGTGCGGACAGCACGTTCCGGCTGGCCGAGGAGGCACAGGCCCGCGGCTGCACCCTGTGGCACTACACACCCGATTGCCTGTCGTTCCGGGAGGGCCATGTCGTCGCCCGCGCGCAGCCCCTCACGGTACAGCGGGTGAAGGGCGATCATGCGCATCTGGGTGAGACCGTCGATCTCGACCTCGGCGACGTCGATGTGGTCTGGCTCCGGCAGGACCCGCCCTTCGACATGGGCTACATCACCACGACGCATATTCTGGACCGGCTGAAGGGCCGGACGCTCGTCGTCAACGATCCTTTCTGGGTCCGCAACTCTCCCGAGAAGCTTCTGGTCCTCGATTTCCCCGATCTCACACCGCCCACGACCATCGCGCGGGACATCGGCGTTCTGCGCGACTTCAAGGCCGAACACGGCGACATCATCCTCAAGCCGCTTTACGGAAATGGCGGGGCGGGCGTGTTTCGGCTCGACCCCAATGACCGCAACCTCGCGTCCCTGCACGAACTCTTCATTTCCATGAGCCGCGAGCCGTTGATCGTGCAGAAATTCCTGCCCGACGTGTCGGCGGGCGACAAGCGGATCATTCTGGTCGACGGGGAGCCCGTGGGCGCCATCAATCGCGTGCCCGCGCCCGGTGAGACCCGGTCGAACATGCATGTGGGCGGGCGCCCCGAGAAGACCGCGCTGACCCCGCGGGAGCGGGAGATCTGTGCCGCCATCGGCCCGCGCCTGCGCGAGATGGGGCAGGTCTTCGTCGGGATCGATGTGATCGGTGGCTACCTGACCGAGATCAACGTGACCTCGCCCACCGGCATCCAGGAACTGGAGCGCTTCGACGGGATCAACGTCGCGGGCCAGATCTGGGACGCGATCGCCCGGCGCCTCGCCGACGCCGCCTAAAGCTCCGGCGCGCCGATCAGTCGGTAGCCCAGCGCCTCGGCGATATGCGGCGTCGAGATCGTGTCGCAATGGTCGAGATCGGCAATCGTGCGCGCAAGCCTGAGAATGCGGTGGTAGCCCCGCGCGGTCAGCCGGAACCGGTCGGCCGCGGTCAGAAGCATCGCCTTGCCCGCCGCGTCCGGCGTCGCGATCTCGTCCAGAAGCGCACCCTCGGCATCGGCATTGACGCGCGCTTTCGCCCCCAGTTTTCCGAAACGCTCGGCCTGTCGCGCGCGGGCGTCCGCGACGCGCGCCGCGATCGCGCGGGAGGTCTCGCCGCCCGGAGGCATGTCGAGGTCGCGGTAGGAGACCGGCGGCACTTCGAGGCGCAGGTCGAACCGGTCCATCAGCGGCCCCGAGATGCGGGCGAGGTATTCCTCGCCGCAGACCGGCGCGCGACCGCAGGCCTGGTCGGCGTCGTACAATTGCCCGCAGCGGCACGGGTTGGCCGCGGCGATCAGAAGGAAGCGGCAGGGATAGCGCACATGGGCATTGGCGCGGGCCACGATGACCTCGCCCGTTTCGATGGGCTGGCGCAGGGTTTCGAGAACCGCGCGGGTGTATTCGGGAAACTCGTCAAGAAACAGAACGCCGTTATGCGCCAGCGACACCTCGCCGGGTTTCGCGCCGCGTCCGCCGCCCACGATCGCGGCCATGGACGCGGTGTGGTGCGGGGCGCGGAAGGGGCGGGTGCGGGAAATGCCGCCCTCGTCCAGGAGGCCCGAAAGCGAATGGATCATCGAGGTTTCCAGCGCCTCGGGCGCGGTCAGCGGCGGCATGATCCCGGCGAGACGCGCGGCCAGCATGGACTTGCCCGACCCCGGCGCCCCGATCATCAACAGGTGATGCCGCCCCGCCGCCGCGATCTCGAGCGCGCGTTTCGCGCGTTCCTGGCCGCGCACCTCCGACAGGCATCCGGCGATGGGCGTGTCGATGACCTCTCCGGGGCGCGCGGGCTCCAGCGGCGCGCGGTCGGTCAGGTGCGCCACAAGCTCCGCCAGCGACGCCGCCGCGAAAACCGGCGTGGCGCCGACCCATGCGGCCTCGGCGCCACAGCCTGCGGGGCAGAGCAGTACGAGGTCGTCCTCGCCGGCCGCGAGCGCCGTGGGGAGTGCCCCGTGCACAGCCACCAGCCGTCCGTCGAGCGACAACTCGCCCAGCGCCATTGAGGAGGAAACCCTGTCGGCAGGCACGATCCCGATGGCCGCCAGCAGCGCCAGCGTGATCGGCAGGTCGAAATGGGACCCTTCCTTCGGCAGGTCAGCGGGCGAGAGGTTGATCGTCACACGTTTGGACGGCAGCGCGATGGCCATCGCCTGAAGCGCCGTGCGCACCCGTTCGCGCGCCTCCGACACCGCCTTGTCGGGCAGGCCCACGATGGAAAACCCCGGCAGGCCGGGGGTGACGGCGCATTGCACCTCCACGCGCCGCGCCTCGAGACCCTCGAAGGCAACGGAATGGCACAGGGCCACACTTTCCGGGCGCGGCCCGTCAAACATGGGAGTCGTCGAACATGGTTAACGGCTACGGCCTAAGCGTTTACGAATCGTAAATCCGCATGAAGGCGGGCCAGGCCTCGGCGTCCACGACGGTCTTGTCACGGCAGAAGGCGTTGCAGAAGCCAAAGACGCGTCGGCCGATCTGGGCCAGATGCGTGACGGGAAGGTCGGAATAGGGTCACAGATCGTTCACCGGTGATCCAGCGTCGAGGGGCCGCGCGTCGAGCGCTGGCACCGCCGGGAACGGTGATCGTTCAAGCGGCATGTCGTATTGCGGTAGCTCCGGTCCCTCGGCCAGTGCCATTGCCCGCCAGCGGCGGAAATCGGGCTGCGCCAGGTGGGTGCGGACATAGGTTTGCGCCGTGTTCGAGACCGACAGGCCGTAGGTGGCGATCCGGGTCGCGACCGGCGCGTAGAAGGCATCAACCAGCGTGTAATCGCCATAAAGGAACGGCCCGCCCGAGCGATCGAGTGCGCGGCTCCAGATGCTGTCGATCCTGTCGAGGTCGGCCCGGACCTTTGGCGGTGTCTCGAAATTCGCCCAGCCGGTGTAGAGGTTCATCGGGCAAGCGCCGCGCAGGGCGGTGAAGCCCGAATGCATCTCGGCGATCAGGCTGAGCGCTTCGGCACGGTCTTTCGGGGCGGCGGGAAGCAGGCCCTTGTCCGGGAACGCCTCCGCCAGGTGCCAGGCGATGGCGATGCTGTCGGTCAGAAGGCCGCCTTGGGGCGTTTTGACCACCGGCACCGTGCCCGCACCGCCGAACGCGGCGACCTCGGCTGCGAAGGTGTCCGAATAGATTCGGGTGCTGTGCACCGAGACGTCGATGCCGAACACGGCGAAGGGCAGCCAGCCGCGCAGCGACCAGGAGGAATGGCCGCGCTGGCCAATGAGCAGGTCGTAGGTCATGACCGTATTGGCGGTGGCGCTGCGCGGAAGGTCAATCGGGAATGGCCGATGGCCGTCATCAGGCGATGTGATTGACGGTTTCCAGCGACCACCCGGCGCCGACCCGGTCGAGCCGCGTGACCGACAGCGGGTCGATCCGGTGGGTCAGCGCCTGCCGGAACCCGATGCCCGCCGCCGCGCCGATATGGCCGAGGATCACGCCCATATGCGCGACCGCGATCAGGTCGGCGCCCGGATGCTCCGCCGCGAGCCTCTCGACCACCGCAGACACGCGCCTTGCGACATCGAAAAAGCTTTCGCCCTCCGGTGCGGCCACGTCGCCCGGGTTGTCCCAGAACGCACGGCTGAGCACCGGGTCGCGGCTTGCGACGTCGTCGTGGTTGAGGCCGTCCCACGCCCCGAAATCGAATTCCCTGAGCTGGTCGGTGTCTGGCAGGCGTCTGCGGGTGCCCGAGATCCGGTCCGCCGTGGCCGAGGCCCGCACAAGATCGGAGGACACCACGACGGCATCGCGCGGCAGGTAGGCGTCCAGCCGGTCGAGCGCGGCCGCGTCCGACAGGTCTGCCGGGACATCGCGCCAGCCCGTGAAGGTCTTCTGATGCGTGGGCCCGTGGCGGACCCACCACAGGCGCGCTACCAAAACCGTTGCCCCGACCGGGCCTGCGCGTCGAACGCGTCTTCTGCCGGGGACCCGTCCTCGTGCTCACCGCCGGTCGCGTCACTGACGGCCGGCGGCTCACCTTTCAGGATCTGCGGCAGGCCGGCCGTCACGAACACGACAAGGTCGGCCCGCGCCGCCAGCCGCTGGTTCAGCCGCCCCTGGAATGACCGGAAGGCGCGGGCCATGGCGTTGTCCGGGACGATCCCCCCCGAGACATCGTTGGTGACCATCACCACAGGCCGCGTCATCGCTCCGAGGGTAGCGAGCAGCACGTCGACCTCTTCCTCGACATCGGCGTCGTCGAGCATCTGATTCGTCAGCCAGAAGGTGACGCAATCCACGAGTGCGATCTCGCCCGACTGTATCCGGGACAGCGGCAATTCGAGGTCCAGCGGCGCCTCTACCGTGCGCCAGCCTTGACCCAGACGCCGCGCGCGATGGCGGGCGATTTTCGCCTCCATCTCGAGGTCATGGGCCTCGGCCGTGGCTATATAGACCCGCGAAAGCCCGGACTGGAGAACAAGACGCTCCGCGAAGGCCGATTTGCCGGAGGAAGCGCCACCGATGATGAGCGTCAGAGGGGGCAGTCGCAATTTAATTTCCCGGAAAGTGAACCGAACGTCGTCTACGTGCGTATCACCTATAAACACTGCTTGCGAGACCACAGGGAAACCATAACCGGGGGTGCGATATGGCACTAGACATGGGTGGAGACCAGACACTTTCCCGCAGGGCCATGAAGGCCGAATTGCTGGATGCGGAAACCGAACTCAGGCTTGCTTACGCCTGGCGTGACGAGCGCGACGAAGAAGCGCTCCATCGCCTCGTGACGGCCTACATGCGGCTCGCCATTTCCATGGCCGCGAAGTTCAAGCGTTACGGCGCGCCGATGAACGATCTGATCCAGGAAGCCGGGCTTGGCCTGATGAAGGCCGCCGACAAGTTCGACCCCGACCGTGGTGTGCGGTTTTCCACCTATGCCGTCTGGTGGATCAAGGCGTCGATCCAGGATTACGTGATGCGGAACTGGTCGATGGTCCGCACCGGATCCACTTCGTCTCAGAAATCCCTTTTCTTCAACATGCGCCGCGTTCAGGCCCGGTTGGAGCGGGAGGCGATGGCCAATGGCCAGTCGCTCGACAAGCATCAGCTGCGCCAGATGATCGCGACGGAGGTCGGCGTGCCTCTCCACGACGTCGAGATGATGGAAGGCCGCCTTGCCGGGTCCGACTATTCGCTGAACGCCACACAATCCGTGGAGGACGAGGGCCGCGAGTGGATCGACACGCTCGAGGATGAAAGCCAGCAGGCGTCCGAAACGGTCGAGAACGCCCACGACATGGAGACGCTGCGCGAGTGGCTGATCAACGCCATGGGTGCGTTGAACGAGCGGGAACGCTTCATCGTGCGCGAGCGCAAGCTGCGCGAGGATCCCCGCACGCTCGAAAGCCTTGGCAACGAGTTGGGCCTCAGCAAGGAACGCGTTCGCCAGCTCGAGGCCGCGGCCTTCGCCAAGATGCGCAAGACGCTCGAGGCGCAGTCGAAGGAGGTCCGGTCATTCCTCGCCATCTGATCCTCCACGCGCCGCTCGGGATCATCGCGGTGCTCTTCGGCGCGACCCTTTTGACGCAACTGCCCGTTGACGGGCTCTCCACAGCGCCCCTCGGTATCGCGGAACGTGCTGCGGACGGCTACGTCGTGACAGGCACCGCTGCGCCTGTCACGCAGATCGCGTTTGCGAACTGACCGACACGCGATGCGGCTGTTCCCTGTGACCGAGCGCGGCGCGCTGGCTGCGCTTGGTGCGATACTCTTCGCTGTGACCGCCACGGCCGCGCCCGTGAACACAGCCGACGATCTTGCGCAGAGGATCGCGGGCATCGACGTCGTGATCCTGGGCGAAGTGCATGACAATCCCGCCCATCATGTCTTCCAGACCGAAGTGGCGGAAGCGATTGGTCCCTCGGCGTTCGTTTTCGAAATGGTGACCGCCGATGAGGCGCGTTCCGTGACGCCCGACCTCGCCGCCGATCCTGCGGCGCTTTCGGACGCGCTGGGCTGGGCTGAATCCGGCTGGCCCGACTTCTCCATGTATTACCCGCTGTTTCTTCAGGCCGCGCGTGCTTCCGCCTACGGCGCCGAGGTGCCGCGCGATGCCGCGCGCGCCGCCTTTGCCGAGGGGGCCGCTGCCGTATTTCCCGGCGATGCGGCCCGGTTCGGCCTGACCGACCCGCTGGACCCCGGCGAGCAGGCCGCACGTGAGGCCGAACAGCAGGAGGCCCATTGCAACGCGCTGCCCGAGGACATCCTGCCGGGCTTCGTCGAGGCGCAGCGCCTGCGCGACGCGGTATTGGCCGAGGCGGCGCTCGATGCGCTGGAGGCCCATGGCGCGCCGGTCATGATCGTGACGGGCAACGGGCACGCCCGCACCGACCGGGGCGTGCCGGCCCTGCTGGCCGAGGCCGCGCCGGAGGTCACCGTCTTCGCGCTGGGGCAGTTCGAGGCCGTGCCGGAGGCCCCCGTGCCCTTCGATGCCTGGACCGTGGCCGACCCCGTCGACCGGCCCGATCCCTGCGCGGCATTCCGTTGAATGGACGCCGCGCGCGGCATCGCGGAAACTGGCGTCATGTCATCGGACCGGACGCTTCGCGTGGTGTTTCGGGCGGCCGTGCTGGGCCTCGTGCTGACCCTTGCGGCCTATGGCGGCCTCTTCGCGGCCCTGGCCTGGCCCGATCCCCTGTTTCGTCAAGCCCGTGGCGGCGGGCTGGTGACCTTTCATGCCACCGAGCCCCTGCCGCCCGAGGCCACGGTCCTGGCCGAGCAGGTGACGGCCGCCTTCGCTGCCTCGCCGCTGGGTCTGCCCGCCCATGAGGTCGATATCTGGTTGGTGGACGAGGGCTGGCCCGTGCGCATCTTCTTTGCCGGCAGCCCGCGCGCCTCGGGCCTGACCTATCCTGTGGCTTCCACCCGGAATGTTTTCCTGCGCCATGCGAATATCGAGGCCAACCGGCTGCGGCGCGGGGCCATGGTGGTGCCGCCGCCGCGCACGCTGAGCTATTACCTGATCCACGAGATCACGCATCTGATGGTGGCCGAACGTGTGGGTGCGTGGCGCATCGTTCGCATGCCTCGATGGGTCAACGAGGGGTTTGCGGATTACGTGGCGCTGGGCCCCGCGCCGCCGGGGATGGTCGAACTTGCCGCGTCCGGGGCACGTTTGCCTGCGTCGGTCTGGGGCACCTACGGGCAGGAGAGGGTCTGCGTCACGCTCGCGCTGGAGCGGCTGTCGGGCGATCTGGATGCGCTTTTCGCGCTCGACGTGGACATGCAGGCGAGTGGGGCCTGCCCGATGGTTCCGCAATTCGGCATTGCGAGTGCCGGGGGTGGCACCTAACCTTTGCCCGGGACGGGACGCGGGGACGCAACCATGCTGGCCGACAAGAAAATCCTGCTGATCATCAGCGGCGGAATCGCGGCCTACAAGTCGCTCGACCTGATCCGCAGGCTGCGCGAGCGGCAGGTGGGCGTCGTGCCGGTCCTCACGCGCGCGGCGGAGGAATTCGTGACGCCGCTCACCGTCTCGGCGCTGGCGGGCGACAAGGTCTATCGCGACCTATTCGATCTCACCGACGAGGCGGAGATGGGCCATATCGAACTGAGCCGTGCCGCCGATCTAGTGGTCGTGGCGCCGGCCACGGCCGACCTGATGGCGAAGATGGCGGGCGGGCATGCCAATGACCTTGCCTCGACCCTTTTGATGGCCACCGACAAGCCCGTTCTGATCGCGCCCGCCATGAACGTGAAGATGTGGGAGCATCCGGCGACGCTGCGCAATCTCGCGACCCTGCAGGCCGACGGCATCCGCGTCGTGGGACCCGCCGAGGGCGCCATGGCCTGCGGCGAGTTCGGCCCGGGGCGCATGTCCGAGGTGCCCGAGATCATCGCCGCGATCGAGGCCGCCTTTGGCCAAGGCCCGCTGTCGGGACGGCACGTTCTGGTGACGTCGGGCCCGACCCATGAGCCCATCGACCCCGTCCGCTACATCGCCAACCGTTCCTCTGGCGCGCAGGGGACAGCGATCGCCGCGGCGCTGCGCGATCTGGGCGCGCGCGTCAGTTTCGTCACGGGGCCGGCGCGCGTGCCGCCTCCGGCCGGTGTGGATGTGGTTCCGGTGGAAACCGCCGCCGAGATGGAAAAGGCCGTCGCCGCCGTCCTTCCGGCCGATGCAGCGGTCTTCGCCGCCGCCGTGGCCGACTGGCGCGTCGACAACGCGGCAGGGCAGAAGATCAAGAAGACGGCCGGCGACGTCCTGCCGACACTGAGTTTCGTGGAGAACGCCGACATTCTTGCGAGTGTGGCGCAGATGGGCGAGGGGCGGCCGCAGCTGGTCATCGGCTTCGCCGCCGAGACCGAAGAGGTGGAGCGGCACGCGACCGAGAAGCGCGCGCGCAAGGGTTGCGACTGGATCGTGGCCAATGACGTCTCGCCGGGCACAGGGATCATGGGCGGAACGGAGAACGCCGTGACGCTGATCACCGCCGAGGGTGCCGAGACATGGCCGCGCCTGAGCAAGGCGGAGACCGCCGCGCGGCTGGCGGCGCGCATCGCCGAGACGCTGGCGTGAGCGGCCGGCGGCGCGAATGCGTCTTTCCGGAAAGATGAAGGGGGCAGGGTGTCCGTAACGATCCAGATCATGCGTGAGGACTGGGCCGATCCGGCGGTGCCGCTGCCGGATTACGCCACCGAGGGCGCGGCGGGCGCGGACCTGCGCGCGAACCTGCAGCCCGAGGACCGCACCGCCGGCCTGTCCCTGCAGCCGGGACGCCGCGTGCTGGTTCCGACCGGGTTGCGCGTGGCGATCCCCGAAGGTCACGAGATGCAGGTCAGGCCGAGGTCGGGTCTGGCGCTCAAGCATGGCATCGCCATCCCCAACGCGCCCGGCACCATCGACAGCGATTATCGCGGGCCGCTGGGCGTGATCCTGATCAATCTCGGGGCAGAAATCTTCGTCGTCGAGCATGGCGCGCGCATCGCGCAGGCCGTCGTGGCGCCGGTCCTGCGCGCCCGGTTCGCCCTGACCGGGACGTTGGACGCGACCGCGCGGGGCACCGGCGGCTTCGGGTCCACCGGGGTCGGCTGATGCTGCTGGTCGCTTTCCTCGCTGCCGTGATCTGGGGCATCGGTGCCGCCATGGGCGTGCCGCGCGCGGCGCGGGTCAACATGCTCGGCCTGCTCTTTGTCATCGTGCTCGCGTTGCAGATCGTCCTGCCCGACGGCCACCCGGTCCGCGAGGCCACCGGCGAGTCCCCGGCGCTCTGGCTGATCCTCGGCGCCGGCGTGGTGCTGGTCCTGATCTATCGGGCGATCCTGAACAGGTTGCGCGGACAGGCCGCCGAGATCGAGGCGACGCGTGACGAGACGCAGCCCGCGATGCCCCAGGGGCCGTTCAGCGACGTCGAACTCGAGCGGTACGCGCGCCACATCACCCTTCCGGATATCGGAGGCGCCGGGCAGCTCGCGCTCAAGAACGCCAGGGTTCTCGTGATCGGCGCAGGCGGGCTGGGGGCGCCGGCACTGCTATATCTCGCCGCGGCAGGCGTCGGGCGGATCGGGGTCATCGACGGCGACACGGTGGCGCTGTCGAACCTGCAGCGGCAGGTGATCCATACGGATGCGCGGCAGGACATGCCCAAGGTCTTCTCCGCCCAGGCCGCAATCGCGGCGCTCAATCCGCATGTGGACACGCGGCCCTACAACCGCGCGCTCACCGCCGATATCGCTGAGGAGCTTTTCGCCGAATACGATCTGATCCTCGACGGCACGGACAGCTTCGAGACCCGTGCGCTGGTCAATCGCGCGGCCGTTGCTGTCGGGCGCCCTGTGCTGGCGGGCGCGATCAGTGCATGGGAGGGACAGATCACGCTTTACGATCCGGCCTCTGGCGCGCCCTGCATGGCCTGCGTCTTTCCCAAGGCGCCCGAGCCGGGGCTGGCGGCGACCTGCGCCGAGACCGGGGTGATCGGCGCGCTGCCCGGCGTGGTGGGATCGATGATGGCGCTGGAGGCGGTGAAGCACATCACCGGCGCGGGCACGGGGCTGTCCGGGCGGATGCTGATCTATGACGGGCTGAACGCGGAGATGCGTAGTTTCGCGATGAAGCGGCGGCCCGATTGTGCGGTCTGCGGCGGGCTCTGAGCGGGCGCGGCTGGTCGCGACATTCCGCCGCACTACCTTCTTCCCATCGGACAGGGTCCGAAAGGGAGGAAAGAAACCATGTTCAGGACTTCACTTGCCATTGCCGCGCTGGTCGCGGCGCCGGCCTTTGCCCAGTCGACGCCATCGCCCGAAGGGGCCGAGGTCTATTTCATCGGGCTCGAGGACGGCGCCACGCTCAGCAATCCGGTGACGCTGCAGTTCGGGCTGCGTGGCATGGGCGTCGCGCCAGCCGGCGTCGATGTGCCCAACACGGGGCACCACCACATGCTGATCAATCGCGCGCCGTTCAACGCGGATGACATCGGTTTCGGCGTTCCTGCCGACGACAACCACCGCCATTTTGGCGGTGGCCAGACCGAGGTGACACTCGACCTGCCTGCGGGGACCCACACGCTGCAGCTGGTCCTGGGTGACGTGAACCACGTGCCGCACGACCCGCCGGTGGCGGGCGACGTGATCACGGTAACGGTGGAGTGACCCCGCGGGCCTCATGAGGGCTCGAAACTCCGGTGGCGTCGGCCTAGGTTCCCGATCAACAAGGGAGCCTGCCATGACCGACGCCGCCAATCCGCTTCTGAAAGACTGGGACACGCCATTCGGGCTGCCGCCCTTCGCCGTGATCGACGATGCCCATTTCGCGCCCGCGCTCGACTCCGCGCTGGACGAGGGACGCGCGAATATCGCCGCGATCGCGGACAATCCCGAAAAGCCGACCTTCGCCAACACGATCGAGGCGCTGGAGCTGGCCGACGCCACGCTCGACCGGGTGGCGGGCGTGTTCTTCAACCTTGCCGGGTCGGATTCGAACCCGGCGCGCGAGGCGCTGCAGCGGGAATTCGCGCCCAAGTTCTCCGCCTATTCCTCGGAGATCACCAACAACGCGAAGCTCTTCGCCCGGATCGCCGATCTGTGGCAGCGTCGGGAGGAACTGGGGCTCAGCGACGAACAGATGCGCGTGCTTTACCTCACCCATCGCAGCTTCGTGCGGTCTGGTGCGTCGCTCGATGGCGCGGCGCGCGACCGGCTGACCGAGGTGAAGGGGCGTCTGGCCGTCCTTGGCACCCGGTTCGCGCAGAACCTGCTGGCCGATGAACGCGACTGGTTCATGGAACTGGCCGAGGCGGATCTGGAAGGCCTGCCGGATTTCGTCGTGGCCGCCGCCCGCGCCGCCGGGGAGGATAAGGGCACCGGGGGGCCGGTCGTCACGCTCTCGCGGTCGCTGATCGTGCCGTTCCTGCAATTCTCGCCCCGTCGTGATCTGCGGGAGACCGCGCTGAAGGCTTGGGCCGCGCGCGGCGCCAATGGGCGCGAGACCGACAACCGGGAGATCGCCGCCGAGATCCTCGCGCTCAGGGCCGAGCGGGCGACGCTTCTCGGGTATGCCGATTTCGCCTCCTACAAGCTGGAGACCGAGATGGCGGGCAGCGCCGCGCGTGTGCGTGATCTGCTGATGGCCGTCTGGTCGCCCGCCAAGCGTGCCGCCGACGCCGATGCCGCCGTGCTGGAGGAGATGATGCGCGCCGATGGTGTGAACGGCCCGCTGGAGCCCTGGGACTGGCGCTACTATGCCGAGAAGCGTCGCCGCGCCGAGCATGACCTAGACGAGACCGAGCTGAAGCCCTTCTTCCAGCTCGACGCGATGATCGGGGCGGCCTTCGACTGCGCGAACCGTCTCTTCGGTCTGGAATTCGCGCCGCTCGATGTGGACCTCTACCACCCCGACGCCCGCGCGTGGGAAGTCACGCGGGACGGGCAGCACCTGGCCGTTTTCGTGAGCGACTATTTCGCGCGCGGCTCGAAGCGGTCGGGCGCGTGGTGTTCGGCGATGCGCAGCCAGAAGAAACTGGGCGGTGACGTGCGGCCCATCGTGGTCAATGTCTGCAACTTCGCCAAGGGCGATCCGGCGCTCCTGTCCTATGACGATGCGCGGACGCTGTTTCACGAGTTCGGCCATGCGCTGCACCAGATGCTGTCGGACGTGACCCATGGCTCGATCAGCGGGACGAGCGTTGCGCGCGATTTCGTGGAACTGCCGAGCCAGCTTTACGAGCATTGGCTGGAAGTGCCGGAGGTGCTGCAGAAACACGCACGGCACGCGCAAACGGGCGAGGCGATCCCGCAGGACATGCTTGACCGGCTTCTGGCCGCGCAGACCTACGACATGGGGTTCCAGACGGTCGAATACGTGGCCTCGGCGCTGGTCGATCTCGATTTCCACGACGGCGCCGCGCCGGACGATCCGATGGCGGCACAGGCGGCGACGCTGGAGCGGATCGGCATGCCGCGCGCCATCGGGATGCGCCATGCCACGCCTCATTTCGCCCATGTCTTCGCGGGCGACGGCTACTCCAGCGGCTACTACAGTTACATGTGGTCCGAGGTGATGGACGCCGACGCCTTCGCCGCCTTCGAGGAGGCGGGCGATGCTTTCGATCCGGCGCTGGCCGAGAAGCTGGAGCGGCACATCCTGTCGGCGGGCGGGTCGCGGGACGCGGCGGAACTTTACACCGCGTTCCGGGGTCGCATGCCGGGGGTCGGGGCGCTGCTCAAGGGGCGGGGTCTCGACCGGGTGGCGTAGGGTCGGGCACTAGGCTCATCTGCGCCATCATGTCGGCCCGGCGCATCGCATCGCCGGAAGGCGTCGCAGGGTAGTCGTCCGGGTCGTCATGCACCTTCAGGACCATCTCGTGCACCGCGGGGTCCGGACCCGGTTCGCGCCGCGCGTCCAGTCCTTCGAGAAGCGACAGCATCCCCTGGTTGGAGCGCATCACGTAGCCCAGCAACCGGTCTATCCCGTTGTGGCAGGCCAGCCGCGCCAACACTCCGAGAAGCAGACTGCCAAGCCCGTGCCGTTGAAAGCGATCCACGATGGTAAGCGCGAATTCGGCCGTGCGAGGGTCATTCGGAAGGCGGACGAAGCGGGCCGAGCCGGCCGGGTCCAGCCCGTCCTTCACGGGAACCGCCGCGCCGATGGCCACATGATCGCGGTCGTTGGGGCTGGTGAAGGCCGTCACCTGCGCTTGGCTCAGCCGTGCGATGCCGCCGAAAAAGCGGAACTGGCGTGATGCGTCGGACATATGGTCGAAGCCCAGCCGCAACAGGTCTGCATCCGCTGGCGTGACCTCGCGGATCAGGATCGGCGTTCCATCTGGCAAGCTCGTCTTTATGGGCCGAAGGATCATCCGGGGCGCGCCGCCGCTACGTGTTCGCGATGGCGCCGTTCCGAACAGTATAACCCGTACGTGGATGTCAGTCGAAGACTTCGCCCGGCTCCACGCCCCACAACGCGCGGGGATCGACCCAGCCGCGATAGCCACCTGTTTCCATCAGGCACCAGTCGGGGCGGCATTCGCTCAGCCGTCCGATCACGCCCAGTTCGGCACGGGCGCGCACGGGACTCGTGGCATCGGGGCGACTGTGGAGCGGCAGCATGTCCGCCTCGACGATGGCCGTACGAACCCCCGACAGGAGCGAGTAATGCATCCAGCCGCCGACGCCGTCACGGTCGACGACGCGCCGCCAGTGCCCGTGTTCAGCCACGATCATCACCGGCATGCCGCGCCGGGTGAAGACCCAGTCGATCCGGTGGCTGCGCGACGGACCGCGCCGCGCGTTGCCCTCGGACGCGGCCATGGAGACGAAGCGCGGCAGGGCGAAGCCGGTGACGGGGCCGCGGCGTTCGGGGCCCGCCGGCGGGCTTTCCTCGGCGAGGGCCGCGGCGCTGCGTTCGGAGGAGGCCTGACGGGCCAGAGCGGGCAGGGTGCGTTCGATATCGGCGCGCGCGATGTCCAGCCCGGCCGCGGCCGGGTCGCGCGGGCCCATCGGCTCCGCCATTGCCAGCGTCCAGAACAGGAGCCACGCCCCCGCGATGGCCGGAATGACCCATTTGAGCGTTCTGGTCAGATCGCTGCTCACTCTCACTGCCTCGGTCGCCTTGCCCCCGCTGACCCGTCTGGGCAGGTCTTGCGGCGCATGCGGTTATTGTCGCGGGCCGGATGGTCGTTGTTGCGTGCTCCCGGCGGATGCGAGAGTGTCACGACGCATGACGGAAGACCAGCGAAGGAACGCGTCACATGGCAGGTGAGCGGTTGAGTGTTGTCGTAACGCGACGGTTGCCCGAGGCCGTGGAGACGCGGATGAAGGAGTTGTTCGACGTCGAGTTGAACGAGGCCGACATGCCGATGAGCAAACCGGAACTGATCAGCGCGATGAACCGCGCCGACGTTCTGGTGCCCTGCATCGCCGACCGGATCGACGCGGGCATGCTGGCACAGGCGGGCGACCGGCTGAAGCTGATCGCGAATTACGGGGCGGGTGTGGACCATATCGACGTCTCCACGGCGCGGCAGCGGGGAATCCTCGTGTCGAACACGCCCGGCGTGATGACCGACGACACCGCCGACATGGTCATGGCGCTGATCCTGAGCGTCCTGCGGCGCGTGCCCGAAGGCATGGCCGTGATGCAGGAGGGCAACTGGGCGGGATGGGCGCCCACGGCCTTCATGGGCGGTCGCGTCGGCGGCCGGCGGCTTGGCATCCTCGGCATGGGCCGGATCGGGCAGGCCGTTGCCCGCCGCGCGCAGGCCTTCGGGATGCAGGTCCATTACCATAACCGCAGGCGGCTGCATCCCGACACGGAAGCCGAGTTCGAGGCCACCTACTGGGAAAGCCTCGACCAGATGATCGCGCGCATGGACGTGATTTCCGTCAACTGTCCGCACACGCCCTCGACCTTTCACCTGATGAACGCGCGGCGGCTGAAGCTGATGAAGACGGACGCGGTGATCGTGAACACCTCGCGCGGCGAGGTGATCGACGAGAACGCGCTGACGCGGATGCTGCGCGCCGGAGAGATCGCGGGGGCAGGCCTCGACGTGTTCGAAAAGGGCCGCGAGGTGAACCCCCGCCTGCGCGAACTGCCGAACGTGGTTCTGCTGCCGCATATGGGTTCCGCCACGCGGGAGGGCCGCGCCGAGATGGGCGAGAAGGTGATCATCAACATCAAGACCTTCGACGACGGGCACCGTCCGCCCGACATGGTCGTACCGGCGATGCTTTAGCGGGAAACGCATCTCCTCCCGACCCCTTCGGCAGCGCTCGTCGCTGCGTGGTGCCTCCGGCGGGGAATATTTGAAACCAGAGGAAATGGGCGCCTTTTTTGGGGATGTCGCTTTCGCGCCGGATTGCGTCGGGTGGGCGAGGCGGGACAGGCCGCGCTCGGGCAGGTAGGGGCAGCGCAGATTTCGAGCGGAGCGTTCGTCCATGAAGACCCATGTCAAAGCCCTTGTCGTCGGCGGCGGTGCCGTCGGCACGTCGATCGCCTATCACCTCGCACGGGCGGGCTGGGACGACGTGATGTTGCTCGAACGCGACGAGCTGACGAGCGGCTCCACCTGGCATGCCGCCGGTCTCCTGCCGCTCTTCAACATGTCCTACGCGACGAGCCATATCCACGACTACTCCGTCAGGTTCTACAAGACGCTGGAGGAGGAGACGGGGCTGAACGCAGGTTTCTACGTGGTAGGGAACCTGCGCATGGCGCAGACCGATGCGCGCATGGACGAATACATGCTCTATGCCTCCACCGCCGAGACGGTGGGCATTCCCTATGAGTGGATGACCCCCGACCAGATCCGGGAGCGCTGGCCGCTGGTGCGGACCGAGGACCTCAAGGGCGCGATCTATCATCCGACGGACGGCTACATAAACCCCGCCGATGTCACCATGGCGATGGCCAAGGGCGCGCGCCAGCGCGGTGTCGCGATCGAGCGGAAATGGCAGGTCGACGGTTACGAATGGACCGGGTCGGACTGGCGGGTCACCTGCACGAAAATGGTGGAGAAGGGTGGCAACCTCGTGCCATCCGAGGAACAGGTCGTGGTGACCGCCGAGCATGTGGTCACCGCCACCGGCAACCATGCGCAGCGCACTGCGCGGCTTCTGGGGATCAAGATGCCCGCGATCCCGGTGGAGCATCAGTTCATCGTGACCGAGCCCGACCCCGCGCTGTTGGAGTGGCGCAAGTCGAACCCCGAGCACCCGGTCCTGCGCGATGCCGACGCCAAGTGGTACGTCCGCGAAGAGCGCGGCGGCTGGATCCTGGGCCCCTATGAGCACGGCGCACCCGCGCGGTTCCTCTACGAGGTGCCGGAGACGTTCCGCGCCGACCTCTTCCCGCTCGATCTGGAACGGATCGAGGCGGAATACATGTCGATGATCCACCGGATCCCATCCTCGGAGACGGTGGGTCTGAAGGACGATTACAACGGCCCGATCTGCTACACGCCGGACGGCAACCCGCTTGTTGGCCCTGCGCCGGGCTTGCGCAACATGTGGCTGGCCGAGGGCTTCTCCTTCGGGATCACGGCGGCCGGCGGCACAGGATACTACCTCGCTCAGTTGATGGTCGAGGGCGAGGCCGAGATCGACATGGCGAGTCTCGACCCTCGGCGCTACGGCAACTGGATGACGACGGAGTACGGCGCGCGCAAGAACGAGGAGGCGTATGCCCACGTCTACATCCTGCACCACCCTGACGAGGAACGGCAGGCCTGCCGCCCGCTGAGGACCGCGCCCGCCTATGACCGGCAAAAGGCGGCGGGTGCGCAATTCGGGCAGGTCAATGGCTGGGAACGACCGAATTACTACGGGCCGGAGGACGCGCCCGAGAGCTTCGATCATGACGCGCGGTCCTTCCGGCGCGGCGGCTGGTGGGAGTATACCAAGGCCGAGGCGGCAGCGATCCGAACCGGCGTCGGTCTGATCGACGCGACGGCCTTCACCAAGCATCTGCTTCGTGGACCCGGTGCGACGGCCTTCCTCGACCACTTCACCTGCAACAAGCTGCCCAAGGTCGGGCGGATCAACCTGACCTACGCGCTGACAAGCCACGGCACGACGCGGACCGAATACACCATCGTGCGGCTTGCGGAAAACGAATACTATCTCGTTTCCGCCGGGGCCTGGACCGCCTATGACGCGGATTTCCTGATGAAATCGGCCGAGGATTTCATGGTGGCCGGCGGTGGTCACGTGGATATCCACGACGTGACCACGCAATGGGGCGTCTTCGCCATCGCGGGGCCGAAGTCGCGCGACGTTCTGCGCGAGATCGTCAAGGATGCGGATCCCGACTCGGTGCTGGGCAACAAGCGCTTCCCGTGGCTGTCGATGCGGGAAATCGAGCTGGGCATGTGCCCCGTGCGCGCGATCCGCGTGGCCTACACCGGCGAGCTCGGATGGGAGCTGCACCACCCGATCGAGATGCAGAATTACCTGTGGGATCAGTTGATGGTGGCCGGTGCACCGCACGGGCTGAAGCTGGTCGGCGCGCGGGCGCAGAACTGGCTCAGGCAGGAGAAATCCTACCGCGCCTTCGGCACCGAACTGGGCCGCGATGCCACGCCGCTCGAGGCCGGGCTCGACCGGTTCGTGGACCTCTCCAAGGAGTTCCACGGCAAGGAGCACATGGTCGCGACCGGCGTCCGCTTCAAATGCGTCACCGTGCTGATCGATGGGCCGATTGATGCCGACCCCTGGGGGCGCGAGGCGCTTTATGCCGGTGACACCAAGGTCGGGCGCCTGACCTCCGGCGGCTATTCGGTGCATTTCGGCAAGCAGATCGGCATGGGCTATGTCACGCCGGAGCATGCCGGGGTGGGCACGAAGCTTAAGGTCCGCATGTTTCGTGAGCTCCATGACGTCGAGGTGGTCGAGGACAGCCCCTACGATCCGCAGAACGCGGCGATCCGCGTCGACGGGTGAGCCAGCTTGCCGGCATCGCGGGGCTGGTCGGCTTCCTGTGGCTGGCGGTGTTCCAGGTGTTGCTGGCGCTGGGCGCGCCGCTTGGGGCCATGGCCTGGGGCGGGACGCGCCGGGTCCTTCCCGGGCGGCTGCGGGCCGCGAGCCTGTTCAGCGCGCTGATCGCGCTGCTTGGCGCGCTGGCGGTGGGTCAGGCGTCGGGGCTTGGTCCCGCGCTCTTGCCCGTGATCACGGTGCGGCCGCTTCTCGGGGCCTTGGCGGCGGTCTTTGCGCTGAGCCTCGTGGGCAATGCCGCGAGCCGGAGCCGCGTGGAGCGCCTGCATGGAGTTCCGCTGGCGTTGGTCCTGACCGTGTCCTGCGCGATCCTGGCGTTCGCGGGGCCCGGCGTCTAGGACGCGGCCGCGGCCTCCAGAAGCGCGGCCATCGCCGGGTCACCGGCCTCGCGCGCCTCGGCGAAGATGTCCGAGGCGTGCTTGTAGGCCATTTCGTAGAACAGCCTGTGCTGTGACCACGCGAGGAACCCCGCCCCGCTGAGGCCTGGGGGGCGGATCATCATGTCCGTTGGCAGAAGCGCCTTGAGCATGTCGCCCTGACCGACGAGGAGCGACCGCATCACCGTCGAGATCAGCCCGGGCGCACGCGGCGCGCCTTTTCCGAACGGAAGGACCGAGCGTTTCAGAAGTTCGGCCCGGCCGGGCAGGTTGGCATAATCGACATGATAGACCCGGCCCGTTTCCTTCTGGACGTTGACCACCACGTTCGGCCCGGTCTTGAGCCGGTGCATCGTGCGGAACGGCATGTTGTCGATGCACCCCCCATCGACCAGCATGCGCCCTTCCGACGTGAAAAAGGGCGGCAGGATACCCGGGATCGCCGATGAGGCGCGCACCGCCTCCCAGAGCGGGCCGGTCCTGAGTTCGGTGAGGGTCATGGAAGACAGGTCCGCCGCGACCGCGTAGAAGGGCAGCCAGAGGTCCTCGATCGGCCCGTCGCCATAATGCTGGAACAGGGAGGCGTCGAGCACCTTGTGATCCAGAAACGCGTATTTCGGTACCGTCACGCGGCGCATCGCGCCGGAGCGCACGAAGATATCCTCGACCCGCGGTCCGATTTCTTCAGCGGGTACACCAAGCGCGATGGCGCCGGCCATGGCGGAACCGACGGAGGTCCCGCCCACGATGTCCAGGGGAATGCCGAGGTCCTGGATCGCCCGCCAGACCCCCACATGGGCGACCCCGAAGGCGCCGCCGCCCGACAGGACCATGCCCGTCGCCCGACCGGTCAGGAAGCGGGCGAGCCGCGCGATGTCCGCGCCATCTTCGGTCAGGGCCACGTGATGGTGCAGGAAGACAGGCCGCGAGGCCAGCCACTGGGCGGTGCCGCTGGCGCGTTGCATCCGGTGGGGATGGATCAGCACGAGCCGCCGCTGGTTTTCCGGGATCAGCTCCAGCGCGAGGCTCTCGAGCTCCGATGGCGGCGCATGGCGGTGCGCCTGCGCCACGAAGATCACGTGATCGGCCTGCCTGAGCACCGCGCGCGACCAGGGGTCCGCCTTGGCGCCGGCCACGAAAAGGATCGTCTCGGCCTCGCGCTCCTGCGCGTTCAGCCAGGCCAGTGCCGCGTCGCTCTCCGGGTCCTCCGTTGCGCCGAGCGCCTCGCGGAACGCGGCCTCGGTGACGAGGCGCAGGGCGCGCGGCCCGGCCATGGCTTTGGCAAGGTCCGGCGCGAAGCGCGCGGGCAGGGGCGCGCCCGCCGAGGGTACGACGCACAGAGTACGCGCCTTGGGGCGGCCGGGGTCGGGGACGACGCGCGCCGATGTATCGGCCAACCGTCCGGCCAGTTCAGACGCGATGGCCTGCTGCAGCCCGGGCGTGGTGCCGCAAAGGAGATCATAGGCGCGCCGGTCGATCCGCAGGACGACAGAGCGGCGCGCCGCGATCACGTCCGCGGTGCGCCCGCGGCCCGTCAGAAAGGCGATCTCGCCGATCACGCTGCCCGCGCCGATCTCGGCCAGAAGGACGCCGTCGCGCTCGACCGTGAAGCGGCCCGTCTCGACGAGATACATCTCGTCAGCGCTGCTGCCCTCCGCGATCAGCCGCGTGCCACGGGCCACGGTTTCCCGCTCGAGGCGCTCCAGCGCGGGGCCCTCGAGGATCTGGAACAACCCGCCGGTCGCCTCGGTTTGGTCTGCGCTCATCGGTGCCCCCTTGCCCCCCTTGCATCATGCCCCGGAGGTTAGATTAGTCACCCTGCGCCGCGTTCTGCCAGCCCTGTCTACGGTCTTTCGCGTGACCCGACGCCATCAGGGCGTCTTTCGAAGGCCAGGAGAAGGTTGTTGGCCGGCATCCGGACGGTCTCCACGTGGCTCAGGCCCTGCCGGACCGCCGTGGCGACGACATCCACCACGTCCTTGTAGCCGATACCGGTACCCCTGCTGGTGAGTTCGGCGTGGAACGCGGCGTCGCCGTCGCTCGTGGCCTCGCCATCGCGCAGGAACGGACCGTAGAGAACGGCGATGCCACCGGGTGCGAGCAGCTCGGCGATCCCTTTGAGCGCGGCCTGCATCGCGGGCTGCGTTATCAGGTGCAGGAGGTTCACGGCGACCACCAGATCGGCCGGCGCCTCATCCCGCGCCCAGCCGGGTTGCGATACATCGAGCGCGCGCGGCGCCTCGACATTGGCGGCTCCCTCGGCGGCGATCCACGCGGCGATGGAGGCGCGCTGCGCCGGGTCAGGGTCGGTCGGGTACCAGCGCAGCCCCGGCAGGGCGGAGGCGAAGCGGACGACATGCTCCCCGCTGCCCGACGCGATCTCGAGCGCGCGGCCGCGGGCGGGGGCAAGCCGCGCAAGCTCGCGCGTGATCGCATCGCGGTTGCGCAGTGCCGCGGGGGCGGACCGGCAGGCGTCGCCCTCGGATGGTAAGGTTGTCATGGCTCTCCCTCCGGAATGATGCGCGCCGGGCCGCGCTAGCCGGCGGCGGCCCGACCGGACCGCAGCCGGTCGGGGCGCAGTGCGGCCACGACATCGGCGGGCAGTGTCGGTGCGCGGCCGGCGATCAGGTCGGCGACAAGCTGGCTTGCGGCGGGCGCGGTCTGAAAGCCGTAGCCGCCCTGACCGGCGACCCAGACGAAATCCGGGCACTCGGGATCGGGCCCGAGGACGAGGCACCGGTCCGGCGCGAAGGTCCGAAGGCCCGCCCAGTTGCCGGTCACGCGCGTGACCTCTTCGGTGACGAAGGGCTGATAGCGGGCGATGCCTTCGGCCAGCACCATGTCGTCGGCGAATGCATCATGGGGCTCGGGGACGGGATGCTCCTCGGCCGGGGACACAAGCCAGGCCCCGGCGTCGGGCTTGGCGTACCAGCTTTCGCCCGCACCGATCAGCATCGGCCAGCCAGTGACATCGCGCCCCCCGGGCGCGGGCATCCGCGTAATCGATCGGCGGAGCGGCGTCAGGCCCAGCGGTCGGATACCGGCGAGAATGGCGACGCCGTCGGCCCATGCGCCGGCCGCGTTCAGGAGCACACGGGCGGTGTGTTCCGCGCCGTCGCCGGCCGTCACGCGCCAGACCGCACCGTCGCGCGAGATCGCCGTGGCCGTGGCCCCCGTCCGCACCTGCCCGCCATTCGACCGGATCGTCCGGGCGAAATGCTGTACCATCCGGTCGGTGTCGAGGTCCCATGCCTCGTCGTGAAACGCCGCCCTCGTGACATGGTTGGTGTCGAGAATGGGAACGCGGGCGCGGGCCTCCTCCAGCGGGATGGGTCGCAGCGCCATCGTCGCGATGTCCGCCTCGGCCTGCGCCTCCTGCCCCGGTCCGCCGAGCAAAATGAGCCCGCGCGGCGACAGAAAGCCCCCGTCGAGCGTTTCATGCGCCTCGCGCGAGGCCTTGTTCAGGGCGACAGTGACCGGGTGGCCGTAATTGGCCTCGTAGAGCGCGGCGGACCGGCCAGAGGCGTGGTAGGCCAGCGCGTCTTCCGCCTCGAGCAGCAGGACGGAACCAAGCTCGGACACCCGCGCGCCCGCCGATGTGCCGGCGATGCCGCCGCCGATGACGATGAAATCCCAGGTCATCCGGCAGGGATGGCACGGCCGCAGGACGTGGGCAAGACGCCCCGGGGTATTGTGCCGCCGCTGGCGTCGCCCGGGGAAGCGCCGTCTCGGGGCGCGAGGCCCCTCGGCGCCGCTGATGCGCGCCGCGCGGGAGTTTTTTGCCAGGATGAAGATCAGGACGGCCCGCCTTTTCATCCTGGCAGGAAAACTCCGGGGGGCGGCGAAGCCGGGGGGCAGAGCCCCCTGACGAGGAAAAACGACTGCTTTGCCGAAGGCGGCGACGCAAAAGAAAGGGCCCGCACCCGGCGGGCCCTTGATGCAAGCTCCCTATCGGTCGGCTCAGTTCGGGATCTCGCCCGTCAGGCCCTCGACGTAGAAGTCCATGCCGAGGAGCGTGCCATCGTCGGCCGTTTCACCCTCGCCGAGCCAGACCGAGCCGTCCTGTCGGTTGATGGGCCCGGTGAACGGGTGGTACTCGCCCGCCTGGATCGCCTCCATCATCGCCGTGGCCGAGGCGCGGACCTCTTCGGGGATCGCCTCGGTCATCTCGCCGATCAGAACCATGCCCTCGGTCATGCCTTCCCAGGTGTCCGACTGTTGCCACGTGCCTTCCATCGCCTCGCCGACGCGGCGGATGTAGTAGGGTCCCCAGTTGTCGATGATCGACGACAGGCGCGGCTCGGGTGCGAACTGGATCATGTCGGAGGCCTGGCCGAACGTGTAGACGCCGCCCGCCTCCTGCGCGGCCGATTGCGGCGCGGTCGAGTCGGTGTGCTGCAGGATCACGTCGGCGCCCGCGTCGATCAGGGCCTGCGCCGCGTCGGCCTCGGCCGCCGGGTCGAACCATGTATAGGCCCAGACCACCCGGAATTCGACATCGGGGTTGACCTCGGCCGCGTGGAGATAGGCCGCGTTGATGCCGCGGATCACTTCCGGGATCGGGTAGGAGGCGATGTAGCCGACGATATTCGATTCCGTCATGTGGCCCGCGATATGCCCGATGACCGCGCGACCCTGGTAGAAGCGGGCCGAGTAGGTCGAGACGTTGTCGTGATCGCGCTGGTATCCCGTGGCATGCTCGAAATAGACGTCGGGGAAATTGCCAGCCACGGTGTTGGTCGCGGGGCCGTAGCCGAAGGAGGTGGTGAAGATCATGTCCGCGCCGTTCAGGATCATCTGGGTGATGACCCGCTCGGAATCGGCGCCCTCGGGCACGCTTTCGGCATAGACCGTTTCGACCGCGTCGCCATAGGCTTCCTCGACGGCGAGGCGGCCCTGGTCGTGGGTCCAGGTCCAGCCGTAATCGCCGATCGGGCCGACATAGACGAAGCCGATCTTGAACGGATCGTCCTGTGCGCCCGCCGCGCCCGCGGCAAGGCCGGCTGCCAGCGCGGCCGCTGTCAGGGTTCTTCTTGTCAGTTTCATTGGGTCTTGTCCTCCGTGTTGGATAGGTCCGGGTCTTCGGGAAGCTTGCCGTCAGGGTCCGGGGGCGTGGCACCGCCCGTCCGGGTTTGCAGAAGGGCTGCGGTGATGAGGCCCGCGGGCACGGCGATTATGCCGATGCCCACCATGAGCACGAGGCCGGTGAAGACCCGGCCGCCCGTGGTGATCGGGTAGACGTCGCCATAGCCCACTGTCGTCAGTGTCGCGAGCGCCCACCAGAGGCTCGCGGGGATCGACCCGAAGGCTTCCGGCTGGGCGACATGTTCGAAGTGATAGATGCCGACGGCGGCGAGATAGAGGATGACCGTTCCGACAAAGAGGAAGATCATCAGCTCGGCCCGGATCTGCACGATCGCCCGCGAGATCCGGTCGAGCGCGCGGTTCGCCTTGAGCAGCTTGAGGATCCGCAGAAGCCGAAGAAGCCGCATCGCCCGCACCGTCGTCAGGTCGGGAAACAGGAACAGGACCGCCGGCACGATGGCGATGAAGTCGACGATCCCCCAGAAGCTGAACGCGTAGGCCATGGGGCGCGGCGAACAGGCAAGCCGCAGGATGTACTCGACGGCGAAGACCGCGAGGATCGTGAATTCCACCGCGATCAGGGTCGCATGCGTCTCCGGCGACAGGCCGGGCAGGGTTTCCACCGCGATGACCACCGCCGACAGGACGATCAGGCCGTAGATTACGAGCGCGATCCTCGGCCCGATGGTCGGATGCGTGCCATCGAGCGCCTCTGTGATGGCCTGACGCCACATGTGCCCCCCTATCCGCTGGCATGGAACACCTTGCCAAGGGCGGCGGGCGCATTCAATGCGGCGCGCGCGCGGTCCGAGGAGATCAGGACGAGCACGATGATCGTCACGATATAGGGCGAGCTGTCCAGCAGCGCGACGGGCACGTTCACTTCCGCCGCCTGAAGCCGCAGTTGCAGCGCCGAGATGCCGCCGAAGAGATAGGCACCGAAAAGCACGCGCCACGGTTTCCACGAGGCGAAGACCACGAGCGCAAGCGCGATCCAGCCGGCGCCGGCCGTCATCCCCTCGATCCAGTTCTGCACACGCGCGACCGACAGGAACGCCCCGCCCAGCCCCGCGCAGGCCCCGCCGAAGAGAATCGCGAGGATGCGGATGCGGATGACCTTATAGCCAAGCGCATGCGCCGCGTCGTGGCTTTCACCCACCGCGCGCAGGATCAGGCCGGTGCGCGTGTGCCGCAGGACGTACCAGACGGCGGCGACGATGATGACCGCGATATAGATCATCGCCGAATGGCCGAAGAGGATCGGCCCCGCGACGGGAATGTCCTGCAGCGCCTGCGGAAAGACGTCCGGAACCCTCGGCGGAGTGGAGCCGGGATAGCCGACGCCCAGAAGTGCTGCGAGGCCGATCCCGAAGAGCGTCAAAGCCAGGCCCGTGGCCACATGGTTCGACAGGAGCACCTGCGTCAGGATGGCGAAGAGCGCCGACAGCACCATGCCGCCCGCCATCCCGGCCAGAAACGCCAGCGTGACGGAGCCGGTTTCGACCGCGACGATGAACCCCGTGACCGCGCCGATGATCATCATGCCCTCGACCCCGAGGTTCAGGACACCGGTCTTTTCCACCACCAGTTCCCCGATGGCGGCCAGAAGGACCGGCGTGGACGCGATGATCAGAGCGACGACAAGGGTGACGGGATCGATCAGCATCAGGCCGCCTCCGTCCGTTTCAGGCGGATGCGGTAATTCGACAGCACGTCGAGCGCGAGCAGGAAGAACAGGAGCATGCCCTGGAATGCCTGGATCGCGGGGGCCGGAATGCCGAGCATCAGCTGCGCCAGCTCGCCGCCGATATAGGTCAGCGCCATCAAGAGGCCCGCAAGCAGGATGCCGACCGGATGCAGCCGCCCGAGGAAGGCCACGATGATCGCGGTAAACCCGTAGCCCACGTTGAAATCGATCGAGATCTGGCCTGCGGGGCCCGAGACCTCGAAAAGGCCGGCCGCACCGGCCAGCGCGCCGGAGATCCCGAGGCAGAGCAGGACCAGCCGGTTCGGATCGACGCCCGCGAAGCGGGCCGCGCGCGGGGCCTGACCGGCCAGCCGGATCTGGTAGCCCAGCACATGCCGGTTCATCAGAACGTAAGCCGCGATCACCGCGATGAAGGCGGCCAGAACGCCCCAGTGCATGCCCGTCCCGGCGATCAGTTCCGGGTTGTCGGTGCCGGGATGGCGTGAGAGGTTCCGGCTTCCCGGAAAGCCCATCGCGTCGGGGTTCCTGAGCCAGCTCGTCGCCGCCGAGGCCAGGATCGCCTCGGCCACGTAGACCAGCAACAGCGAGACGAGGATTTCGTTGGTGCGGAAGCGTGTCTTGAGAATGCCGGGGATCATCGCCCAGGCCCAGCCACCGATCAGCCCCGCGATGACCATGCCGGGAAAGATCAGCGGGTTTTCGGACGGCCAGAAGGCAAGCCCGAAGGCCGCCCCGCAGATCGCGCCGATGATGTATTGCCCCTCGGCCCCGATATTCCAGATGCCGGCCTTGAACCCGAGCGACAGGCCGATGGCGATCAGGATCAGCGGCCCCGCCTTGATCAGGAGCTGCGGGCGCGAGTAGCTGGCGAATTGCGCGTTGAAGAGCGGGTCCCAGAAGATGATGCGGATCGCCGCGACCGGGTCCTTGCCGAGGGCTGCGAACATGATACCGCCGGCGACCATGGTGAGGATCACGGCTGCAACAGGCGTCGCGGCCCCCCAGAAGCGGGAGGGCGTGGGGCGCTTTTCCAGCACGATCATTGCGCGGCCTCAGTCGCCGCCCGAAGCTGTGCCTCGTGCATGTCATGGGCGCCGCCCAGCATCAGACCGATCTCTTCCATCGAAAGGCCGCGCGCGGCCCGGGGCGCGGAAAGCCGCCCGTCGTTCAGCGCGCAGAACCGGTCGGAGACTTCGAGAAGCTCGTCGAGATCCTGGCTGATCACGACGACCGCCGCCCCGTTTTGCGCAAGGTCCAGCAGCGCCTGCCGGATCGCGGCGGCGGCACTCGCATCCACGCCCCAGGTCGGCTGGTTAACGATCAGAACCTCTGGATCCTGCAGGATTTCCCGCCCGATCACGTATTTCTGCAGGTTTCCTCCCGACAGCGCGCGCGCGGCCACTCCGGGCCCCGGCGTGCGCACGTCGAAACGCGCGATGATCTCCTCGGCAAACGCCCGTGCCTTGCCCCAGCCGATAAAGCCCGACCGGTCCAGCCCGCGCCGTGTCCGCCCCGTCAGCACCGCGTTTTCCGTCAGGCTCATGTCGGGGGCGGCGGCATGGCCCAGCCGTTCCTCCGGCGCGCAGAGAAGGCCGCGTTTGCGCCGCGCCTCGGGCCCCGTGTCGCCGATGGGCTCGCCCTTCAGTTCGATCATTCCGCGCTCCACCCGCCGCTCGCCCGAAAGCGCGGCGAGAAGCTCGTCCTGCCCGTTGCCGGCCACGCCCCCGATGCCCAGCACCTCGCCCGCGCGCACCTCCAGCCCGATATGGCGGAGCGGCGTGCCGAAAGGATTGGCGGGCTCCAGCGACAGGCCCGAGACGGCCAGCAGAACCTCGCCCGGCTCCGTCGCGTCACGCGCGGGCTGGCTGAGCGACTTGCCCACCATCATCTCGGCCATCTGCGCGGCCGATGCTTCGCGCGGGACACAGGTCGCCACCACCTTGCCCAACCGCAGGATCGTGGCCGCGTCGCAAAGCGTGCGGATCTCCTCGAGCTTGTGGGAGATATAGAGGATCGCGGTGCCCTCGGCGCTGAGCTTGCGCAGGGTGTGGAACAGGATCTCCACCTCCTGCGGTGTCAGCACGCTGGTCGGTTCGTCCATGATCAGGAGCTTGGGCTCCTGCAGCAGGCAGCGGATGATCTCGACCCGCTGCCGTTCGCCCGCGCTGAGGTCGCCCACCATCCTGTCGGGGTCGAGCGGCAGCCCGTAGGCACGGCTGACATCGTGGATGCGCTGGGCCAGATCGCGGGGCTTCGGCGGGTTTTCCATGCCGAGCGCGATATTCTCGGCCACGCTGAGCGCCTCGAAGAGCGAGAAATGCTGAAACACCATCGCCACGCCCGAGGCGCGCGCCGCGCGCGGCTCCGCCGGGATATAGGGCGCGCCGCCAAGCGTCATGGCGCCCGCATCGGGCCGTACCAGCCCGTAGATCATCTTGACCAGCGTCGACTTGCCCGCGCCGTTCTCGCCCAGAAGCGCATGGACCTCACCGGGTGCGATGGAGAACGAGACGTCGTCATTGGCCACGACGCCCGGATAGGCCTTGGTCAACCCCTTGATCTCGAGGAGTGGCGTCAAGCGTGTCTGTCCCCCGTGGCGCTCTCGTCAGGCCGAACTGCCCGTCCGGCGCTCAGTTGCCGATTCCTTGTGCAACCGCTCCCTCAGTAGCCGCGCGGCGACGCCGACCGCAATGGCTTGGGGGTGTTTGCCAAGGGCAGGGTCCCCGATCGGGCAGTCGATGCGCGAAATTTCAGCATCCCTGTGACCCATCCCGGCCAGCCGCGACCGGAACCGCGCCCATTTGGTGGCCGAGCCGATCAGCCCGCAGCTGGCGAACCCCTGCCGCAGGGCCGCGTCGCAAAGCACGAGGTCGATGTCATGGGAATAGGTGAGGATCAGGTGACGCGAGTCCGTCGGCGCATGCGGCATCACGCGCGGCGGATCGGCCGCGACAAGCCGCGTGACGGTGTCGGGCATGTCGTCCGGAAAGCGCCCGGGCGCCGTGTCGATCCATGTCAGGGCGACCTCGGGCAGGGGCGACAGCGTCCGCACCAGCGCGCGCCCCACATGGCCCGCCCCCCAGATCCAGACCGGCGTGCCCTGCGCCCGTTCCACCGCCTCGGCCCGTTCGAAGCGCAGCGTGACCGCCCCGCCGCAGCACTGGCCGAGGCCCGGCCCCAGCGACACGGTGCGCTCCACCGTTGCCTCCCCCTGCTCCAGCATGGCGCGCGCCTGCGCCATCGCCTCCCATTCCAGCGCACCGCCGCCGATGGTCCCCGTGATCCCGTCTGCGGTGACGAACAACTGCGCGCCCGCCTCCCGAGGGGCGGAGCCGCGGGTGGAGAGGACGGTGACGCGGATGCCATTCATCCCGGTGCCCTGGCCCGCGCGCGTCCCACCGCCGCGAGAACCGCCTCCGGCGTCGCCGGGGCCTGCAGATCGGGGAAATTCGGCCCGCAGGCGGCACAGGCCTGCGCCAGCGCCGAATGCACGCTGATCCCCAGCATCAAGGGCGGCTCGCCCACGGCCTTGGAGCGATAGATCGTCTCCTCGCGGTTCGCGCCATCCCAGAGCGCCACATTGAAGACGCGCGGCCGATCCGAACAGGCGGGGATCTTGTAGGTCGAGGGTGCGTGCGTCCTGAGCGCGCCACGGTCGTCCCAGACGAGCTCTTCCATGGTCAGCCATCCCGCGCCCTGCACGAAGCCGCCCTCGATCTGGCCGATATCGAGCGCGGGGTTCAGCGAGTTTCCGCAATCGTGCAGGATATCCGTGCGCAGGATGCGGTTCTCGCCGGTCAGCGTGTCGATCACCACTTCGGCGCAGGCCACGCCATAGGCGAAATAGAAGAACGGCCGCCCGCGCCCGGCGATGCGGTCCCATTCGATCTTGGGTGTGCGGTAGAACCCCGTGGCGCTGAGGCTGACGCGCGCCATGTAGGTCTTCTTCACCGCTTCCTCGAAGGACATGGCGGCCGCACCCGCGCGCACCATGCTCTTCTCGAAGACAACCTGTGCGGGCTCGGCCTGCAACTCCGGCGCGACGACCCCGGCGATGCGGGCGCGGATCTCGTCACAGGCGGCCTTCACGGCCATGCCGTTCAGATCGCTGCCGGAACTGGCCGCCGTGGCCGAGGTGTTTGGCACCTTGCCGGTATCCGTCGCGGTGATCTTGACCCGGTCGAGGCCCAGTCCGAACCGGTCGGCGGCGACCTGCGCCACCTTCTGGAACAGGCCTTGTCCCATCTCGGTCCCGCCGTGGTTCATGTGGACGGAACCGTCCTGGTAGACATGCACCAGCGCGCCGGCCTGGTTGAGATGCGTCAGCGTGAAGGAGATGCCGAACTTCACCGGCGTTACCGCGAGCCCGCGCTTCAGGATGTCGTGGCCTGCATTCCACTCCGCCACCCGCGCCTTGCGGGCCGACACTTCAGCGCTCTCCACGAGCCGCTCCGTCATGGCGCCGAGGATGAAATCCTCCACCTCCATGCCGTAGGGCGTCGTGTTGCCGTGATCCTCCATCGGCACCCGCGAATGCGCCCCGCCGAAGCGCCTCGCCTGCCCGCTGCCGGTCTCCACCCTCACCGCTCCGCGCCCCGCGAGGTCGGCGCTGTCCAGCCGGTCCCCCTTCATCTTTCCAGAAATACGCTCTTCGGGAGCGCCGCCCGACGAAGGCGCCTCGGCATAGTAGTTGAGGCGCCGCAGCTCCAGCGGGTCCATCCCCAGCGCATGGGCCACGTGATCCATCACGCGTTCGATCCCCACCATTCCCTGCGGCCCGCCAAAGCCGCGGAAGGCCGTGGCGCTCTGGGTGTTGGTGCGCAGCCGGTGCGAGGTGATCCGCGCGTTCGGCAGGAGATAGGCGTTGTCGGCATGGAGCATTGCCCGATCGGCCACCGGCAGGCTCAGGTCCATGGACCAGCCGCAGCGGACCATTTGCGTGAAATCCACGGCCAGAAGCCGCCCGTCACCATCGACGCCCACGCGGTAATCGATCCGCGCGTCGTGGCGCTTGCCGGTCACCACGAAATCGTCGTCCCGGTCGTAGCGCATCTTGACCGGCCGTCCGGTGCGTGCGGCCACCACGGCGCAGGCGATGGCGAGGTGGTTGCCCTGGCTTTCCTTGCCGCCGAAGCCGCCGCCCATGCGCCGCACCTCCACGCGTACCGCGTTCATCGGCAGGCCCAGCGCATCGGCCACCTTGTGCTGGATCTCGGTCGGATGCTGGGAAGAGGAATACACGATCATGTCGCCCCCCTCCTGCGGCAGCACCATCGCGGATTGCCCCTCGAGGTAGAAATGTTCCTGCCCGCCGATCTCGATGCGGCCCTCGATGACATGGGGCGCGCGGGCAAGTGCCGTGTCCACGTCGCCCTTGGCGTAGATCCGTGGCCCGTCCTCGAAGATCGCACCCGCCGCCATCGCTTCGTCGATCGTCAGGACGGGCGGCTCCTCGTCGATTTCCACCACCGCGCGCGCGGCGGCCTTGCGGGCCAACAGGTGGCTTTCGGCGGCCACGAGGAAAAGCGGCTGACCGGCGTAGTGAATCGCCCCGTCGCTCAGAAGCGGCTCGTCATGGGCGGAGGGGGAGCAATCGGGGATGGTGTCGAAATCCGCGCCCGCCAGCACGAGGTGAACGCCCTCGGACGCGTGGACGGCCGACAGGTCGAGACGGCGGATCCGCCCCTTCGCCACCTTCGAGAGACCGAAGGCGAGGTGGAGGCAGTCCTGCGGGAGGGGGATGTCGTCGACATAGCGCGCAGCACCGGTGACGTGCAGTCGCGCGGCGTCATGGGGCAGGGGCTTGTGAACGCTCATGGGCGGACCTCCAGCACCGAGACGGGCTGCCCCGACATCTCGCCGAAGTAGCGCAGGAGCATGTTGGAGGCGGTCTCCAGCCGGTAGCCGGTCGAGGCGCGCATGTCCGACAGCGGGGCGTAGTCGTCCGCGAAGCGCGCGCGCGCAGCCTCGACCGTCGCGTGGGCCCACGGCTGCCCGACCAGTGCCGCCTCGACGGCGCTGGCCCGTTTCGGCGTGCCGGCCATGCCGCCGAAGGCTATGCGGGCCTCGGTGACGGTGCCGTCATCCACGGTGATGCTGAACGCGCCGCAGACGGCCGAGATGTCCTGATCGAACCGTTTCGAGAGTTTGTAGACGCGGAGCCTGTCGGCCTGCACCGGCACCGACACCGCCTCCACGAACTCGCCCGGCGCGCGGTCCTGCTTGCCGTAGTCGAGAAAGAACTCCTCGAGCGGCAGGCTCCGACGCGTGTCGCCCTTGCGCAGGTGCAGCGTTGCGCCGAGAGCGATGAGCGCCGGCGGGGTGTCCCCGATGGGCGAGCCGTTGGCGATGTTGCCGCCCACGGTCGCCGCGTTGCGCACCTGCACCGAGCCATAGCGGCGGATCATCTCGGCGAAGCTGGGGTGCCGGTCGCCGAAGAAATCGCCAAGCTCGGTCAGCGAGGTCATAGCGCCGATGCTGATTGTTTCTTGATCAGAAACAATATGCTTCAAATCGGTAATTTTGTTCAGGAATGCGATCGGCGCGAGGTCGCGCAAGTTCTTCGTCACCCATAGACCCACATCCGTCGCGCCGGCAATCAGGGTGGCATCGGGATGCGCGTCATACCACGCTGCAAGCGCGTCGGCGGAGCCGGGCAGGGCGATCTCCGATCCGGCCGGCACATCATGGGCCAGAAGATCGAGCGTCTCGGCATCCGCCCCCATCCAGTCCGGCACGGGGGCCGAGGCGGCCGCCTCGGCCGCGCGGATGATCGGCGCGTAGCCCGTGCACCGGCAGAGGTTGCCGGCAAGCTGATCGTCGAAATCCGTCCGCCCGTTCAGATGCGCCGTCGCCATCGACACGATGAATCCCGGCGTGCAGAAGCCGCACTGGCTGCCGTGATGCTCGACCATGGCCTGCTGCACGGGGTGTAGCGCGCCATCGGGGCCGGCGATCCCCTCGACCGTTCGGACGGCGCGGCCATCGAGCTGCGGCAGGAACAGGATACAGGCGTTGAGCGCGCGCGCGCCCGTCTCGTCGGTGACCATGACCGTGCAGGCGCCGCAATCGCCCTCGTTGCAGCCTTCCTTGGTGCCCGTCAGGCCCTTGGTCTCGCGCAGCCAGTCGAGAAGCGTGGTGGTCGGCGGCGCATCGACAGCCTGCGGCTCCCCGTTGAGAAGAAACCGGATCGTCATCGTGTAACACCCGCCGCGGTACCTGTCCGGGGTGGTCGTCCGGCCCTCGATGCGGCGTAGAGGGCGGTCCCGTTGTCCTGTTCGACCGGAGGACAGAAAACCGGCCGCGGCGCGTCTTTGCAAGGGGGCGTTCGCGCTTGCGCGTCATCTGCCCGTTTCCCGGGCGATGCGCAGCAAGAACGGCGCGCCGCTTTGCGCCCTGTGAAAGATACACCGCGTTCTTTCACCGGGTCTGTCGGCGCGGATGTCTCGCGGCACCGTGGCCCCTTGAAAGGCACCATGTTCTGCGTGCCATCGCCAACGGTCCACAAGATGATGCGGGCGCGCTCTTCCCTTGGGCCGGCGGCTCGCCTAGCATCGCGCCATGGCCGATCCGCGATTCATCCATCTTCGCCTTCACACCGAATACTCGCTGCTGGAAGGCGCGATGCGGGTGAAGAAACTGCCCGGCCTCGTGGCCGACGCGGGCATGCCCGCCGTTGCCGTCACCGACACCAACAACATGTTCTGCGCGCTGGAGTTCTCCGAGACGGCCGCAAAGGCCGGCGTGCAGCCGATCCTCGGCTGCCAGGTGGATGTGGATTACGCCCCGGTGCGGCCCGGGGAACAGCCCAATCCCTACGCGGCCATCGTCCTGCTGGTGCAGAACGAGGCGGGCTGGCGCAATCTGCTGAAGCTGAACACGCAGCTTTATCTGCGCGACGACGGGACGCTGCCGCATGTGACGCTGGAGGACATGGGCGCGCATGGCGAGGGGCTGATCTGCCTGACGGGCGGACCGGACGGCCCCGTGGGGCGGCATTTGCGTAACGGCAACAGCGCCCGGGCGCGGGACCTGCTGGAACGGCTGGCCGCCATCTATCCCGATCGCCTTTACGTCGAGCTGCAACGTCATCCCGGCGAGGGCGGCGGCCCCGAGATCGAGCGGCTGACCGAGCGCGGGCATGTGGAAATGGCCTACGAGATGGGCCTGCCGCTGGTGGCGACCAACGATGTCTACTTCCCCGGCCCGGACATGTACGACGCCCATGACGCGATGATCTGCATCGCCGAGGGCGCCTATGTCGACCAGTCCGAGCCGCGCCGCCGTCTGACCCCGCAGCATTACTTCAAGTCGCCCGAGGAGATGGCGGCGCTGTTCGCCGACCTGCCCGAGGCGCTGGAGAACACCGTCGAGATCGCGCGGCGCTGCGCCTTCCGGGCGCGCACGCACGACCCGATCCTGCCGCGCTTCGCCGAGAACGAGGTGGAGGAGTTGCGCCGCCAGTCCCGCGAGGGGCTGAAGGAACGTCTTGCCGTGATCCCCCACGCGGCCCCGGTGGAAGAATATGAAAAGCGGCTCGATTTCGAGCTCGACATCATCGAGGGGATGGGCTTTCCGGGCTATTTCCTGATCGTCGCCGACTTCATCAAATGGGCCAAGGACAACGACATCCCCGTGGGCCCGGGCCGGGGGTCGGGCGCGGGCAGCCTCGTCGCCTATTCCCTGACGATCACAGACCTCGACCCCTTGCGCTACAGCCTCCTCTTCGAGCGGTTCCTCAACCCCGAGCGCGTCTCGATGCCGGACTTCGACATCGACTTCTGCATGGACCGCCGCGAAGAGGTGATCCGCTACGTGCAGGAGAAATACGGCCGCGACCGGGTGGGGCAGATCATCACCTTTGGCGCGCTCCTGTCCAAGGCCGCCGTGCGCGACGTGGGCCGCGTGCTGCAGATGCCCTTCGGGCAGGTCGACAAGCTCAGCAAGATGATCCCGGTGGAAGGTGTCAAACCCGTCTCCATAGAGAAGGCCATCGCGCAGGAAGAGCGCATCCGCACCGAGATGATCGAGACCGAGCAGGACCGCCGCGAGGGGCGCGAGAACCCGGTCAAGCGGCTGTTCGATTACGCGGGCAAGATCGAAGGGCTGCTCAGGAACGCCTCGACCCATGCAGCCGGCGTGGTGATCGGGGACCGACCGCTCGACGAGCTGGTGCCGCTTTACCGCGACCCGCGCTCGGACATGCCGGCGACCCAGTTCAACATGAAATGGGTGGAGCCCGCGGGGCTGGTGAAGTTCGACTTCCTCGGGCTCAAGACGCTGACGGTCATCCAGAACGCCATCGACCTGATCCACGGGCAGGGGCGGCAGTTGCACGAAGCCGCCGACGGCACGCGCATCTACGAGCCCGCACCCGGAGCGGAGAACCAGATCAACGCGATCCCGCTGGATGATCCGAAGACCTACGAGGTCTATGCCTCCGCCCGGACCACCGCCGTATTCCAGGTGGAAAGCACGGGCATGATGTCGGCGCTGGTGCAGATGAAACCCACCTGCATCGAGGATATCGTGGCGCTTGTGGCGCTTTACCGGCCCGGCCCGATGGAGAACATCCCGAAATATTGCCAGGTCAAGAACGGTCTGAGCGAGCGGGATTTCCTGCACCCGTCGGTCGATCACATCCTCGACGAGACCCAAGGGATCATCGTCTACCAGGAACAGGTGA